>DCVK01000063.1 GCA_002335385.1 Candidatus Aminicenantes bacterium UBA2190
TTGCCGTGGTCGACGTGGGCGATGATGGCGATGTTCTTGAATTTCTTCATTTGTTTTCTTGCGCGAAAATGATCACGATTCCTGGTTCCGGGGAATGGGAGCGGAGATCCGAGCGGCTTGTTCCGTGACTTCATGATTATACCTTATTTATCCGGGCTTGTAAATCCGGCCGCTTCCCCATAGAATATGGCCCTGGACCGATGTTCCGTCCAAAACGACGACAAAGGAGTGCGACATGAAAAGCAGGATGATCCTTCTGGCGGCGATGATGATAGGCGCGCTGGCGCCGGGGTTGAGCGGCGAGACGGCCAGGGAGAAGCTGGCTGCGATCGAAAAGGCGATCGACGGCCGCATCGTGGAGTGGCAGCAGTCAACCGACGGCGACCGCTGGGAGCCCTACCGGCCCGGCCGCAGCGTCAAGGCGGCCGATTTCCGCCTGCGGGCGCAGATCCAGGCGCCGGCCGTATTCGCCGGGACGAAGGCAGCCGCCACGCCCCTCGAGCTGAAGGCCACGATGCGCGGCCGCGGCCTGGTCCAGGCGACCTTCTTCCTCGACGGCCGCGAGCTGGAGCAGGTTTCCCTCCACGGCGAGAGCGGCACCGCGGTCGAGGAGAGCCGCAACGTCCAGCTCATGGACAAGTCCGACAGCGGCGCGCACGTGCTGGAGATCGCCGTCGAAAATCAAGGCTTTGTGCCCGCGCGCGGCGAATACTGGCCCGAGCGCAGGCGCGGCGCGCCTCCCGAGGAGGGCATCTCGTTCCACCTGATGACGGCGGAGCTGCGCTTCCCGGCCGCGGAGAAGAACCTGGAGGCGCTCAGGGACTGGTTGGCCTCCTTCCAGTTCGCCGACATCCTGGTCAACCCCGAGCTGAAGCGCTTCACCTTCACCGGCAAGCCCTACGACATCCCCGACATGCGCACCGTGGACCCGGCGAAGCTGGCGCGCCTCAACGCCGCCCTCGACAAGGCCGTTGCCGCCCTTGACCGGGACGCCATGGCGGCCGGCGATTGGCCGAAAGTGCAAGCGTCGCTGAAGCGTTCGCTGCGCCTGGCCGCATCCGTAGCGAGCTACCTCAGGGAGTTCAGGATCAACCTGGTGGGCAACGCCCACATCGACATCGCCTGGCTGTGGCGCATGGCCGAGACCATGGCCCTGACCAGGAACACCTACGAGACCGTCATAAAAAATATGGGCGAGTATCCCGAGCTGACCTACGCCCAGAGCCAGGCCGTCACCTACGACTGGATCGAGAAGAAGCACCCCGACCTGTTCGCGGCCATCAAGGAAAAAGTGAAGAGCGGCCGCTGGGAGATCGTCGGCGGCATGTGGGTCGAGCCCGACTGCAACCTGATCGCCGGCGAGAGCTGGGCGCGGCAGATCCTCTACGGCAAGAAGTACTTCCAGAAAAAATTCGGCGTCGACGTGCGCATCGGCTGGAACCCCGACTCGTTCGGCTACAACTGGAACATGCCCCAGCTCTACAAGCTGGGCGGCATCGACACCTTCATCACCCAGAAGCTGTGGTGGAACGACACCACCGTCTTTCCCCATTTCCTGTTCAACTGGCAGGGGGTCGACGGCTCGACCATCCTCACCTACATGCCGCCGCTGAGCTACGCCAGCCGGCTGCAGCTGACGGAAGTGGCCAACGGCGTCTCCAAGTACGAGGCCACCACGGGCTTGAAGGAGAGCCTGATCCTCTACGGCCTGGGCGACCACGGCGGCGGCCCCAACCGCGAGATCCTGGACCGCGTGCGCGGCTACGGCCAGCTGGCGCTGGCGCCGAAATTCGTCCACACCACGCCCAGCCCCTTCCTGCAGCAGAAGCGCAAGGAGAAGCTGGACCTGCCGCTGTGGAAGGATGAATTGTACCTCGAATACCATCAAGGAACTTTCACGACTCAGGGCGCAATCAAGAAGAACAACCGCCGCACCGAGGCCATGCTGGCCACGACCGAGAAGCTCGCCGCCGTCGCACTCCTGCTCAGGGACCGCTTCCAATATCCTGCCGCCGAGCTGGAACAGTGCTGGAAGAGCGCCCTCACGATGCAGTTCCACGACATTCTCCCCGGCTCGAGCATCACCCCGGTCTACCACGACGCCCTGGCCACCTACAAGAGAGTGCAAAGGGAGTTGCGCGCCCTGGAGGACAGGACCCTGGAGCGGATCGGATCCATGATCGACACGACGAAGGCGAGCGGCACGCCGCTGCTCGTGTTCAATCCCCTCTCCTGGGAGCGCGATGACGTGGTGAGCCTGCGCCACCCCGTCCCCCCGGGCTTCTCCCTGCGGCTTTTCGACGACGCGGGAGTCGAGGTTCCCTGCGAGGCGGGATTGACCGGAGACGACGGCAAGGCCGAGATATCCTTCCTGGCCCGCAAAATCCCGCCCCTGGGCTATCGGGTGTTTTCCATCGTCGCCGGGAAAGGCGGGGCAAGCCGCGCCGGCGAGGGGACCGCCCCCGGGGCGGACGGCATGATGGAGAACGAGGTTTTGCGCGTCGTGATCGATCCGGCCAGCGGCAACCTGAAGAGCATCTTCGCCAAGCGCCTGGGCCGCGAGTTCGTGGCGCCGGGTCAGGAGGCCAACAAGCTGTGGGTCTACGAGGACCGGCCCGAGGACTGGGATGCCTGGAACATCGGCTATACCGGCCGCGGCTGGGAATTGAACCAGGCCGACAAGGTGGAGCTCGTCTCCGACGGTCCGGTGCAGACCGTCTACCGCGTCGACAAGAGCTTCCTGGGATTCTCCAAGGATCGCGAGTACCCGACCGAGAACTTCCCATCCTCCTTCTTCACGCAATATATCACATTATACCAGGGGCTCGACCGCATCGACATCCGCACCGAGGCCGACTGGTGGGAGGACCACCTGTCGCTCAAGGCCTGCTTTCCGGTCGCCGTCGAAGCCGACCAGGCGTTTTACGAGATCCCCTTCGCCGCCATCGGCCGCACCACGCGCTTCGAGACGCTGTGGGAGAAGGCGCGCTACGAGGTGCCGGCGCTGCGCTGGGCCGACCTATCCGACGAGAAGGGCGGCATCGCCCTGCTCAACGACTCCAAGTACGGCCACGACATCCACGGCAGCGTCATGAAGCTTTCGCTGCTGCGCTCGCCCACCTGGCCCGACCCAACCGCCGACCGCGGCCGGCACGAGTTCACTTATTCGCTCTATCCCCATGCCGGTTCATGGAGCGACGCGCAGGTGGTGCGCCGCGGCCAGGAGCTGAACCAGCCCTTCGTGGTTCGCATGCTCCCGGTGAACCAGGTGGGAATCCTGCCCCGCGCGAAGGGCTTTTTCGGCGTCGACGGCTCCGGCGTGATCATCGATGCCGTCAAGCTGGCCGAGGACGGCGAAGGGCTGATATTCCGCCTCTATGAAGCCAACGGCAAGGCGGAGAACGCGACGATGACGTTCTTCCGCAAACCCGAGCGGGCAGCGGCAACCGACCTGCTGGAAAAAGAGAAGGGCGATCTGAATCTGAAGGACGACCGCCTGGAGTTGTCTTTCCGCCCCTTTGAAATCAAGACGGTCAAGGTCACGTTCGCCAAGAGATGAAAGAGGAACGATGAACAAGCACCTCTTCAAGGTCCGGCAGTACCTGCTCTCCGGCGTCTCCTACGCCATCCCTTTCGTCGCCTGCGGCGGCATCCTCATTGCCGTGGCCATCGCCTTCGCCCCCATGGGTCCCGAGGGGCCCGACTTCTCCAACTCGCCCTTCCTGAAGATGCTGATGGATATCGGCAGCACCGCCTTCTCGCTGCTGGTGCCGGTGCTGGCCGGCTACATCGCCTTCGGCATGGCCGACCGCCCGGGGCTGGTGCCGGGGTTCGTTGGCGGCGCCATCGCCCACCAGATCGGCGCCGGCTTCCTGGGCGGGCTGGCGGCCGGACTTCTGGCCGGACTGGTGGTGATGCTGATCAAGAAGGTGAAGGTGCCCATCTACTTCCGCCCGGTGATGCCCATCCTGGTCATCCCGGTCGTCGCCTCGCTGGTCGTGGGCTTTGTCATGTTCCAGTTCCTCGGCGTGCCGATCCGCGACCTGATGGCCTCGATGTCGGCCTGGCTGCAGGTGATGGGCACGGGCAACCGCGTGGTGCTGGCGGCGGTACTGGGCGCCATGATCGCCTTCGACATGGGCGGCCCGGTGAACAAGGTCGCCTTCTTCTTCAGCGCCGCCATGATCAAGGAGGGCAACTTCGCCCCCATGGGCGCCTGCGCCGCCGCCATCTGCGTGCCGCCGCTGGGCATGGGGCTGGCCACGCTGCTGGGCCGGAGGCTCTGGACGCAGCAGGAGCGCGAGGCGGGCTACGCCAGCCTGGCCATGGGTATGATCGGCATCACCGAGGGCGCCATCCCCTTTGCCGCCGCCGAGCCGCTGCGCGTGATCCCCACCATCATGCTGGGCTCGATGCTGGCCGCGGTGATCGCCATGCTGGGCGGCGTCGGCGGCCACGCCCCCCACGGCGGCCCCATCGTGCTGCCGGTGGTGGACAACCGCCTGGCTTACATCGCGGCCATCGTCGCCGGCACGCTGCTGGTGGCGCTGCTGGCCAACGCCCTGCGCCAGGTTGTCGGGGCCAGGGACCAGGGGACAAGGGAGGATTAATGAAGATCGTCGCCGTGACCGCCTGCCCGACCGGCATCGCCCACACCTACATGGCGGCCGAGCAGCTGGAAAAGACCGCGCGCAAGCTCGGCCATGACATTCGCGTGGAGACCCAGGGTTCCATGGGCATAGAAAACCGCCTCGCAGCCGCCGACATCCGCAGCGCCGATGCCGTCATTTTCGCTGCCGACATCGCCGTGCAGGATGGCGAGCGCTTCGCCGGCATGAGGATCGTCGAGACGAGCGTCCAGGAGGCGATCAAGCACCCTGAGGCCCTCTTCGGCCGCCTGGAGAAATAAGGGACGCCCTTGACCGAGATCGACTTCGCCTTTCCCCTGGCCAACGGCCTGCACGCCCGGCCGGCCAGCCTCCTGCGCGACGCCTGCCGCCCTTTCGACGCCGTCGTCGTCCTGCGCAACCGGCGCAGGCGCAGAAGCGCCAACGCGGCCAGCGTGCTGGAGCTGGTGGCCAGCGCCACCCTCCACAACGACCCCTGCCTCCTGACGATCAGCGGCCGGCAGGAAAAGGAGGCCGCCGCCGCCCTGCGGCATTTCGTGAAGCACGGGCTGCCCCATGCCGATGACGGAGCACCGCCGCTGCCCGTGACCGCTCCGCCCGGCGCAGCGGCAGTGCTTCCCCCGGTTTTCCCCGCCTTGGGTGGCCGCTGCCTGCGCGGCCTCTCATTTTCACTCGGCAGCGGCCGTGGCCGGGCGCTGCGCCTGGGCGGGAGGCGCTCCCTGCCGAAGCGCTTCGCCGCCGGGAAAAGCGACTCCCGCGCCGAGCGGCGCCTGTTCGAGAATGCCTGCCGGCAAGTCGAGGCCGCCCTCGGCAAGCTGGCGGAGCGGAGCGCGGGAAAAGAGGGGGCCGCCATCCTCAAGGCCCAGCTGGCCATCCTCTCCGACCCAGGCTTCCGGGGAGAAATCGCCTCCCTGATCTCCCGCGGGAAAATGCCGGCCGGCGCCGCCATCGAAAAAACGGCCGCCCGCTACGCCATTGTCCTGCGCGCCTCCGCCAGCGCCTACCTGCGGGAGCGGGCCGGCGACCTGGACGATATCGCCGCGCAACTGGCCGACAGGCTGTACGGTCCGGCAAGAAGGAATGCCGCCCCCGGCGGCCGCGGCCCGCTCGTGGTCGCCGCATCCTCCCTATCGCCGGCCGAGCTCCTTGCCTGCGACCGCAGCCGTTTGCGCGGCCTGCTCCTCGGCCGGGTCGGCTTCACCTCGCATACCGCCATCCTGGCGCGCTCGCTGGCCATCCCCGCCGTCGCCCTGCCGCCAACAACGCTGGCGCGCATCCCCGACGGCGCCGAGGTGATCGTCGACGGCCGGCGCGGCCTGGCGATCGTCTCCCCCGGCACGGAGCTGAAGCGCTACTACCGCCTCGAAGAGGAGAGCGCCGGAAAACGGCGGCAGCGGCTGGCCCGCCGGAACCAACGGCCGGCCGCGACCCGCGACAAGGTCCGCGTCGAGATCGCGGCCAACATCGCCGGTCCCGCCGAACTGGACATTGCCTGGCGCAGCGGCGCCGAGGGCGTCGGGCTCTTCCGCAGCGAGTTCCTCTTCCTCGACCGCGCGGCGCCCCCGGGCGAGGAGGAGCAGTATGCCGCGTATTTCCAGGCGGCGCAATCGGCCGGGGACCGGCGCATCATCTTCCGCACCCTCGACATCGGCGGCGACAAGCCCCTCCCCTACCTGGGGCTGCCGCGCGAGGAGAATCCCTTCCTCGGCTGCCGCGCCGTCCGCTTTTACAGCGGGCACGCGGACCTGATCCGCTGCCAGCTGCGCGCCCTGCTGCGGGCGACCGCGCTCAGCGGCCGCCTGCGGGTCATGGTGCCCATGGTCACCACCGTGGAGGAGGTACGCCTGGCGCGCCGCCTGCTGTCCGAGGCGGTTTCCGAGCTGAGCGCCCGCAAGGCAGCCGTCCCCGGGCACATCGAGCTGGGCATCATGGTCGAGACGCCGGCGGCGGCGCTGGCCCTCGACGGCCTGGCGCGCGAAGCCGGCTTCTTCAGCATCGGCAGCAACGACCTGCTGCAGTACACGATGGCCGTCGACCGCGGCAACGCCGCTTTGGCCGGCCTTTACGACCCGCTGCACCCGGCCTTCCTGCGTCTGCTGCAGCAGGCGGCGACGCAGGCCCGCCAGGCGAAGCGCTGGCTGGGCATCTGCGGCGAGATGGCGGGGGACAGCGAACTCCTGCCGCTGCTGGCCGGCATCGGCTTCGACGAGCTGAGCATGGCGCCGGCGCTGGTCCCGGCTGCCCGGGAGCGGCTGGCGCAGCTCGACAGCAACGAGTGCCGCGCCCTGCTGCGCCGCGCGCTGCGGGCGGAGGACGCCGGCGCGGCGCGCGCGCTGCTGCGGGAGTTCAACGGCCGCGGCGGCGACGCCGGGGTCGTTGCCGCGGAGCTGGTCCGCCTGGGATCGAAGAGCCGCACTCCGTCCGAGGCCATCAAGGAATTGTGCGACATGCTGGAGCTGGAGGGGCGGGTGGGCGACTCGGCGCTGCTGGAGGAGGCCGTCTGGAAGCGCGAGGAGACCTACGCCACCGACCTCGGCTTGGGCTTTGCCCTGCCCCATGGCAAATCGGACACGGTGCGCTCCGCCTCCGTCGCCTTCCTGCGCCCTGCGCGCCCCATGCATTGGAGCGGCAAGGGCTCGCCGCCGGTGCAGGGCGTCCTGCTGATCGCCATCCCCGCCGCCGCCCGGGGCGAGGAGCACCTGCGCCTCATCGCCCGCCTGTCGCGGCGGCTGATGCACGAGGAGTTCCGCGCGGCGCTGCTGGCGGCAAGGGATGCGGCCGTCGTCGTCTCCCTGGTGAACGGCTGCCTGCGATCCGCCATCTGATATCGGGACCTAACCTCAAAGCCGTAGAATCCCGCCGGAATCCGGAGGCCTGAAGCCAAAGGGATGAAGGCGCTTGTCCAGCGAGCGGGCGTGGGCGGACAGGTTCTCGGCCTCGGCCATGCGCCTGGCGGCCGGACCGATGCGGCGCAGGCCCGCGGCACTGACCTGCAGCGTGGTCGACAGGCGCAGGAAGTCGCGGACCGAGAGGCCGCCGCTGAAGCGGGCGGCGCCGGCCGTGGGCAGGATGTGGTTCAAGCCGCTGCTGTAGTCGCCGAGCGCTTCGGCCGAACCGGGCCCGATGAACAGCGAGCCGAATGCCGTGAAGCGCCTGGCCAGGCGCCGAGCCTGCTTCACCTGCAGTTCAAGGTGCTCGGGGGCGCGCTCGTTGATGAAAGCGATCGCCGGCGCCAGGGAAGCGGCCAGCACAATGACGCCCTGCCCCCTGATGCTCCGCCGTGCCGGGCTGGCCATCGGCAGCCGGCGAAGCTGCTTTTTCACTTCATTCTGCACGTCCGCGGCCAGGCGGGGCGACGGGGTGACCAGCAGGGCTACGGCCAACGGATCGTGCTCGGCCTGGGCCAGCAGGTCGGCGGCAATGATATCGGGCCGGGCCGAGTCGTCGGCCAGGATGACGATCTCGCTGGGGCCGGCGGGCAGGTCGATGCCTACCTTGCCGAACACGGCCAGCTTGGCCAGGTTGACGTATACATTCCCCGGGCCGACGATCTTGTCCACCGCCCGAACGCTTTCGCTGCCGAAAGCCATGGCGGCGACCGCCTGCGCCCCGCCCAGGGCGTAGACCTCCCCGAGCCCCAGCAGGCCGGCGGCGGCCAACACCGGTGACGCCACCCGGCCATCGGCTCCGGGCGGAGAGAAGACCGCCATTTCCTTCACTCCGGCGACCCGGGCCGGGACCGCTGCCATGAGCAGCGAGGAGAACAGGGGGAAGCGGCCGCCCGGGACATACACCCCGATCCTTTCGATGGGCAGCACCCGCTGCCCGGCCGTCACCCCGCTGTCGATCCGCAGTGAGAAATCACGGTACAACCTCATTTGCCGGCGGGCGAAGCGCCGCAGGTTGTCCGCCGCCAGGATCATCGCCCGGCGCAGATCTCCGGGACAGCCTTCCAGGGCCGCCGCGATCTCATCGGCCTCCACCCTGAAACCTCGCGGCACGACGCGATCGTAGCGGCGGCTGAATTTCCGCAGCGCCGCGTCGCCATGCCCTTGCACGGCGGCGATGATCTCCCGCACCGTTCGCCGCGCTTGTTCAAGGTCCCCTGCCTGCGCTCTCGGGCGATAACGCTCCAAGGGGATGATCTTCATTTTTGCCTCCGCCGCTTCAGTTCCCGCATGACCGGCTCCAGGCCGATCTTCTCCCTGGCCAGCAGGACCGTCATGAAATAGAGGAGGTCGGCCGCCTCCCAGACCAGCTCGCTCCGCTTCCCGGCCAGGATCACCTCCGCCGCCTCTTCCAGCAGCTTCTGGCGCACTTTGGTTTTGGTCAGGGAGCGGGTGTACGAACCGGGCCCGTTTTTTTGCAGCCGCTCGCTGACCACGGCGAACAGGTCGTGCCAGGAGAAGCGGTCGTCGCCGAAGCAGGAATATTCTCCCGTGTGGCAGGCCGGGCCCTGAGGCCGCACCGTGGCCAGCAAGGCGTCGGCGTCGCAATCGGCGCGCAGGCGCAGCAGCTCCTGGCTGTTCCCCGACGTATCGCCCTTGCGCCACAGGCATTGACGCGAACGCGAAAAATAACTCATGCGCCCCTCCTTGAAGGTGCGGTCCAATGACTCGCGGCTGCTGTAGGCCAGCATCAGGACGCGGCCCGCCTCGTCCCGGACGACGGTCGGCAGCAGCTCCCGGCGCCAGTCGAGGGCGGCGATGAACGCGGCGGCCAGGGTCATGCGCCCGGAGTACAGGGCCATGCCCAGCTGGATGTCCACTTCCAGCCGCGAAAGGTTCTCCACCTCCTCCGGGCTGGCCACGCCGCCGGCGACGGTCAGGCGGTGACCGGTCAAACCCCTGAGCCGGGCCACCTGCCCGACATCGATGCCCTGCAGGGTCCCCTCCCGCTCGACGCAGGTATACAGGAACTCGCCGCAATAGGGAGCCAGTTTCCTGACCGCTTCGACGACGGACAGGCCGGTGCCATGCCGCCAGCCGTGGCTGACCACCTCTCCCTGGTCGGCGTCGACGGCGATGATCACCCTGCGCGGATCGACGGCTTGCAGCAATTCCTCCAGGAAAGGCCGGTCGATCCCGCCCCGGCTGAAAGCGGCCGAGCCGATGATGACCTTGGCCGCGCCCTTGTCCAGCCATTCCTTCGCCTTTTCCACGCTGCGGATGCCGCCGCCGACCCGGCAGCGGGCCAGGGGCAGGATCCGCCGCATCAGGGCTTCGTTATTGCCCCGCCCGAGCGCGGCATCGAGGTCGATGAGCGCCACGTCGCCGCAGCGGTCGAACTCCGCGGCCAGCGCCGGCGGGTCGTCCTTTTGCAGTACTTTTTTCCGGCCGTTGCGCAATTGCACGGCTTTTCCTTTTTGCAGGTCAATGGATGCGATGATCATCGGCAAATCACTCCTTGTTCGCGCAGGAACGTCTTGATTTCGGGTACCGTTTGTTTTCCGTCGTGCAGCAGCGAAGCCAGCAGGATGGCATGGGCGCCGCCCTGGAGAACGGCGGGCGCCAGCTGCTCCAGGCTGCCGGCGCCGCCCGAAGCGATGACCGGGATGGCGACCGCGGCCGAGACCCCGCGCAGGAGATCCAGGTCGTAGCCTTGGCCGCTTCCGTCGCGGTCGATCGAATTGAGCAGGATCTCGCCCGCCCCCAGCTCCTCGCCGCGGCGCGCCCAGGCGACCGCGTCCCACCCGGTCTCGCGGCGGCCGCCGTGGCTGTAAACCCGCCAGGCGCCGTTGTCCAGGCCGGCATCGATGGAGAGGACGACGCATTGCGAGCCGAAGCGGGCCGCGGCGCGGGCCAGCAGCTGCGGATCGGCCAGGGCGGCGCTGCCCAGGGAAACCTTGTCGGCCCCGGCCCGCAGCAGGCGCTGAATGTCCTCGACGGTGCGCAGGCCGCCGCCCACGGTCAGGGGGATGAAGATCTCCCGCGAAACGCGCTCGACGATATCGACCATGGTCTCCCGGCTGCGGAACGTGGCGCCGATGTCGAGAAGAGCCAGCTCGTCGGCGCCCTGTTGATAGTAGCACCGGGCCATTTTCACCGGGTCGCCGACCTCGCGGAGGTCCTTGAAGGCGACCCCTTTGACGACCCGGCCGCAGTCGACATCCAGGCAGGGAATGATGCGGATGGCGATCATGATGCCCCCCAGCGCCGCAACAGGTCCAGTCCGCAAGCGGCGCTCTTTTCCGGGTGGAACTGGACGCCCCAGACCCTGCCGCATTGCACCGCCGCGGCGAATTCGCCGCCATAGTCGCTGACAGCGGCCACGATGTTTCGATCGGCCGGCACGGCATGATAGCCATTGACATAATAATGATACTCGCTGGCCGTGTTGGGCCAGATTGCCGAAGGCCTGGCCGCATGGACCAGGTTCCAGCCGATCTGCAAGCGTGGCCGGCAGGCGTATGGACGGGCATGGCCGGCGAAAAAACCGAAACCTTTGACGCCGGGCGCCTCGGCACTGGCGCTGAACAGCAGCTGCATGCCCAGGCAGATGCCCAAGAAAGGCCGATCCGCGGCCAGCCATTCCTGCAATACCGGCGCCATGGCCGAAGCCTGCAGGCGCTCCATGGCGCTGGCGAAATGGCCGACCCCCGGCAGAAGCAGCCTGTCACAGGCGGCCGTTTCGCCGGCAGCGCGGATGACCGAGTTGGCCAGGCCCAGGTAATCGAGCGCCTTGCGCACCGAGTGCAGGTTGCCGGCGCCGTAGTCGATGACGCCGATCACAGGGCCCCCTTGCTCGAAGGGATCTCTCCTTCCCGGCGCGGCTCGACGCGGCTGGCGGCCGCCAGCGCCCTGGCCAGCGCCTTGAACAGGGCTTCGAGCTTGTGGTGGTCGCTGCGGCCGCGTCGCACCGCGGCATGGAGCGTCGCCTCCAGCCCCCGGCTCAGGGCGACGAGAAAGTCGACGGCCAGCGTCGGGGCGAAGTTTCCCAGCGCGGCGCCGCCCAGCCGGCCGCGGAACACGAAGAACGGGCGGCCGCTCAGGTCGACGGCGACCTCGGCCAGCGCCTCGTCCATGGGCATGAGGAAAGAAGCGGCGCGGGCGATCCCCGAGCGGTCGCCCAGCGCCCGGCTGAAGGCCTGCCCCAGCACCAGGCCGCAGTCCTCGACCAGGTGGTGGGGATCGACGTCCGCGTCGCCGGCGGCGCGCAGGTCGATGTCGAAGAGGCCGTGGCAGCAGAAAGCCTCGAGCATGTGGCCGAGGAAAGCGATCGGGCAGCTCCCCTGGAAGCGGCCGCGGCCGTCGAGGTCGATGCCCAGGGCGATCGCAGTCTCCCGGGTCTTCCGTTCAACGAATCCCTTTCTCATGAAACACCTCCTCGATCTCGTTGATGTCACTGATGAATTTTCCGGCGCCGGCGCGGCGCAGCTCCCGCCGCCGGCGCGAGCCGGCCGGGAGCGACGCCGGGACGACGGCCACGGCGCCGACGCCCGCCGCCCGGGCCGCCAGCATGTCGTCGACCTGGTCGCCGACATAGAGGGCGCGGCGCGCTCCCAGCCCGGCCAGGGCCAGGCGCAGGCCGCGGGGATGCGGCTTCGGCCGGCTTCCCGTATCCTCGGCTGCGACCAGCACGTCGAAACAGCGGGCGCAGCCGGAGCGCTCCAGGGTCCACAAGGCCTCGGCGCGGGGACGGCCGGTGACGATCCCCAGGCGGAAGCGCCGGCGCAGCCTGGCCAGCAGCGCCGGCGGCGCCAGCCACTTCTCGCGGCAGCGCAGGCCGTCCCCGCCGCCACCGCCCAGATAGATCTCCTGGAAACGCGCCTTGATTCGGGCCAAACTCACCCGGCAGCCGTTCCCGCGGATCAGCGCCGCGGCGGCCCGCCAGTCGTTGTTGTACCCGGCCGCCATTCGCAAGTCCCGCAACCGGCGCAGCCGCGGGCGGCCACCGCAGAAATGCCTGACCGTGCGCAGGATCGTCTCGTCGCAGGAGAGGCGCGAATCGACCAGCACCCCGTCCATGTCGAGAAGGAGCGCCTGGGGGGGAAGAATCTCCGCCAGCGCCGCGAGCAGGCGGAGATGGTCGCTGCGGGTGCCGACGGTAATGCGCAGGCGATCGTCCAGCTGCGGCTCCCGGGCCAGGCGTTTGACCAGGACGCCCCTTTGGCGCAGCTTTTCCCATACCGCCCCGGCATCGTCAAAACGGGCCAGCAGGAAATTGGCCTCCGTGTCGCGGCTGGGAACACCCAGTTCCTCCAGTGCCTTGATCAGTGACTTCTTCTGCCGCCGCATGCGGCGGGCCTGTTGCCGGGCATGCCCGACAGCGGAAAGCGCCGCCAGCCCCGCCTGGATGGCCGCGGCGGACAGGGGGAACGACGGGGCGACTTTTTCAATTTCCCCGAGCAGGCCGCCCGCGCCCAGCAGGTAGCCGAGGCGCAGGCCGGCCAGGGCGAACGACTTGGAAAACGAGTTCAGGATGACCAGGTTGGGGAACTCCCTGATCCAGGCGGCGTGGTCCCGCCCGGAGAAAAACCCGTAGGCCTCGTCGAGCAGGATTGGCGTTCCCCCGGCCCGGGCCAGGACCTGCCGCAGCTCGGCGTCGGCGATCACGGTGCCGGTCGGGTTGTTGGGGCTGACCAGCACCAGCAGGGCGGGTTTCGCCGCCAGAACGGCGAGGATCCCGGGAAGGGGGAATGGGAAATCTTCCGCGAAGGGAACGGCCCGGATGCGGGCCTGGCGCAGGCGGGCGGCCAGCGGATAGATGCTGAAGGTGGGCGCGGCCCAGGCGACCGTGGCGCCGGGATCGAGCAGGGCTTCAAAGACCCAGCGGATGGCCTGGTCGCCGCCGGCGGCCAGCAGGACGTTCTCCGCTGCCAGGCCGTGGAATTTCGCCAGCTCGCGCCGCAAGGGCTCGCTCTCGGGATACATGGCCAGGGCGCCGGCGGCGAGCCGGCGCAGCGCCCGCACGACCCCGGGCGCGGGCGGAAAGCGGTTCTCGTTGAGGTCGAGGCGGACGGACCCCTGCCGCGACCCGCCGGCCTTGGCGTAGGGAACGACCGCGGCGAGGAATCTTCGCGCGGCCATGTCACACCACCACCTTGCGGAATTCGGTTTCCAGGATGTCGCGGGCCCCCATCTTTTTCAGCCGGGTGATCAGCCCGGCCGCCTCCAGCTTCCTGACCGCGGTCTTGACCGCGTAGCCCTTGCCGCCGAACAGCGGCGAAACCGTGGGCGCGCGCATGCAGGGCAGCACGCGGACGACCTCGGCCAGCTTGCTTTCGGCGACGTTCATTTCCAGCATCACCCGCTCGCGGGCATCGAGCACGGCCCGGAACAGCGTCTTCATCTGGCCGATCTTTTCGCGCTTGCCGGGGTCGCGCAGCGCCTTGCGGTTGGCGATGAAGCGCGTCGACGACTCCAGCAGCGTGGCGATGACCTTCAGGCCGTGCTCCTGCAGGGTGCGGCCGCTGGCCATGTTGTCGACGATGACGTCGGCGTCGTCGGGCGGGAAGACCTCGGTGGCGCCGTAGGTGCGGATGAAGATGTACCGGCGGTAGCGGCGCTCGAGAAAGCGCCGGGCCAGCCGCTCGTACTCGGAGGCGGCGACGACCGGGCCGCGGCGCTTCGGCCCGCTGAAAGCGCGGGCGGCCGCGGCCACGATCGTGACCGGGTCGAACCCCAGGTCCATGACCTCGACCACGTCGGCGCCCGTCTCCTCGACCCAGTCGCGGCCGCAGAAGCCGGCGTCGTGCGACCCCAGCTCGATCAGCCGCGGCACGTTCTGCGGCTTGAGCAGCTTGGCCTCGATCCCGCGGTCCGCGACGCGGGGAATGTAGCTGCGCTCGTCGCTGTCGACGCCGAAGCCGCAGTCGTTGAGCAGGGCGACGACCCGGCCGTGCAGCCGGCCCTTGGGAATGATGATCTTCAGGCCGGGCACGAGGCACCTCGCCGCCCAACCGCATTTTCCGAAACTAAACCCGTGAACCTCATGATGGGAGTCCTCCTGTGAAAATTGAAAAAATGGATGGGAGGGTGGTTTAGTTTTTTATGGGCGTGGGGCGCCCATGACGGAAATGGCGGTGCAGGCCGGCAAGTGCCGCGATGCAAAACATTGCCGGGATTATAGCACAAGTCGTCCGCATCGCAAAATCATGGCCGGCGGGGAACGAACGCTGCGGGCAGGGAGCCGGGGCCCGGACCGCGATTTGCATATTTTTTCCAGGTTGCTATAATGGCTCTGCGCGGTCCCCGCCGCGCCCGGGAGAAGAAGCGATGAACCTGGATCCGAATAAAAAATCCCGCGCCAGGAAGCGGCTGCTCATCCTGGGCGCCGTGATCCTGGCGCTGCTGGCGGTCAACGTCGCGGTGCCGCGGAAAAAGGTCCCGCCGCCGCTGAACGCCCGCACGCTCAAGGACCTGGCCGAGCTGGCCACCGTCGAGTACAGCGTGACCAAGATCATCGCCCACAAGGACGTCGCCTGGTACGGCGACCGCAAGATCCTTTTCGAGACGGCCGCCATCGTCAAGGCCGGCATCGACCTGAACGAGCTCAGCGACGGCGATATCCGCCGCGAGGGCTACAAGGCGGTGACCATAACCCTGCCGCGGCCCAGGATCCTCCTGTTCAACATGAAGCCCGAGCACATGCACGAGATCTTCAACGAATCGGGAGTCCTGCGCAGCGATTTCTCCAACCAGGAGAAGGACGCCCTGCTCAGCCTGGGCGAGAAGGACATCCGCGCCAAGGTGGCGACGATGGACATCCTCGAGCGCGCCGCGCGCAACGCCCGCATCCTGGTCGAGTCGTGGCTCTCCCGCATGGGCTTCGCCAGCGTGCGCGTCGAGTTCCGCGGCCCGGGAGGGCGGAAATGAAAAAGCTCGCCCTGGCGTTCAACATCGCCGCCCTGCTGGCGATCACCCTGCTGCTGTACACCCCGCTGGCCAGGCTCGGCCTGCTGCCTTCGCTGCCCTCGCTGTTCCGCAGCGGCCCGCTCACGATCGAGGAGACGCCGGTGATCATCCAGCAGGTCAAGAACATCGCCCAGATGTTCACCCAGACCTTTTACGACGAATACGTCTACGACACCGGCCCCATCCGCACGCCGGTCTTCAACCAGGACAAGCGGCTGATCTTCATCGCCAAGGGCGAGGTGATCGCCGGCTTCGACCTGTCGGCCCTGAGCGAGAGCTCGATCATCCGCCGCGAGCGGGCGATCGTGGTCAAGCTGCCGCCGGCGCGCGTCCTGGAGGTGATCATCAACCCCAGCGGCTTCGAGACCTTCATCGAGAAGGGTGTGATCACCTTCGAGGAGAGCAAGAAGTACCACGAGGACGCCCGGCGCATCTTCGAGCGCAACGCCCTGCGCAAGGGCATCCTCAGGAACAGCGCCGAGCAGGGGCGGGAGATGCTGGAGAAGTTCTTCCGCCTGCTGGGCTTCGAGACGGTGGACATCATCATTCCCGAGAGCCGTTAATTAGGAAATAAACGACTCCCAGCGTTGGAGTCAGTGACACCCTGAAGGCCCCCGGCGAGGTTGCCATTCAGAATGAATACAACAACTGATCCTGCCAACAAGATATCGGCCGGGGGAAAGCTCTGGAACCGCGATTTTTTCATCCTGTGGCAGGGCCAGCTGGTCTCGGCCCTGGGCGATGTCATCTATTCCATAGCCCTGGGTTTCTGGATCCTGGCCAAAACAGGCTCCACGGCCCTCATGGGCGCCCTGCTGGCGGCCGCCTCCCTGCCGCGGGTGCTGGCTTCCCCCTTCGCCGGCGTGCTGGTCGACCGCTGCGACCGCAAGCGCCTGCTGATCCTCACGGATACGGTCCGCGGCCTGGCCGTGGCCCTGGTCGGAGTGGCCGCACTGCTGGAATTCATCCAGGTCTGGATGATATTTTCGGCCGCCATCGTGATCGGCCTGGGAGGCGCATTCTTCAATCCGGCAGTGGCCAGTTCCCTTCCCGACATCGTCCGGCGCGACAAGCTTGTGCAGGCCAATTCAGTCTTTCATATGATCTACACGCTGTCGGGATTGGCGGGAAACTCGGCCGGCGGCATCCTTTTCAAAGTCCTTGGTGCTCCGGTCATGTTCCTCTTCAACGGCCTCTCCTACCTCTTCTCAGCCCTGGCCATCCCCTTCGTGAAGATCCCCAAGATCGAAGCCAAGAAGGAGCGCTCCCATTTCTTTTCCGACATGAAGGAGGGCTTCGCCTTCGTCTGGCGTTTCATCGGCCTGCGCCACCTGCTGGCGTTTGCCGCCATCATGAATTTCTTCGCTTCCATGGGCATCATGCTGATCCTGCCGCTCTTCGAGCGCCAGCGCCACCTGGGACCCGCGCTGTACGGCCTGGTGATGGCCTGCTTCACCGGCGGTCTCCTGGCCGGCCTGCTCTTTTCCTCGCTCGTGCCCATTCGGCCATCCAGACGCTTCCGGCTCTTCGCGGCCTGCGGCTTCATCTCCTCGTTCAACATGATCCTGTTTCCCCTTTTCCTTTACTTCCCGCTCATGGCGCTGCTGGCCTTTGTTGGCGGCGTGGCTTCGGCGCTGCTCAACACCTTTATGGCCAGTGTCATCCAGTTCACCGTGCCCCAGGAGATGCGCGGCAAGGTGTTCGGTATCCTGGGCAGCGTCAGCACGGGCCTCATGCCCCTGGCCATGGTTATGGGCGGCGTGCTGGCCGAGTTTATCCCCATCCGCATCCTGATCTCGGTCAGCTTCGCGGTCACCATCCTGCTGTACATTCCCCTTTTCGCGAGCGCCGCTTTCCGCCGCACCATCACCTTCGATCCCGCCACCCAGACCACGGCGGACCTCATCGCCTTCGGAGCGAAGCGGCCCTAGTTCAGGAAAACCAGAATGGAGTACCGATTCGGGGTCAGGTCTTGAATTATCAGGTCGATCATTGACCTTGTTCATATCTCCTCAGGGCCAAGCTAATAAAGGGGGTCATTAAGAAGTCAGGCGCCAAGGAAGATCCTTCGTCTTTGAGACGCGACCCCGGAGGTTCCCTTAACTAAATCTCAGAGTCACAAAGTCAAGCACCGTCCCCAAATGTCACTCCGTCCCCAAATGTCACTTCTTCCCCTACGCCCTACGCCCTACGCCGAGTGCTTTTTCTTACTTTTTCCCTTTTACTTTTTCCTTTTGCCTTTCTTTACCCCTTTCCCTCTCTTCCCCTCTTCCTTCCCCTGCCCTCCGGGAATTGAAAAGAGCTTTCTTCCCCAGTCGGCCGCGACGGCGTACTCCATGCAGCGCCGGAAAACGTCGTAATCGAAATCGGGCGGATCCATGGCGCCCGTGGCCCGGTCCGTATTCTCCCTCAGGAAGACCCGTCGGTCTGAGATGTACGGGCGGTAGGGCCTGATGAAATAATCAAAGAGCTCCTCGGGAGGGTTCCTCGTCTCCGCAGCGGGCGCGGAGCCAAGGATCACCTCGATGCCGCTGAGCCCCAGGAACCGCGCCGAGAACGCGGTCAACTGGGCCATGGCGGCAGGGCGGCGGCTGGCGACATGATAGATGGCGCCGTTTTCCGCTTGATCCAGTATGGCGAGGGTCGCGGCGGTGAAATAATCCACCGGCACCAGGTTGATCTTTCCCTCGTTGGGGATGCATATCCTGAGCGGCAGGTGCAGCCTGCCGTCCTCGAGCAGGCGGACACCGCATGCGGCCGACTTTTTCCCCCGGTTCTTCCCGAGGTCAGCCAGGTAGATGTCCCGCAGCTGCAGCAGGGACCTGACCGGGTGATACAGGGCGTTGAACTTGAGCGACCGGCCCGTGCGCGCGTCGCCATAGACGATCGCCGGACGGATGATGGTGTGGGCAATGCCGTGCTGCCGGCAGGACGCAAGAACCGCGCTCTCGGCCAGTGCCTTGCTTTCCTCGTACACGTTGTTGAAATTCCGCGCATGCACCGGGACCTCGCGGCATTCCGCCCCGTCGCTGCCGGCCGCGTAGGCGGAGCTGATGAAGTGGAAACACCGTGCCGGGCCGCCGCGGGCGAGATCCAGGATCCCGGCAAGGCTCCCCACGTTGGCCGCCATCACCGCCTCGCGGTTCTTCTCGGCAAAGCGCGTATCCGAGGCGCAGTGGATGATCGGCAGGCCCCGGCGGCGCAGGAGCTCATAGTCATCGGAACCCAGCCCCAGCCGCGGCTTGCGAAAATCGGTTTCATGAAGCTCCAGCCGCTCCTGCAGGTGCTCGATCCCGAACCACTTCAGCAGCCGGCGGATCCTTTCCGCCAGCGACTCCCCGCCGGCGCGCCGCCCGACGACAACGACCCGTTCGCCTTTTTTCAGGAGCCCGGCCATGACATGACTTCCCAGAAAGCCGGTGGCGCCGGTCAGCAGGTACGGGCCGCCCGCTGTTGCGCCGCCCCGATTCATTCGCTGACCCCGGCGCCCTGATAAAGAAAGCTCTCCTTGCGGCTGAAGCCCTGGCGGAACACATGCCGGATCCAGGTCACCGTCCCGGTCTCCGCCGCGAATTTCCCGATCATCATTCCGGCTTCCATCATGGCCTGGCGCATCCTGGCCTTTTCATCCTCATCGTTCTGGTCCAGGTAATAGTCGTATTCAAACACGCAGCGCTTGCCGTTGTCCAGGGGGGTGATGAAGCCGAAGTCGTTCTTCAGCCCGTGGCGGTCGGCGATGCGCCTGAACCCGGCGTCGATCTCGGCGATCAGGCGGTTGTCGATCGGCAGATAGATGATCATGGCCACCACATGCTTCTCCCGGCCCATGCGCGCGCTGACGATGCGGAACATGTTCAGCCACACCGGGTCGGTCATTTCCGGCCGGGCGTAGAGCGTTTCAAAGAAAGGCCGCAGCTCCGGGTCGACAGCCGCCGCCAGTTGGGCGGGAGACGGCGCCAGCGCCGCCTCGGCCAGGTCGGCGAAATGGGCCAGCCCCAGGTAGGAGAACGGCTCCTCTTCCTCGAGCTCGCCGATCAGGTCCAGCCAGCCGGCCGAGGCGAGCGAAGGGAGACCGAGGTTCAGGATGCGCATCAGGCGGCTGTCGAAGCCGTGATAACCCATTTCCCTGACAGCCCGCAGCGCGTGGGCATCCCCGATCACCAGCACCAGGAAGGCGATCTTCAGCTTGTCGCGGAAGGCGTTCCTGACCTGGGCGGCAAGCTTCGCCGTGGGAGAGAGAAACGTCGAGATATATTCGCCGCCCAGGACGCCGATGGCCAGCCCGATGCGGCGCATGGCGCATTCCCGGGAAAAATCGAGGGCGCCCGCGAGGGAAGTGAAGGGGACGAACACGGCGCTTTCGTCGGCCGTGACCGCGTGCAGGCGGACGGCGGCCGACGTGCAGATCCCCGGCAGCGGGGCGTCCTCCCTGCGGAAGCCGAAGAGGTTGGGCGCGGCCGGGTCGCTCAGGCAGAAGACGCCGCCGTCGGGCCCGACGAATTCCGCGTCGACGTAATTGTCGGCGGCGGTGCCGTAGCTCGCCGAGAAGGTGGAGAAAATCCCCGAGCACATGATGTTGGCGCACACCAGCGCCGAAGGTTCCGCGACATTCACCCGGTAACCGCGCGCGACAACCGCCTTTTGCAGGTCGAAGGCGGCCACGCCGGCGCCGACCTTCACCAGCCAGTTCTTCTCGTCGAAGTCGATCGTCTTCATCCGGCCCAGGTCGATCACGGCGCCCTCGCTCATGACAAAGCCCATGACGCTGGATCCGTTCCCCCTCACGGCATGGGGAATTTCATGACGGTTCAGGAATTTGACCAGCGCCGAAATTTCAGCGGTGGAATCCGGCATGACGACATAAGCGGGCAGGCGCGACTCGGCCGCGGGGCAGGGATCATCCGCATAGGTAACGGCAATCGCCCTGTCGCCCGTCGCCCAGTCGTCACCCACGATCTCTTTCATCCCGTCCAGGATGACGTCTTTTTCAGGAGCCGGCACCTCGCCGCCGTTCTCCAGGTAACGCCGCACATGCTCCTTCAGGGCCTTCATGACGGCCGATGGCTTCATTTCGGTCACAAAATAGCACGGGTAGTCGCAGCGGCCGCAGAGGTCGCAACTCTCCGCGATCTCGACGCACTTTGGGGTGACCGGGACCCTGTTCTCCGCCAGGGCGGCATAGAGGTCCATCCGGCCCTGGGGATAGAAACTGACGTAATGCCGCTCCTCTCCCGACCGGCACAAGCCGCTGCCCAGAAAATCGATCTTGCACATGGCGTAGTGCCGGCAGTTCTTGGCCGTCTTCAACACATCGTTCATCCGGCATTCCTCCCTGTCAATCTGCACGGTGCCTGACTCGGGTGATAATGATTGTTCATTAAAATATCTTCTCGCCTCCGTATCCCCGGTTCAGCGCATGCTGAGCAGATTTGGGGTCAGGTCTTGA
>DCVK01000034.1 GCA_002335385.1 Candidatus Aminicenantes bacterium UBA2190
CAACGAATTCCTTGACAATCGAGGTCATATAATTTATAAAATCGTTTTGCCGGGAACACGCAACTCAACGCAAATCATTGCCTGGAGGGCTGTATGACCAATATGCGGACGTATGAAGATGAAGTGAAGGATTTCAACTGGGGAATCTCGGAGAAGGAGCTGGGATACAAGCCCGGCGACGACATCAACATCGCCTGGTACTGCAGCGACCGCATCTGCGCCCAGGGCAAGGGCGGCAAGCTGGCCCTGATCTGGGAAGGCCACGCCGGCGAGGTGAAGCGCTACACCTTCAACGACATGCGCCTGCTGACCAATTCGTTCGCCCGGTACCTGGTCAACCTCGGCTTGCAGCCCGGCGAGCGCGTCTGCCTGTTCATGGACAAGGTGCCCGAGCTCTATTTCGGCTTCCAGGCCATCCTGAAGATGGGCGGCATCGCCCAGCCCCTGTTTTCCGCCTTCGGCTCCGAGTCGCTGATCACCCGCCTGGCCGACGCCGGCACCGCCGCCGTCATCACCCAGAAAAAGCACGTGGCCAAGGTGCGGGTCCTGCTCAACGATGTTCCGACATTGCGCCACATCATCGTCGTCGACGACGACGGCCTCAAGCCCTTGCGCGAGAAGGAGGTCGCCCTGCACATGGAAAAGGAGCCCAGGCTTGAGAGCTTCCCGGTCTATCCCTCCAAGGCCGAGACGCCCTCGGTCCTGCACTACACCTCCGGCACCACCGGCAAGCCCAAGGGGGCGCAGCACGTCCACTACTCGCTCATCGCGCAGTACATCACCGCCAAGTACGTCCTCGACCTCAAAGAGGACGACATTTACTGGTGCACCGCCGACCCGGGCTGGGTCACCGGCACCTCCTATGGCATCATCGGCGCCTGGGCCAACGGCGTTACCCAGTGCGTGCTCGACGCCGGCTTCAAGGCCGAGTCGTGGTATCGTTTCATCGAGAAATATCGCGTTACGGTCTGGTACTCGGCGCCGACCGCCATCCGCTCGCTGATGAAGGAAGGCGACGAGATCGTCAAGAAATTCGACCTGTCCAGCCTGCGCCACCTGTGCTCGGTGGGCGAGCCGCTGAATGCCGAGGCGGTGCTGTGGTCCAAAAAGGTCTTCGGCCTGATGTTCCACGATACCTTCTGGCAGACCGAAACCGGCAGCATGATGGTCAGCAACTACCCGACCATGAAGATCAAGCCCGGCTCCATGGGCAAGCCCTTCCCGGGCATCACCGCCACCGTGGTCGACCTCAAGACCCACGAGCCCATCCGCAAGGCCGGCATCGTCGGCCTGATCGCCATCCAGCCCGGCTGGCCGTCGATGTTCCGCGCCTACTGGAACAACGAGGAGATCTACCGCAGCAAGTTCAAGAACGGCTGGTATATCTGCGGCGACCGCGCCTCGATCGACGAGGAGGGCTACTTCTGGTTCGTGGGCCGCGACGACGACGTGATCAACACCGCCGGCCACCTGGTCGGCCCCTTCGAGATCGAGTCGGCGCTGCTGGAGCACGAGGCGGTGGCCGAGTCAGCCGTTGTCGGCAAGCCTGACCCGGTGAACATGGAGGTGGTCAAGGCCTTTATCGCGCTGAAGCCCGGTTTCCAGGCCTCCAAGATGCTCGAGCTCGACATCATGAACTTCATCCGCAAGAAGCTCTCGCCGCTGGCCATGCCCCAGGAGATCGAGTTCGTGCCCGGGCTGCCCAAGACGCGCTCGGGCAAGATCATGCGCCGCGTGCTGCGCGCCCGGGAGTGGGGCGAGGAGATCGGCGACACCTCCACCCTGGAGAACGACTGAAATATTAACTATTTTGTTGCAATAAGTTGCCATTTATGGCATATTATTGCTATGAAAATTGATGACCTGCTACAATTGGTTCGAGATGAAGTGGTCTTTTCCTCAGGCTTCCTGCAGGCCGGCAGGGTGGATAAAGCCGATATTGCCAGGCAATTGTCGCGCTGGACCGCCGAGGGGAAGCTGATCCAGCTACGCCGCGGCCTATATATGCTGGCCGGCAATCATTTGCGCCGCGCTCCCCATCGCTTCTTGATCGCCAACCGCATTCAGCGAGGCTCATACGTCAGCCTGCAGTCAGCACTGGCGTTCCATTCCATGATCCCGGAACGCGTCCCGGTCGTGACCAGCGTCACGACGGGCAGGCCGCGCTTCCTGGAAACGGGTGCCGGCAGTTATCAATTCCGCCATCTCCATCCGGAGCTGTTTTTCGGGTATCTGGCCGGCGATCCGGGCGACGGATCGAGCGCTTTCCTGGCCTTCCCGGAAAAGGCGCTGCTCGACCTGATCCACCTGACCCCGGGGTCCGACGATCCCGGCTATCTCGGCGAGTTGCGCCTGCAGAACCTGGAGACGCTGAATTTGGATCGGCTGAATGAATTCGCCCGCCACAGCCGGCGAAAGAAATGGCTGCGGGCGGCGGACTTGGTCAAGGAAATGGCCGACAAGGGGGAATGATGAAAGAACACCTGCAGCGCCTCATCGAGAACAAACCGTCGGATCAGCGAAAGAACATCGCCCGCGAATACCTGCAGGCGAGGATTCTCGGATTCATCCAGGATAAAAAAGGATTCTCCTCCTGGATATTTCATGGCGGCACCGCCTTGAGGTTCCTTTTCGATCTTCCGCGCTATTCGGAGGACCTCGACTTCTCCCTGGCGGCGACGCGGGAGAAGATTGCCTTCCAGGAAATGATCAAAGGCATCGCCCGCTCCTTCCGGAATGAGGGCTACGCCGCGGATTTGAAATTCTCGGGCCGGCCTCCCGTTTCAGCCGCATTCATCCGCTTTCCCGGACTGCCGCATGAGCTCGGGCTCTCCGGCCATGCGCGGGAAATGCTGGCGGTGAAGATCGAGGCGGACATGCGCCCCCCGGCCGGCGGCAAGACCGAAACAACCATCGTCCGCCGCCATCTGTTGCTGAACATTCTCCACCACGACCGCGCCACACTGCTGGCCGGGAAGCTGCATGCCCTTTTGAGCCGCTCTTATACGAAAGGCAGGGACCTCTACGACCTTTTCTGGTATCTTTCCGACCGCTCCTGGCCCGAGCCGAACCTGGAGTATCTCAACAACGCCCTGCGCCAGACCGAGTGGCCGGGACCTGAACTGACGGCGAATAACTGGAGAAAGGAGATCTCCACCCGCCTCCTCGTCCTGGATTGGCCTAAAGCCGTTGCCGATGTCCGCCCCTTCATCGAGCGCAGCCAGGAACTGGACCTGCTGACCCTCCCGAACCTGAAAAAGCTTCTCGGCTAAAACCCGGCCTCGCGCGCCTGGGAATGGGGCGAGGAGATCGGCGACGCCTCCACCCTGGAGAACGACTGAGCCAGCGTCCCCTCACCGAGGGGACATCGCCAGCCGCCTCGCTTGTGTTTTTTCGTTTTCAGCTAAAGCCTGCCATTCAACTATTTAACGAAAAAGAGTAGAATACACATACCCAAACCGGGTCATATGACCGGTAGAATGTTGCCAGGGAGATGAGAAGATGCCCACGCTGCTATGGACAGGCAAGATGTCATTGCCATTAAAGCTCATGTTAAATATGGGGAACATGATCGCCTGGATCTCTGGCAATGCCCGGGATTCATCGGCAATGAAAGAAAAAATGAAAGAAGGATACAATGGCGCATGCTCCGATTACATTCAGCATTACGATGAATCATCGTCATTTCATTATGAAAAAATATCCGACTCGCTCACGCAAAAAGTAGAATGCCACGGAAAAGAGGTTGTCGATGTCGGATGCGGAACGGGAATCCTTTCATTTACCGCGCTTGAGAAGGGTGCAAAAAAAATGCATTGCGTTGACATATCCAGATTCATGCTGGAAAAGTGCAGGGAGAAAAGCATTGCGAAGGGGTATGCCGATGATGTCATCACATTCCATGAAGGCGATGTCGAGAGATTGCCTTTCCCTGACGCCAGCTGTGATGTCGTATTCGCCAATATGGTCATGGGAATGGTGCCAAACCAAATGTCAGCCATTGCGGAGATGGCAAGGATACTTCGCCCGGGTGGCAGGATCGCGCTGTCAACACACGGTCCTGCTCATTACAGGGAAGCGATAGAAGCCGGCGTGAGATCGCTGAATATGCGCTACTTTTTGGGTCATCGCTTTGAATATTGGCCGCGGGATGAAAACGAGATAAAGGCATTTTTCAAGCTCGCGGGCCTGGATGACACACAGACATCGCGGATGACCTGGGTGGATGAATTTGAGAACGGCGGCAAGGCGTTTGATTTTTTTGCCGCCTCGACCGGGCTGTGGTGGCATCATCGATTGCCACCGGAGATCAGAAATAAGGAAACAGAGAAAACACGCGCATATTTCCAGCGTAAGCATGTCACTGAAATCACCTGTGATGTGGTTTTCGCGTTTGCATCAAAAAAATAGAGGCACACAAAAAACAAATGCCGCCGGCACCAAAAGCCGCGCGGCCGAGCAGCATCGTTAAAAAAAGAGGGAAGATAATGGATCTCAAGGGACCTGAAATCACCTATCCTGAAAAAAGCTAATCCAGCAGAACTTCGATCCTGCTCGCCGCGGCGAAGAGGTCGGGCTCGATCCAGTCGGCCGCGGAGAAATCCTGGCCGCGGGTGTAGTCGTTGGGCACGGCGATCACCGGGCAGCCGGCGGCCTTGCCGGCCAGGACGCCGTTGCGCGCGTCTTCCAGCACGACGCACTCCCCCGGGGGCAGCCCCAGGCGGCGACAAGCGATGATGTAGATCTCGGGATCGGGCTTGCCGCGCTCGAGGCCGTCGGCCGTCTGCAGCACGTCGAAGTTCTCGCGGATGCGGAGCGTGTCGAGGGCGATGTCGAGGAATTCCCGTTGCGCGCCGGTGGCCACGGCCAGCTTGAGGCGGCCGTGAAAGGCGCCCAGGATCTCGAACAATCCGGGCATGGCGCCCAGATCGCGGCCCATCTTCTCCAGCATCAGCCGGTTGCGCCACTCGAGCAGTTCCTCGGGAGAGGTCTCGATCCCCAGTATCCCGCGCAGCAGGCGCAGCGACTCGATGGGCTTGCGCCCCATCAGCGGCCAGAGCTGCTCGTCGCGGATCTCCCTGCCGAAGTGGGCGGCCATTTCGCGCTCGGCGGCGAAATAGAGGCGCTCGGAGTCGATCATCAGCCCGTCCATGTCGAAGATCAGGGCAAGCGGGCGCAGCGGCGATCGGTGAATCATCCGCCATTATACACGAAGCGTGACCGCCATGCGCATAAAATTTCATTAGCCCTGGGGATTGAATTTGCGCAGATCACCCTTGCTGGTGCCAGGCTGCAGGGCGGGAACGATCTCGGCTGGACGGATTTTCGCATCGTCCCTCAAGAAGTGCTGATCCGCAAGCAATTTCATTGCGAACGGCATGGCGATCCGGTATAATGATTCAGCCACAGAGGGAGATAATACAATGAGAATCTCTCACAAGCACAGGTTCATATTCATCTCAAAGCCGAGATGCGCCAGCGAAAGCATGCGCAAAGCCCTGGACGCTTACAGCGACATCAGCAGCAACGGCGACACGAACTCTCCTTTCTACCACCACACGACCTTGAGCCGGACGCGCTCCCTTTTCCTGGAAAAGGGCTGGGATTTTGAAGGTTATTTCAAGTTCACCACGCTGAGGAATCCCTGGGACATGATCGTCTCGTTGTATTTTTTTGCCAAGACCGACCTGAACGGGATCGAATTCTGGCGGAACTCCCCCGCCCATCAGCCAGAAAGGCTGATGCCGTTCAAGCAGTGGATTCTGACAGGGAAACCGGGCAGGTTTTATTCACTGCAGAACTTTGTCTGCGATCAGAATGGGAAAAACCTGGCCGATCATGTGGTGAAAATCGAAACCATGGAAAAGGATGCGGCTTATATTGAGGACAGGCTGGGGTTGAAACTGGATATCGCTGTCTCCAACAGAACGAAGCACAAACACTACTCCGAATACTACGACCGGGAAACCGCCGAGATCATCCGCTCGCGGTTCGCCCATGACATTGAGTTCGGCAAGTACGAATTTGCTCCCAAGTAGCCCGCTGGATACAGGAAGCTTCCGCCGGGAACTGCCCAAAATGCCAGAAAACGCCTCACGGCGCAGTGGTTGAAAAACATCCGCGCAACCTGGAGCGGGGCTCAGGCTGGAAGGGACGCGCGCAGCGGGGCGTCCGTTCTCTGCTGTCTCTCACTCGGCCGGCTTGTTGTGCTTTTGCAGCCACCAGCCGTCCATGGTGGGCGGGAACGTGGGCGCCGCGGTACGGCGGAAGAAAGCCGTATGGTGGAAGACCTCCAGCAGATCGAACATGTCATCGTCCCGAAGGAAGCGGAACATGTTGTGGATCGTGGGGATATGAATGTCGTCAACGATCAGCAGGCTGTTCTCTTCCAGATGCGGGTAAATGTAAAAGTACTCCAAATCGGGGAAGGGATAGCCGTGCGGGCCGTCGATCAGGGCCAGTTGCAGCGTGGACTGGAACTCATAGCGGGGAAGGGTGAGCTGGGTCGGGCCCGTGATGAATTCCACCGTGGCTGGATTCAGCAATGTAGACTGGCGCACATGGGTCATGCTGCCGCCGCAGTCCACTGCGAACACCTTGTGGTCGGAGCTGAGCTGGGAAAAAACGATCGTCGACAGCCCGCATCCTGTTTCCATGGAATGCTTCACGTCCAGTTCATGGCAACGCTCGACAACTCGCCGGAGCAGCGCCGGATACATCGTCCCCGCCTTGTGCCAGTCTGGGGGGAACTTCCCGATCGCCTTCAGGGTCTCGTTGAGTCGTGAGTCCATCGCCGCATTCTCCCTGCTCCATGCTTCCGCTTCCATTGACGATCCACCTCGATTCCGGACGTCACTTTTCGTGGTCAGCTTTTGCGATCCGCCGGAAGGAGCAGGCAGCACGGAGTCCACAAGGCCGTATTTGCGCACCAGCGCCTCGGCATGACGAAGAGGCGCCAGGGAGGGCAGAAATTCCTTCGCGTCCCTTAGCCGGCGCAAGAATTCGAGAAAAACAAGCGGATCGCGGCAGAGACATAGCAGGCCGATCCCGATTCTCACGAGCCGGGGGATCGGCCGCGGGGCGAAATGTCGGCGGGCCTCGCGGATCGTCGCGACCAATCGCTCTTTCCGATATAGAACCGTCAGGTCATTCAAGCGCAGCCCGTTCAGGAGACGCGGATCGATCCGGCGGGCGGCGAGAAAAGCATGGCGGACCATTTTGACGAACAATCGTTTCTGGCTGGCGGCATCCAGCCGGCCGGTGTCCGTGTTCTGCTTTCCGTGAACTCTCCAGGCCGCCAGATAATGGGGAACGTGAACGGTGCTGGCGAGCAGGGAAGCGCGCATGCCCCATTCAAAGTCCGCCGCCGGGCCGAAGCGGGTGGGAAACAGGCCGATGCGGTCGAAGAGCCGCCTGCGGATCAGCAGCTGGGTGATGGATGTGTATACGGTGCGCACGCCGCTGTACAGAACTCCGTCATGGGGGGCGCGGCGGATGTGCGGGCGGTCGATCCATTCCCCGAAGAATCTCGTGCTGAAGAGCCGTTCCCAGCACAGCACCCGGCTTGGCCCACCGCTCTCGTCAATGATGCGCAGCTTGCAATGGGCCAGGTCGCACTCCGGGTTGTCGTCCAGCGCCCGCACCATCTGCTCGAGAAAGTCGGGCTCCATGGTGTCATCGCTGGGCGCGATCAGCACGTATTCCCCCCTGGCCAGGCCGATGCAGCGGTTCCAGTTCACGTAAATGCCCCGCTGCGGCGTCTGGAAGATGTGAATGCGCGGGTCCCTGGCCGCCCATTCCCGGAAGAATTCCCAGGCGCCGTCCGTGGATCGGCTGTCCACCACCACCAGCTCCCAATCGCTGAACGTCTGCCCCTGGATCGACCGCATCCGCTCGTCCAGGAAGGGCCGGTTGTTCAGATTGGGCAGGAGGATCGAGACCTTTGGGAGCATGGTGGGTGCGTTTTCAGCCATTGGAATTGAAAACCTCCTTTGTCGAACAAGCCATTATCCGGCCTGATCAAATTTTAGGGAGCCGTGAATGACTATCCAGTGGATGCCGTTCGCGGTTTGCAGGCGGCTCTGGAGCTGGAGCACATACGGCCAGCCGCTGCGGTGCTGCCCGTAGAATCCCTGGAGTGTATCCCCCAGATCGGTCTTTTTTGGCAGGGATGTCGGCGGACGCAATGCCGATGACAGCCAACTTGGTTTTTTCATCATCTCCTCATCACTCCGGGGGAACGGCCAGGGAGCGGTGAATCCCGGAGTCGACGAAAGCTTGATGGAAGCTTTCGCCGCTTAATTCGCGTATTGTCGGCAGCCGGCGCAGGTAATCGTGGGTGCGGAGGATCAGGTCCCGGTCCATCAGCTTGGCCGCCGCCTCTGGCAGGGTTTCAAAATAGAAGGGATACTCCGGACCCAGGTATTCCACCACCGCCTCCAGGGGATTGATCAGCAGCGGCGTGTGGCGCACCATGCACTCGACGATGGCATTGCAGGCGGACGAGTCGTACAGGAACATGAAGACGACGTTCCGGCTCAGCAGCCAGTCATATTCCTGGTTGGACAGGCAGGGGATGGTCAGGACGGAGGAGAGATCCACGCGGGCGAAAGTGCCCTCGCGGACCAGCATCTCTTTTTCTTTGGCCATCAGCGCGGGGAGGCTGGGATGGCCGACGTCGAGAAAGGCCTTTTTGAAGTCGGTTTTGGGCAGCTGGTGGATGGCGTGCAGTCGCCGCAGCCACCACCCCACTTGGACGATCTTTTTCTCCTCGTTGGCGTCGAACGCCTCCGGGGACCATTTCAAATTGGGCGTCTCGCTGGGCAACCGCAACGTCTCCACCGGGGCCTTCAGCAGTTCCGTCAGATGCCGCTGGTGATACCGGGAAAAGGCGAAAAGCCCCCGGCACCAGGGCAGGCTTCTCTGCCAGGATTCCGAAGCGAAGATGGCCGCGTTGCTCTGCTCCGGATGGAACCACTTGGGCAGGTTCGGGGGGACATGGATGAAGCCGATCCAGGGCTTTTCATGGGCATGATTCCCCTGGGGCAGCCAGGAGAACGTCCTCTCGATGAACGCGTCGAGCGCGACGCCCTGGGGATGGTGCAGCCCCAGCAGGAAGCGCAGCCCGTATTTCAACCCACTGCGATGAAGCCCGAAATCCAGGCGCAGTTGGTCGGCCAGCGCGATCTTCCTCTCCCTGGCGGGAGGCATGGCGGCCAGGCTGGCGATCTCGCTTTCAGGCAGGCCCTGCTCCGCGCGCCTGGTCTGCAGGCCGCAGATCAGCTTCTTTCCCATGCGCAAGGGAAGCAGCATGAACCTGCCCAGGCGGAACGAATGGCTGTTCTGGAGGATGGCCACGTTGTTCCGCAGCAGGGAGATCGCCGCGGTCTTTTCCCTCAGCGCTCCGTTCAATTCCCCGATCGTCCGCTCATTCTCCTGCAGTTCATCCTGCAGCCGACCGACCGCCAGCTCCGTCTCCGCCAGCGCGCTCGAAAGCACTTTGACCGTTCGGCCCAGTTCCTCCAGCTTCCCCGACAGGCGCCGGATCGATGATTCCCGCTCGGCCAGCGAGGCCTGCAACTCCCCGATCTCCCGGCCCTTCTCATTCAGGTCGCCCCGCAGTTGCAGGATCGACACGTCCTCCTCGCTCAGGGTACCGGTCAACGCTTCGATCTGCCGGTCTTTGTCATTCAGGTCGCCCTGCAGCCGCCCGATCGTCCCTTCCCTTTCGGCCAGCGCCCCCTTCAGCTCTTCGATCTCCCGCCCTCTCTCCCCCGCCTCCGTGGCTCCCCGGGCAAGCGATTCGGAAAATCGTGAAACCTGCTCACTCCTGATCTTCAGCTCCGCGACCAGGCTGTCGATCGTCTTCACTTTCCGGCGCCAGCCATCCAGCAACCGGTCCGTCATTCGCTCCGCGAGCCTTATCCAATCGCCATTCCTTCCGTCCGCCTGGATCATCCTGGATCTGACCGGCTTCACCCCTCCCGCGGCCCGCAGCCGGCTGGCGATCCCGGCCGGAAGACGCCGGACGGCCTCCCGGGAAAGCCCATGGGGCTGGTTGCCGGCGATCAAGCCCTGCACGCGGTCCTCGATCGCCGCCATGGCCTCCGGCGGCAGGGGAAAGGCCGAATAACGGGTGATATGGCAGTCGCTGAATTCCAGGGAACCGGCTTTCCTGGCCTGGAGCCAGCGCTGGACCCCGGCGCGATAGTCCGGGTCGGCGGCCAGGGCGTTGATGTCCCAGAGCATGTCCGCATGCGCGGCGTTCTCGAGCAGCGCCAGCAGCCAAAGGTAATAGAAGATGAAATACTTCTCCTGTTCTCCGTACGCCTGGCTCAGGACCCGGTAGAACGACTCCTCCCCCGCATAATCGTCGGAATGATACGACAGCAGCGGCAGCGCTTCCCAGAGCGGGCGAATGCGCTTGTCATCACGGTTCTTGCTCAGCGCGATGACGTCCATGATGAAGAATACGTCGAAGCCGGTCCTGGATTGCAGGGCCGCGTACGATTGCCATTGATCCCTCGGGTCGCGGTGGAGATAGATGTTCAGGGAATGGGGATAGGCCGACTTGAACCAGGCGCTGCGCAGCGCCGTGCGGTTGAACTGGAACAACGGCACGCGCGAGCCGCAGGCCTGGATCAGAAAATCGATGTATCTTTTCTGGTCGGGACCGGCCGCGTCGCCCACCCGGCAAAACCAGTCGAAGCTGAGCTCCTTCCTGAAAAACGGCACTCCGGGCTCGCCGGGTCGCAGCAGGGGCTCATATTCGTACAGATAGTGCCGGTCGAGCTCCGGGTGTCCCGCCGCCTTGAAATTACGGGTCAGGACATCCTGGACGTTGTCCACGGTCACGCCCCCGAGAAGTTGATGGAACGGCTCGTAATAACAGACGTAGCCCGGAAGCTGGCGGAACTTGTTCCAGATATAGGTGCTGCCGGTGCGGAACAGGGCATGTATGAATACAGGGCGCGCTTTCATGATCACCTCAATTCATCGTTGCGGCCGGGAGACCATCGCCGGCGGACAGTGCAGTCAGCCTTGCCAGCAGGTCCCGCTTCGCAGCCGCCAGGGACGCCGGCATTGGCGGCGGCGCAAACTGCTCGCGCCGCTTTTCTGTGGCCGCGGCCATCGCAGCGGCGGCGGCCCGGCCCAGGTCCTCCAGGCCGGCAAATTCAAACAGCCCGGCCCCGTTGAACTCATGGTAGGAACGGGCGGCATGGCTGTTGGCCAATACCGGCACTCCGGCCAGCAGCATTTCCCTGATCTTCGTCAAGGCGCCCGAGCCGGATTCCTGGAAACAGACCAGGGCTTTCACGGTTCCCAGCAGGTCATCCAGGCCGGCATCGGTGATATCGCCAAGAATGATGACATTGCCGGCCGGAGCTGACGGCAGGTACTTCCGGGTCCAGAATCCCGCCACCAGCAGTTTTTCCTCCCTGAGTGAATTCCGGGGACTGCCCCAGAATTCGATCAATGCCCTCATGCCGTCCAGGGTCGCCTTGTTCCCGGCAGTGCCCAGGACAAGATACCCCTCCTTGCGAGAGTGGATCCGGTTCTCCCTGACCTTTCCCAGCCGCTCCTGAATGGCGTGCACCGGGTAATACGGGAGATAGACCACGGGCATTCCCATATTGCGGAGCAAGAAGGTTTCTTCCCTGGAAATTCCGACCACCAGCGAGCATTTTTTCAGCAAAGCGATCTCTTTTTGCAGAAGCCTAAACTGGTGTTTCCGGTTCAACTGGCCGAGGCTCAGGCTTTCGAGGTTCTGGCATAGGGCCACCAGCGGGATTCCCCGCTGATGAAAATGAACGGCCAGCGGGGAGAAGTAGATGGGGTCATCAAGAATGACCATGCGGATATTCTGCAGGGAGCCGAATCGGTCAAGCCATTCCCTGGCTATCGCTCCCAAGTCGAACACATAGTCCCAGGAATCGTCATCGACCCAGTATTTCCTGTTGGGACTGAGCTTCTTGGTCAGCCGGGACGCCATGCTGGCTCTTCGTTTCGCCCGGCCCTTCATATATTCTGAGTCCCAACAGGACAAGAACCGAAAACCAAGCGGCAGAAGAAGCTCCACCAGCTGTGCTTCTCGCCGAGCGCCGCCGCCGCCTCCGGCGCTGGCCGGGAAACGACTGAAAAACAGAATGGCTCCTTCCATTTACTTCCTACAGTTTCCGGTATATCTCCGATTCCATGAAGCTGCGCAAAAAGTACTCGCCGGTCAATTTTTTCTTCAGCGGATGATCAGCCAGATAACGATGGGTTTGACGAACCAGGTCGTGATCCGCGGCTTTCCGGGCCGCCTCGGCCAGGGTGGCGAAATAAAAAGGATAATCCTCTCCCAGGTACTCCTTGACCGGATCGAGGGGATTGACCAGGATGGGAGTGTTGCGGACGATGCACTCGATGATCGTGTTGTTGGCGCTGGAATCGTACAGGTGGATGAACACGATGTTTTCCCCCAGCAACCGGTCGTACTTCGGCCCGGGCAGATAGGTCACCGTCGTGGCCGTTTCATACATGTCGTCGCTGAAGGTTCCCTCCCGTATCAGCAGGTCCCGCTCCCTGCGTATCAAGTCATCCCAGTTGAAATAATCGACTTTCAGGAATATTTTTTCATAATCCCCGGCGGGCAATTGAAATATCGAATGTATCCTGCGCAGCCACCACCCCACCTGGACGATTTTTTTCTCCCTGTTGGCGGCGAATTTTTCCCAGCTCCACCTGCACTTGGGGGTTTCCGTGGGGAAAAAAAGGTTGTTGACCGGGATGGCGAGAATGTTTTCCAGGGCGTTTCGATGATAGCGGGAGAGGGTATACAATCCCCGGCAGAATAGCGCGCTTTCCTGCCAGGCATCGCTCTTGAAAATACTTTCATTGGATTGGTTGCCCTGGAACCAGTCCGGCACACGGGGGGGGACGTGAATGAATCCCAGCCAGGGTTCCTGGTAAGGCTTGCTTTCGTGGGCGCGCCAGACGAATGTTCTCTCGATGAAGGCGTCGAAACGAACTCCCCGGGGATTATGCAGGCATTTCAGGTTGCTCAGGGCGTAGGTCCAGCCGCTGCGATGCGCCCCGTAAAAAAGCCCCAACTGGTCGATCATATTGATCTTGCCGTTCACGCCCGAGGAGTATCTTCCCGGCAGGCTTCCGCGGCCGGAGGACGGTGTCACGGCCGTCACCGCCCTGCGCAAAATGCGCTTCACGACGCGCAGGCTCTTCTTGGCCATGGCGGCCGCGGCTCCCGAGAGTTTCTGACACAGCGTTGCCGCGGGGATCGGGGAATACCCGTATCGCCCTATTGTCGGGCCGGCCATGTTCCATAGCATATCCCTGTCGGATGGCGAGAGACGGTCGCCATTCTGAACGCGGGCCGGGGAAATCCTCTCCCCGGTCCGGCGCTTCCATGATTCCCATGGATAAAAAAGGCCTTTGGCCGTCTCGGCATGATTCGCCAGCCGGGAAGCCTCGAAGGGGATATGCAAAAATTCGCATATTTTGCGCATTTTTCGGCGGGGATGCCGGGTGATATCCTCCAACTTGACGGTCAGCAACGACCCGGGATGGCTGCTTTTGAATTTCTCCGCCGCAGTGGCGCAGTCCAGCCAATTGCGGGCATGCCGCTCGATGCTCCAACTGGCTTCGTTATCGAAGGTGAAATTCCTGCGCCGCGAGAGTATGGCATCCTCCGGGTGGCGCATGACCTGGACGATTTTGGCCCGGGGATAAAAGCGGAAGATCACATCCAGATACAATTCATGCTGCGGCGTCTTCTCCAGCCAGCGCACTTTTGCCAAATCACGGCCGCCGACTTTGCGGACCAAGTTGTCGATCACGATGGTCTCGAACAGCATCTTGCTCGACAGGCAGCCTTTTTCAGCGAGGCGGCGGACATGGGCTTCGGCGTTCCCGGAAAAAGCGAGCCGCTGTCGGATCATCAGCATGACATTGTCAAGGCAAAGCGGCGATATTTCACCGCGCTCGTTGGCGACGATCTTCCAGCGCACGTTGCCGAAAAAATGCGTCTCAGGGAGGGTCTGGATATTGTCCTGAGTGGCGATCAGGGCCTGGACCAGCGTGGTTCCGGAGCGCGGATAACCCACGACGAATATCGGATCCTGCCGCAGCCGTTGGGTCCGGTAGCCTTCCCACGAAGCGCTGGGCCTGAACTCGGCATGATAGATCTTCTCGGGTGACTCGGGCAGCTGGTCCCCCGGCAAGTTCACCGCGGCCATGCCATCCGCCGGCGCCGGCAGGTTCTTCTGCATTCCCCGGACGTCGGCATAGAACGATCGCAGTTCTTCTTTGCGCCGGGCCGAGTTCAAGGCCAGCAAGCTGTCCAGGCTGGAGCACAGCTGATTGGCGTTGTGAAGGTTATAGGGATCATTGGCAGGCTGCATCCAGGGCCTGTCGTCCCCCAGATGAAAGGTCAGGCACAGGTCATCGAATACCTTGAACTTCCGGGCAAAGGCCATGACGTTACCGATCAATACCCTCCCCACCCAATTGCCGCCGACGCATGCGGTTCCCAGCCTGTACCTCGCATAAGCGTTCCGTTTGAAGATGAAGCAGTCGAAACCCGGGTGTTTTTCGCCCTTTTCTGCTTCAACGATCATCGCGGGGATGTCCTGTGTCTGCAAATGGCTCTTGCCGATGGTCCGGCGGTTGATGACGAACCCGTCATATCCTTCGGAGATGATCTCGCCGACCTTCAGGTAAAAGCCCGGCATGAGAGCGATATCGATATTGCTGTATATGAAATAATCGGCCGAACTCAGCTGCTGAAGACGGTCCAGGATATCCTTCAGCAAGGGAAGCTTTCTCGGTTTCTCCGCCGTAATGGTCGAAACATCCAGGACCGAGCGTTCCAGCGGCCGAGTCTTGGCGAAACCGGACGGCACGACCGCCTCATCTTCAGGGTAAACGGCCGCAAACAGCTCGACGTTGATCTCCTTTTCTGCGTTCTTCCTCGCCGCTTGGATGGTCGCAAAGGTGATGGTCTGCACGTTGTCAAAATCGGGATCTCCCGGCAAGGTGAACGGATTGACGATGTGAGCAAGGGTCCTTCGTTTCATTATCCGCGAATCTCCTGGATCACTGATTCATTGATTCCATTACGCATGGGTTCGGGCAAGGATGCCTCTGGATCCTTCTGCTGGCCACCGCCACAGCCACCGCCACCATCGGCAATAACCCGGGAAAACGTCCGGGCTCACAACCCAAATTCTATGAACTTGGGGTTCCCGTCTCCCTCCGGATCCAGGGACTTCTCTACCGTGATGAAAATCCGGATAAAATTCTCTCCGCTTTCCTTGCGGGACACACTCTTGATTGCTGCCTCCCCGGCGGCGGCGAACTTCAGCCGGTCTCCGGCTTTGAACGGGATATGCGTCCTTTTTTCTGCCATCAGCAGGAAGGTCCCAGGTTGCGTAAGCGAGACGCCGTTGCGCCAGAGAGCGTCCTTGGAGAAGCGGCAAGCCTGCAGCGTGAGCGCTTCGACCAGGATGGCGTGGGGATGACCGTCACCGAGAGGATCCAGATCCTTGTCGACCGTGATGAATATGCCGGAATTGCCGGGATTCTCCAACCGGTACACCTGAACGATCGCCGCGGTCCCGGATTTGGCGAACCTCAGCCGGTACCCGGGCAGGAAGGGAGTGGGATCCTCCTTGGCGATGGAAAGGAGAAATTGCGACCGCCGTTGCCGGTTGATGCCATTGAGCCAATTGGCTTTGTCGGTGAATTGAGTGGCACGGATCTCCCTGGGAATGGAGTATTCCTTTTGTGCACTGGCCGTGGCACTGGGTATCTTGTCGGTAGCGACCGCATGCCGCTGATCCCCTTCTTTCCTTGAGCAACCGCTGGCGGCAACCAGGACCATCATGATCAAGAGCACTTTTTCGGACTGCATAATCCACCTCGCTTTTCCAGCCATCCAGGCCCCCATGGGAACTTGATGGCTTCTATCTTTTCCTGGATGAATGGCGATCTTCAATGCCCCCGCGCTGCCTGAACGGCCAGCCAATGCTCAAAGGCGGGGCGGATTTCCTCGTGCTCGCCGGCGGCGGCCAGGGGCAGGTTTTTTTCGAAAACGGCGCGCAGGACCGGGACGTGTTCGACGAACGGGCGGGCCGAGAGTCCGCGGCCGTGCAGGCGATAGGCGCTGCCGACATCGCCGGTATAGCGGAACTCGCATCTCATGGCCAGGCGGATCTTCAGGTCCCAATCCTCGTAGATCTCGAAACGCGGGTCATAGCCCCCCGCCTGGAAGTAGCCTTCGCGCCGGAACACGAAATCGCGGGGAATGAAGCAGCTGCGGGCGAGGATGCGCGCGCCGATCATCCCCTGGACGATGGTCTCCGGTTTCCCCCAGGGGACCGGCGCCGCGTCGCCGCGGACCAGCAGCACGTTGGAGAACGCCAGGACCTCGCGGTTCTCCTCCTGCCGGAAGCGCCGCGCCAGGGCGATCTCCTTTTCCAGTTTCGCGCGGTTGCAGTAGAAATCATCGCCGTCCAGGGTGGTCACGTACTCGCCGCGGGCGGCCAGCATGGCCTGGTGCCGGGCATGGGCCACGCCGCGGTGGACCGGGTCGCTCAGGACGCGGACGACGCGCGGATGCCGGCGGGCGAAATCCCGGATGACCGCCAGCGAGCCGTCGCCGGATGCGTCGTCGTAGATCACGATCTCCAGGTCCTTCAGCGTTTGCCCCAGGACGCTGTCCAGGCATTCGCCGATGTACGGTTCATTGTCACGATTGGCCACGATCACCGAAAGCAGCGGCGCGCAACCGGTCATGAGCTGCTCCTGCGCTCCTCACAACTCATAATCCAGCTCCCTGGCGGTCGCCGCGCAGGCCCGCGCCACTTTCTCCCTTTCGCCGGCCGGCCAATCCTTGAAAGCGGGAAAGGCCGGATTTTTTTTCATGTTGTCCGGTTCGTCGGCATCGACCCAGAGCGTGTTGACCGGGCGGCCCTGGATGGCCGTCACTTTTCCCGCTTCGGGCATGTCGGCGCCGCAGAAGGTAAAAAGCTCCATCACGGCCCGCTCGCCGCCCAGCAGGTCCTCCAGGCGGCATGTCAGACGCCGGGCGGCCGGCAGCGCGGCCAGGAAATCTCGGAGATAGCGATTGGTGAAATCCCACAGCCAGGCCAGGCGCTCGACCTGGTCCATGGCGCTCCAGCGGCGCTCGTCGGCCAGCCTGGCACGCCCCGCCTCCCAGATGGAGTCGTTGCGGTGCCAGCCCTTGCGCGCGGCGCTCACGACAAAATCCCCCGGGTGCCTCACCAGGTGCACGAACTTCGCGCTTTTGAAGAGAGCGGCCAGCGCCGGGGCGAAAAAGGTCAGGCACTGGTTGGATTCGATGAAGATCCTTTCCTGGATGCAGGCCTCCAGGACCATCTCCATGCGCGCGGCGTCGATCATGCGCCCCAGCACGTCGCCCTGCTCCTGGTGGCGGCTGGCCCAATCGCAGAAGTACTCCAGCGTCGGGCGCGGCTCGTGGCAGGCAAGGACGCGCGCATCCAGGTTGAGCAGCTCGACGATGAACTTGGAACCGGCGCGGCCGGTCGAGAGGATGAATACCGGGGCATAATGCTCGTACATCGCGGCGATCGTCGCCCGGTCGGCGTGATGGATCATGCGGAATTTTTTCATGACGGCAACGAGGCCGGGCGGCCGAGGCGCAGGCAGCCGGCGGCGAAATCCGGGAGAAAGCGCCGCGCGCCCGTATCCAGCAGGTAGGAGCGGATGGCGGGGTCGAATTCCCCGCGCCCGGCCTCGATCTCCCTGAAAACGGCCAGGTACTCGTTCCAGTTCTCCCGCAGGTAGTCGGTGAGCTCCTCGTTTCTCCAGGCGCAGGCGTCGCCGATGTGGAAGGTCAGGTGGGCGTCCCTGAATTCGCGGAAGGCCCCGCCGGTGGCGACTTGGTTGGCCAGCAGCGCCCGGCCGATGCCGGCGCTGCCGACGTGGACCCGGCCCAGCTTGAACCGGGCAGCCGCCTCGCGCCGGAAAACGAAGCAGTCGTAGCCGTTGTGGGAATCGCCGATCTCCGCGTACATCAGCGGGATATCCGCAAGCGCCGAATAGGTCCCCGGGATGGTCCGGCGGTTGATGACGAATGCGTCATGCCCCTGGCGAATGATCGCGGCCGCCGCCAGGTAAAAATGGGGCTGCAGGGCGATGTCCACGTTGGTGTAGATGACGAAATCGGCATCGCTGTCCTCGATGCCCGCATCCAGGATGTCCCGGATCAGGGCCAGCTTCCTTTTCCGCCGGAACGGCTTCAGGTCGGCGATGGAGCGCTCGAGCCGCGGCAGCCTGACGAAAGCGGCGGGCAGGGGGATTTCCTGTTCGTCGCGAAACAGGACGGCGCGCACCTGCACCGCCACCGCCGCGCCGGCGAACTCGCGGGCGATCTCCATGGTGGCGAACGTGATGGGTTGGGCGGCGAACAGGTCGCTGGCCGGGCCGACGATCCCCGGGTGGATCACATGGAGCAGGGTGACGGTTTTCATGTCAGCGCCCTCGCGCCCGCTCCAGCCAGGAGCGATGGATCTCGGCGAAGATCGCCGGCAGGTCCCGGCGGATGTTCCAGCCCGGATAATGGGCCTTCATCTTGGCCAGGTTGGAGATATAGCAGATGTGATCGCCGACCCGGTTCGTTTCCACGTAGCGGTAGACCATCGCTTTGCCGGAGATCGATTCGATCAGGCGGAAGGCTTCCAGGATGGAGATGGAGTTCGCGCGGCCGCCGCCGATGTTGTACACCTCCCCCCGGCGCGGCGCCTTCAGGAACTCCTCGATGAAGCGCGCCACGTCGCGGGCGTGGATGTTGTCCCGCACCTGCTTGCCCTTGTAGCCATAGATCTTGTATTCCGTTCCCAGCACGTTGCACTTGACCAGGTAGCTCAGGAATCCGTGCAGCTCGACGCCGCTGTGGTTGGGACCGGTCAGGCAGCCGCCGCGCAGGCAGCAGCCGGGCATGGCGAAATAGCGCCCGTATTCCTGGACCATGATGTCGGCGGCCGCCTTGGAGGCGCCGAAGATGGAGTGCGTCGAGGCATCGATGCGGAAATCCTCGGCGATGCCGTCCCGGCAGGCGGGATCGGCGTAGTCCCAGCGCGTTTCCTTTTCCTCGAGCGCCAGCTCGTTGGGGGCGTCGCCATACACCTTGTTGGTGGAGAAATAGACGAAAGGCGTCTCGGGGTTGGTCCGGCGGTTGGCTTCCAGCAGGTTCAGCGTGCCCACGGCATTGACGTCGAAATCGTCGAAGGGACGCGAGGCGGCCAGGTCGTGGCTGGGCTGGGCGGCGGCATGGACGATGGCATCGGGCTTCAGGGCGGCCACGCATTCCATCACGGCCTGCCGGTCGCGGATGTCGATCTCATGGTGGTGGAAGTTCTTCCAGGCGGATTCCAGCCTGCGCCGGTTCCAGGTCGTGTCGCCCGCGGGGCCGAAGAAAGCGGCCCGCATGTTGTTGTCCAGGCCATGCACCTCCCAGCCCCGCCCAGCGAAATGGGATACGACCTCGCTGCCGATCAAGCCGCTCGATCCGCTGACCAATAAGGTTTTCATCACATCCTCACGCTTCAAGTCGGCCCCCCCGGGGGGAAGATCGCAGCCGCCGCGGGTACCGCTGCACCGGCGACAGGGGGCGCCATGGCCGATTCATGCCGGACCGCCCTCCAGGACGCGGGCGATGGCGGCGAGCAGGGGCGCGGGGTCGGGAGGCGGCAGCGGGGGGATCGCTCCCGTGCGCCGCTGCAGGCCGCGAAGCGCATCCTCCAGCCCGTCGAGATCCGCGAATTCGATCAGCCCCTCCCTGCCGTGGTAGGAGCGTGCGGCATGGGCATTTGCCAGGACCGGGACGCCGGCGACCAGCATCTCGCAGATGCGGGTCAATGCCCCGCCTCCCGACTCCTGGTAGCAGAGGCAGGCGGCCACGCGCGCCAGCAGCTCGTCGAGGCGGTCGTTTTCCAGTTGGCCCAGCAGCTGGGCATCGGCGCCGAAGAGGCGGGCGGGGAAGACCTTGTCGGAGTGGAAACCGGCCACCAGCAACGGACCGAACACGGAAGCCAGCTGCTTCTCCCGCCAATGAGCGAGAAATCTCTCCATGCCTTGGCCCGACTGCGGATTCTTGGCGTTGGCCAGCATCAGGATGCCGCTCTTGCCGCCGTTGGCGGCGCGGATCCCGCGCACGGCCTGCAGCCGCCCCAGCACCGGTTCCCGCGGATAATAGGGGAAGTAGAAGCAGCGGACACCCAGGTTCCGCAGCAGCCAGGTCTCCTCGCGGGAAATGGTGACCACCAGGCGGCAGCGCGACAGGATATCCAGCTCCCGGCGCAGCAAGGTCAAGGATGATCCGTTTTCGACCTGGCTCGGGACCAGGGTCTCCAGGTTGTGGCAAATGGCCACCACGGGTACATGCAGCCGCTGCAGCGACTCGAAAAGGGGAAGGAAATAGATCGGGTCATCCATGAAGACCAGGTCCATTCCGGCAAGCTCCCCGGCGGCACGGCTCCAGGCACGGGAGATCTCCCGCAGGCGGAAGACCGCTTTTCGGCGCCCTGCGGCCCAGGAGCGCAGCCGCCAGAGCTGCAGCCGGCTCCCGCCTTTCTCCAGGCGCCGGCGGCAACCGGCGTCGAGGCCTTGGGCCCGGGCGCTGCTCCTGAGCTCGCCGCCCAGGGCCTGGAGCGTCTCCCATACCTGCATCATCCTGCGGCTGCCGCCCCCCAGGTCCCAGGTGGGATGGAAACGGCTGAAGTAGATGCTGCGCAACGCCCTAGCCACGATTCTCCTCCCGGCCTGGATATTCCAGCCCGATCCCCGCCGCCCGCCACATCTTCCTCACGCAGTCGACCAGTTCGAACTCGCGGTGGTTGTCGCGGATAAAATCCTTCCTAAGGGCGGGAGACAGCTCTTCATCGCGGCTGGATACGTTGATGTGCTCGATGGCCGCCGGCGCGAATCCCAGGCGGCCGGCGAGGACAGGGACGGCCGCCTCAAGATTTTCCGCCAGGCCGACCCATACGAAACGCTGCTCCAGGACTTCCCGGAAATTATCCTTGGTCATGGAGCTGGGCAGAAAATTAAAGATATGAGAACGGGAGCGCTTGCGGAAAAAATCGTCGATGCCGCGATAATCGTCCTCGTCGCCCGCGCGAATGACTCCCCGCTCGATCTGCCGCTGCCGGCCCTTGCGTTTCCAGAAAAAATAATTGGAAGTGGCGATCTCCAGCGGATCACGCAGGATGGTGATGAATTGCTCGGCTCCGGGGTAATACGCTTCCACGCCCATGCCCTTCGCGCGATTGAAGTGACCGTGGACGCACGCCCCCCCGGGCAGGGAATGCCGCGGGGGCAATGAGCCGTTCTGCTGGAAATAATGGATGAAAAACCGGTCGCCGAACCAGTGCTGCAGCAGGTTGCGGAAGCTCTGTCCGGCGCACTTGGGCACATGCAGCGAAAAGAGAGGATTTTCCGGGTTATACGCTTTCATTTTTCGCCGGCGGATTCTCCGGATCCGGTCCCTGAAACACGGCCAGGCCGTGCACCGCGTCGCCGACGTCGCGGCTGTATTGGAAGACATCCAGGAGCCGGTGCGCAGCCGCATCGACCTCGAGAATGGTGGCCGGCGAAACGCCCACCAGCAGCCGGTCCGGCCCGACGAGTTCCAGTCCGCGCACGAAGATGGCCGAGTTGAAGGGCTCGTCCGGGTGCAGCTTCTGCAGCGCCGCCACCTCGGGAAAATCCGGCAGGTGCAGGCGTCGCTGCAGCGCCCCGCTCTCCAGGTCATAAAAAAGAATGTCCTTGCGGAAGCTGCAGCAGATGGCGACGCGCCTGCCGTCGTCCATGAGCACCGGGCTGTGGCTGTTGCGCAACCGCTCATCCTCCAGCACCACCCGCACCTCGGGCTCGATCTGCACCAGCGCCCCCTGGCGGTTGAGCAGGACGTAGGTCCGTCCTCCGCCGCAGCAGACGGCATTGAGGTGGGTATGGCTCTCCTGCCCGCCCAGTTCGGCGTGCAGGTGGAGCAGGCGGTTGTCGGCTTGCTTGTTGAGGACCAGCGGCGTCAGGCCGAAGCGTGCCCGCAGCAACGGCTCCTCCCGCGGCCACCACGACTTCAGAGTGCGCCCGGACATGTCCACCTTCAGGGCGCAGTCGATCGTCGTGGAAGACACCCAGAGGTCGTCGCCGTCGGCGCCGATCTCGTGGATGTTGACGAACAGGTTGTTGCCGACGCGCCGCTTGAGGTTCAGGTCGGAATCGAAGGCCAGCAGCGTGTGGTAGGTGCCGACAAAGACCTCCCCGCCCCGCACCAGGATGCCCTTGCCGCCGCGGCTGTTGCCCCGGGGATTGGGATCCTCCGCGATGTCGGGATCGCTGGGGAAGACCGGCAGCGCCTTGAGCACGCGCTTGGCCGTCCAGTCCAGCTTGACGATTTCTCCCCCCTCGCGGATCGGGCGCTTGCGGCGCACGGTGCTGAAGTAGACGATCACTGCCGGCACCCCTTTCGGGTGAAACGCGCCAGCGCCCGCTCGGCCAGGGCGCTGGCTTCCAGGACCAGCGCCTCGAGCTCCAGCTTGTTCCGCATCCGTTCATATTCCTCGCTGAGCTCCCCGGTCAGGGCCGGGACCTCACTGCGGATGCCGGCGGCGGCCGCCCGGAAGCCCGAGTCGTCCACGCCGAGGAAAGAGGCCAGGCCGCGGAGGATCGGCTCGCTGCGGGCGCGCAGCCGGGCATGATCGTAAATGAAATAGCGTTCGCTGGACAGGGCGGCGCAGCCGCCGATCACGGCCTGGAGGTAGCTGGCGGCGTAGATGACGCAGCGTTGGAAGGCGGTGACCTCTCCCCAGAGGGTTTGCCACTTCTCGGGCACCCCGGGCGGGGGGATCAGCCGGCCGTCGTCCAGCCTTTCCCCTTCCCAGCGCCGTTGGAACACGGGGATTTTGCGCACGGTCAGTCCCTTGCGGAACATCGATTCGGCGATCTCGCTGACCGGGCGGAAGACCAGGACGAAACGGGCCTGGGGAAGCAACTCTGTAAGCCGCGGCAGAACGAAGGAGATCTCCGGCGATTTGAGGCAGAGGTACCAGTCCGCGGCGAAGCGCTCGAGCGCAAGGGCGTGGCGGACTGCCGTCCTGCTCCCGGGAGCGGCCAGGGCGGGCGGCTCAGGAGGACCGGCCAACGGGCTGCCCTCGGTCTGGGCGGAAGGGGCCACGCCGGCGAAATGGCCGCCGGCAAAGAGATGGTCCCGCAGGCGCACGACGGCCTCCGTTCTCTCCAGGCAGCCATGGCGCAGGTCATGGACCAATCCCCTGCGGGTCGGGTAATGATAGAGGGCCCAGCACTCGTGGACATGGTCGTCCACGGCGGTGACGATGCGCGGATGGGCATTCAACGCCCTGGCAATGAACGTGGTGCCGCTGCGCGGCGGCCCGCCCACGAGCAGCAGGCGATCAAGGATCTTCTCCGGCGGCATCATGTCAGCGAAGCGGCGGATAGCCTTCGGTTTTCAGGATATCCAGGATGAAAGCGGCGAACTTGCCGTGGCCCCGGTTGTTGAAATGGTTGTCCGGGTCCGGGCGATAATCGGCCCGGATGAAGTCGGGCGGATAGTGGTAGCCGATCCCGGGAAAGGACGCCACCAGCGCCAGGTTCCGGCGATTCTTCTTGGCTTCCTTGTTGGGGACCAGAAAGAGCAGGAAGCGCGAGCCGTTGGCGCGGCAGACGCGGTCGATCCGCTCCAGGCACTCGACCACCCATTTCCGCTCCGGGTCGGGTCGCAGGCGGTTCCGCATGTGGAAGATCCCGTGGACGGCCTTGCCGACGACCGTTTTATAGAGGAAATCCTCCAGAGGGTTGTCGGTGCAGCCGCATTTCCTCTTTTTCAGGTAGGCCAGCGCCTGCTCGCCGCTGGCGAAATAGTTCCCCTGATCGTCGTAGCCGCGCAGGAAGCCGGCGCTGGTGGTGAAATGCAGGTTGCGGTTGGCCAGCAGGGGAACGACATAGCTTCGCAGGTCGTTCCCCAGGTAGAGGCAGACGGCGGTCACATCGGGCTTGAGCACGGGCACATAGATCTCCGCCAGCCGGGCATATTGCTGCGGGTCGGTGCCGGGAATGCCGCCGTTGTACACGTGATATCCGGCTCTCGCGACCCGGTCGGGGAAGCTCTCGTCGATGGGATCGGCCGCTGCCCCCCAGGTGAAGGAATCCCCGATAAAGAATACCTTGGTCCTGGGCGTATCCGTGAAGGCGAACTCATTGCCGCGGAAACCCGACGAATTGATCCTCGTTTTTCCGGATGGCAGCCCATCCCCGGCGGCGGGACCGGGAACACCGCGAAAGATACCCCTTTCGTCGGTGAAAAAACTGGCGGTCACGGTGATCTTCCCGTCCCGGCACAGCTTCCGGCACATCGCGTCCCAGCGCGATTTCTGGGGATCGCCGTTCCTCACCGGCTGAAAGACCGGCTTGCTCCCGGTCGCACGCAGAACGATCTCCAGGAGCAGCAGCAGGCTGAGCAGGACCAGCAGGTTGATGCCGACGACCTTGAATATTTTTTTCATCTTATCGCCACGGCGGAAATCACTGGAAATGGCCATAGCCGTATGGCCTCATTTTATCGCCGACAATGGACTCGATCCGCTCCACATCGCCGGCACTGGCCGTTTGCCGGTAGGACTCGTTCGTATTGGTCAATGCGACACTCATGTCCTGAAGCTTCCACGTTTCGGAGGGCAGGGTCGGAGCGGCGGGCAGCCCCTGCGGCCGGATTCGCCCGCTGTCGGCCGTGAGGGACGGGGAATGCAGAAATGCCCCGATGGCCGGCAGGGTTTTTTCCGCAGCGCCGACCAGGTCCTCATAGCGCAGGAAGTGGATCTGCCCGGGATGCAGTTCGCGGCTGCGCTCGGCGTTGTCCAGCAGGCGGTTCCAGGCCCAGGCCAGCTTTTCCAGCGGCGTTTCGCGGTTGAAGGGAAATTTCCGCCGCCGCGAGAGGATCGCCGGCACCGGATGGCGCAGGATATGCAGGACCTGAGCCCGGGGGTAGACCTGGAGGATGCGCTCCAGGAAATTCGCATGGGTCGGCGTCTTCTCGACCCAGCGCCAGCAGGTGGGGCCACCGGGGACGACCTGGGAGGCGAGAAATCGGGAGACAAGGAATTCAAAGGCCATTTTCGACGTCAGCTCGTTCCGTTCCGCCGCGCCGGCCAGCAGCCGAATCTCCGCCGCCGCCAAAGGCACTTCCATCTTCTCCGCGACCGCAGCGCACAGCACGTCGATGTCGGAGACGGCGATCCGGCCGTTCTCGCCGAGGTGCAGCCGCCTCTCGATCACCGAGAAATAGTGGGTCTCGGGAAGAGCATAGAAGCCGGGCTGCGCGACCAGAAAGCGCTGCAGCAGCGTGGTCCCCGAGCGCGGATAGCCGACGATGAAGACGGGGTCCTGCGGCAGGGAGAAAGGCAGCGCGTTCACCGTTCGCTCTCCTTGGCCGCCTGTCTTTCGAAAAAATCCAGGAAACGACCGGGGATGCCCCCGCGCGCGAAGGGCCCGCGCTCTCTTTCGAACTCGCGGTACAGCCGGTGCCACTCGTTGCGGTTGTGCGCCTGGTAGTCAGCGAAACGCCGCGCCCTCCAGGCCATATCGTTGCCGACATGAAAGGTCAGGTGCAGGTCGGCGAAGACTTTGAAGCGGCCGGCCAGGCAGGCCATGTTCGTCAGCAGCACCCGGCCGATCCAGCCGGCGCCGATGCAGGCCTGTCCCAGGTGAAAGCGCGGGTACAGCTCGCGCCGGAAAACGAAGCAGTCCCAGCCCTTGTGCTCCTGGCCCAATTCGGAGTACATGAGGGGAATGGCGCCGGCGTCCCGGTAGTGCGGCGGGATGGTCCGGCGGTTGACGGCGAAGGCGTCATGGCCCTGCTCGCTGATCCTGGCCAGGGTCCAGTAGAAATAGGGCTGCGGGGCGATGTCGACGTTGCTGTAGATCATGTAATCGGCGCTGCCGGCCTCGTAGAGCGCCCGCAGGATATCGGCGATCAGCGGCAGCTTCCTGGGGACGCAGAAATCCTTCACGTCGGCCACCGAGCGCTTCAGCCCGGGAAGCCGCCGGAATCCCGGAGGCAGGTCAACCTCGGCCTCGCCCTCCAGCTGCACGGCGAACAGCTTGACGCGGGCGGCCCCCTGCTTCCGGGCCAGCTCCCGGGCGGCGTTCATGGCCGCGAAGGTGATGGGCTGGGCAGCGAACAGGTCCGACTCCTCCCCGACCGGGACCGGATTGACGACGTGGTCGAAGGTGATCATGTCATGGGCGGCGGGATGTCCGCCGGCTCGCGGCAACCTCGTTCATTGCTCGAAGCGCTTCAGGAACTTCCCGGGCAGCCGCCGGCGGTCGAAGGGGCCGTACAGGCGGTCAAATTCCCCGAGCGTCCTGCGGCACTCGTTCTTGTTGTGCTCGGCGTAATCGCGCACGTCTCCGGAACTCCACGCTTTCTCGTTGCCGATATGGAAGGTAGCGTGCAGGTCCTTGAATACATGGAATTTTTTCGCCAGCGCGGCCAAGTTGGCGATCATCATCCTGCCGATCCAGTCGGTGCCGATGCAAGCCGTTCCCAGCATGAATCTCGGGTAGAGGCGGCGGTCGAAGACGAAGCAGTCCCAGCCGCGGTGCGGTTCCCCCAGCTCGGCGTACATCAGCGGGATATCCGCCGGGTCCCGATAAAGGTCGCGGATGGTCCGGCGGTTGACGATGAACGCGTCGTGGCCGCGGGCGATGAGCGCGGCGGCGGTGGCGTAAAAATACGGCTGAAGGGCGATGTCCACGTTCGTGTAGATCAAGTATTCGGCGGCGCTGGCTGCGTACAAGGCGTCCAGTATGTCCTTGATCAGGGCCAGCTTGCGGCTTTTGCGGAATTTCCCGATGTCCAGCACGGAACGCGTCAGGTCGGGGGTGCGCCGGAAGGCGCCGGGCAGCGGCAGTCGCTCCTCGTCATGGTACTGCACGGCGAAAAGCTCGACCGCCACCGCGCCGCGCGCGAACTCCCTGGCGTGGTCCATGGTGGCGAAGGTGACGGGCTGGGCGACCACCAGGTCGCTTGCCGGCGCGACGACGACCGGGTGCACGATGTGGGCGATCCGGAAAGGGCAGCCCTGGCGGGGCTCAGCAGGGCCGCAACGGCCGGCCGTCATCACGCTCATGGTTCCCGGTCTTCGCCGGCCCCGGGGCCGGCTCCTTTCCGCCGCGGCAGGCCAGCGGCCGTCGCGTTTTGGGCGGCGGGGAAAAAGCCGGTGATGGCCTGGCGAATGCTTTCGAATCCGTCCGCGCCGATCTCGAGAAGCCCCTGGCGCTGGCCCAGCAGAAAACTGCGCTTGAGGGCCTGGCGCGATCCCTCGGCGGCGCCCGGCACAGCAGCGCCGGCCGTCGCCTGGAGCCGTTGCCAGCGGCTCTCCACCTGGCGCAGCCGATCCGCGTATGGCGGCGGGGCCAGGCCGGCGAGCAGATCGCGATATATCCTGAGGATCACGTCCGCCTTGCCATACCACTGCCTGGCCTGGAGCACATAGTCCCAGGTGAGCCGATCCGCTCTCAGGGCATGCCGGAGCCGGAAGGACGGCTCGTAGCGCAACTCCCCGCCCTGCAGGCGCAGGCGCAGGCACAGTTCCGAGTCCTCGCCCCGCGACAGGGCATCCCCCTTGCGGCCGACCAGAAAAAGGGGCAGGGAAGAATGGAACAGGGAAAGGAGCGGCGCGGTCCGGAACGAAATCCCGGCACCGCTCATGGTATCCATGGTCCCCGACAGCTCGGCAGCGGGACCGGGGGGTGTGCAGGCGAAGGTTCCCGCCACGGCGTCGAACCAGGACGGCTTCTCCGCGGCAAAGAGCGGCTCGACGAATCCGCCCACGCCCGCGGCCAGCGGCTGGCGCCGATACAGGGAGAGCAGCGTGCCCGCCCCGTCGGGGGCGAGGATGTTGTCATCGTCGATGAAGAGGACAATATCGAAGCGTGCCTTCGCGACCCCTTTTCGCCTGGCATGGATCAGGCCGGGAGTGCGCTCCTCCACGACGCGCAGGGAATGTCCCTCCCGGACCCCTTCCCAGGCTCCCGTCGCGAGACTCACCGTTCCATCGGTGCATTGGTTGTCCACCAGGATAACCTCGAAGCCGCATCCGCAAGGAAGCCGCTGCGCGGCCAGCGCCCGCATGGTCGGCACGATCACGGCGGCGCTGTTGTGGCAGCAGACGACGGCGGAAATTCCCGGCCGCAAATCGCTCTCAGGCACCGGCATCCCCCAAAAACCCGTAGCCGAAGCGCGCCAGCAGGCCAGGCTGGCCTTTCAGCACCCTGTTGATCTCGCGGATGTCTTCAACGTCCAGGCGGGCGATCTGCCTGGAGTTGAGGTCCTCCACATTTTGATTTTTTTCGAAAACCCTGAAATTCATCTCCGGATGCAGTTCCTCCAGTTCAGGGAGGAAGCGCAGCAGCCGCCGGCACGCGCCCTGCGGATCCCGACAAAGCTCCTCGTAGGTGAAGAACAGCCCATGGCGCAGTTCATGGCAATTGGCGACCTGACGCCCGGCCCAGTCGACCCAGAGTCGCGCCAGGGCGGCATAATCCATGTCCTTCCGCCAGCGGCGCCGGATGCCCTCGCAGAAAGCATACGGGTTCCGGATCATGATCACGAAATGGCTGTCCGGGAAATTTTCCTCCAGCTGCCTGGCCCGCACCAGGTGCGGCGGACTTTTTTCCAGCAGGACGGGCTTGCTCAGATCCCAGGCCGCCCGCCACTTTTCCCTGACCTGGTCCCAGGGGATTTTCAGGCCGGGGTTCCAGCGATCGGAAATGAACAGGACATCCTTCACCAGGGTTTGACCCTCGGCGGGAAAAGCGGAGACCCGGGGCGACGTTTGCAGCAGCCGCCACAGCAGGGTGGATCCCGATGAGGGCGGGCAGAGGATGAACAGATGCTTGTTGGCCGATGCCATGTCACGACCCTTCGGTTCCGGCCAGGCGGCAGAGCCGGGCATACAGGTCGGCCGCCGCCCGCGGGACCCGATCGCGGCTGCGCGTCCGCGCCAGGCGGGGATCGGCGAAATTCCCGTCGAGCTTCGCCTGCAAGGCCTGCTCCAGCCTGCCGATGGCGCTGCCGTCCAGGATCTGCCTATAGTGAACGAATTGGATGTCCTTGAATCGCGGCAGCAGGCGATCGACGATGTGGCGGTACATGGCGATCCAGACCCGATAGGCGGCGCGGCGCGAGATGAGCAGGTCGGCCAGATATTCCTGCGAACGGCATTCCTTGAGGATGCTGGCCACGGTCACGGCCGGATCGCGGAAAACGCAGAGAAAAACCGTGCCGGCCTTCAAGTGGGGCGCCCAGGCGGGCAATGTGTAGCTGAAGCGGGGATCCTTGTAGGCATACGGCTCATGGATCAGCACGGCGCGCATCTCGGCTTCCAGTCCGGCGGGAACGGCGGCGACGGGAACATTCTCCGGGATGGCCATCAGCCAGCGCTGGCTCCTGCCCGGGAAGTCGACCGTGCGCTTTTTCAAAACCGTCCTGAAGAAGCGCTCCTTCACCCCGCGGCGATCGTGCGCGGCCAGGATATCCTCGTTGATGCGGTTGATGCGGTACCATTCAAAGAAGCCCTTGGGATTGGAATCGCGCGGCAGGTGGAGTTTCTCGCCCATGTAGTACCCCGCCTGGTGGAGCATGCCGGCCACCAGGCTGGTGCCGCTGCGGCCCGAACCGAGTATCAGGCAGTTGATCATGACTCCTGCCACTCGATGTTGATCCTTCGCTTCCTGGCCAGATCAAGCAACAGGGAAAATTCCCGGCTCAACCTGCGCCCGATGGCTGCGTTCAGCTGCATATCGCCGAAATCAGGGCGGGATGGATTCACGTTGAATTTCTTTTCCGCAATATTCATCGGCCAGTCGCGAACATTCAGGAAGCGGAATATTTTGGAAAGGATTTTCCCGGCGCCTACGGCGAGACCGTCGATATTCACTATCCGGATGTTCTCCCAGCCGAAGAAATCACCATAGCGCTTCACCTGCATGTGATAAGAAAAAACTTGTTCGTAATAAGATGCTTGTCCAGCCATCTCTGCTTGAAAATCGGGATCGGTGTTGAGCGGATTCCTGAGCCGATGATGGCAATAGAGCTTTTTTAATTTCTCGGACGGGTCACCCACGAGATACAAGAACTTCATCTCTGGGTTATGAGAGCGGATCCCGTCGAAATCAACGGTGCGGAAAGGGTATTTGCTGTAATCGGTGGAACGTTCCCCCACGACCCGCTCACCGCGATATTCATCGAAGATACGCTCCGCGTCCTTGCGGATCATATCGTTGCTCACGCCCTTGATGCTTTCTGTGCCTGGCTTGAGGAAATATCCCGTCTCCTGATTGATGCCGCAGTTCTTCGGCAAAAAAATATCCGGATGACTGTTCAAATAATGGTGAAAACTGGTGCTGGCGCACTTGGCGGCACCAATGATCAGAAAATCGATGCGCTGCAAGCTCATTGCCGTTTGAGGCCGCCCGTGATGATCTTCGGCGTCCCCCCGACCAACACGACCGTCTGATCAAAGATTTCAAACCCTTCAAAAAAGACCTCCCGGCAGGACTGCTCGCTGAAGCGATAATAATCTCCGGGCCAGTCATGAACCCGATGCGTGAAGGTGGCCAGCGGAACATTCGGCGCCTTGACTTCCCGGACATATCCAGGCACGCCAACAATCATCAACCCGCCCAGCGCCAAGACTCTCCTCATTTCGGCGATCGATTTCCAGAAATACGGGTCGTGCTCCAGCGTGGCGTTGTTCAAAACGACCTGGAACTCACCATCCCGGAAAAACGGCATTTCATTGGCATTGGCGGTCAGTATCTCGAAACTGGGCCGATCCTCCGGTTCGGCGAATCCCTTCATGGAACAGCCGCCGTCCAGATTCACCCCGATTCTTCTTGCAGCGTCCGCGAGAACAGCCGAATGCAACAGACTGTCCTTGGTCGGCACGGCTCCAACCTCCAGCACACTGCCGGCAACCAGTTCCCGGAACGCATAATTGGCCAGGATTAACTCAAAATGCTTAAATATTTTACTGTGCATCCCCAACATCAATCTCAAGCAGCAACTTTTTCAATTCCTCTTTCCGGGCAAGAAACCCAATGGAATCGCGGCCGGGGACAGCCGCTTCTTCTTCCGCTCCCCTCAACCAGGCGATGTATGGCCGTGGATGGTCGAAAAGCATGTTCCGCAACGCGGTGTTGATGGCCTTGTTTCTCCGCTTGAGAATCTCGCTTTTTTCTTCTCCCCAGAAGGTAACCTCTTTCCTGCTTCCAGCCCCGTGATGGTAGATCAGATCGCCGTACACCCCCCCCATGAGGTAATGAAATTGATTTTTGTTGCTGCGCAGCAGCCCGTACAAAGGCTCCTCTTTTTCGACTGCGATGCGTGTGAAGCGGCTGAGGGTATCCAGTCTGTTACCGGCAGACACATCGACATCGTCGAAGCGCAGTTGATATCGCTCAATGAAATCAACCGGCATGCAGGCACAACTCGGATGGATGTAGGGAGGAATGAATTCGGACAGTTCATCCCTCCATATCCCGGCCATCACGTTTTGTTCGTTCAGCTTCCCAATGAGTTGGGTCAGCCATTGGGCATTCAAGGGGAAAGCATCCGTGTCCATGGTGACGATATAGCGGACGCGGTCCTTCCGGGCCAAGTCATATAGTTTTTGCAGGGGAAACGCATGGGCATGAGGGAATTTGTCCCCGGCGGACGCCTGGACCAGATGAACCTTGTCACAGCCACTTGCGATACGAACAGGAAGTGGGTCCTGGGGAAGGTTGTTCCACAGGTAGATCCTGTACTCCGGCCATGGGGTTAGCGAGCGGATGCGTTCCATGCACAACGGCAGCCATTGACCCGCCGAAGAGGGATGCCCACCATGGACGATCAAAATTCCGACCAAAATCATCTGCTTCGTGGTCGGCCGGCGCGGCGCCTGCACAAAACACACTTCGCCGAGCCCCTCAGCGGTCGAACCGCCTGCCGCGTTTTCATTTTATTCCACCTCCAGGGACTGGCCGCAGTAGATCAGGCCGCCGATATCGTCCATTTTCCTGCCCGACAGGACCTTGAACACCAGTGCGTCCTGGACCTGGATCAGGATCGCCCGTTCACCGGAGATATTGGCGGAGACGTTGAGGGTCGCGTAGTAATTGCCCGGCAGCATGGCGCACGAGAAATGGAAATGGGCGGTCACAGGCTGGCCCTTCCCGACCCGGGGGATAAAGCGGCCGTTCAGATTGCCGTTGCACAGGTTGACCCCTTTCTGGGACTTGATGGCCACGCCGAAACCGGCCTCGACGGCATCCTCGCCGAAGCGCACCTTGAAGACCAGGTGGTATTCCTCGCCCATGACCAGCACGTTCACCCTCTCCCCGGACTGGGTCAGCAGCTGGATGTCGTCGATGGTCACGTCATGATTCTTCTGGATCAGCGTGCTCTTGGGGATCAATTCGGGAATGAAGAATGGCACCGGGCGCCGGGCGGATCCGTCGGCGATCGGCTCGTTGCCTCCCGCTGTTTCCACGCGGCCGGAAAGGATGTTCTTCCTGGCCGCATCCCGGTTCAATTGGCGGATCTCCTTCCGGACCGCCGCCGCGTTTTCCGCGGAAGCGTTCATCAGCCGCAGGTAATACATGGATACGGTCTTGGGAAGGCCATGCAGCAGGAGCTCGCCCCCATCCAGCAGAATGGCGCGATGGCAGAATTCGTTGATCGTATTGCTGTTGTGCGAGACCAAGAGCACCGTGCAGCCCGCGGCCATGATCGACTCCATCTTGGCGTAACACTTGCGCCGGAAGAGCTCGTCGCCCACCGCCAGCACCTCGTCGACGATCAGGATCTCCGGGTCGACGTTGACCGCCAGGGCGAAGCCGAGGCGGGCGCGCATGCCCGTCGAATAGGTGCGCAGCGGCTGGCGGATGAACTCGCCGATGTCGGCGAACGTCATGATCTCTTCCAGGCGCTCCTTCATCTGCTCCCGGGAGAAGCCCATCATGATGCCGCCGAAATAAATGTTCTGGATGCCGTCGAGGTTGGGATTCAGGCCCGATCCCAGTTCCAGCAAGGCCGAGACGCGGCCGTTGACCTCGACATGGCCGGCATTGGCCGGGATGACCCCGGAGAGGATCTTCAGCAGGGTGGATTTGCCGGCACCGTTGCGGCCGACGATCCCGAGGATCTCCCCCCTTTTCACTTCGAGATCGATGCCGCGCAGGGCATAGAACTCCCGGTGGCGCTTGCGCCGCCGTGGATCGAAAGCCTCCCGGAACCGGTCGTGCTTGCAGTCGTACAATTTGTAGAACTTGCTGACGTTCTGCAGGCGGATGGCGATCGCGGACGCGGACATTCAGAGCACCTCGCCGAAATGAGGCCGGAGCCGGCGGAACACCAGGCCACCCAGCGCCAGGACGGCCAGGGTGAACAGCCAGTAATAAAGCGTCTCCCAGGGTTTCTCCCAGAAGCCGACCCTGAAGATCATGCTGTCGCGGTAGCCGTTGACCAGGTAGCAGGCGGGATTGATCATCACCAGCCAGCGCAAGCGTTCGGGAACCATGCGGATGTTCCAGATGATGGGCGTGAGCCAGAAGCCGAACTGCAGAACGACGCCCACCAGGTTCTGCACATCCTCGATGAACAGGCAGGTCGCCGACGTGATCCATCCCAGTCCCAGCAGCAGGCAGGCCATGGCCGCCAGGTAATAGAAGAGCTGCAGCGCGTAGAGGCTGGGGGCGAAGCCGTTCAGCCAGCAAATGACCACCGTGGCCGCCATCACGGCCAGGTGCGGCACCATGATGCTCAGCAGCTTCCCCAGCGGCAGGATGGCCAGGTTGAAATTCCCCTTGCGCACGAGGAACGAGTGGGCCTTGATGATGCCGCTCAGGTTGCCGAGCCCGGCCGCGAAAAAATGCCAGGCGATCATGCCCGAGATCAGGTACGGCAGGTACGGGATGTCCCCACTCCGGTTCTGGCGCAGGCCAAAGGAAAACACGAGCGCCAGGACGACGGCATAGGTCAGCGGCTGGACGTAATTCCAGAAAACCCCCAGGATCGTCCCGCTGTGCTGGCTGATGAAATCACGCCGCGCCAGTTCCACGATGGTCCTGCGCTGGGTCCAGAGGGAACGGATGAAGCCAAACGCGGTCTGGATCATTTCATCGGCGAATTCGCCCCCGGTCCAGGCTGCCGCCGTTGCGATTTTCCGTCTCTTCTTGAAGAAAACGCGACCGATCTCTCATGAAAATCGGCTGAATTATAGAGAAAGCGGGAAACTTTGTCAATGCGGGCAAAGCGCGCGCCGGGTTGACAAGGCGCGGCTTTTCACCCACAATGGGGACATGAAATCAGTGGCCGCGCTGCTGCCCAGGCTGGTCGCCCTGGCCCGTTGGCTGGCATTCGCCCTCATCGTCGTCACCGCGGTCCTGATCGGCTGGAGGGTCCTCGGCACCTGGCAGGGCACCCTGGGCCTTTTCCCCGAGTTCGACAACGCCATCGTGGGCATCGCCGCTCCCTGGAACCCTTTCTATACTTTCCTGCTGACCTGCCTCCTCTGCATCGTGGGCGCGCTCCCCCTGCTGCGCGATCGCCGCGATCTGGGGCTGCCGCGCCTGGTCAGCGAACTGGTTTATCTGATCCTTTCCCTATACCTTCTCTATGCCATCTCACGGGTGGTCTTTGCATCTTTCTCTCAGGGAATGTGAACCTGGGTACGGGTGGCCGGTTGCGGCACACGGTAAGGAAAAGGCAGGCAATCGATCTCTTGCTGATTGTTCGACTCCGTGCGTTTCCCGTCAACCGTAAACCGTATACCTTACGCCCAGTCCCGCTATTGACAATATCCCCCATTCCATGTAATAAAAAATATTACAAATCATTAAGGAGAAAAACATGGCCGAACTGAAAGACGCGATCCTCGATTACGTGAAAAAAGAGTACCTGGAAGAAGACGACGACCGCGAGATTTCCTATGACACGCCGCTGATCTCGGGCGGCATCGTCGACTCCTTCTCCATGGTCTCGCTGAAGCGCTTCCTGGAGACGAAGTACGCCATCCAGATCCCCGACGCCAAGGCCACACCCGAGGCCTTCGACTCGGTGAACAATATCCTCAAGATGCTCGAGGAATTCAACGTCCGCTAGGCGCACCATGGCTTTCAACGACAGCATCCGCGGCATCTACCAGAAGGAGCTGGGCGACATCCGCTCGGCGGGCATTTTCAAGGAAGAGCGCATCATCTGCTCACCGCAGGACTCCGAGATCGAGGTGCAGTTCCCGGCCGGCGCCGACGAGAAGCGCGTGATCAACATGTGCGCCAACAACTACCTCGGCCTCTCCTCGCACCCCGACGTGGTCGAGGCGGCGCGCCGCGGGCTGGACCATCGCGGCTATGGCATGTCTTCGGTGCGCTTCATCTGCGGCACCCAGGACATCCACAAGGAGCTCGAGAGCAAGCTGACGAAGTTCCTGGGCACCGAGGACACCATCCTCTTCCCCTCGTGCATGGACGCCAACGCCGGCGTCTTCGAGGCCGTGCTCAACGACCAGGACGTGATGATCTCCGACCGCCTGGTGCACGCCTCCATCGTCGACGGCATGCGCCTGTGCAAGGCGCAGCAGGACACCTTCAAGCATTCCGACATGGGCCACCTCGAGGAGAAGCTGCAGCTGCACGCGGCGGCCCGCGTCAAGCTGATCATCACCGACGGTTCCTTCTCCATGGACGGCGACCTGGCCAAGCTGGACCAGATCGTGGGCCTGGCCGAGAAATACAACGCCCTGGTGTTCGTCGACGACTCGCACGCCTCGGGCTTTATCGGCAGGACCGGCCGCGGCACCCACGAGCACTGCGGCGTGCTGGGCAAGATCGACATCATCACCACCACCCTGGGCAAGGCGCTGGGAGGCGCCTCCGGCGGCTGCGTCTCCGGCCGCCGCGAACTGGTCGAGATGTGCCGCCAGAAGGCCCGGCCCTACCTATTCTCCAACACCATCCCGCCGGTGGTGGTCTCGGGCGCCAACGCGGTCCTGGACATCATTTCCCGCACCACCGAGCGCCGCGACAAGCTGGAGCGCAACACCGCCTTCTGGAGAAAGGGACTGACCGAGGCCGGCCTGATCATCAAGGAGGGCGAGACGCCGATCGTGCCGGTGATGCTCTTCAATGCCAAGCTGTCGCAGGACTTCGCCAAGGACCTGTACCAGGAGGGCATCTACGCCGTGGGCTTCTTCTTCCCCGTCGTGGCCAAGGGCCAGGCGCGCATCCGCACCCAGCTCTCGGCCGCCCACGAGCAGCACCACCTGGACAAGGCCCTGGCCGCCTTCACCAAGGTCGGCCGCAAGTTCGAGATCCTGCACAAGAGCAAGCAGGAGATCATCGAGCGCTACGGCATGTGACGCGGTGACCCTGCGCGAGAAGGCCGGCCAGCTGCTGCTGGTCGGCTTCCGCGGCCTGGAAGCAGGCCCGCACTCCCCGATCATCCGAGACATCGGCGCCGGCCGTGTCGGCGGTGTCGTGCTTTTCGACCGTGATACCATTCTCAAGAGCGACCGGCGCAATATCCGTTCTCCCCTCCAGGTACGCCGGCTTATCCGCTCGCTGCAGGAAGCCGCCGCCGTGCCCCTGCTGGTGGCCGTCGACCAGGAAGGCGGCCGGGTGGCCCGGCTCAAGGAAAAGCACGGTTTCCCGGCGACGGTCAGCGCCCGCTCCCTGGGCGCCGCCGACGACCCGGCGCTGACCCGCCGCCACGCCGCCGCGACCGCCGCCACCCTGGAGGCGGCGGGTTTTAACCTGAACTTCGCCCCGCTGGTCGACCTGGACATCTATCCGGAAAACCCGATCATCGGAAAATTCCAGCGCAGTTTTTCCCCCGAGCCCGACGTTGTCGTCCGCCATGCCCTGGAGGTGATCGCGGCCCATCACGAGCATGGCCTCCGCTGCTGCCTGAAGCATTTTCCCGGCCACGGCAGCTCGCGCGGCGATTCGCACCTCGGATTCACCGACGTCAGCGAGACGTGGCAGCCCCTGGAGCTTGAGCCGTTCCGGCGCATCATCGCCGACGGCCGCGCCGAGGCCGTCATGACCGCCCATATCTTCAACCGCCATCTTGACCCGGAGTTCCCGGCCACGCTGTCGAAAAAAATTATATCCGGCCTGCTGCGCCGCGAGCTTGGCTTCGCCGGGGCGGTGATCTCCGACGACATGGACATGAAGGCCATCAGCGCCGAATATGATCGGGAAACGGCCCTGGAGCTGGCGCTGAACGCCGGCAACGACATCCTGCTCATCGCCAACAACCTGGATTACGATGAAGAAATCGCCGCCCGGACCCTGGAGCTTGTCCTCGGCCTGGTCGACAGCGGCCGCGTCAGCACGGCGCGCATCGACGAGGCCTGCGGCCGTGTCCTGGAACTGAAGGCGGGACTGGCCGCCGCGCCGGCCGCGATCTAGGCGCCGCGCTTTTCGCTCAGGCGCGCGGCAGCTCGACGAAGAAGGTACTGCCGCCTTCCGGACCGCTTTCGGCCCAGATGCGGCCGCCGTGCTTGCGCACCAGCAGCTCGGCGATGGACAGCCCCAGCCCGGTGGACGACTCGCCGCCGGTGGGCTTGGCGCTCAAGCGCTGGAACTTGCGGAAGAGCTTTTCCTGGTCCTCGGCGCTGAGCCCCGGACCCTGGTCGCGCACGGCCGTCAGCACCGTCGCCGCGTGCCGGGCGGTGCGGATGGCGATGACGGCGCCGAACGGGGAGAACTTGACGGCGTTGCTGACCAGGTTGTCGAAGATCTCCTTCAGCCACTCCAGGTCGCCCTTGACCCGGCAGTCCGGCTCCAGCTCGAGTTCGAGCCGCTGCCCCTTCTGCTGTAGCGGTTCGGCGAAGCCGTCGGCGACCAGCACCAGCAGCTCCCCGATATCGAGGACCTGCAGCTCGAGCTTGATGTCCCCGCTCTCGAAGCGGGAGATCTCCAGCATCGCGTTGATCAGCTTCAGCATGCGCTTCGCGGCCAGGGTGACCTTTTCGGCGAGCATGGCGCCCGCCGAGGACTGGCGGCTCTGGCACTTGATCAGGTCGGCCGCACCCATGATGGCCTGCAGCGGGTTCTTCAGGTCGTGGACGGCGATGCGCTGCAGCTCGCTCTGCATGTGATTGGCCTGGAGCAGTTCCTCGTTGACCCGGGAGAGCTCCCCCGTCCGCTCCCTGACCAGGAACTGCAGCTGCTTCTCCCGGCGCTGCAGGTTGCGGAAGCGCCAGCGATAAGCCAGGAAGGCCAGCAGTGACAGGGCCAGGGCAACGAGAGCCCAGAACCAGACCGTTTGGAAGAAGTACGGCCGCAGCTCGAAGCTCAAACTGGCTCCCTCCGCGTTCCAGCGGCCGTCGTTGTTGCAGGCGATCACGCGGAAAGTATAGCGGCCGGGGGGCAGGTTGGTATAGGAAATCTGCCGCTGGTTGCTCGCGTCGCTCCAGTCGCGGTCGAACCCCCGCAGCATCGTCTTGAAGCGGTTCTTTTCAGGCACGAGAAAGCTGAGAGCGGTGAAGAAGAACTCAAGCTTCTTGCGGCCGGGGCGAATGACCGGCGTCGAAGCCAGGTCGACAGGCTCGCCGTTGACGCTCATGCGCTCAATGAGCACCGGCGGCACGCGCTCGTTGCGCTTGCGGTAATCGGGGTCGACCACGGCCACGCCCTTGATGGTCGGGAACCACAGCTTGCCGTCCCGGCTCTTGCAGCCGGCGGGCTGGGCCGGCCCCGTGCTCTCGACGCCGCGCACCCCCTCGGAAACGCCGAACGAAAGCGAGTGGACGCGCTGGATGCGGCCGTCGGCGAAATCGTTCAGCTCCTTCTTGCTGGCGCGGAAGACCCCCTTATTGCAGTTCATCCAGAAATAGCCGTGGTTGTCCTCCAGGATCTGGAAGGCCACGTCGCTGTACAGGCCGTTGCGCGTATCGATGGTGCGGAAAACGCCGTCTTTCAGCCGCACCAGGCCGCCGCTGTTGGTGGCCAGCCAGATGGCGCCGTCCACATCGGGATGGATCGTCCAGATGGCGTTCCCGGAGCCGCTCCGGTGGAGGCGGAACACGCGGATCTTTCCATCCTGGAAGCGGTAGAGATCGCCGTTGTAGCTTCCCACCCAGACGGCGCCGGCGCGGTCCTGGGCGATGGCGTAGATGAAATCGTCGTCCAGCCCGTTGCGGTGGTTGAAGTTGACGATGCGGCCGTCGGGGTACAGGACATCGACGCCGCCGCCGTTGGTCCCGGCCCAGATGGAGCCGTCGCGGGCGGCGAGGACGGCGCGCACGATGTCATTGGCCAGGCCATTGCGCGTCGAGTAAACCGTAACCTTCCCCTGGTGCAAGCGGTGCAGTCCGCCGCCGTAGGTGCCGAACCAGATGGCGCCGTCGCCCGTTTCGGCGATGCTCCATACCCTCAGGCTGGCCAGTCCCTCCCGGGTGCCGAACACCGTGAAGCCGCCGGCGCCCAGGCGCGCCAGCCCGCCGCCGATGGTGCCGATCCAGATGTCGCCCCGGCTGTCCTGGAAAACCGCGCGCGTCATGTCGACCGGCAGGCCGTGGCGCGTGTTGTAGAATATGTAGCGGTCATCCTTGAGTCGGTTCAGTCCGCCGCCGAAGGTGCCGATCCACAGGCTGCCCTCGTGGTCCTCGGCCAGGGCGCGCACCGAGTCGTTGCTCAGGCCGTGACGCTGGCCGATGGCGGTGAACGTCTCGCCCTCGAGCCGGTTCAGGCCGCCGTTGTCGGTGCCGACCCAGAGGGTGCCGCGGCTGTCCTCGAAGATGACGCGAAAGCGGTCTCCGGAGATCCCGTCTTCGTTCGCATAGCTGCGCAGCATCCCCCGGCGCAGGGCGAACAGCCGATCCCCGGCCGTCCCGATCCAGAGCGTGCCGTCGCGGGCCGCGTACAGGGACCAGATGGTATTGACGGCCTTGCCGCCGGGCAGAGGCTGGGGGGTGAAGCGGCCGTCGCGGTAGCCGAACAGGCCGGAGTTGGTGCCGACCCACAGCGTGCCGCCGGGGTCGGCGCATAGCGCCGAAACATAGCTCAACTCCATGCCGGCCGGCGCCTGGACGGTGGTGAACCTGCCTTCCTGCCAGCGGCTGAGCCCCATGGTCGTGCCGACCCACAGCCCACCGGCGGCATCGCAGGCGAGGGAAAGGATGAATTCCCCGGCCAGGCCGTCGTCGGCCGTGTAGTTGCGGAATCGGCCGTTGCGCAGGCACAGGAGGCCGTTGGGCGTGCCGATCCACAGCGCGCCATCGGGAGCCTCCTGCATGACCAGCATGCCGTTGTTCTGGATCTCGGGGGTATTGGACTTGTCGAACACGGTGAAGCGGAGGCCGTCGAAGCGGCACAGGCCCTCGTAGGTGCCCAGCCAAAGGAAACCGTCCCGGGCCTGAACCAGGCACAGGACCGAGTTCTGCGGGATGTTGCTGTTGTCGGTGCCCCACAGGTCGATGATGTAATGCCCGATCTCCTTGTGGGGATCCAGGGCACGGGCGGGCGCTGATGCCAGGGCGAGAAAGGCAATGAAGACGCCAAGGGCCCGGACGGAGCGTGCCAAAGGGCAGTGCGCGTCTGCAAAGGCTCTTTTCATCGGTTTCGACTATGCAATAAAAAAAATAAATTTTCAATAGCCCGGGCCGGGTGGAAACTTGGCCTCAGCGGCGCAGCGGAACGAGGCGCTTCAGGGAATTCCGGCGGCAAGCCCATCGCCCGCGGGCCACAGGGGCCGGAGCGTCCCGTTGCGGTCGACCGCGGTGACGGCGAACAGGCGGATCCTGCGATTGTCGGGAAGGCGCAGAACCCTGGCCGGGGCGGCGAGATCCAGTTCATAGGCGAACATGTAGGCATAGGCGTAGGGATCATCGGTCCCGGCCGCGTCATGGCGATGGGTCGCGAACCAGGCCACGGGCGCCGGTTTCACAAAACCCGGCTCCAAGCCGATGCACGTCACCCGCGGAGCGCTGTCCGGCGGCTTCCCGCGCCCCGGGGAGGTCACGGGGCCGCCGCCGGAAGCGGATCCGTCTCCGGCCATTTGCCATATCCGGTTGTCCCATTGGCCGATGAACCCGCCCCAGTCCTGGATCGCCAGTTCGAACGCCTTGTCGTCAACGCGGAACGTCGCTTGCTGCTCGCCATCGGCGGCCGCCAGTACGAGCAGCTTGGCGAAGCGTCCAGGGGGGAGGATGATTTCCTGGCCCATGCAGGCGGTGGCTTGTCCCAGGGAATCCTGCGCCGTCGCCAGCTCGAAACCGACCCCCTGGTAGACGATGCGGGCAGGGAACATCCCGGCGGGAAATAGCCGGCCTTGGGCATCGAAGCCGGTGCAGCTCCTTTCCCCGTCGCCGCCGGCCACCCGGACATTGTGCGCCAGCTTGATGGGCACTCCCCGCGGAGCCCGAAGCGGGCCAGGCGCAGGAGCGAGCGTGAGGGCGAATGTGCGCAGCTGATAGGGACCGAAATCGGCGACCAGCTCGCCGTCCCGCACCCGCGCGCCGCCAACGGGCCTCTCCTGACCGTCCAGCTCCCGGGCGGAGAGGAGCGGAGCGGCGAATCCGACCCGCACCCCGGCGACGCCCTGGCCGTTCATCTCGACGAGCCGGATGACGATTTCGGCCCCGGCTTCGGCTTTTTTCAGCGCCAGCACGCGAACCCGCTCCCGGCTCAGGCGCAGGAAAGAGAAGCTCCGCCCCAGCGGGCCGTCATGCCTGGTCGCCTGCCACGCCAGCAGAGGCTGATTCAGGCGATAGGCCTGCCAGTCGGTCTGGGCGCGCCGCCAGTCCCCGGCATGGGCGGCCAGGCCATAGACGAATTCATGATGCCCCCAATCCTGCGTGGCTTGCTCGGCATGCCAGCCCCGGGCGCCGGGCGTGCGCAGCAATGTCAGCCGCAGGGTGCGATCGTCGGGCTTGTCGGAACCGTATTTGCAGTCCGACAGCACGGTCACGCCAAAAGAGCCGCCGGCATCGGTCTGGTCGAACCAGCGCTGGCTGGCCATTTCGAACATCTTCGGGTTGTTGCCGGGGCGCTCGATGGTCCCGACGTCCAAATTGTAGGTCGCCTTGCCGCTGGCGGCCGCCAGGGGGAAAACGGCCTTGAGATGGGCCGAGCCCGTTCGCCAATCGATGGCGTTGGCGAACTCCAAGCGCTCGCCCGCTGCCCCGGCCGCCAGGCGGATGGTCTGAATGAAGCGGGAGCCTTCGCCACGGCGATCGACCGCCAGGGCGACACGCGCCGGGCCCCTCTCGACGATCGTCACCCGCAGCGGCTGCTTGAGGCGCAGGCGCGGCGGCCGCATCTGGTCTCCCCACTCCATGTTCCAGGCTGGGAAAGCCGCCGGCTCATCGGTCTTGATCTCCAGATGGGCGGGGGAAGCCAGCAGCTCCCGCAGCAGTTTCTTGTCCACGATGCTGGCCACATCTCCGTTTTCGTCCAGAAGGACGCGATAACGGTCGTTCTCCAAGGAGCGCTCGTTCACCTTCAGCGTTGAGGGCAAGGCGTTCGCCGGCGAATCACCCGCCCGGATGTCATAGACCGCGAACCCCGCCGCCGGCACCCGGGCCAGGAAAAGAACCCGGCCGGCCCCGGTCATCTGCGCGGGCACTTCCCGCCCGTGGGGATCGAAAACGCGTACCGCGGGCGGGGCGCCTCCGGCAAAACGGACCGCGGCCTCGACCATGTCCTCGCGCCCGATCTCGAGCGCATTGAAAACCACGACCGGGATGCCGGCAACGCGCGTATCCAGAGACGCCGCCACCGCCCCGCCGGCACCGGTCAGCACGCTGCTGAACTGGTTCAGGGCCAGCAGCTGGTCATTCCAGGAATACTCGAAGGCCTCGGGCTTGCAGGTCCCGGCCAGGATATCATGGAACTGGGCCCCCAGGAGCAGGGACCACGCTTCGTTCAGCCGCTGGCGCGGGTAGGGCCATCCGGCCAGCCATTCCGCGGCCACGGCGGCCCTTTCCGCCGCGTCGGCCATGACCTCGCCCCGGCGGTTCCAGCGCTTGATGTACGCTTGCGATGTCAGCGTGCCGCAGGAATGATTGGTGAGCTGGAACTCGCCGCGGTAGCGGGGCAGGCGCGCCGCCTGCCGGGGACCGATGTCCTTGAACATCTGCTCGGCCGTGGCGGAGAGCACCCGCAGCGGTCCATCCCCCACCCGCACCCGTTCGCCCTTGGCAGAGTGATGGAGGCGAAGCGGTCGCGGCGGCGGCGGCAATTCAACGGCGCCCTTGTTGATGATGGCCTCGAGGAGCCGCACCGACGCTTCGCTCGGCGCGCCGCCGCGGTCGCCGGTCCCGTAATACATATAATCGGCGAACAGGCCGCTCACCTTGCCGTTGCGCAGGATGCGCTCGGGCCAGTCCACCGCCTGGGGCAGCAAGGCGCGGGGAAGGCCTGACGACTCGGGACTGCGGCTGAGATCGTACCAGATCTCGCCGTTGTATTTGCCGGGATTGAGGGCGGCGATCACGCCGCGGCCATCCACGCCCTGCCAGTACCCGACATTGAACGGAATGCCCTCCGGGGTCCGCTGCGGAGAGCCGGGGCCGCCCGCCGGGGCACTGGACCCGCGGTACAGTTTCTGGGTGGAAAAACCCCGGATGCCGCAATGGGCCAGGACGGTGGGCAGGGAGGCGGGGAACCCGAAGCCGTCAGGGAGCATGAACTCCTCGCTGTTCCTGCCGAATTCGCCGCGAAAATAGCGGCCGCCGTACAGGATCTGGCGGATGATCGACTCGGGGGCGGCGATGTTCACATCGCACTCTTCCATGGACGAGCCGCTGGGGAACCAGCGTCCGGCCGCCACATGCCGTTTCAACGCGGCAAAGGCATGCGGATAGTACTCCTCCATCATGCGGTAGCGCTTGGCGCCCCCAAAATTGAAAATATAACGGGGATACTTGCGGAACAGGTTGAAATTCATCTTCAGGGTCCGCGGCAGGTACTTGGAGATGGTCGCGGGATAGGACCAATGCCATTGGCTGTCCAGGTGGGCCGAGGCGACGGCATACAATGTCGCCGGCAGGAAAAAGCCGGGACGCCCCGGCGCCTGGGCCGCCACGAAGCCCGCGAGCAGGAGCCCGCAGAGGACCCGACTCACCCGCCTTGCATTTTTTCCGCCGCCATTCATGTTGATCTGCACCGGCGAATTATAGCAGAGAAGGGCGGCAATGAGAATTCCCGCGCTTCCGTGCCGGGATGGGAAAGGGAACGCCTCCTTTATTCGCGGGGGCGTTTGGTGTAGAATGGCAGGGCAAGGAGACCCCATGTACCAGCGAGTCAAGTATGACTTCAAGCAGGAATTGATCAAGATCAAGGACTCCGGGCTGTTCAAGGAGGAGCGCACCATCCTCTCCAGCCAGAAGCCCGAGATCCACGTCCAGTTCCCCGCCGGCTCGGAAGCGCGCGAGGTACTGAACTTCTGCTCCAACAACTACCTGGGGCTGGCCAGCCACCCCGACATCGTCCGCGCCGCCCACGAGGCGCTGGACCGCTACGGCTTCGGCCTGGCCTCGGTGCGCTTCATCTGCGGCACCCAGGACCTGCACAAGCGGCTGGAGGAGAGGATCTCGCAGTTCTACCAGACGGAGGACACCATCCTGTATTCCTCCTGCTTCGATGCCAACGGCGGCCTGTTCGAGAGCCTGCTCGGCACCGAGGACGCCATCATCACCGACGCGCTCAACCACGCCAGCATCATCGACGGCATCCGCCTGTGCAAGGCCAAGCGCTTCATCTACGAGCACTCCGACATGATGTCGCTGGAAAACGCCCTGAAAAAAGCCCGCGAGGGCATGGATATCTGGGACGGCCCCGGCCTGGACAAGGAGCCGGTGCCGGCGCGCAACATCCTCATCGCCACCGACGGCGTCTTCTCCATGGACGGCGACATCGCCGACGTGCGCGGCATCATCGAATTGGCCAACAAGTACGACGCGCTGGTCATGGTCGACGAGTCCCACGCCACCGGCTTCCTGGGCAGGACCGGCCGCGGCGCCATCGAGACCCATGACGCCCTCGGCCAGGTGGACCTCATCACCTCCACCCTGGGAAAGGCCATGGGCGGCGCCACCGGAGGCTTCACCAGCGGCCGCCGCGAAATGATCGAGATCCTGCGCCAGAAGTCGCGGCCCTACCTGTTCTCCAACACCCTGGCGCCGTCGATCGCCGCCGCCGGCATCGCCGCCTTCGACCTGCTGGAGAAGAGTGACGACCTGCGCCGGAAGTTGATGGCCAACACCACCCTGTTCCGCGGCGAGATGACCCGCCTGGGCTTCGATGTCATCGAGGGCGTCCACCCCATCGTCCCCGTGCTGTTCCGCAAGTTCGAGAACGACGCCCAGCTTTCGCAGCAGATGGCGCGCGACCTTTACGCCGAAGGCATCTACGTGGTCGGCTTTTTCTTCCCGGTGGTGCCGCGCGGCCAGTCGCGCATCCGCGTCCAGATCTCCGCGGCCCACACCACGGAGCATATCGAAAAGGCCGTCGCCGCCTTCGCCAAGGTCGGCCGGCGGCATCAGGTGATATAAGCCTCTCCCGCCCCGGGGGGGCGCGGGATCATCCGCGCCCGGCCCGGCGGGACACGGGTTCGTCGTGAAAAACCCCTGGCCGGCGCCCGGCCTGCTCTTTTTGAATTCTCTCTGTTTATGATATAATGGGACAAATTCAAATAAAACAAGGCAGCGATGAACAAAATGAAAGCTAAGCCTCCCAAGGGCCTCCTTTTCTGGATCGTTTCGGTGATCGTCCTCATCATGCTCTGGAACATGTTGAGCACCGTCTCCAGCGGCAAGACCAAGACCATGACCTTCTCCGAGTTCATGGACAAGGTGGAAAACGACCAGATCTCCAGCGCCCGCATCTCCGGCAACGTGATCAGCGGCGACATGAACCTGGAGGACGGCAGCGACTACACGCGCTACGAATCCACCATCCCCATCGACTACCCCGACCTGATCAACCGCCTGCGCCAGCACAAGGTCAACATCGACGTGGAAAAGCTGAACAAGAACGAGTGGCTGGGCATCCTCCTCTCCTGGGCCCCCTTCGTCATCCTCATCGTCTTCTGGGTGATGATCATGCGCCAGCAGGGCGGCAACAAGGCCTTCACCTTCGGCAAGAGCAAGGCCCGGCTGTTCACCGGTGACCGCAACAAGTTCACCTTCAAGGACGTCGCCGGCGTCGAGGAGGCCAAGGACGAGCTGGAGGAGATCATCGAGTTCCTCAAGGAGCCCAAGAAATTCCAGCGCCTGGGCGGCAAGATCCCCAAGGGCGTCCTGCTCATCGGCCCCCCGGGCACGGGCAAGACCCTGCTGGCCAAGGCCATCGCCGGCGAGGCCAACGTCCCCTTCTTTTCCATCTCCGGCTCCGACTTCGTCGAGCTCTTTGTCGGCGTCGGCGCTTCGCGCGTGCGCGACCTGTTCGACGAGGGCAAGAAGCACGCCCCCTGCCTGATCTTCATCGACGAGATCGACGCCGTGGGCCGCCAGCGCGGCACCGGCCTGGGCGGCGGCCACGACGAGCGCGAGCAGACCCTGAACCAGCTGCTGGTGGAGATGGACGGCTTCGACGCCAACGAGGGGGTGATCATCATCGCCGCCACCAACCGCCCCGACATCCTCGACTCGGCCCTGCTGCGTCCGGGGCGCTTCGACCGCCGCATCGTGGTCTCCACCCCCGACGTCAAGGGGCGCGAGGAGATCCTCAAGGTGCATACGCGCAACTCGCCGCTGGACAAGGACGTCGACCTGCAGGTCCTGGCCCGCTCCACCCCCGGGTTCACCGGGGCCGACATCGCCAACCTGGTCAACGAGGCCGCGCTCTACGCCTCGCGCAGCGGCAAGAAGGGCATCGCCATGGAGGATTTCGAGTACGCCAAGGACAAGGTGCTGATGGGCAGCGAGCGCAAGAGCATGATCATCTCCGAGGAGGAGAAGCGCATCACCGCCTACCATGAGGCCGGTCACGCCCTGATCGCCTCCCTGGACAAGGAGGCCGACCCGCTGCACAAGGTCTCGATCATCCCCCGCGGCATGGCCCTGGGCGTGACCCAGCAGCTGCCGCTCAACGACAAGTACACGTATTCCAAGTCCTATCTCGACGCCCAGCTGTCGGTGCTGCTCGCCGGGCGCATCTCCGAGGAGATCTTTTTGGGCATCCTCACCACCGGCGCCGGCAACGACTTCGAGAAGGCCACCTCCATCGCCCGCAAGATGGTCTGCGAGTGGGGCATGTCGGCCATGGGCCCGGTGGCCTACGCCAAGAAGGAGGACATGATCTTCCTTGGCCGCGACCTGATGTCGCACAACGAGTATTCCGAGGAAACCTCGCAGCAGATCGACAAGGAGATCAAGAAGATCATCGACCAGGCCTACGCCAACTCCAAGCACATCATCCTGGAGAACCGCGGCAAGCTGGAGATCATCGCCCAGCAGCTGCTGGAGAAGGAATCGCTGACCTCGGACGACATCGCCGCCATCCTGGGCACGCCGAAGAAACCCGATCCTTTGCAGGCCAAGAAGAGAAAGCCCCGGAACGGCGCCGCGGCCGCATCTGCGAAGTAGATGGTCGTCGAGAACATTCTCAGCGCCTTCGTAAGGATCACGCTCAGGGATGTTCTGGACATCTTCCTGCTCTTCCTGCTGTTCTATTACATCCTGCTGCTGATCAAGGGCACCAAGTCCTACCAGATGGCCCTGGGGCTGATGCTGATCGGCTTTTTCGCCCTGTTCTCCGGCCTGCTCAAGCTGACCGCCTTTTCCTACATCCTGAACAACTTCTTCACTTACCTGGTGTTCGCCATCATCGTCCTCTTCCAGGGGGAGTTCCGCAAGATACTGGCCGAGATCGGCGGCAAGCTCAAGACCAAGTTCATCCCCGCCGACATTTCGCGCATCCGCGACGAGATCGTCAACGCCGCCGTCGCCATGTCGCTGGGCAAGATCGGCGCCCTGATCGCCGTCGAGCGCGAGATCAAGCTCAAGTCCTACATCGACAAGCATATCCAGATCGACGCCCTGGTCTCCAAGGACATGCTGTTGACCATCTTTTCTCCCAACACTCCCCTGCACGACGGGGCGGTGATCATCTCCGCGGGGCGCATCGCCGCCGCCAACTGCTTCTTCCCCTACCCCCCCTTGCTGGAGTTGACTCCGGCAGGGGGACGGCACCTGGCGGCCATCGGCATCAGCCAGGAAACTGATTGCGTGGCGATCGTCGTCTCCGAGCAGACCGGCAAGATCTCCCTGGCCGTCAAGGGGGAGCTGATCCGCGGGCTGGACCGCGAGGGGCTGAAGAACCGGCTGAAGTTCCTGAAGGTGTGACATGGCGGAGAGATTGAAAAGGTTCTTTTTCAACAACTGGGGGCTCAAGGCCAGCGCCCTGCTCCTGGCACTGCTGGTCTGGGCGGTCATCAGCGGCCGCGAAGGCGCCTATTCGGAAAAAACGCTGAAGATCCCCGTGGAGGTCATCCATGTCTCGGAGAACATCGAGGTGGTCAACCTGCGCCCGGAGGAGGTCACCGTATCGCTGAAGGGGGCGTCGAAGTTCGTTGCCGCCGTCAGCCCCGAGAGCCATCCCATCAGGATCGACCTGAAGAACATCAAGGAAAGCAGCAAGCTGAACTACTTCGCCGAGGACTACCTGGAGATCGCCGAGGGAGTGCAGATCGTCTCCATCCACCCGAAGATGATCGAGGTCTACGTCGAGGAGTTCGCCACCCGCGAGCTGCCGGTCAAGATCCGTTTCCGCGGCCGCCTGGCTCCCCAACTGCGGCTGACGTCGGCCAGGGTCGTCCCCGACCGCGTCGTCGTCATGGGCTACAAGTCGCAGGTCGATGACATCGACGCCGTCATGACCGAGGAGGTCGACCTGGACGGGGTCAAGGCCAGCCTGAGCCGCCGGCTGGCCTTGAAGCAGACCCCCGACATCCTGAAGTTCCGCGACCATCGCGACGTGGAGTTGCAGCTGGAGATCGAGGATCGCGGTCCGAGAAAATGAAGGACCCGCTCTTCGGCACCGACGGCATCCGCTCGCTGGCCGGCGCCTACCCCCTGGACGAGCCCTCGCTGCTCAGGCTCGGCGCGGTCATCGCCTCCTTGTCCGCGCGCCCGCGCGTTCTCATCGGGCGCGACACCCGGGAATCGGGTCCGGTCATCGAGGCGCAGCTGCGGCGCGGCATGGGCCGCCGGGCCCGGGTCTTCTGCGCCGGCGTCCTGCCCACGCCGGGACTGGCCTATCTGACCCGGGAGTTCGCCTGCGATTTCGGGATCATGATCTCGGCCTCGCACAACCCCTACACCGACAACGGCATCAAGATCTTCGACCGCCGGGGCGAGAAGCTCTCCGCGGCCCTGGAAAAACGGATCCACCGCGAGTTTCTCGCCGGGAAGAGGGGCCCGGCCGCCGCGGCGCCGCCCCCGGCGCCTCTGGACCCCGGCGCCTACGGGAACTTCCTCCTGGGCGAGGGCGCCGGCCTGGAAGGCGGCGGTTTCCGCCTGGCCGTCGATTGCGCCAACGGCGCCGCCTCGTTCCTGGCGCCGGTCCTGTTCCGCCGTCTGGGCCTGGACGCCGCGCTGGGCCACGCCCGTCCCAACGGGCGCAACATCAACGCCGGCAGCGGATCGACGCACCCTTCGGCCCTGCAGAAGCTGGCGGCCAAGCACGGCGCCGGACTCGGCCTGGCCTTCGACGGCGACGCCGACCGCGTCATCTTCTGCGACGCCCGGGGGCGAATGCTGGAGGGCGACCACACCCTGTTCCTCATCGCCCGCTACCTTCGCGAAACCGAGCCGCGCTTCAACCGCGTGGTGGTGGGCACGGTGATGGGCAACCTGGGGCTGGAACGGGCGTTGAAGAGGGCGGGCATCGCCTTCCTGCGCGCCGACGTCGGCGACAAGCACGTTCAGCGGCTGATGAAGAGGAGCGGCGCCATCCTGGGCGGCGAACCGTCGGGGCACGTCATCCTGCGCCATCGCCAGAGCAGTGGCGACGGCCTGCTGACCGCCCTGTACTTTATGAGGGCCCTGCGCCACTTCGCCTGGAGCGCCGGCGAGCTGCATGACCGCCTCCCCCTTTTCCCCCAGCGCACGCTCAACATCCGCGTCGGCCGCAAACCGGACCTGAAGCGCTGGCCGGCGTTCCGGCGCGAATCCGCGCGCTTCGCGAGACGGTATGGCCGCCGCGCACGGCTGCTGGCCCGCTACTCGGGGACCGAACCCATGATCCGCATCATGATCGAGGCCCGCGATCAAGAGACCATCGATACGACCATGCCCATTTTCCAGTCCCTGGTGGAAAATGAGATCGGAGAATAACATGAAACTCAGCGTCAACATCGACCACATCGCCACCATCCGCCAGGCGCGCCTGGCCAGCGAGCCGGACCCGGTCTACGCGGCGGCGCTGGCGGAACTGGGCGGCGCCGACGGCATCACCGTGCACCTGCGCCAGGACCGCCGCCACATCCAGGAACGGGACGTCGAGATCCTGCGCCGGGTGATCAAGACCCGGCTGAACATGGAGATGGCCGCCTCCATGGAGATGGTCAAGATCGCCCTCAAGTACAAGCCCGACGTCTGCACCCTGGTGCCGGAAAGCAAGGACGAGGTCACCACCAGCGGCGGCCTGGACATCGTCATGTTCGCCGACAAGGTACAGGAGGTGGCGGGCAACCTGATGGCCGCCGGCATCGGCGTTTCGCTGTTCATCGACCCGGGCGTCGAGCAGGTCAAGGCCTGCCATCGCCTGGGCATCCGCATCATCGAGCTCAACACCGGCGACTACGCCGTCAACTCCGGCAACAGTTACGCCAGGCTGGAGCTGGAAAAGATCACCAAGGCGGTGCACTACGCCAGGAAACTCGATTTCACGGTTCTGGCCGGCCACGGCCTGACCTACCAGAACGTGCGCCCCATCGCCGCCATGAACGAGATCGCGGAGCTGAACATCGGCCATTCCATCGTGGCCAACGCCGCCTTCGTCGGCATGAAGGAGGCGGTGGCGCGCATGAAGGAGCTGCTCGTTTGCTGAAACGGATCCGCAGCGCCCTCGCCTTCCTGGTGGCGGCCGGCCTGGCCGTCGTCGCCTTCAACGGCATTTCTTTCCAGCAGCGCGTCAACAACCGCCCGCTGCCCTCCTTCTACAAGAAGGGCGTCTTCCACCTGCACTCGACCTTTTCCGACGGCAAGGGCACGGTGGCGGAGATCTGCCGCGCCGCCGCCGCCCAGAACCTGGATTTCGTCATCCTGACCGACCACGGCCGCCCCAATCGCGAAGCTTCCGCCGCCACCGCCTGGAAGGACGGCACCCTGCTCATCGGCGCCTCGGAATTCTCGCTCCATGCCGGCCACCTGGCCGCGGCCGGCTACCGCCTCCAGGATTACGAATTCCCCCCCGAGGCGCAGGAAGCCATCCGCGAAGTGGAGAACGACGGCGGCGTGACCTTCATCTCCCATCCCCTGGACGGCCGCATCCCCTGGACCGACTGGGACGCGCGCGGCTTCACCGGCATCGAGATCATCAGCCTGTACCAGATGGCCAAGAAGAACCTCCTTTACGGGCTGACCCTCTTCCCGCTGCAATACCTGCTGAGCCCCGACTACGCCCTGACCGCGATCATCACCTACCCGAAACAAGAGTTGGCGATATGGGACCGCTTCAATCGCCAGGGGAGATACTTCGGCATTTACGCCCTGGACTCCCATGCCAAGCTCGCGCTCGGCAAAAAGATTCATTTCCGCTTCCCGTCCTACGGCGCGACCTTCAAGATCATGCGCGTCTACGCCAAGGTCGACCGCGATCTGGACAGGGACGCGGCCGCGGCGGCCGCGACCGTCATCGCCGCCCTGCGCTGCGGCAATTTCTTCAGCGCCATCGAGTCGCTGGCCGCGGCCAACGGTTTTGAGTTCCATTACCTGGAGGACGACGGCCGCCGGGTGGAGATGGGGGGGGACGCGGAGCGACCCGGCGGTTCGCTGGTCCTGCGCCTGCCGTTTCCTTTCGCCACCGACGTGCGCATCACGAAGGACGGCCGGCCCTTCCGCCTCATCGAGGGCAACACCCGGCAGGAAATAAGCGTCCACGTCAGTACGCCCGGCGTCTACCGCTGCGAGGTATTCATCCATTCCGGCCGCCTCAGCCACCTGCCGTGGATCCTGGCCAATCCCATTTTCCTGGCCCGGCCGGCGCCTTCGGTCCCTCCGGCCCCGGTCCCGTCGCCACGGACGGTGCTGAATCCCGCCGGCTCCTATTTCCAGGTGGAGAAGAACGGCCGCTCGCTCGGCGAGGCGTCGGCGGCGACCGGGGACGACGGCCGGCCTTTCACCCGCCTGCGCTTCGAGCTGCGCAAGGAATCGCCGGCGCTGGTCGACTACTGGGTTTCCCTGGCCCGCCGGCAGGAGCTCGACTTTTCCCCCTACCGGGGATTCGTCTTCGCGGCCCGGGGCAGCCGGGCCATGCGCTTCTGGCTGCAGTTCCGTACCGGCGCCGGGAGGGAGGAGTCGGCATTCCAGCATTCGTTCCGCGTCGACGGGGAGTGGCGGACGGTGGCCATCCCCTTCGCCCGTTTCCACCGCCTCTACGGCGCCGGGTCCGCATCCGACCGGGACCGGGTGAACTCGTTCTTCATCCTGATCGACAACGGCAACTCATTTGACGGAGCCCGGGGCGAGCTCGAGCTCCGGCCCATCGGGCTGTACTGAAAAGGCCATCCATCGGCGTACGGCAGAAAATGAAAGCAATCGGTTTACGGTAGACGGTTTACGGGAAGACAAAGATGTAATAGTAAGACTAAAATTCCAAGCACCAAGCACCAAATTCCAAATCCCAAATAAATTCCAATTTCCAAATGACCAAAACGAAGACAAATTGCCGAACTTGCCTTGGTTTTTGTTTTGGAAATTGGAATTTGGAATTTGGTGCTTGTTTGGGATTTGTAATTTGTGATTTGGAATTTAAGTCTTCGTATGGCCTCTGTTCTTACCGTCCACCGTCCACCGTAGACCGTCAGCCGATTTCAATTACTAACAGTCTTCGTCTAACGTCTGACGTCTTCTTGTTTCCGTCCGGCGCTGCACCGGCAATTGACTCGCGGTCGATCTTTTGTTACAGTGTGGGCTACGCCACGAAACCATCTCGAGGAAGATCATGGAAAAAATCATCGGCATCCGCAGGGAAGACAAGAACCAATGGGAGCGGCGCGTGCCGCTGGTCCCCGATGACGTACGCTGGCTGCGCGAAACGCACGGCATCCGCACCCTGGTTCAGCCGTCCCCCATCCGCGCCTTCGCCGACGACGAGTACCGCCGCGCCGGCGCCGAGCTGAGCGAGGACCTGGACCCCGCCGGCACGGTATTCGCCGTCAAGGAGATCCCGGCCGCTCTCTTCCGCGCGGGCAAGACCTACGTGTTCTTCTCGCACACCATCAAGGGGCAGGCTTACAACATGGACATGCTGCGCACCATGATCGAGCGGCGCTGCAGCCTGGTGGACTACGAGCGCGTGCACGACGAGGGGAACCGGCGGCTGATCTTCTTCGGCCGCTACGCGGGGCTGGCCGGCATGCTCGACACCCTGCACGGCTACGGATTGAAGCTGCGCGCCCGCGGGATCGACAGCCCCTTCGCCCGCATCCGCCAGGCCTACCAGTACGCCTCGCTGGAGGAGGCCAGGGCCGGGGTCGAAGCCGTCGGCGCCGAAATCGACGAGCGGGGCTTTCCCGAGGAGCTGTGCCCGCTGGTGGTCGGCTTCGCCGGCTACGGCAACGTCTCGCGCGGCGCCCAGGAGATCTTCGACCTGCTGCCGCACAAGGTCCTGTCGGCCGAGGCGCTGGTCGAAATGATCGACAACTTTTCCTCCGACAATCTGAACCTGGTCAAGGTGGTCTTCAGCGAGGACGACCTGGTGCGCCCCCTCCAGGGCGCCTTCGAGCTGCAGGATTATTACGCCCATCCCGAAAAATACGAGAGCAAGTTCGAGAATTACCTGCCGCTGCTCTCTATCCTGGTCAATTGCATCTACTGGACGGAAAAGTACCCGCGCCTGGTGACCAGGGAGTACCTGAAGCAGCGCACCATCCTGGAGTCCACCCCGCGCCTGCAGATGATCGGCGACATCTCCTGCGACATCGACGGCTCGATCGAGATCACCCGCAAGGCCACCCAGCCCGACCAGGCCTTCTACACCTACCTCGCGGCGGAAGACCGCTACGAGGACGGCGTGCAGGCGCTGGGGACGACGGTCATGGCCGTGGACAACCTGCCCTGCGAATTCCCGCGCGAGTCGTCGCTCGAGTTCTCGCGGGTGCTGCGCGACTTCGTCCCGGCCGTTGCGGCCGCCGATTTCAGCCGGCCGGCAGCCGGCCTGGACCTGCCCTTCCCCATCCAGAAGGCGCTGCTGCTGCACCGCGGGGCGTTCACCCCGGAGTACGAGTACATGAATGACTTCATCAAATCAGGAGGAAGACAATGAATAGGATACTGGTGCTGGGAGCCGGGCTGGTCAGCCGCCCGGGCGTCAACTACCTGCTGGAGCAAAAGGGCCTTTCGCTCACCGTCGCCTCGCGCACGGTGAGCAAGGCCCAGAAACTGGTCAGTGGCTACGCGAACGGCCGCGCCGTCGCCGTCGACGTGGAGAACGAGAAAGAATTGGCCGCCCTGGTCGGGGAACACGACATCGTCATCAGCCTGCTGCCCTGGATCCACCACGTCAAGGTGGCCGGATTGTGCCTCGAGCACGGCAAGCACATGGTGACCACCTCCTACGTCAGCGACGGCATGCGCCGGCTCGCCCCCGCCGTCCTGGAAAAAGGCCTTCTCTTTCTCAACGAGATCGGCGTCGACCCGGGCATCGACCACATGTCGGCGATGAAGATCATCCACGGCGTCGAGGCCGAGGGCGGCAAGGTGCTGCATTTCCACTCCTACTGCGGCGGACTGCCGGCCCCCGAGCACAACGACAACCCCTTCGGCTACAAGTTCTCCTGGAGCCCGCGCGGCGTGGTCCTGGCCTCGCGCAACTCGGCCCGCTACCTGGAGGACGGCAAGATCGTAGAGATCGCCGGCAAGGACCTTTTCGCCAATCCGCGGGTGGAGACGATCGAGGGGCTGGGCACGTTCGAGGTCTACCCCAACCGTGACTCGGTCCCCTACCGGGACCTGTACGGCCTGAAGGACGCGCTGACGGTCATCCGCGGCACCTATCGCAACCCGGGCTGGTGCGCGACCCTCAAGAAGATCGTCGACCTGGGCCTCGTCGACGAGACCCCGCGCGGCGACCTGAAGGGGATCACCTATCGGGAAATGACCGCCGGCCTGGTCGGCACCTCCGCCGCCGGGGACCTCAGGAAGGCGGCGGCAACGAAGCTCGGCATCGCGGCGGATTCCGAGATCATCCAGCGCCTCGACTGGCTCGGCCTGTTCGGCGACGAGACGATCCCCGACTCCGGCAACTACCTTGACGTGCTGAGCGCCCGGCTGCAGGAAAAGCTCTACTTCAAGGAGGGCGAGAAGGACATGCTGATCCTGCGCCACCGCTTCATCGTGGAGAACAAGGACAAGAGCCGCGACCTGATCACCTCGACGCTGATCGACTTCGGCATCCCCTTCGGCGACAGCTCCATGGCGCGCACCGTCAGCCTGCCCATGGCCATCGGCACGCGCCTGGTCGCGGAGGGCAAGATCGCCCTCCAGGGCGTGCAGACCCCGGTGCATGCGGCGATCTACGAGCCGGTCCTGGCCGAGCTGGAGACATTGAACATCAAGATGGTGGAGAAGAGGCTCCACCTGAAATAGGCGGCATTGGACAGGAAAACCGTCGGCATGAACGGCGAGCAGGCCGCCGCCGCCTTCCTCAGGGACAAGGGCTTCAAGATCATCCAGCCCAACTACCGGGTGGCCGGCGCCGAGGTCGACCTGGTGGCCAGCATCGGCGACATCCTGTGCTTCATCGAGGTCAAGACGCGCAAGACCTGCGACCGCGGCGCCCCGGAGTCATTCGTCACCCGTCCCAAGCAGCTGAAGATCATCCGCGCCGCCAGGATATTCTCGGCGCGCAAGCCCTATCGCAATTTCCGCGTGCGCTTCGACGTGGTCTCGGTGCTGCGCGACGGCGACGACATGGTCTGCGACCACTTCGAGAACGCCTTCGAGGAATGACCATGCCCGAGCTGCGCAAGGACCCCATCACCGGCACCTGGGTCATTATCTCCGAGGAGAGGAAAAAGAGGCCCAAATATTACCAGATCGTGGTCGACAAGGACATCTCCATACCGGAAAATTGCCCGTTCTGCCCGGGCAACGAAGCCATGACCCCGCCCGAGACCTATGCCCTGCGCCCCGGCCACGCGCCGGCCAACGGATCCGGCTGGGACCTGCGCGTGGTGCCCAACAAGTTCCCGGCCCTGCGCGTCGAGGGCGAGCTGCGCAAGAGCGGCGAAGGCTTTTACGACAAGATGAACGGCATCGGCGCCCACGAAGTGATCATCGAAACGTCACGACACCAGCATACCTGGTTCGATCCCGACAGCGGGACGGTGATCCGCAACACCCTGCTGGCCGCCAAGGCCCGCATCCTGGACCTGAAGAAGGACACGCGCTTCAAGTACATCATGGTCTTCAAGAATTTCGGCCCCACCGCCGGCGCCACCCTCTCCCATTCCCATACCCAGCTCATCGCCCTGCCGGTGGTGCCGCTGCGCGTGCAGGAGGAGATCGACGGCGCCCGCGCCCACTACGGATTGAAGGAGCGCTGCATTTTCTGCGATATCATCCAGTATGAGAGCGAGGCCGACCGCAGGCTGCTCAGCGAAAACGAGCATTTCATCGTCCTGGCCCCCTACGCCCCGCGCTTTTCCTTCGAACTGGCCGTCTATCCCAAGCGCCACAACCCGGCCTTCGAAACCACCCCCGACTCCGAGTTGGACAGGCTGAGCTCCACCTTGAGCGAGACCATCGGCAGGGTGGCGCGGCTGCTGGACCGCCCCGACTACAACCTGATCATCCACAACGCCCCGTGCTGCAACAACATCGGCGACTTCTACCACTGGCACGTCGAGTTCATGCCCGTGCTGGCGCGCGTGGCCGGCTTCGAGTGGGGCACCGGCTTCTACATCAACCCCATCTCGCCCGAGGAGTCGGTCCAGTCCCTGAAGTCGGTATAAGCACCCTTTGCTGGCAGCGAGCCAAGTCGAAGTCAGCTTAACTCAATGAATTCGTTTCTCCCACTGGTATTCAATGGGGTCGATCACCTCACCAGAACCTTTTAATATGTCGACTATCTGCTTAATTATTCAAATTCCCTTTTTAGTGATTTTTTAGGGTATTTTCAGTTCTTTAATCATTATATTCATTGTATGAGACAGGTGCATTAAAATGAATGGTCACTTGATTTGAATTTTCATCAGTAATTGTAACTGAAATATTCAAATTATCCGGATCCCCGTAAGGAAATAAATCCCTTTCGATCGCGGGAATGGTTTCGCCCACAATTTCGCGCACTGAATAGGGTTCTATTGGCACATTATCAAATTTAATTATATTATAGGAAGTGCAATTTTCACTGTTAATCTCAAGTACTTCTGTGTTCCCGGATTTAAAAACAAATTTCCATGCATTAATAGTTCCAGCGATCTCGCTTTGATTTGAAATTCCGCAACTAAAAGTTAAATCAGTCTTAAAAACAATCCCATCATAATATACATACCCTTCTCCACTAGTAATAACAAAAATGCCTGCACCCTCAGATTTTTTGCAAGATGAATTAACCAAAAGCAGAATAAAAAGAACTAGAACAGAAAATCCTTCAAATTTATTCTTCATTTTATCCCTCCTTATTTAACCAAACAGGAAGATTCCAGTTTACCTGCAGAGTAAAGAATACTAGATTAAAAATCAAAACCAATAAAAATAATTCTTGAGCATTCATATCCGCACTCCCTTGAAATATGTAATAAAACTGGTCGATCTTGTTTGATTTTTCGGGTTGCATAATCATCCTATATGACGAACTACAGCCAAATTTGTATCCTGGATGACTTTGTCGACGTTCGAAAGCATTTGGATAATCTGTTGTAGCTTTTGGAGATTATTCTTCAGGTCAATATTCTCTAAATGAAGTTGCGAGCATTGCAATGCTTCGCTAAAAACATAGTATACAAGTACATCTTCCTCATTCTTGGGCCGACTTCCGAATATTCTCCGTATCTCGGACTCGGCAAAGTCTATGACATCAGGATCCCCGGGATGAGAGCGCCAGAATCCCCCGACCGTCTCAATCGCCGGCGCCACCTTCTGCTGAGTTGCAGCTAAAAGGTTTATCTTGATCAACCCGCGCCAAACGCAGAGATCTTCTAGAACGCGCCGATATTGTTTACCTATTTGGAGCATGTTTGGATTTAATGTCTGCGTCGGTGAGTTCGTTTGTGTTATACTCATCGGTAAGTTGGTTGCCGACCTATGAGCCTGCGTGGGCAAGGTCGATTTTAGTTTGTAATAGTGCTTACCATCGGTTTTCAAAAAAGTCTGAAGGAGCCCTTTCTTGATTAGTTTTTCCAATGTGTAGGAAATATCGGCAGAAGTGATTCCTGCATTTCTTAGTTGCCAATATTTCGAAATGCCTTCCACTGTGTCTACCGCATCGGGATTTTGTTCAAGATAGTCGAGGATCATTTTTTCGATGTCATTGTTTGCCCTTTTTACAGGAGGCGCATTGGTCGACAATGTCTGCGGCGGCAAAGTCGTTTGTTGCATCTGCTGAAACTTCTTCCCAACTACTTCCAGGCTGAACACAGTCAAGGGCACGTCGATCCTGAACTCCGTCAACCCGGCCTTCCCGATGAACCGCAATTGATAGCCCGGCCCGACCGGGGCGTTTGCTATTGCCTGCAGCTCGATCTTCCGGGATGCCGGCCAGGGCTGGACCAGTTTCACTGATATTTCGCTGAAACCCAAGCCTCCCTTAATGGCCAGTACGGACTGGATCGTCTCAAGGAACTTCCCGTCCACGGTCACGATCGCCGCCGGCCCACCCTGCTGCAGGGTGACGGTGTTCGGAAGAATGGATGCGATCGTCGCCTGGTTCTGCTGGGTTAAGGACAGGGGCTTCTTCATTGTCATCTGGGCGAACGAATTAGCCGGCGGAACAAAGAAAACACAAACAAAAAACAAAACTAGAAAAAAGACTACATCTTTTCTCATCATATTTCCTCCAGTAGAGTTTGCATTTAAATTAGCATCTCCCGTACAATATTTTTTAAAGAAAGATTTTAAAATCTTAATACCTTGTATGGTTTTTCCCATAAAAAAACTTGCCAGTGTTTTTTTTGTTAAAAACCTCTTAACGAATCCAAACTTGAAAGGTCACAGTAAAACAATAGGGGTCCTCGCTTTTTATAGTATAGAATTGATAAGGAGATCTATTCTTAAGAATAGAAATCGATTCATGCCATTCTGCCGTCCCAAGTGATTCATTTGGCAGCGGTGAATCATCATCCATCCCTATTACCTTAACCCTTACAGCTTGGTCCTCGCTTAACGCGATCGTACAGGATAAATCATTGAAATCGATATTCGATTCTTGAGTTAAATTATCGTTGATAGAATAGGTTTGACTACTAGGCTTTCTCCCGCATAATTTGTCATTCACATAGAATTCAAACCAGAGTTCGCCAGGTCCAACAGGGTCTTTATCATCAATAACCTGGATTCCTTTAAATAGGACTTCTATGGCTTTAGTCCCGGGCAATATACCTAAAGTAAAACTCTGATCACTCATGTCTGTTATCAATTGATTCGTTAAGGATGTGATTTTTATACGATAATCGGTCGCGTAGCTTATATAATTAGGAGGCTCCCAATAGAGCACCCCCGTGTTTGGTGATGAATCCTTGATGTCATGCACTTTAGTTTCCCCTCTGTAAAGTTCAATCTTTACCGAGGACCCTACACTTCCTTTGCTCTGCCAGGATATTCTCTGGAGGAAGCTCTCTCTAATGTCCCACGCCTCACCTCCATTTGGCGAGGTTACGGTGAGAGTACCCTCTAATGCTAAGGAAGTGCCAGGGGGTCTGAAGGTTGTCTGCGTCTGATTGGGCAAAGTCGAAATTGGAACCTGTATCTGCATTTGATTAATTGGTTTCCCGGCCACTTCCAGGCTGAATACCGCCAATGGCACATCGATCCTGAAATCTTCCCTCCCGGCCTTCCCGATGAACCGCAATTGATAATTCTTCGCAACAGGGGCGGCTGCTCCCGCCTGAAGCTCGATCTTTCGCGAAGCAGGCCAGGGCTGGACCAGCTTCGTTGTAATCACCCTTACACTCTGCCCTCCCTGGATGACCTGAATACCCTGGATCGTCTCCAAGTATTTCCCTTCCACTGTCACCACTGCCGGCGATCCCCCTTGTTCAAGACTGACTGTTTTTGGCGTGATGGCTATGATCTCCGCCTTGGGAGAGACCATGGTGACAGGGGGCTTGAAGGTTGTCTGCGTCTGATTGGGAAAGGTCGAAATTGGAACCTCTACCTGCAGTTGATTGTTTGTTTGAAAACGGAGGGTATCCTGACCAGGTTGACCGATTGTGACCTGTATTGACTTCTCGTTATTGTTTTCGTCGATCTCACGGATTCTTTTTTCAGGATCAACGATAGTTTTCCAAGTGAAAGTGCCGGCAGTCACGTTCCCCTTGATAAGCCGGTAGGTGCGGCTCTCGCCTGGGGCAAACGAAGTGCTGTTGTTGTCCGCGTACTGGTAATAAAGGTCGGGACCACCAAGGATCAGGCTCCCGGGCAGAAAATTAGCCGCGACAATTCCCTGGTTCTTGACGGTGACCCGCACCCGAAAGTCAGTCGCGGTCGTGATTTGCGGCGGCTCCAGCGCCATCTCTGTGACGACCATGTCGGCTTGCTGCGGTGGGCCACTTGCCGCGCCTATAACGAGAGTCGTCGTCAACTGATTATTGTCCTCATTGAATTCGATACAGCGGTTGTCCGGATCGACTTTTGCTGTAACCGCATAACTCCCAGCCGCCACTTCACCGGGGTCAACGAAGTACATACCGCCAAAGAACGTCGCACCGGGCTGTATGGCCAAGCCATACGAAGTTCCACCGACCCCACCTCCACGGGGTGAATTGGCTGACCACGTCAAAGCACCCGCCGGAATGACGCCGGCAGCTCTGCTCTGATTCTTCATGTTCACGGTAATCATTATCCGGTCTGATGTCGTCGGATTCGCCGGATTGAATGTGATCCCGGTCACGATAAAATCGGGTTTGAACCCGGTCGTACTCTCCGGTTGACCGATTGTGACCTGTATTGACTTCTCGTTATTGTTTTCGTCGGTTTCTTTGATTCTATTTCCGGGATCAACGATAGTCTTCCAGGTGAAGGTTCCTGCAGTCACGTGTCCCTTGACGAGCCGGTAGGTGCGGCTCTCGCCCGGGGCAAACGAAGTGCTGTTGTTGTCCGCGTACTGATAGTAAAGGTCGGGACCGCCAAGGATCAGGCTCCCGGGCAGAAAATTAGCCGCGACAATTCCCTGGTTCTTGACGGTGACCCGCACTCGAAAGTCAGTCGCGGTCGTGATTTGCGGCGGCTCCAGCGCCATCTCTGTGACGACCATGTCGGCTTGCTGCAGTGGGCCACTTGCCGCGCCTATAACGAGAGTCGTCGTCAACTGATTATTGTCCTCATTGAATTCGATACAGCGGTTGTCCGGATCGACTTTTGCTGTAACCGCATAACTCCCAGCCGCCACTTCACCGGGGTCAACGAAGTACATACCGCCAAAGAACGTCGCACCGGGCTGTATGGCCAAGCCATACGAAGTTCCACCGACCCCACCTCCACGGGGTGAATTGGCTGACCACGTCAAAGCACCCGCCGGAATGACACCGGCAGCTCTGCTCTGATTCTTCATGTTCACGGTAATCATTATCCGGTCTGATGTCGTCGGATTCGCCGGATTGAATGTGATCCCGGTCACGATAAAATCGGGCCTAATCTGCATTGAATTTGTTGGTTTCCCAACCACTTCCAGGCTGAACACCGTCAAGGGCACGTCGATCCTGAAATCCTCCCTCCCGGCCTTCCCAATGAACCGCAATTGATAATCCTTCGCGACAGGGGCGGTCGCTGTTGCCTGAAGCTCGATCTTCCGTGAGGCCGGCCAGGGCTGGACCAGCTTCGTTGTAACCACCCTCATACTCTGCCCTCCCCGGATGACCTGAATACCCTGGATCGTCTCCAAGTACTTCCCTTCCACTGTCACCACTGCCGGCGATCCCCCTTGTTCAAGGCTGACTGTTTTTGGCGTGATGGCTATGATCTCCGCCTTGGGAGAGACCATGGTGACAGGGGGCATGAAGGTTGTCTGCGTCTGATTGGGCAAAGTCGAAATTGGAACCTGTATCTGCATTTGACTAATTGGTTTCCCGGCCACCTCCAGGCTGAACACCGCCAATGGCACGTCGATCCTGAAATTCATCAGCCCGGCTTTCCCGAAAAACCGTAATTGATAGCCACGCCCGACAGGGGCGTTTGCTGTTGCCTGCAGCTCGATCTTCCGTGACGCCGGCCAGGGCTGGACCAGTTTCACTGAAATTTCGCTGAAACCCAGGCCTCCCTTGACGGCCAGCACGGACAGGATCGTCTCCAGGTAGTTCCCTTCCACTGTCACAACCGCCGCCGGCCCACCCTGCTGCAGGACGAGGGCTTTTGGTGTCACAGCTGAGATCGAAGCCTGATTTTGCTGAGGCAAAGGCAGGGGCTTCTTTATTGTCATCTGGGCGAACGAATTCGCCGGCGGAACAATGAAAACCCCGAGCCAAAACACTACTAGTAAAATAAAGATACCTTTTCTCATCCTACCCCTCCCTGGGAATCGATCCCTTCATCATGACAAGACATTTGCCCGATCACTTGAAGAAATAATCCGTCTTATTGGACGACCGTGAAGACCAGCGGGCTTGTCGCCGTCCCCCCCGGAGTCTTGACCGTGACATAGCCCGAGGTCGCACCCACCGGGACTTCGACATCCAAGTAGGTGTCTGGACCTGCAAGGTCTTGGAAAAATCCCCCATAATTTTTTGCCTGGACACCATTAAATTTCACGACTTCAAGTAGCCAGTCAGCATTGGCCATGAAATTCTTCCCGTTGATCTTGAGACGATATCCGATAGGTGCTTGATTAGGAACAATGCTGCTGATCATTGGCGGAAGCCAAAAGGTCTCCGTCGACTTGGCTTCGCCCCCCGATGTTTTCACCTTGATCTTTCCGGTTTCAGCATTGTCAGGGACCTTGATGCGTATCGTATCGTTGCTGCAGAAGGATGGCGGTTCGGGAGACTGCTTTCTTCCAAAGGAAATCATGACCCCGGATACCTCTTCTCCAAAATTCTTGCCCGAAATGGTTATCTCAGTGCCAACATTTCCGTTTGTTGGAACTATTTGAGTCACGGAAGGGGGGGATATTAAGTAAGTCCCTGTCTGGAAATTCTCACTGGAAAAAGCAGTGCCGTCCGTAGTCATTGCTTTGATCGGGCCCGTCGTCGCTCCGGCGGGAACGTGGAAATCTCCCCATTCTAACATACCCAGATCGGTATATCCTTCATCGCCGCCTGATGTATGCATTGCATAAACTTCATTGAAAAACTTTACTTGATCGAGGTTGTACCCTCGAATTTTGACTATCGTCCCTGGAGGCCCGGATTTGGGGGAAAATGAAATAATCTTTGGCATCCTTAGTACTTTAAAAATGAAGTCAGACTTCACATGCTTAATAGAAGTAACCAGTATTTTTCCGGTTTGAGCAGTGCGAGGGATCTTGACCTTGAGAGAAGTATTTGTCTTCTCAAGAATCTGGGCGCTTTGATTCAAATTTTCACAATTCCAACAACCATTGAAATCAACGCGCGCGTAAAGAAGACCATTTCCTTCTATGGTAGCTTCGGATCCAACTTCTCCGCTATCCGGGACAATCCGTGTGAGAATCAATTCATTGGAGGGGGCGAGCACTTCTAGGCTGAACACCGCCAGTGGCATGTCGATCTTGTACTCCTCCGTCCCGATCTTCCCGATCGCCCGCAGCTGATAACCCTTCGCGACAGGGGCGTCTACTCCCGCTTGGAGCTCGATTTTTCTCGAAGCCGGCCAGGGCTGGACAAGCTTCGCCGTGATCTCTCGCACTCCCCTGTCTGCCTTGATGACCTGCACCGACGAAACATTCTCCAGGTTTCTCCCTTCAACTATCACGATCGCTGGCTTTCCGCCTTTTTCAAGGCTGACAGATTGTGGCTTGAAGGCGATGATCTCTGCATTATGAAAAATCGGGGGGGTCTTCGTTATCACAGTAGGCATTTTGGGTGTCAATGGCTGCGACGACAAGGTCGTTTGTTGGATCTGCTGCATTTTCTTCCCTACCACTTCGAAGCTGAATACCGACACTGGTACGTCGACCTTGAACTCCGTCAGCCCGGCCTTCCCAATGAACCGTAATTGATAACCCTTGGCGACAGGGGCGGTCGCTGTTGCCTGAAGCTCGATCTTTCTCGAAGCCGGCCAGGGCTGGACCAGCTTCACTGCGATCTCGCCCACTCCCTGGCCGTTTCGGATGGCCTTCACGGCCAGGACCGTCTCCAGGAACTTCCCGTCCACGGTCACGATCGCCGCTGGCCCGCCCTGCTGCAGGATGACGGTGTTCGGAAGAATGGATGCGATAGTCGCCTGGTTCTGCTGGGTCAAAGGCAGGGGCTTCTTCAAGATCATCTGGGCGAACAAACTCGCCGGCGGAACAAAGAAAATCCCGAGTAAAAGTAAAACCAGAAAAAAGACGACACCTTTTCTCATTTTATTCCTCCTCGAAATATAAACCGAAGGGGATTATGTCCGATATGAAAAATGACCCTTTCATCTCCCTCTTCCCCTTGTTATTTAAATAAAAGTTAAATTTAATAATCTCACTTTATTTGAATAAAATATGATGCTGACTTTCTATTCATGCTTTAGCTTCAACTCCTCGTAGCCGATGATCACCGAAGGCGAAGACGATTTTAAAACTTGAAAAACTATTTGACTTTCTTTTTCAAAATTGGGAACCGAGGTTTCAAACGACCTTTTTTTATCCTTTTTGATATCGCGGAAGAGCAATTGATTGACCTTTTTGTCATTGGCATAGACCTGCAGTATTATATATTCGGCCGCGGCGGGATAAGTTATATAGCCATAGATAAGCACCTGCTCGGACCTTGTTGCCGTGAAGCCACTGCCGATGGCGATGTTCTTCCCGTCCATATCGGTGATTTTCTCGATGCCGACCTTGGCGCCCTGGACGATGACTTTCAACTCCTGGATGTCACTCTCGGCCACAATGCTTCTGCCGCTGTCCATGGCCCGCACCTTCCAGTAGGTCCACTGGTTGCGCCGGATCGCTCTCCATGTTTCCGCATCCGGGGTGAAACTGAAACGCTCGGGGCAATCGAGCCATTTTTGCTTCTCTTCGTTGAACAGGAGCGGGAAGATACTGTTGGCAAAGGCCACCTGGTAAAATGAGCCTCCCAAGGCGCTCTCCCAGGCGAACTTCGCGATCTCGTCCTCCTTGATGACTGCCCCGTCCTTTGGCGAAAGGGTCACGATCAAATTCTCGTACGGCAGAACGTAATAGCGCAGGATCGGGAAAACGACCGGTTCGTTCTCGGGGCGGGTCAGCTGCATGGAAATGGTGTGCATGCCCGGGTCAAATGCCGGCAGCCCAGGGATCTCCTGGGTGAGGATCGTCTTGATCTGGCCCTGGTACACGGTTTCATTGAAGAACTGGTATGGCTGGTTATCGACGATCCAGTAACCGGAGACAATGCCGGTACCGCGCATCTTCATTCTTAACTGCGCCCTGATGTTCTTGGAATTTTTCGGTATCACTTTGTAATATTTGCCATTGTCCAGCGTGATCTCGGCAATCTCCAGGTTCACCTGGTCGCTGATGCCCAGGATCTTCACCACAGCCTGGAACTTCTTCTCGCTGGCGCCGTTCTCGTCGCGGGCAGTGATGGTGAAGTTGCCTGGCAATTTGTAGGCGTGAGTCATGGTGGCCGGCCCGGAAATGCCACTACGCCTTCCGAAACTGGCAACCGCCCCCGGCCCCGAGGCGATGCTCCCATCGCCGAAGTCCCACAAGACCAGCGGACCGCGGAAGTTGACCGCCGTAACGGTGATCGGCTCATCGACCTTGGCTTCAAGGACGGACAATGATAGAGAACGGTTTTCCGGGAGGATAGTGATCGCCTTGCTCGCCGGCGTTGCGCTCGTGCCGTGCTCGACGGCGGTGATGGTAAACATGCCCGGGTTCTGGAAGCGGTGACTGACGAATGCGGAATAGGTCTGTACAGGGCTGCCGTCACCAAAGTTCCAATCAATGGTGTCGGACTTGAAGCCTTGAGCCTGGATATCGACGGGCTGGTCCACCCGTGGTAGCACAGGGGTATAACTGATGCTACGGGGCGGAGGGGCAACCGTTAGGGTCAGGGTCACTGGCGTGGTCGTTGTGTCCCCTCCCCAGTCGAAGGCTCGGACCGTGTAGCTGCCAGCCTTGGTATAGGTATGGGCGATCGTACTTGGCTTTTGGGTATAGATCGTTCCATCGCCCATGTCCCAGGTGACATCTTTGGGAGTATTGAAATTGGTGACAGTGAAGGTGACGAGCTGACCCACCTGGGGCAGGGTTGTGGAAGCGCTAATTTGTCGATTCTCCAATATGGTGACATTTACATATTCATGGGGGAGGCAAGAAACAAATAACTGACTAAAACGATGCAGATGAACCAAGTAAATCCCGGGATTTTTATAAACATGGTAATACCAATAATCCCAGGCTCTCTGGTAAATTTTAAGTGATAGCCCATCTCCCCAATACCAATAGCAGACGCCATCTTCTTCTTCGCAATCCATTAAAAAACCCATATTGTATCCCACATACGCGGTTCCGCTTGATGGGTTTGTGGTAATGGTCGCGTTCAAGGTAATCATTAGTCCAATCATGATCAAGATCAACATAATTATTTTTTTCATTTTAAATCCTAGAACGCGATATCGGCCTGCAAGTGGAAGATTGCCGAATCTGTTTTCGTATCCCCGTACTTGGCACCCTGGAACATCGACTTAAGGGAGAGAGAAGGCCGGATCTTGTTCTTGAAGATTTTGGCCGCGAAAAAATTCAAGTTCGCCCCGGCCGACCAGGTGGAGCTAGTATTAGATGCGCTTTCGTTGTTCATGTAGGAAGTCGAGATGGTCAGGGTCAAGTATTCGGGAATGAAGGTGATCTCGGAGTTGAGATAGAGGTTGTAAATGGTCGACTTGCTACCGTCGCAGAGCGTCTCGTTCTCCTGGTAGCTGAGCGTTGGGTTCAGGCTCATGAACTTCCCGAACCGCAGGCTCAGGGCCAGCGAGGCGTTCACGTTGGAGGTGAAGTTGACCGACTCGGTCTGGCCCACATTGATGTTGACGGCAGTCAAGCCGGCTATGTACCCGAATGAGGCGCTATAGGTGTTTGTCTTCATGTCGGACGAGGAGGTCTGCAGGCCGGTCGAGGAATCGTAGTCCAGGTTGTCTCGCGACAGGTCGGCACCGATGCGGAAATGCTTGCCCAGTCCCCAGATGAAGTTGGTTCCGGCACGCTTCTGGCGCAGCATGTCCTGGACCAGGCTGTGCACGTAATTCTTTTTGTCGATGTAGGAGATGTTCCAGGAGAACGTCTTGATGTTCAGCCCCAAGTTGGTGCTCAGTCCTTCCCGATCGTTCTGCAGAAACAAGTTGGCGATCGAGTTGAAATGGTTGCCGATCTCTTCGTAATCGGCATGGAATGACAAAATCCCCTGGTTGTACTTGATCCCGGCCTTCCAGGCCGTGTCGCTTTCCTTTTGCAGGTCTTCATCTTTTTGGGCGGAGCCGTAATTGCTTGATGATATTTCTCCCATAAACTGCATGCGGTTCTTGAGCACGCCCAGCTCGCCCCACAGGGAAAAAACATCCCCCGCCCGGTAAGGATTTTCATTGCTGGAAATGGTCTTGCTGTCCAGGTTGTCTCTTCCGGTCATGAACATGCCGCGGATCTTCATGAAGTCCTTGATGTTTAGCCCGGCCACGGCTCCGAAAATGCCGGCCCCGGCGGCAGGGATCCCGTAGCCGTCGGAACCGGTCTTTTGCTGGGAATTGGTGTAGAATGAATTCATATAGAGGCTCTTCCCGGTATATTCAAAGTGCAGCCCCCTGCGGTTCAAATAGGAAGTGGAGAATTCAGTCTGATTCACCGCGACGTCTCCGGCTTCGAGTTGCATATCGCCTTTCTTAAAGCGGACCATCATGCTGGAAAGGTTGATCCGTTTCTCAGTTTCTTCATTGAAGGGATCAATATGGACGAAATTAGTGTCGAGATCGAGCTGGTAATCGTTTTTGACGATGTTCTTGTACAGGCGCAGGTTGCCGTTGGCCGTGTAGTTCTGTTGGTAATAACCGCTGTCGTTCTCCTCAGACAGCTTGGTCGATGTCGACAGCGAGGCGTTGACATTAAGCGGTGGTTCCCACTTGCGCTTAGGCGCAACGGTACTGGCCCCATCCTGAAAGTAGATTGCCGGCGACTCCTTGCGCGTGAAGCCGGACACCATATGGGTGAGAGAAGCGGCCTCTGAGCCGTCCGCCCTCTTCTCCACCAAGTAGTACTCGATGTTCTTGCCGTAAAGGTCCTCGGTCGGGATGCGCAGGAAAACAAAACCGAACGGATCCACCTGCATTTTTCTCACCTGGAAAAAGTCAAGCCCATCGGTTCGGTAGTAGATGAAGTATTCCCCTCTGACCCGCAGCGGCTTTATTTTGACTACGACCTGGTCGGGCTGCCTTTCAATAATTGGTAGGTAATTGACAGGTCTAACCGATTGGCTGAAAAGTGGATAAATTATGAAATACACCCCAACAATTATTGCACACTTTTTTCCCATTCTCTCTCTCCCAAAACTCCCTTTTGGAATAACAATAACACCAAAAAACGTAATTGCAATACTTTTAAGCAAATTATATTATTTTCGATAATTTCAAAAAATCTCGACTCATTTGCCAATCAATTAAACATGGTTTTCCAATGAAAATTACTCGTTTATTCCCTTTTGTCCCAACCTGATCATCCACAACGCCCCGTGCTGCAACAACATCGGCGATTTCTTCCATTGGCACATCGAGTTCATGCCCGTGCTGGCGCGCGTGGCCGGCTTCGAGTGGGGCACCGGCTTCTACATCAACCCCATCTCGCCCGAGGAGTCGGTCCAGTCCCTGAAGTCGGTCTGAGGCTTCCACCGGCTATACTCGTCCCGTCCGCCATGAGTCACACTCGAAATTACCGATCGTTCGGCTTTACCTGGCCGCGATGTCGAGCCAGGCGAACCACAGCGGGTGGTGCTTTTTGTACCAGCGCAGGATCTGCAGCAGCTTGACCTGCGCCTCGGGGCGGATGACGTCGGGAGGGATGCGGTCGAAATGGACGCGGATGTGGTCCTGCTGCGGGAACTCCAGCGCCTCCGAACAGAGGGTCTGCAGCTCGTTGCGGATGCGTCCCGAGTCAGAGATGCGCACCGGGCGGTGCTCGTAGTCCTCGCCGCCCATGAAGCGGCTGAGCAGCGGATTGAAGACCAGCCAGCTCTGCTCCAGCGTCTCGCCCAGGCGCAGGGTGAAGGTGATGCGCTTGTCGCCGCGCGAGCCGGCCAGGCGCACCGTCACCCGGTAGAGCCCGGGCTGCACCTCCTCCACCCCGGGCGCCCCGGAATAGGGATCGGGGCACATGTAACCCGACACGGCCAGCACGTCCCATTTCTTCTCGGGGAAGAAGTCGTCGGCCTCGACCGAGGGCCGCTGCAGCGGGATGCCGGCCATGCCGGCCTCATGGATCATTTCCCGGTAGTGATCGGCGGCGGCGGCATCGACCTCGCGGCCGAGAACGTCGGCCAGGAGCGCCGGGAACCCGGCGGCGTCGGGATCGAGCTTCATCACCAGGCGCTCGCGGTCATAGGAGACATCGAAGGTCGAGGTGAAGGGGCAGACGTAGGCGACCAGCCCCAGCATCGGCGCCAGGCTGGCGGCCTGGATGGCCTCGGCCGAGGCGGCGTAGCCGTCGCAGATGAAGAGGTGGCGGGCGCCGTCCTGTTGGTACGGGCCGATCATGTAGGTCGGGGCATAGGTGCCCGAATCGCAGAAAGCGGGAACGCCGGTGGGCAGCGGGAAGCCGTCCTCGACGACATGCGCCCCCAGGGTGGCCCACTCGCGCCACAGGCCGCCGATGCGCATCTCGCGGCTCTTGCCGCCCAGCGTCCAGACATGGACGTGCTCGGGCGCGATATCGGGATAGGTCAGGCGGATGGCCTTCATCACCTGGGCGCGCGGAGTGCGGAAGGAGAGGAGGATCGACTCGGCGGCGGCGCGCTCGGCCACGGCCCGCGGCAGGAAGAGGTTGCCCATGTAGCCCTCGTAGGGGCGGGTGATGGCCAGCGGCTGGTCGAACACGTGCAGCACGGTCATCGGCCCGGTCTCGGCCCCCTTGGAAAAGCGCGAGGTGTTCTCCAGGGTGTCGATGGCCGCGCCCCAGACGGTGATGCCGGCCGCCTTGATGTCGCGGTAGAACTCATCCCAGCCGTAATCCTTGCGGTTGAGCAGGCGCACCACCTTGCGGTCGAGCCAGCGCGCCACCGCCGGCCGCGCGTAGACGCGGCCGAAGCCCAGCTGGGGATTGGAACCCATCTCGGGCGACTCGCCGGCCTTGGGCATCAGCCCCTCGCCGACGCAGACCATGATGGCGTGGTTCTCGGGTAGCTGGCGCGACAGGTACCACAGGCTTTCGCTCATGGCGTAGGCCGAGATGGCGTCGGCGTCCTTCTTGGCCTGGTTGAGGCCCGACTTGTCCAGGCCCTTGCCGGCTCCGTAGCGGCCGAACAACCGCGTGCCCAGCGCCGTCACGGCGCCGGTGACGGCCAGCAGCCGCTCCATGCCGCCCTCCATGAACGAGATGTCGCTGGTGAACTCCTGGGCCGGCTCGCCGCGCGTCCAGGCGACCTCGACGTCCTCCAGCCAGATGTGGAAGCGCCCCAGGATGGGGCGGGCGTCGAAGGCCCACTGGGCGATCAGGTCGCGTTTTTCCTGAGTTGCGGACGTCATGGCTGCCTCCTTGTCGGCGCATGGCGAAGCGTGGCCGGGTTCTTCCCGGACGCCGCGATGGACCGGTGTCCATTGTAGGCGACCGCGAAAGGAAAATCAAGAAGGCGCGGGTCGCCGCTGGCAAGGCCTGATGCAGGTATTGCTTTTATTTTCGCGACGGAGTAGAATCCGATCGGCTCAATACCACAAGAGGAGGTTTCCCAACCATGGCAAAAAAGTATAATTTCTACGCCGGACCGGCGATCCTGCCCCAGGAAGTGATGAAGAAGGCCCAGGACGAGCTGCTGGATTTCAACGGCATCGGCCTCTCGATCATGGAGATCAGCCACCGCTCCAAGGACTTCGACGCGGTGATCACCACGGCCGAGGCCAAGATCCGCTCGCTGCTCGGCGTGCCCGAGAACTTTACCGTGATGTTCCTGCAGGGCGGCGCCAGCCTGCAGTTCGGCATGATCCCCATGAACCTGCTCAAGGGCGGGAAGGCCGACTACGTGCACACCGGCGAATGGGCCAAGAAGGCCATCAAGGAGGCCAAGCTGTTCGGCACGGTCAACGTCGCTGCCACCGCCGAGGACAAGAACTTCAGCTACATCCCCGACAAGTTCAACTTCTCCCCCGACGCCCGGTACGTCCACATCACCTCGAACGAGACCATCGGCGGAGTCCAGTTCTCCAAATTCCCCGAAACCGGGAGCGTGCCGCTGATTATCGACATGTCGTCGGACATCTTCAGCCGCCGCATCGACTTCAAGAACATCGGCATGATCTACGCCGGGGCGCAGAAGAACATCGGCCCGGCCGGCGTTACCCTGGTCATCATGCGCAACGACCTGGTCGAGGCCTGCGCCGACGGCCTGACCACCATGCTCAGCTACAGGACCCACGCCAAGGAGAAGTCGCTCTACAACACCCCGCCCTGCTTCGCCATCTATATCATCAAGCTGGTCATGGACTGGATCGAGGGGCTGGGCGGCCTGGAAGCGGTCGAACGGATCAATGAGCGGAAGGCCAAGGCCATCTACGACGCCATCGACCACAGCGAAGGCTTCTACCGCGGCACCGCCGCCCCCCAGGACCGCTCGAGGATGAACGTCACCTTCCGCCTGCCCTCGGAGGAGCTGGAGGAGAAGTTCATCAATGAGGCCAAGAAAGCCGGCTTCATCGGCCTGAAGGGCCACCGCAGCGTCGGCGGCTGCCGGGCGTCGATCTACAACGCCATGGGGCTGGAAGGAGTCCAGGCCCTGGTGCAGTTCATGGAGAAGTTCGCCAAGGAGAACAAGTAGTCCGCCCTGGCGGGGCCGCGCGCGGGTGAGAACGGCAAAGCCGCAAAGGGAAAAGGTTTTTCAGCGAAACGGTTGACAGGAAGGCGAAAATCTGCTATTCTTTCTCCCGGAATTGGAACGGGAGGTATTTTTTGGCTGAAAAGACGGTTTTTCATATCCTGAATACCTCAAACAGCGGGAAACCCATCCTTTCCCTCAAGAAACCCGATTCCCAGGGCACTTTACTTCCATGATCCGCGTCCTGGTCATCGCTCCCCTCACCGCCGAGACCATCGATCAACTGAACGCCATCCCTGAGTTCGAGGTCAACGTCCGGCCGGAGCTGACCCAGGATCGGCTGATCGAAGAAGTGCGCGGCGTCGACGCGCTCGTTTGCGCCGACCCGCAGGCCCTGAGCGAGCAGTTGCTGGCGGCCGCGGACGAACTCAAGCTGGTCGTCCTTTGCGGCGCCGCCGGCAGGACGGCGCCGGAGGCGCTTGACCGGAGAGTCGAGATACGACGCAGCGACGGCGGCCTATCGACGATCGCCCTGCTGAAGGATTTTTTCAATGCTTAAAACATCACCCGCCACTCAACGGAAAGGATCATGACAACCATCGTCGGCAACAAGCTCAACTCCGCCAACAAGAAGGTCCTGGACCGCATGAACAAGAAGGACTTCGAGTTCATCCGCCGCGAAGCCCAGATGCAGGTCGAGGCCGGCGCCGAGTACATCGAACTCAACGCCCTCTCCCTGCTGCACAACGAGACGCCTTTTTTGCGCGAGATCATTCCCATGCTGGAGAAGCTGGGCTCCAAGCTGGTAGTGGTCAGCGAGAACGTCGAGGCATTGAAGCAGGCCCTGCTGATCGCCAGGAACCCCATCATCATCGGCGCCGTGGAATACGACATCGAGAAGATCGACTACCTCATCGAGACGGTGATGGCCAAGAACGCCAAGATCATCGCCCTGATCAAGGACAAGCGCAACAACCATTCGAACAGCCCGGAGAAATCGCTCCTGATCGCCCAGAAATACATTGACTACCTGCTGGATCGCGGCATGAAGCGCCAGGACATCCTGCTCGACCCCCTCATCCGCCCCCTGGAGGAGGATTTCAACAGCGGCCGCGTCTTCCTGGACACGCTGGAGCTTTTCAAGCTCGACTTCCCCCAGGTCAAGACCATGGCCAACGTGTCGCTGCTGGCCGAGGGGCTGCCCAAGCGCCAGCTGATCGCCTCGTACTTCGTCTCCCTGGCCATCGCCAAGGGGCTGGACTACATCGTCACCAACGTCCTGGACGAAAACTTCATCGAGTCGATCATCACCACCATGTCGATCATCGGCAAGGACCGCAACCTCCAGGCCTACCTGAAGTATTGCCGCAACCACAAGGAAAGCAAGGCGAAAGGAAGCAAAGATGCAGGAACAAAAAATAAAAGAGATCTTAATTGACCGGGACAGCGAGTTCAAGATGCTGTTCGTCAAGCACCAGGAGCTCGAGGAGCAGCTGCAGCGCTCCCAGCAGAACAAGCAGAAATCCGATGATGAGCGGTTCGCGGAAAAAAACCTCAAGAAGGAAAAACTGCGGCTGAAGGACGCGATGCAGAAGCGCATCAGCGCCTTCCGCAAGCAGCAGGGCTGACATGGCCGATAACGACTTCCCGCAGGCCGAGACCCGCAGGTCCATGCCGAGAAAATTGAAGAAAAAAAAGGTCAGAAAGGCCAAGATATCGGCCCTGATGAGCATCTCGTTCCTGCCGTCGGTGTTCACCCTGCTCAACCTCTTCCTGGGCTACCAGGCCCTGATCCACATTGTCGGGCCGCGGCCGAATTTCAAGATCGCCATCTACTTCATCACCGCCAGCGTCATCATGGACGGCTTCGACGGCACCATCGCCCGCCTGACCAAGACCGAGTCCGATTTCGGCGTGCAGCTCGACTCGCTGGTCGACGCCGTCACCTTCGGCCTGGTCACATCCATGCTGGCATTGAAATGGGGCTTCCAGTCCGGATTCGCCCAGTTGGGCAGCATCATCGCCTTCGTCTTCCTGAGCGCCGGGCTGATCCGCCTGGCCCGCTTCAACGTGTTCAAGGAGGCCCAGGTCGTCCCAGCCAACATCTTCATCGGCCTGCCCATCCCCATCGGCGCCCTGGCCGTCTGCTCGGTGGTGCTGCTCTTCGACGGCCAGCCGCCGCCGCAGCCGAACCATGTCACCATCCCGCTCTTCACCTTCTACGTTCTGCTGGTCTCGCTGCTGATGATCTCCAACATCCGCTACCGCACCGTCAAGAGATTCGTCCTGAAGAACAGCCTGAAGACCCTCTTTCTGCTGGCACTGGTCATCGCCTGCCTGGTCATCTTCCCCGACACGACCATCCCCCTGCTCACCTTCGCCTACGTGCTCTCGCCCCTGTTCTTCCTGGCATTCAACCGCCGCGGGCGCGCCAGCGGGCCCGCCGCGGCGGAAAGGCAGGCCGAGGCTCCGGGCGAGGGAAACCAGGGCAAGGCCTGAGCGGACGGATGAACGAAGGGCACTCCCTGTACTCCTATTTCCGGCCGTTCCTGAAACGCTTCCTGCTCGCCATGGGGTTCATGGCCATGGTCGCCGTCTTTACCGGCTTCTTCGCCGTCATCATCCAGCCGGTCATCGACGAGATGGTCATCCAGGGCGGCGGCCAGCCGGCGGGGAAGAGCCAGCTGATCCGCAACCTGATCATGCGCGTCCTGGGCATCCAGGAAAAGCAGCTGGTGCTGGTGCTGCCCCAGCTGCTGTTCGTCGCCTTCCTGGGGCAGGCCGTCTTCTCCTTCCTTTCGCTGTACTCGATGAAGACGCTGGGGCTGAAGGTGGTGCGCAACATCCGCGACAAGCTCTATCGCAGCCTGATCTACCAGTCGGTCGACTTCCTGAGCAAGGCGCGCACCGGCGACCTGGTGTCGCGCATCTCCAACGACATCGAGAAGATCAAGATGGCCGTGGCCGAGACCCTGGCCGTCTACATCCGCGAGACGCTGACCCTGGCCTGCCTGCTGGCGGTGATCTTCTACCAGGACTGGGGCATGGCCACCCTGTCGCTGGTGCTGATCCCGGTGGCCGCCGTGCCCCTGCTCTATTTCGGCCGCAAGGTGAAGAAGCGCGGCGTCCAATCGCAGGAGACCATCGGCGATCTGGGCAACTTCATGAGCGAATCGGCCATGGGCAACAAGATCGTCAAGGCCTACAACATGGAGGAGTTCGAGATCCAGAAGTTCCGCCAGCTGAACCAGAAGCACTTCCGCATCAATGCCAATATCGCCCTGGCCTACTCGCTGGCGGCGCCGATCATGGACATCATCGGCGGCCTGGTGGCGGCCGGCCTGTTCACCGTGGGCATGCACCGCATCGCCCAGGGCACGCTCTCGCCGGGGCAGTTCACTTCGTTCCTCACGGCGCTGTTCCTGATGTACGCCCCGATCAAGCGCCTGACGCTGGCCCACAACGACTATCAGCAGGGCAAGGCGGGCTGGGAGCGGGTGAAACAGATCATTCTTGCCGCCAACCCCATCCGCGACCGGGCGGCGGCGGCGGAGATCAGGGCCATTCGCGGCGAGGTGGAGTTCCAGGACGTCCATTTCGCCTACCAGCCCCGGGTCCCGGTCCTGAGGAACATCTCCTTCCGCGCCCAGCCCAACGAGATGGTGGCCCTGGTCGGCGCCAGCGGCTCGGGCAAGACGACCATCATGAACCTGCTGCTGCGCTTCTACGAGCCGGAGAGCGGCGAAGTGCTCATTGACGGCCGCGACATCCGCTCCATCACCATGAAATCGCTGCGCGAACAGATCGGCCTGGTCACCCAGGACGTTTTTTTGTTCAACGACACCATTCTGAACAACATCGCCTACGGGCGCAAGCGCTACACCCTGGACGACGTGCAGCGCGCCGCCGCCGTCGCCCGCGCCGACGGCTTTATCGCCGAGCTGCCCATGGGCTACGACACCGTCGTCGGCGAACGCGGCATTTTCCTCTCCAACGGCCAGCGCCAGCGCATTTCCATCGCCCGCGCCGTGCTGAAGCAGCCGCAGATCCTCATTTTCGACGAAGCCACCTCCTCCCTGGACTCGGAGTCGGAGAAGCTCATCCAGGAGGCCATGGCCGAGGTGATGAAGTGCCGCACGACCTTCGTCATCGCCCACCGCCTGAGCACCATCATCGAAGCCGACCGCATCCTGGTCATCGAGAACGGCGAGATCAAGGAGAGCGGCGACCACCGCGAGCTGCTCAAGAAGCGCGGCCTGTACTATTCCCTGTACAATTTGCAATTCCCGGAAATGAATATTATAATGTGAGCCATGCAGAGCATGACCGGATTCGCCCAGGGGCGCTATACCTTTAGGGATTTTTCGCTTTTCATCTCTTTCAAGTCCTACAACTCCCGCTACCTAGAAACCAGCCTCAGGGGCAGCGGCGTCACCGCCGGCGGCGAGAAGTTCATCCGCGAGCTGCTGAAGGGGAAGCTGCACCGGGGCAAGGTCGAGATCGTCCTGGACATGTTTCCGGAAGGGCCCGGCCAATGGGACATCCGGCTGAACATGCCGCTGCTCGAGGAGGTCATGCGCCGCCTGGCGCCCTTGCAGCTGAAGTACGGTCTGGGCCAGCCCCTCGACTCTCTGCTCAAGCTGCCCATGCTCTTCCGCCTGGATCATGACCCGGAGCGCCTGGGGGCGCGGGAACAGGCGGCCGTGCGCCGGGCCATCGCCGGCGTATTCGCCGCTTTCCTGGAGAGCCGCCGCCAGGAGGGCATCTCCATCCGCCGCGACCTGATCGCGGCCATCGCCCTGATCGCGGGGCGGATCAAGGCGCTGCGCTCCCGGGAGAGGGAATGCGAGCGCGACGCCTTCCTGCGCTACCGCAAGAAGATCGCCCGCTTCCTCAAGGACCTGCCCATCGACGAGAAGCGCATCGCCCAGGAGGCGGCCATCAGCGCCGACAAGTCCTCCATCGCCGAGGAGATCAACCGCCTGCAGACCCACACCCGCCGCCTGAAGCGCCTGCTGAACGACAGGAGCCTGGCCACCCTGGGCAAGGAAGCCGACTTCCTCACCCAGGAGATGCAGCGCGAGACCCATACCATCGCCGCCAAGACCGCCAGCATGGAGATCCACCAGCAGATCCTGCTGATCCGCCGCGAGATCGAGAAGATCCGCCAGCAGGTGCAGAACATCGAGTAGGCCACCCCCATGCGCGACATTATCATCATTTCCGGTCCGTCGGGCTGCGGCAAGTCGACCCTGATCGCCATGATGCTGGCCGAATTCCCCGAGCTGCGCTTCTCGGTTTCGCATACGACGCGGCCGCAGCGCCCCGGCGAGGTCGACGGCAGGGATTATCACTTCGTCAGCCGGGAGGCCTTCGCCCGCCTGGCCAGGGGCGGCCGCTTCGCCGAATGGGCCGAGGTCCACGGCCACAGCTACGGCACGAGCTGGAAGGAGATCCGCGCCAAGTCGGCCAGGGGACGGACGCTGGTGCTGGACGTCGACGTCCAGGGGGCGCGCAGCATCAAGAGCCGGTTCCCCGAGGCCATGGCGGTCTTCGTCGTCCCGCCCACGCTGGCGGCGCTGAAGAAGCGTCTGCGCTCCCGCCAGGAGCGCCTGGACGGCGAGGCGCGCCGGCGCCTGGGGGCCGCCATGAAGGAGCTGCGCGCCTACCGCAGGTACGATTACGTGATCGTCAACGACGAGCTGGCGACGGCGCTGGCCGACCTGTGCTGCCTGTACGTCGCCTTCCTCCGCCAGACGCGGCACCATGGCGCCGAAGTGCAAAAACTCCTGCGCGGTGCGAAATGAAGCTTGTTCTCGGGGTCAGCGGCTCCATCAGCGCCTACAAGGCCGTGGACATCCTCCGTCTCTTCCAGAAGAACGGACACGACGTATCGCTGGTCATGACCCGGGCCGCGACGCGCTTCATCGCGCCGCTCACCTTCGAGACCTTCGTTCCCGGCCGGGTGTTCTGCGAGATGTTCGCCCCCGGACAGGACCCCCTGCTGCACATCAACCTGGCCAGGAATAATGACCTGCTGCTGGTGGCGCCCGCCTCGGCCGACATCATCGGCAAGATGGCCGGCGGCATCGCCGACGACCTGCTGTCGACGGTGTTCTGCGCCTTCTACCAGCGCGTGGTCGTGGCGCCGGCCATGAACAGCCACATGCTGGACAACCCCGCCGTCGCCGACAACCTGGGCCGCCTGCGGTCCCGCGGCGTCGAGGTCATCGAGGCGGAGACCGGGCCGCTGGCCAACCTGGAGACCGGCCGCGGGCGCCTGCCCGACGCCGACGCCATCTACCGCCACTGCCTGAACCTCGCCCGTGTGTAGCCGCATCCTCATCACCTCCGGTCCCACCATCGAGCCGATCGACCCGGTGCGCTTCCTGTCCAACCGTTCCTCGGGCCGGACCGGCTTCCACCTGGCCACCGAAGCCCGGGGGCGCCGCCTGGGCCCGGTCACCTTCATCACCGGCCCGACGGCCTTTCTGCCCGCCGACGTCGAGCTCATCCAAGTCGAGAGCGCGCAGGAGATGCGCGCCGCCGTGAACGAGCATTTCCGCGCCAGCGACGTGACCATCATGGCCGCCGCCGTCAGCGACTACCGCAGCCTGAAATACTATCCCGAGAAGCTGAAGAAGAGCGGCGAGCGACTGACCCTGGAGCTGGCGAAGAACCCCGATATCCTGCTCGAGCTGGGCCGCGCCAAGCGCCGCGGCCAGTTTCTGGTCGGCTTCGCCGCCGAAACCGAGGACATTTTCGCCAACGCCCAGAGGAAGCTGGAGGCCAAGAACCTGGACCTGCTGGTCCTGAACGAGATATCCGCTGAGAACCCCGCCTTCGGCAGCGTCGAGAACCAGGTCTACCTGGTGCGCGCCGACGGCGTGCGCAAACTGGAGAAGATGAGCAAGGCGCTCATCGCCGCCCGGATCTGGGACGAGGTCCTCGCCCTGCGCGGACGGACCGGTTGAGGGAGGGCGGCGGACGATGAGCGACCTGCGCTCGATCCTGACCTTCTTCGGCGAAATGGGCGCCGAGTTCCTGCACCTGCCGGTGAACGACCCGCGCGCCGAGACGGCCGAGCTGAACCGCGAGATCCTGCAGTGCCGCCGCTGCCGCCTGCACGAGACCAAGACCCACTACGTTCCCGGCGAGGGCAGCCAGCACCCGGGCATCCTCTTTATCGGCGAGGGGCCGGGCGAGACCGAGGACCAGTTCGGCCGCCCTTTCATCGGCCGGGCCGGGCAGCTGCTCGACAAGATCATCCAGAAGATGGGCCTGGGCCGCGAGGACGTGTTCATCGGCAATGTCGTCAAGTGCCGGCCGCCCAACAACCGCGAGCCGCTGAAGGACGAGGTGGAGGCCTGCCTGCCCTACCTGCGGCGGCAGATCGCCGTCCTGCGCCCGCGGGTGATCGTCTGCCTGGGCAAGGTGGCCCTGAACAACATGCTGAACAGCTCCTACAGCATGGGGCGCATCCGCGGCCAGGTGCTGGATTTCGAAGGCATCCCCCTCGTTCCCACCTACCACCCGGCGTTCATCCTGCACAAGAAGGACAAGGAGGACATCTCCCGGGCCAAGTGGGAGGTATGGGAAGACATGCAGAAGGTGCTGGAACTGCTCAGCCGCGACCGCCATTGAAGATCAGCGTCTCCCTCTCCTACAACCTCTTTGAACCCCTGAGCTACAATGCACCGGACGACGCGGGGATCCGGCTTGGCACGCGCGTGCTGGTGCCGCTGGGCCGGCGCCATGCCCTGGGCTGGGTCACGGGCCTGGACTCGCCCTATCCGGGTCGGTTGAAGGGCCTCCTGGGCATCATCGACGATCCGTTCCTCCCCGGCGCCGACCTGCTGGAGTTCGCCCGCCTGGCGGCGGCGGCTTATTTCACTTCCGCCGGCATCCTTCTGGACCATTGCCTGCCTCCCAGCCAGAAGAGCCCCAGAAACCTGCGCCTGCGGGACAACGACGGCGAGACCAAACTGGCCGACCTGGCGCCGGCGGAGATCGAGCGCCGGGCCGGCGCTGGCCCGCTGCGTCTTCATTTCAAGAAACCCGCCCAAGCGGCGCCAATGGCCGGCACGGCAACGGCCGGCGCGGCGCCTCCCCGGCGCTGGCTGCTGGGGCCGGGCCGAGGGCAGGAATATCGCGAAGCCTGCGAGCGCGTGCTGGCGGAAGGCCGCAGCGTCATCCTGTTGGTGCCGGACAACGCCACGGCCCGCTACTGGCAATCCAATCTTCCCGGAATCGATCCCTATCACTCCGAGGTCCCCAACGCCGCCCGCGAGCGCACCTGGAACGAGTACCGCATGGGAAAATGCGGCATCGTCTGCGGCGGCATCTCCGCCCTGGCCATGCCGCTGGCCGCCGCCGGCCTGCTGATCGTCGACCGCGCCGCCTCGCCGCTCTACGCCCGCCCCCATGGGTCCCCCTTCCATCTGGACCAACTCGCCGAGCTGCGGGCCCGCGCCGGGGGCGTCCCGCTGCTCTCCGGCTCCCTTTCCCACACCTGCGCCTCCTTCGAGCGGCGGGCCGAGATCGGCCTCGATGACCGGCGGCCGGCGCCGCGCCCCGTACTCGAGGTCCACGCCCTGAAGGGGCGGGAACGCGGCATCCCCCCGGCGCTCCTGGACTTGGCACGGCAGAACGCCCAGGCCGGCCGGAAGACCCTGATGCTGGTCAACCGCATCCAGCCGGCGCTGCACTACTTTTGCGAGGCCTGCGGACGCGTGGCCGCCTGCCCGCGCTGCGGCGGCGCCCTGCAGGCCGGCGACGACGGGCGGTTCCTTTGCCGGCGCTGCGCCTTCCGTGACGACGCCCCGGGCGGCTGCCGCCGCTGCGGCCGGCCCCTCGAAGCGCTGCACGACATCAGCATCGAGTCGCTGGCGCGGGCCGTGGAGCGCGGCAGCGGCGAGGGGTCGGTGCTGACCCTGACCGCTGCCGATCTGAAGGACCCCGGCCCGGCCCGGGCCCGGGCCGTGGAGCGTCCGCTGGTCATCGCCACCCTGGCCGCGCTCAACCCGTTCTTCCATGGCCTTTTCGCCGCCGTCGTCTGGGTCAAGCCCGAGTCCTTCTTTTCCATGGAGGAATTCAACGCCGCCGAGATGATCCACGCCTGCGGCGCCGAGATCGCGGCGACGCTGGCGCCCGGCGGCGAGATGCATGTCTTCTCGGTCTTTCACTTTCACTACGCGCTGCAGTACCTTTTGGACGAGGAGAAATTCTTTGAGCGCGAACTCAAGTACCGCCGCTGGTTCCTGCTGCCGCCGTTCAGCGGCGTCTACGAACTGGAGCTGCACGCGGACCGCCTGCGCTCCCTGGGAGCGGCCATGCGCGAGCTGTACGGCCGCTGCCGCGACAGCCTGAACGTGCGCCGCGTCTACCTGATCTCGCGTCAGCCGCAGCGCGGCACCTTCCGCGGCGTGCTGGAACTGCACGCCGGCGCCGAGGCGATCGCCGCCGCCGGGCTGCACCGCATCCGCCGCAGCGTCCTGAGGCGCACGGCCGGCTGAGAGGAAACCCTGGGGTGTTCCTCTGCGTATAACCGGTTTCCGCATCAGCGCGGCCGGACCGCCAACGGCAAAAAGGAGTCTTCATGAGCGAATGGGCATTGTCATTGCATGATCTGGTCAAGGATTTCGACGGCAAGCGCGCCGTCGACCACATCAGCTTCGCCGTCAAAAGGGGGGAGATCCTCGGCTTGCTGGGCCCGAACGGCGCCGGCAAGACTACGACCATCCGCATGGTGATGGACATCATCGCCCCCGACGCCGGCCGCGTCGAGATCCTGGGCGAGGGCCTCAGCGACAAGGTGAAGGACCGCATCGGCTTCCTGCCCGAGGAGCGCGGGCTCTACCGCAAGCTGAAGGTGATGGACACCCTGCTCTTTTTCGGCGAGCTGAAGGGCATGAAGGCCGCCGCCGTGCGCGAGCGCGGCCGCCGGCTGCTCCAGCAGTTCCAGCTTGCCGGCTACGAGGAAAGAAAGGTGGAGGAGCTCTCCAAGGGCATGGCCCAGAAGCTCCAGTTCATCACCACCATCCTGCACGATCCCGAGCTGCTCATCCTGGACGAGCCCTTCTCCGGCCTCGACCCCCTGAACATCGAGTTGATCCAGGGGATCATCCTGGAGCGCAAGCGCGCGGGGACGACGATCATCTATTCCACCCACCTGATGGAATACGCCGAAAAGACGGTCGACTCGCTGGTGATGATCGACCAGGGGCGCAAGGTCCTCGACGGGACGCTGGCGACGGTCAAGGCCGAGTACGGCCAGAAGTTCATTCGCCTGCAGTATGAGGGGGATGCCCGCTTCGTGGCCGGCCTGCCCTACGTCCGCTCATGCCGCGATTCGGGCCGCGAGATGGAGATCGAACTGGAGGACCTGACCAAGCGCGAGCAGCTGCTGCGCGACCTGCTGGGCAAGGTGACCATCAACGGTTTCCAGCTCAGCGAGCCGTCGCTGCAGAACATATTCATCCGCAAGGTCCAGGAAGGAGCGGGAGCATGAACAAACTATTCGCCGTCATCAAAAAGGAATACAAGACCATCGTCAAGAAGAAGTCGTTCATCATCATGACCATTTTGACCCCGGTGCTGATGGCCGGCATGATGGTCGTGCCCGTGCTGCTGATGAAGGTCGACCGCAGCGACAAGAAGATCGCCGTTGCCGATTATGCCGGCGGCTATACCCAGGCTCTGAGCGCCGTCCCGGCGGAGAAAAGCGAGAAGAAGAAGGGCGGCCTCGACATGGATGCCATGAACGAGATGCCGGTGACGGCGGGCCGCATCTCCTTCCAGCAGGTGGAGCTGGCCGGCCGCGATGCCGCCGCGCTGCTGCGCGAGTACGAGCAGAAGGTCCTGAAAAAGGAGATCGACGGGCTGCTGCTCATCCCCGCCGACGTCAAGTCCCAGCGCCAGGTCTCCTACTATTCCACCTCCATCTCCGACTTCACCACCCTCAAGTTCATCGAGTCCACCCTGCGCACCGCCATCTCCAAGCAGCTGCTGCTGGAGAAGCAGATCGACCCGTCCGTCGTGGACGAGGCCACGCGCGAGATATCCATGGAGACCTTCAAGGTCAAGAAGGAGGGGACGACCAAGTCCGATTCGGGCATGGACTACATGATGTCCATATTCATGATCATCATCCTCTTCATGATCCTGATCAACTACGGCCAGATGATCATGCGCGGCGTCCTCGAGGAAAAGACCAGCCGCATCTCCGAATTGCTGATCTCCTCGGCGCGCTCGACGCACATCTTCTACGGCAAGCTGCTGGGTATCGGCCTGGCGGGGCTGACCCAGGTCGCCCTGTGGATCCTGCTGGCGGCCCTCCTGGTATCGCGCTTCTCGGGCATGGTCGATGCCGCCATCCTCTCCTTCCTGACTCCCGAGATCGCCTTTTACTTCGTCATCTTCTTCATCCTCGGATTTTTCATCTACGCCATCCCCTACGCCTTCATCGGCGCCGCGGTGAACACCGACCAGGAGGCGCAGCAGTTCGCCTCCGTGCTGTCGGTGCTGATCATCGTCCCCTATATCCTCGGCATCTCGGCCCTGCAGAACCCGAACTCCACGCTGACCCTGGTGGCGTCGCTCTTTCCGCTCTTCACCCCCATCCTGATGTTCATGCGCATCACCACCGCCGTGCCGCCGCTGTGGCAGATCCTGGCCTCGATCGGCCTCTGCGTGCTGACCATCTGGGGCCTGGCCTGGCTGGGGGCCAAGATCTTCCGCGTGGGCATGCTGATGTACGGCAAGAAGCCGTCGCTGGGCGAGATGCTGCGCTGGGTGCGGTACAAGTAGGGGCGTATAAACATACGCCCCTGTAATTCGGATTGACCTGATCCAATGAGGGGCGAATAATTATTCGCCCCTACATCATTCCGACAGCTTGTACGACAGGGCCTCCTTGAGCTCGAAGAAATCGCTGCCGCGCGGCACGTTGCGCAGCCGCGTGAGCAGGGTTTGCGGGTCGATCAACTGCTCGAAAGGCACGCCGACGATGGAGAAGTTGTCCGACACCGACACCATGCAGTCGAACTGCTTGTTCTTGTACAGCTTGTAGGCGCCGAAGCCGAGCATGCTGGCCAGCACCACGTCGAAGCTGATGGGCAGGGCGTTGCGCGTCTCGTAGCCGACCTGCTTGTAGATGATCTTCTTTTTGCGGCCGGTGCGCTCCCGGTAAAGCCTCTCGGAGGCGTCGCGCAGCACCCGGCCCACCTCGGCCGTCCCCAGGATGACGTTGCCGTGGCGGTCCGTCTCGGTCGGCCGGTACTTGTCAGGAAGCCGGTCGGCCAGCCCCTCGGCCACGCAGATGACGCCGTAATACTTGTCGTTCTTTTCGCGCAGCAGCATGGTGTCGACGATGCGGGCGGCCAGGCGTTCGATGTCGAGGACCTCGTCGTCGATGTCCTCGCCGGAAATCATCATCACCGCCTCGCCGGCGATGCCGGCGGCATAGGTCAGCCAGCCGGCCTTGCGCCCCATCAGCTCGACGATGAAGTACGACCCGGTGCTCTCGGCGTCGGCCTTGAGATTCAGCAGCGCCTCCTGGCCCGCCTGCACGCTGCTCCAGTAGCCGAAGGTCCAGGCGATGCCGAAGTAGTCGTTGTCGATGGTCTTGGGGATATGGATCACCGGCAGTCCCAGGCGGCAGAGGAAGTTGGCGGTCTTGAGCGTGTCGTCACCGCCGATGGTGATCAGGCAGCCGACGTCCAGGCTGTCCAGCGCCTCGAGGATGTTGCGCAGCCGCCGGCTCTTCTCGGGATCATCCAGGTCCTGCGGCGACTGGATCAGGCGGCCGGGATTGGCCCGCGATGTCTTCAGAAAAACCCCGCGGCGATTGCGGATGCGCGATATGCTGGCGTCGAGGACCTGGTAATGGACATTGGGAGACAGGCAATAGCGGTTCTTCCTGTCGAAATCCTCCAGGAACTCGAAACCGAAAAAGAAGCCGATGATCGGCACTCTGGCGTTGATGAAATTGAGCGCCACCGAGGAGATGACGGCGTTGGCCGACGGCGCCGGCCCGCCCGAGAACAGGATGGCCGCCTTTTTGTGATTCTTGAAATCGAACATGCCCCTGATGGTATGCGATTTATTCCCGGCTGTCAAGACGGCCGCCCCGGCCCCGGCCGGCTTTTCTTCGCCCGGGAAAAGGTGTATAGTTCCGGCATGAACGAATTCAACGACGACCAGAACTGCTTCGTCTGCGGCAAGAAGAACACGGCCGGGCTGCAGCTGGAGTTCGCGCGCAACCCCGAGACCGGCGATACGGAGGCCCGGGTGGCCTTCCCGGTCCAGTTCCAGGGCTGGCGCAGCACGGTCCACGGCGGGCTGCTGGCCACCGTGCTCGACGAGACCCTGATCAAGGCCGCGGCCGATGCGGGTCACAAGTGCGTCACCGCCGAGATCACCGTCAAGTACAGGAAGCCGGCCATGACCGGCGAGTCCTGCCGGGTTTCGGCCAGGACGCTGGAGACGCGCGGCCGCATCGTCTTCGCCGAGGGGCGCATCTGCGACGCGCAGGGCCAGGTGCTGGCGCAGGCGACGGGGAAGCTGTTCAAAGTCTAGACAAACTGGTGCTTCCGTAATTCGTGAACCGTAATTCGTAATTCGCAAGAGAACAGAAATCGCTCGTTTTTCTGTTTTTTCGAATCACGAATCACGAATCACGAATCACGGTGTGGCTGGAACCTTTTAGTCAATTCGAATATTTCTAGCGGGGAAATCTGCCTCAGGCAGTCCAGGTGCTCGCACCTGGGGAAGACACCGTCACGGTAGCAGGGCGAGCAAGCCATCCCCTCCCCTTTCCAGACGGCGACGCTGCCTTCGTTCAGAGGCTTCTTTTCGCCGGGATGGGTGGGACCGAAGACGGAGATGACGCGGGCGCCCACGGCGGCGGCCAGGTGCATCAGGCCCGAATCGTTGCTGACGACCCAGCGCGAAAGCTTCAGGATCGCCGCCGCTTCCGCAAGCGTAGTGCGGTCGGTGAGGTCCACGACGGCCGGCTGCGCTTCCTTGATGCGGGCGGCGATGGCCGCATCCCCGCCGCGGCCCAGCAGCAGCACCCGCCGGTTCGCAGCCAGGAGCAGGCCGGCCAGTTCGGCGAAGTGTTGCGCCGGCCAGCGCCGGCTTTCCATCTCCTCCTTGACGTTGGCCGCCCCGCCCGGAACCAGGACGACGTAATTGTCCAGGCCTTCCGGCGCGAGGAATTTCTTCGCTGCGGCGGCCGCGACATCCTCGCCGAGGGGGAATGCCATCTTGAAGTCCAGGCAGACGATGCCCAGCGGCTTGAGCAGGTCGCAATAGTGGAAAATATGGTGCTTGATCCCCTCGACGGGCACGGCATCGGTGAGCAGCCAGGGGCGGCGGCCGTTGCGGAGGAAGCCGATGCGCCGCCGGCATCCGGCCAGGAACAGGATGATGCCGAAGCGCCGGTCGCGGTGAAAGTTGAAGCCGACGTCATAGCGCTCGCGGCGCAGGCGCCAGGACGCCTTCAAGGCTTCGACCGCCCTGGCCAGAAGCCCGCCGCGAAAGAGGCGCCGGTCGTCGAGATAGAAGACCTGGTCCACGTCGGGATCGTTTCCGGCGACGGGGGCGATGGAGCGCCCGGCCAGGACATGAACGGCGGATACCTGCGGCGCCTGTTTCAAGGCGCGCAGGGCGGGCGTCGCCATCAGGAAGTCGCCGATGGCGGCGACCTTAATCACCAGGATCTTCACTTGTCCTTTCGCGCCAGTAATCGAGCAGGTCGAGCAGGGTCTGCTCGAAGGGGATCTCCGGGGCCAGGCCGAAGCGCCGGCGGATCAGCGTCGGATCGCCGCTGAGCACCGGGTTGTCCAGCGGTCGGAAACGGGCCGGGTCGACCTCGACACGGATGGTCACGCGCGCCTGGGCCAGCAGGATGTCCAGGATGCGGCGGATGGAGTAGGTCCTCCCCGAGCAGACGTTGAACACCTCGCCCGCCCCGGCGCCGGCGGCGATGACCTGCACGGAGCGGGCCATGTCGCGCACATCGGAAAAATCACGCACCGCGTCCAGGTTGCCGACGCGGATGACCGCCGGCATCTCGCCGCGCTCGATCCTCGCGATTTGGCTGGCGAAATCCGAAGCCACGAACTTGCGGTCCTGGCCGGGCCCGGTGAAGTTGAAGGCGCGGACCGTGAAGGCCTTCATGCCGAACACCCGCCCGTACAGCTGGCCGAGCATCTCCATGGCCGTCTTGGAAAGGGCGTAGGGATTCTGGGGGGCGAGCGGGCTCGACTCGCGGAAGGGGGCGCCGCCCGCCGGCTGGTACACCTCGGCCGAGCTCATCAGCAGCAGGCGCGAGTCGGGCGCCGACGCCTGCAGCGCCTCCAGCAGGTTGGACGTGCCCATGAAGTTGACGTCGTAGGTCAGCTCGGGGTTCTTCCAGGCGAAGCCGACGTTGGCCACCGCCGCCAGGTGGAAGGTCACGTCGGGGCGGATGATCTCCAGCATCTGGGCGATGTCGTCACGGCGGCGGATGTCCACCTGGAACACTTCGACGTCGGGAAGGGTGAAGCCGGGGACCTCGGTGATGCCGAAGACCTTGTTCCTTTCTTCGCTCAGCAGCCGTTTCAGCAGATGCGCGGCCAGGAACCCCGAGCAGCCGGTGACCAGTATCCTACTCATAGTTCTTATGCAGGTGGCTCACGTAGGCCTTCTTGGCGATCAGCTTCCGCCACCACTCCTCGTGGGCCCGGTACCACGCCACCGTCTGCTGCAGCCCCGTGGCGAAGTCGACCCGCGGCTCCCAGCCCAGCGCGCGCATCTTCCGTGAATCGAGGGCGTAGCGGAAATCGTGCCCCTTGCGGTCAACGACCTTTTGCACCAGCGATTCCGGCTTGCCCAGCAGCGACAGGATAGCCTGGGTCACCTCGAGGTTGCTGCGCTCCTGGCCGGCACCCAGGTTGTAGGCCTGGCCCGGCTCGCCCTTCTCGATCAGGGCCAGGATGCCGCTGACCGTGTCCGCGACGTAGAGCCAATCGCGGCGATTGCCGCCGTCGCCGTAGAGCGGCAGGGGCTGGTCCTGCAGCGCCCGGGTGACGAAGAAGGGGATCAGTTTCTCCGGGTACTGATAGGGGCCGTAATTGTTGGCGGGCCGCGCGATCACCACCGGCAGGCCGTAGGTCTTGAAATAGGAATAGGCCAGGCGGTCGCCGCCGGCCTTGGAGGCCGAGTAGGGCGATGAGGGGTTCAACGGGCTCTCCTCGCCGAAGCGGCCCTGGGAGATGCTGCCGTACACCTCGTCGGTGGAGACGTGGACGAAGAGCTTGGCCCGGGCGCTGCGCTTCATTGCCTCCAGCAGGACGAAAACGCCGTAGACGTCGGTGAGGATGAAGTCGCCGGGGTCGTGGATCGAACGGTCGACATGGGTCTCGGCGGCGAAATTGACCACGACGTCAACGCCGGCGATCGCCTCGCCCACCAGCCGGGTGTCCTGGATGTCGCCCTGGACGAAGGAATAGCGGCCCTGCACCCCCTCCAGGTTCTCCAGGTTGCCGGCATACGTCAGCTTGTCGTAGTTGAGCAGTTCGATCTCCGGGAAACGCTCATGGACACTGCGGATGAAGTTGCTGCCGATGAAGCCGGCGCCGCCGGTGACCATGATCCTCCTGACGTCCTGCCCGCTGGTTTTCATCATCTGCCTCCGAAGAAATCGCCGATCATGCCCAGGTTGCCCAGGGAAACGCCGAAGCGGAACTGGAAGTGGGATTCGCCCAGCCAGGAGAAGAGCTTGAGCTCGGTATGGAAGAACAGGCACTGGTAGTCGAAGCCGGCGTTCAGCGAGCCATGCAGCAGGCGCTTCTCGGAGAAATCGTAGTCCAGACGGGAATCCAGCTTCAGCGGAAATCCCCGGAGGTCGAAATGGACGCCGGCACCCAGCACGCTGCGGTTCAGCACGAATTGCTTGGGCTGGTAGGGGTTGCGGTAGATGCTGTAGGAGAGCGAGCCGGTCAGCGGCGACTCCGGGCGGTTGTACGAGGCGCGCAGGTTCAGCAGCGTCAGGTCGCGCACGTAATAGTTGTAATCCAGCACGGCATCGAACATCAGGCTGCCGCCGGGCCGGAAGCGCAGCGAGTGGCTGAGATTGGAGAAGCGCGGGTATTCGCCGGCGATTTTCCGGTTGTAACTGGCCGCGGCCGGGTCGAAATAATACTGCTGGGAAACGGAGTAAGCGAGGATCTCGCTGGGGGATGCCCCGTCCTTGCCGTCCTTGGAGAGCAGGCGGGTCGTCAGCCTGAATCCGGCATAGGAATAAGAGGGGAAGTCGGAGCGGTCCACCTTGACCAGGCGGTCGCTGTTGGCGACCTCGGTGGCGTAGCGCACGGTGACTTCGGGCTCGATGACGTGCTTCAGCCGCCGCTCGCCGCTGCTGAAGATGCGGCTGAAAACAGGCCCCTGCAGCGTGAGCGCGGCCGTGTGGTAGTTCACGTAAAGGGGCTCGTCGAGGATCTCCCCCGTCGCGGCGTCGCGGCTCTTGGCATAGAAGGAGTTCCGCGAGCGCAGGTCCAGCGAGCTGTTCAGCCAGGACAGCTTGAGCAGCGGCAGCTGGTAGGAGGGGGTGAGGGTCAGGCGCCGGCTGCGCAGGCCACTGACGAATTCCGGGTCCTCTTCGTAGGTCACGCCGCTGCGCCAGGCGCTCTGGTAGTTCGCCGCCAGGGAAAAATAGCCGGGCAGCTTCCCCAGCTTCTGCTGGTTCAGGTTCAATGCCAGCGCCGGCAGGTACTCCACGATCAGGGAACTGTCCTTGAACACGTAGTAGGTTTCCCGGCGTGAGGCGCTGAGTGACGCCTGGACATTGGCGAACGAGGAGGTCAGCGAGACCTCGGTCTGGAAATTGGCCGTCTTGACCATGTCGAAGTTGTTGTCGAGCAGGCGCAAAAAGCCGGGGCGGCTCTGGCTGTTGACGTTCAGCCGCAAGCGCGTGTTCAGGAATGGCAGGGACTGCTGGTGCTCGGCGTCCACGAAATAATCGTTGTCGCTGTCGTTATAGACGCCGTTGTCCTTGCGGTACTTGAAATAATAGAAGCGGGCGCTGCCTCTGGCGTTGCGCAGGAGGTAGCGCACCTCGTCGCTGGCACCTACGCCCAGCTTGGAGAAATAATCGAGGCCGAGGGTCATGTCGATGTTGGGTTTGATCGCCCAGAAGAAGGCGTTCTGCACGAAAAAGCCGCGCAGGCTGGAGTTGCCGATGCCGGGGAAGAGCAGGCCGGTGGCCCGGCCGTCCTTCTGCAGCGGGTAGCGCATGTAGGGCAGATAGAAGAGCGGGACGTTCTTGACGCGCAGCAGGGCGCCGTGCATCTCGATGTATTTCTCCTTCTTGATCCGGCCCCTGCGGCTGCTGATGCGCCAGCGCGGAAAGACCTGGGCGCAGGAGGAAAAATCGAGGCGCCGGAAGGCCAGGGTCTCGCGGTCGGTCTGCTGCAAACGGTCGCTGTGGAAGCGGACGACCGGGCTGGCCAGGCCGTCGGCGTCCAGCATCTCGCCCTGGTGGGTCTTCAGGTTGAAAACGAGTTTTTCGCCGCTGACGACCATGTCATTGGCCGCCATGGTCACCCGCCCTTCCGCGAACAGCTCGCGGGTCTTGAGGTTGAAATCGATGGCGTCGGCGTAGATGACATAATCCTGCCAGAGAACCTCCACGTGGCCGGCGGCGCGCAGGGCGTCTTCGCCGATGGTCTTTTGATCGGCGTAAACGACCGGGTCCTCATGCCCCGCCTGCGCCGGCAAGCTCCCGCCCAGGATCAGGAGCAGCAGGGGCAGCAGCAAGCGCATCGACGTGGGTTTCATGAAGGTTAAAATGTAGCATTTTTTGCCTGGCGACGCAACCCGGTTGGGCTTTTGCCGTTTGGACGGTGAATCAGCGTTCTTTTTATGCTATCATTCGGGCATGAACAATACAAAGCGCTTGCTGGTCATGATGATCCTTGTCGGCGCCTTCGCCGCCTGCTCCATCCACGTCCCCTGGGAAATGATGGACGACTACGACGGCGTGCGCGTGGTCATGCGCGTGACGCCCGATGACGCCGACGTTCTGCTCAACGGCCGCTTCATCGGCGCCGCCTACGAATTCGCCTCCGCCGCCGTCGCCCTGCGCCTGGCGTCGAGGGAGAACGAGCTGGTGTTCCGCAAGCAGGGCTTCCGTGAGCAGGTCGTGGACCTTCGCGGCTATTCCTCGCGGCGCATTACCGTGAAGGTCGAGCTGAATCCGGCTGAGCCCGGCTCCCCGGCCGGTCCGGCCGCGGCCAGCGAAACCGATCCGGCCTATGAAGCGAAGAGTGAACCGCTGCCGCCGCTGCCTGCCGAGAAGCCGGTGCCGGCTGCGGAGCGCTACCTGACCGAAGTGGCGCTGACCGTGACCCCGGAGGAGACGGCCGTCTACATCGACGACCGCTTCTGGGGCCTGGCGCCGGCACCCGGCAAGGTGATGTTCCTGCGCCTCCCCCCCGGGAAATACGCCTTCACCGCCTTCAAGCCGGGATTCGTGCCCCTGAGCCGGGAGATCGTCGTCCCCAAGCAGGAGAAGCTTGAACTGGAGATCACCCTGAAGAAATAGTCCCCCGCTCCGGCCAGGGCGTTCAGGGTTTTGCGTCGCGCGGCTGAAGAAAAAAGGATCGCCTGGACGAAGGTGGGAGCCCCGCAGTCGGCAGTGGGGAAAAATCTGCCGGCATAGCGGGATGCTGTTTGCGTGGAATGAACCGGGCAAGCCGCTTTCTATTTCAAGATCGGCAAGATAAACAGGGCATACAAGGCGAAGAAAAGCATGCCCAGCAATGGCCGCATGAAGCCCCGGCGCAGCTTGCGTACGTCGCCGGCGGGGATCTCCGCAGCGAACAATTTCTGTTTCTCGGCAGTGACGATCAGCGCCAGCAGGCCCGATACGTAAGCAAAAGCAGCCACCAGGTAGACCAGCAAAGCCAGCGGATTGCTCGGATAGCGGCCGATCAGGTGGGCGCAGAACGGCACGAAAGCCGCCCAGGCCAGCAGCCAGACATGGATGGCCACGACCGTCTTGCTGATCCGGGTCAACTTGGCATACAGCGTGTTATGGCCGATCCAAAAGCCGCTCAGTATGAAAAAACTGATGATGTAGCTCAGAAAGGTACGCCAGTGGTGCAGCAGCGCCTGGCCCAACTCGTGGGCTGAGCGGCGGTCGCCGATCTCTGGGAGCTTCAGCTCGAGGACCAGGATGGTCAGGGCGATGGCGAAGACGCCGTCGAACAGGAACTCGAGCCGGCTCTTGCTGATTTCCGTCATGAATGACGATTGCGCGTTGTTTGCCATGACCTGCTCCTTCGCGTTCTGATGACGCAAGAAAATCGAGATGGCGCGAAGGCACATGATAGCAATCGGGCTCGTGATTGTCAAAATCAGACCCCGGCGGATGATCGCCGAGCCCTGCCTTGACAAGGAGGACGGGGTTCATTATAAAGATGGCAATATGACGGGGAATTTTTCGTTGCCCGCCCGCAGCAAACTGCCCATGACCTTCGCGGTCCTCCTCTTCGCCGCCTGGGGAACCCTGTCCGCCGCCAGGGGCGGTGAACTGAAAAAAGAATACGAGCGCTGGGTGCGCCGCTCGTGGACCACCGCGGACGGATTGCCGCAGAACACCGTCTACGCGCTGACCCAGGGCGCCGACGGCTGCATGTGGATCGGCAGCGAAGGCGGCCTGGCCCGTTTTGACGGCGCCGAATTCAAGATCTTCAGGAGAAGGTTCACGCCAGGCCTGGCCAGCGACTCGATCACGTCGCTATCCACCGGCCGCGACGGCTCGCTGTGGATCGGCACTTTCGGAGGCGGGCTGGTGCGCCAGCGGGACGGAAAATTCGCCCGGATAGAGGGCATGATCAGTGACCGCATCTGGTCGCTCCGCCATGACAGCGAGGGGATACTCTGGATTATTGCGCCTGGGGGCGGGTTCTATTGCCTCGAGCCGGGAAGGTCCCCCGCCCTGGCTGTCGTTGACGACCTGCCCGACGAACAGGTCACCGCCGTCGCCGGCAGCATGGAACGGACGCTCTGGATCGGGACGCGCAAGGGGCTCGCGTCCATCCGCGGCGGCCGGCAAACGATTTTCAACGCACAGTCAGGTCTTGCCGGCGACCATGTCTATTGCCTGTTTATCGACAGCCGCGGCAGCCTCTGGTCCGGGACCACGACAGGGCTCAGCCGCATCGACGCCCGGGGGGTTCTCAGCTTCTCGACCTCCGACGGTCTGGTTGACGGCCTTGTCCGCGCCATCAGCGAGGATGCCCTGGGACGGATGTGGATCGGCACCGACAGGGGAGTGACGATCCTGGACTGCGGGGGAAAACCGGTCTGCGCCACACCGGCAGGCCTGGCCGGCGATGCGGTGATGGCCATCTGCCGCGACCGCGAAAACGGCATGTGGGTCGGCACCGCCGCCGGCGGGCTGAACTACTGGAGGCGCAACGAGGTGCTCGTCCATGGGCCGGAGGACGGCCTGTCGGGCACACAGGTCACGGCGATCTGCGCTGACGGCGAGGGACGCCTCTGGGTCGGTACCCGCGGGCAGGGACTCAACCGGCGGGAGAACGGGAATTGGCGCTTCTATTCCGGCCGCGACGGCCTGGCCGGCGGATTCATCACCTCCCTGCTGGCGGATTCCCGAGGCAGGATCTGGATCGGCTCGCTGGACGCCGGATTGCAGGTCATGGACCAGGAAAAATTCATCCCCGGCGATCCGCGGGGGCCAGCGGCAGGCCGATCCGTGCTTTCTCTTTTTCTCGACCAACGGGATGGCTTGTGGGCGGGGACTGATGGCCATGGGATCGATGCCTGCCAGGACGGCCGCTGGCGCCACCATGGTCCGGCAGGCGGGCTGAAGGGAATCGTGATCACCGCCTTCGCCCAGGACCGGCAGGGGACCCTCTGGGCCGGCAGCGCGGACGACGGCCTGCACGCCCTGCAGGGGGCGACCTGGCGCCGTTATACGACGGCCGACGGGCTGCCCGGGGACACGGTCTACGCCATTCATGCCGATGAGAAAGGCGGCGTCTGGCTGGGCACCGACAGCGGGTTGGGCCTGTACAGCCAGGGGCGGTTCTTCGGTTTCCGCGCGGGCGCGCGGCCGCTGAACGAGGCCATCCTGTCCATCCTCGAGGATGCAGCGGGACGGCTCTGGATGAGCTCGCTGACGGGGATCTTCAGCGTTCGGCGGTCGGAGTTGGAATCAGCCGCTCCCCTGGCGGGGCGCGGCGCCCACTGCCGGATCTTCGGCGAGATGTCAGGGCTGAAGAGCACCGTCTGCGCGGGCGGCTTCCAGCCGGCCGGCTGCCGCGACCATGCCGGCAGACTATGGTTCCCAACCCAGAAAGGGCTGGTGGAGATCGACCCGCAGGGGCTGGAAGCGCCTCCGCCGCCACGGCCCAAGATCGAGAGGTTTCTGGCCAATGGCATGACCGTTCCGCCGGCGGGGACCGGCCGCCTGCCTGCCGGGAGCGAACGCCTCGATTTTCACTACGCAGCGCCGGCGTTCTCCGACCCGCAGCAAATCGAGTTCTCCAGCCGCCTGCAGGGACTCGAAGACGATTGGAGCGCGCCGGGAAGGGAGCGCATCCGGCGCTTCACCGGGATCCCTGCCGGGAGCTACGCCTTCCGCCTCAGGGCCCGGGGCCAGGGCGGGACTTGGAGCGACGGCGAGGCCGTCTTGCGCTTCACGGTTGCGGAACATTTCCACCGCGGTGCCGGCTTCCGTTTCCTGCTGCTGGCCGGCGCCGGCTCGGCTCTCGTGGGGCTGCATTATTTTCGCCGGCAAAGGGCCCGCCGGCGCCTGGATAACAAATACAGGTCTTCTGCGCTGGGCGACGACCGGATCGCGGAATACGCCGCTCGCCTCGAGCGCACCATGGAGAAGGACAAGCCCTATCTCGACCCCGATCTGACACTGGCCAAGCTGGCTGAAGCCGCAGCCATCCCGGCCAAGCACCTCTCGCAGGTCATCAACGAGCACTACCGGCTGAACTTCAATGACTTCGTGAACCGCCGCCGCGTCGAGGAGGCCAAGCACCTGCTTCTCGACCCGGCCGCCAGGGAGTTCAAGCTGCTGCGCATCGCCTTCGCATCGGGGTTCAACTCCAAATCGGTCTTCAACGCCGCGTTCAGGAAGCACGCCGGCGCCAGCCCTTCCGAGTTCCGCCGCCTCCTGGGCGGGGGTTGACCGCATCCGGGCCGATCCTTCAAAAAAGCGTCCGGAATCATGATCCCGGACTCCCCCACCCCACAAACAGCGCATAACGTTCATGGCTCATCAAAAAGGAGGTGAACCATGTTCGAGACCCTGCTTCCCACTGCCAGCTCGGGCAGAAGACGCTCACGCCGAGCATTGACCTTGGTCCTTTCCCTGGCCTTCCATGTCGTTGCGCTCGCCGCCGTCATCGTAATGCCGCTGCTGCACGCCGAGGCGGAGCTGCCCGCGTTCGCGGTCGTCGATGCCGCCCTGGTTCTGCCGCCGATCTTGCCCGGCATACCGCCCGCGGGCCGTCCCCGGGGCGTTGAGGGCGGGCCCGGGACTCCCGGGGAAGAGCCCACGAAGCCGCGGCCCCGCTCCGAAACCGGCTTCACTGTTCCCACAGAGATCTCAAAGAGCACCGAGGAAGACCTGACTTCGGCAATGGCGAACAGCGGCAACGGGGTCGGCGTCGACGGCGGCATCGATCTCGACGAGGACGGGAACCGCGAATGGCAGATCGGCAGGGAGTACATCCCCGAAGCCGTCATTCCGGGCAAGGCGCCGGTCATCCACGTCACCCCGCCCAGGCTGGCCAGGAGGGTGAGCCCCGTTTATCCGCCGGCGGCCATTGCGGCCCGGGTGGCGGTGCCGGTCGTGATCGAGGCCATGACCGACGTCTACGGCCGGGTGAAAGAAACCCGGGTAATCAGCGGCCATCCGCTGCTCAATGCCGCCGCCCTGGAGGCCGTCCGCGAATGGGTCTACGAGCCCTACCTGGTCAACGGCATCCCCCATGCTGTGCGCTTCACCGTCACCATCAATTTCACCCTGGAAAAGCGTTAAAAAAAAGGCCCCCCGAACGGGGGGCCGCCCATTTTCAGCAGGTTGATTCAGCGGGCGAAACGGTCGATGAGCCGCTGCAGCAGGTCGCCGTACTTGACGATCAGCCCGGCGAACACCACCGAGACCATTGACATCAGCTTGATCAGGATGTTCAGCGAGGGGCCCGACGTGTCCTTGAAGGGGTCGCCGACGGTGTCGCCGATGACGGCGGCGCCGTGGTTGGGGTTGCGGCTGCCGTCGGGAAGCCTCTTGCCGCCCAGGTGGCCCTCCTCGATGTACTTCTTGGCGTTGTCCCAGCTGCCGCCCGAGTTGTTCAGAAAGACGGCGACCACGAAGCCGGTGGTCAGGCCGCCGGCCAGCAGGCCGATGACGCCGGCCACGCCGAAGAGCAGTCCCATGGCCACGGGGACGAAGATGGCGGTCATGGCCGGCACGACCATCTCATGCTGGGCGGCGCGGGTGCTGATCTCGACGCAGCGCCCGTAGTCGGGCTCGGTCTTGCCCTCCATGATGCCGGCGATCTCGCGGAACTGCCGCCGCACCTCCTCGACCATCTTGCCGGCGGCGCGGCCGACCGACTTCATGGTCATGGCGCAGAAGACGAAGACCATCATGGCGCCGATGAACAGCCCGACCAGCACCCGGGGGTTGAGGATGGTCAGGTTGTAGTAGCTGACCCAGTCGCCGATGTGGGTGTTCTCAATGGCCTTCTCCACGCCGCTGATGGCGACGACCTTCTGCCCCATGTGCAGGAAGCCGATCTTGACCTCCTCGATGTAGGCGGCCAGCAGGGCCATGGCCGTCAGGGCGGCCGAGCCGATGGCGAAACCCTTGCCGGTGGCGGCGGTGGTGTTGCCCAGGGCGTCCAGGGCGTCGGTGCGCTTGCGGACTTCCGGGTCCTGGTGGGTCATCTCGGCATTGCCGCCGGCATTGTCGGCGATCGGCCCATAGGCGTCGGTGGCCAGCGTAATACCCAGGGTGGAGAGCATGCCCACCGAGGCGAAGCTGATGCCGTATAGGCCGAGGTTGATGGCGTTGGCAGAGGAACCGAAGCCGCCACTGAGGGCGTAGCTGATGATGATGGCCGCGGCGATGATCAGCACCGGCAGTCCAGTGGACTGCATGCCGGTGGAGATGCCGGCGATGATGACGGTGGCCGGCCCGGTCTGCGACTGGGAGGCGACGTATTTCGTCGGCGAATATTCCTGCGAGGTATAGTATTCGGTGATCTTGCCGATCAGCCAGCCGGCGATCAGGCCGGCGATGACCGAGAGGAAGATGCCCACGTGGCGGCCCTGGAAGGAATCCTTGAACAGCACCAGGATGAAGTAGGAGGCGGCCAGGGTCAGCAGGGTGCTGGCGTTGATGCCGCGCGCCAGCGCCTTCAGCAGCACCTTCTGCGAGGCGTTTTCCCCGGAGCGCACGAAGAACACGCCCAGGATGGAAAAGATCACGCCGACGCCGGCGATGACCATCGGCGCCAGCACGCCGCCCAGGCCGTAGCCGGCGGCCACGCCCAGCGCCGAGGTGGCCAGGATGGAGCCGGCGTACGATTCGTACAGGTCGGCGCCCATGCCCGCCACGTCGCCGACATTGTCGCCGACGTTGTCGGCGATGGTGGCCGGGTTGCGCGGATCGTCCTCGGGAATGCCCGCTTCCACCTTGCCCACCAGGTCGGCGCCGACATCGGCCGATTTGGTGAAGATGCCGCCGCCGACGCGGGCGAACAGGGCCTGGGTCGATGCACCCATGCCGAAGGTCAGCATGGTGGTGGTGATGACGGCCAGCTGGCTGGGCCCCGCGGCGACGAAATGGCGCAGGATCAGGAACCACAGCGAGATGTCGAGCAGGGCCAGGCCGACGACCACCAGCCCCATGACGGCGCCGGAACGGAAGGCGATCTGCAGCCCGCGGTTCAGGGAGTTCTTGGCGCCGGCCGTGGTGCGGTTGGATGCCCAGGTGGCGGTACGCATGCCCAGGAAGCCGGCCAGGCCGGAAAAGAAGCCGCCGGTGACGAAGGCGAAGGGCACCCAGGGGTTCTGGGCGTGCAGCACATACGCCATGAAGGAGAAGAGAATGAAAATCAGCAGGAAGACGAAGGCCACGACCTTGTACTGCTGCTTGAGGTAGACCATGGCTCCCTTCTGCACGTAGCCGGCGATGCGCTGCATGTCGGGGGTGCCCGGGTCCTGCTTTTTCATGAAGCGGAAGAAATAGAATGCGAAAACCAGCGCCAAAATGGAGCCCAGAGGCGCCAGGATGAATAAATTTTCTACATTCATGCCAACTCCTTGTGAAATGAAAGATTTTTAAGAGACAGGTTATGAAAGCAATTTATATCCGATTTTTCGCGAGATGTCAACGATTTTTGTGATGGAAACGGGGGAAGACTCACCGCGCCGGCCGCCATGAACGCGGCCCGGAAGCGCTCACTTGGGCTTGATCTTCCGGCAGATGGCCAGCTTGGCCTGAAGCTCCTTCTGCCGCGCCAGCTCCACCTGGAGCTCGTCGGGAGTGATGCCTCCCTTGAACGATGAGCGGATGCGCGCTTCCGTCTCCTGCAGGCGCTGCCGCAACTCCCCCTCGTCCAGGTCCTCGCCGCGCACGAAGTCGTCAATGATCAGGGCCACCCGGTCGTCGCGCACCTCGAGAAAGCCCTCGCCGCTGAACAGGTAGTGCCGGGCACCGGAAGTGTCCAGATAGGAGATCTCCCCCGCCTTCAGCAGCGTCAGGTAGGGCAGATGGTGAGCGAGGACGCCGGCCTCGCCCAGGAAGGCGGGGATGTACAGGTCCTGGATCTGGGCCCGCAGGGCCACCTCGCGCGAGGTGATGATCTCCAGCTCGATCGCAGCGGCCATCAGAATCCCAGTTTCTTGGCGTTGGCCACAGCGTCCTCGATGCGGCCGCACATGTAGAAGGCCTGCTCGGGCAGGGCGTCGTACTTGCCCTCGACCAGCTCCTTGAAGCTGCGGATGGTGTCGGCCAGCTCGACGTACTTCCCCTCCAGGCCGGTGAAAGGTTCGGCCACGAAGAACGGCTGCGACAGGAATTTCTGGATCTTGCGCGCCCGGGCGACGATGACCTTGTCCTCGTCCGACAGCTCCTCCATGCCCAGGATGGCGATGATATCCTGCAGGTCCCTATAGCGCTGCAGCACCTCCTTGACCTGGCGGGCCACCTGGTAGTGCTCCTTGCCGACGATCCTGGCATCGAGGATGCGCGAGAACGAGGCCAGGGGATCGACGGCCGGGTAGATGCCCATCTCGGTCAGCGCCCGCGAGAGGTTGGTGGTGGCGTCCAGGTGGGTGAAGGTCGTCGCCGGCGCCGGGTCGGTATAATCATCGGCCGGCACGTAGATCGCCTGCACCGAGGTGATCGATCCTTTCTTGGTCGAGGTGATGCGCTCCTCCATTTCGCCCATCTCCGAGGCCAGGTTGGGCTGGTAGCCGACCGCCGAAGGCATGCGCCCGAGCATGGCCGACACCTCGGAGCCGGCCTGGGTGAAGCGGAAGATGTTGTCGATGAACAGCAGCACGTCCTGCTTCTCCTCGTCGCGGAAATACTCGGCCACGGTCAGCCCGGACAGGGCCACGCGCAGACGGGCGCCCGGGGGCTCGGTCATCTGTCCATAGATCAGGGCCGTCTTTCCAATGACCCCGGACTCCTTCATCTCCAGCCACAAATCGTTGCCCTCGCGCGTGCGCTCGCCCACGCCGGCAAAGACGGAAAAACCGCCGTGCTGGGTGGCCACGTTGTGGATCAGCTCCTGGATGAGCACGGTCTTGCCGACGCCGGCGCCGCCGAACAGGCCGATCTTGCCGCCCTTCAGGTAGGGCTCGAGCAGGTCGACCACCTTGATGCCGGTCTCGAAGAGCTCCAGCCGCGTGTCCTGCTCGTCCAGAGTCGGCGGCGGGCGGTGGATGGGATAGCGCATCTTCTCATTGATGGGGCCCATGTTGTCCACCGGGTCGCCGATGACGTTGATGATGCGGCCGAGCACTTCGCGGCCCACGGGCACGGTGATGGGGCCGCCCAGGTCCCGCGCCTGCATGCCGCGCACCAGGCCGTCGGTCGGGTGCATGGAGATGGTGCGCACGCGGTTCTCGCCCAGGTGATACTGCACCTCGCAGATGATGCGTATCGGCTGCGGGCTGTCGAAGCCGTCGGAGACGATCTCGATGGCGTTGTAGATGACGGGCAGCTCGCCCTTGGCGAATTCGACGTCGACCACCGGCCCGATGACCTCGATCACCTTGCCGGTTTTTTTATGCCGTTCTTCGTTCTGGCTCATGTTCACTCCTATGTGTTCAGGGCTTCCGTGGCGGTGATGATCTCCAGGAGCTCCTTGGTGATGGCCGCCTGCCGCATCTTGTTCAGCAGCAGGGTCAACTCGCGGATCATGTCGCTGGCGTTGCGCGAGGCCAGGTCCATGGCCACCATGCGCGCCATCTGCTCGGCGGCCACCGACTGCAGCAGCATCTGGTAGACGGCGGCGGCGACGAAGCGCGGCAGCAATGCCTGGAAGATGGCGGCGGCATCGGGCTCGAAGATGTACGTCTGCGTCTCGGCGCCCCCTGCGGTCCGGGAGCGGACGGGAGCGGCGACTTCGATGGGGAAAAGGCGGCGCAGGGTGAATTCCTGCTTCGAAGCCGAGACGAACTCATTGAAGGCGAATTCGACGCTGTGCAGGCCCCCGGAGAGGAACCGCCGCTGCAGGTCGGCCCCCAGGCGGGCGGCGTCGGCGAAATCCAGCCGGCCGATCATGCCGTTGTGCGCCTGCGCCGGCTCCAGGCCCTGCTTGCTGAAGTAGCGGCTGGCCTTGGAGCCCACCGTGACCAGGATGACCTCGCGGCCGGCGGCAGCCAGCTCGCGGTAGCGGGCTTCGCCCTGCTTGAGCACGTGGGAGTTGAAGGCGCCGCACAGACCCTTGTCGCCGGCGACGACCACCAGCAGCACCGCCCCCTTTTCGTCTCCGCGCAGCAGCGACAGGGTGACGGCACCCGTCCCCTCGGGGGACCGGCCGGGCAACGCCGTCACGGCGCCCGTTTCCCGCAGCAGCAGCGCGATCTTCTCGCGATAGGCGCGCGAGCGCTTCAGCTCGCCGTTGGCCCGGCGCAATTTGGCGGCGGCGACGGTCTTCATGGCCTTGGTCAGCTTCTGGGTGTTCTTGACCGACTTGATGCGCCGGCGCAGGACGATCAGGTTTCCAGCCATCAGGCGTTGGGGGTTTTCCTGAACTCGGCGGCGAACTCGGCGAGCACGTCCTGCAGTTTCTGCTGCAGTTCGGCGGCCAGGGCCTTCTTTTCCAGTATCTCGCGGAAGATCTCGGGCGCGCGCTCCTCCACGTAGCGCAGCATCTCATCCTCAAAGGGGCGCACGCGCGCGACGGGGAACTCGTCCAGGAAGCCGCGCGTGCCGGCGAAGATCGAAACCACCTGCCTCTCCACCGGCATGGGCATGCCTTCCTCCTGCTTGAGCAGCTCGGAAAGCCGCTTGCCGCGCTCCAGCTGGGCCACGGTGGTCTTGTCCAGGTCGGAGCCGAACTGGGTGAAGGCCTCGAGTTCGCGGTACTGGGCCAGGTCCATCTTCAGCGAGCCGGCCACCTGCTTCATGGCCTTGATCTGGGCGTTGCCGCCCACGCGCGACACCGAGATGCCGACGTCGATGGCCGGGCGCTGGCCGCCGTTGAACAGGTCGGGCTGCAGGTAGATCTGGCCGTCGGTGATGGAGATGACGTTGGT
>DCVK01000029.1 GCA_002335385.1 Candidatus Aminicenantes bacterium UBA2190
GGACCGCATGCTGGACCTCGCCGAAACATTCAGCCGCGAGGTGCCATGCTTCGAGCTGCGCTTCACCAAGCAGGCCGACCTGGCCGCATTGCTGCGGGAAACTCCTTTATGAGCCGCCACGTCGCAAAGACCGGGTTCGGGGCGCTGCCCCGCGGCCGGCTGCCGGCACTCGATATCGAACTGACCGAGCGCTGCAACAACAACTGCATCCACTGCTGCATCAACCGCCCGGCGGACGATGCGCAGGCGATGGGACACGAGACGCCTTCACCCCGCCTGCGGCGCCACCTGGATGAGGCGGCAGGACTCGGCTGCCTGGATGTCCGCTTCACCGGCGGCGAGCCCCTGCTGCGTGAGGATTTCGCGGAGATCTACCTGCATGCCCGCCGCCTGGGCATGCGCGTGATGCTGTTCACCAATGCCCGCCGCATCACGCCGGAATTGGCCGACCTGTTCGCCCGCGTGCCGCCGCTGGCGGCGATCGAGATCAGCGTCTATGGCATGACGCGCCGCACCTACGAGGCCGTGACGCGGGCGCCAGGCTCCCATGCCGAATTCCAGCAAGGGGTTTCACAGCTGGTCCGGCGCGACATCCCCTTCACGGTGAAATGGGCTCTCCTGCCGCCCAACCGCGGTGAGCTCGACGCCTTCCAGGCCTGGGCGGCGACGATCCAGGGAACAAAACGGCCAGCGGCCGTCGTCAGGACGCTGCAGCTGCGCGATCGCCGCGACAGCGAGGAGCGGAGCAGGTCCATCGCCCGCCTGCGCCCGGATCCACAGGAGATCGCATCCCACCTCGCCGATGGGGGGAGCGAGCGACGGGAACTCCTGAGATTCTGCCGGCGCTTCCTGGGGCCGCCGGGAGCCCGCCTGTTCAACTGCGGCTTCGGAGATGCGCCCTGCATCGATGCCTACGGCCGCCTGCAGCCCTGCCTGGGCATCCGCTCCCCGGAATTGACCTATGACCTGGAAGGGGGAAGCATGGCGGAGGCGCTGGCGGAGTTCTTCCCGCCACTGAAGGAAATGAAGGCCACAGATCCCGATTACCTGAGGCGATGCGCCCGCTGCTTTCTCAAGGGGCTCTGCGAGCAGTGTCCCGCCAGGTCCTGGAGCGAACATGGCACACTGGATACGCCCGTTGAACACCTGTGCTCACTGGCCCACGCGCAGGCGCGCCACCTCGGCCTGCTGGAGGCCGGCGAGCAAGGGTGGGAAGTGCTGAATTGGCGGGAACGCATCAGGCAATCCCCGATTGCCAAAACCCCCTAATTGTGACATAATTGAGTATAAATATCCCAAATATTGGTTGGCACATGGAGGAATGAATGAAGAAAAAGATATGGTCGACGCCGATGCTGACCATGCTGGTGCGCAGCCGGCCCGAGGAAGCCGTCCTTACCCTCTGCAAGGCCGGAGCCGGATATGTCGGCCCGGGCAGCAACTCGCAGGGGTGCGGGACCGACGCCTCGGCCAACTGCGGGGCCTGCCAGTCGCGCGGCGGCGGCGGATCCTGATTCCAGCGGCTTCACTTCCTATGACTGACGATATTTCTCTCGACGATGCATACCGGCCAGCGGAAGACGTTGTTGCCCGGCTGATCGAAGGAGAGCTGATCTTGGTGCCGATCGCCGCCGGCGTCGGCGATGCCGAGGACGCCTTGTTCACGCTCAACGAGACGGGAAGGGCCATCTGGGGCCTCCTGGACGGCGTCCGCAGCCTGCGGCAGGTGGCCGCCGAGCTCACCCGGGAATTCGAGGCCGCACCGGCCGTCATCGAAGCCGATATCTTGGGGCTGGTCCGGGAGCTGGCCTCGCGCCGCATGCTCGTCCGAAAATAGCCGGCCGGCTTGGGCCTTGATGATCCTTCCTTGAAAATGGCGGCTGCTCTCATTTCCCCTCCCCGACCGCCCAGCAAGCCCTCCGTTCGCATGCCGGTCTCGATCGCCGATCCCCCGCTCCGCAGGGAAGGGTGAAGGAATGGGCAGACCGAGGATCGCGCTGGCCCGCTTCATCATCCGTCTGGGCCGCCTGCTCCAATCCTCGGCCATCGCCGTGATGCGGCCCGCCGACCTGGTCGAGTTCAGCCGTCAATCCTATGCCCCGGCCGCGCGGGTGCGGGATTGGGGCCGGAGCGAGCTGGTGGACGAAGGCCTGTACCCGAACGAGGAATCCCTGCTGGCGAAGATGCAGGTCAAGGAGGGACATCTGCTGCTGCTGGGCGGCGGCGGCGGCCGCGACGCGGTGGCCCTGGCACGGCGCGGGTTCGCCGTCACCGCCGTTGATTTCGCCCCCGCGATGCTGGAGCAGGCACGGCGGAACGCGGCGCAGCGGGGCTTGAAGATCGAGACCCAGGCCCAGGAAATCTCACGACTCGCTCTGCCGGCGGATTCATACGACATCGCCTGGCTTTCGGCGCGCATGTATTCCTGCATCCCCACGCGCCGCCGCCGGATCGGCTTCCTTCAGCGTCTCGCCCTTTGCCTGCGTCCCGACGGGCATGTCGCCTTGCAGTTCCATTATGAGCCTGGCGGAGCAGCACCGACCCGGTCAAGGGGGTTCCAGCGCCTTCTGGGCTGGGCGACGCTCGGCTACCGGCAGCTCGAGCCCGGCGACATGCTCTGGCAGCAGCGGGAATTCCTGCACGCCTTCCGCGACGAGAAGGACCTGCGCAGCGAGTTCGCCGCCGGCGGCTTCTCCGTCCTGCACATCGAGTTCCAGCCCGGGATCCTGTGCGGGGGCGCCGTGCTGCGGAAATCGGGCGCGACGGCATGATCCGGCCGCAAGTCGAGTCCATCACCCTGCAGGACCACGGCCTGTGGGAGAGGCTGCGCCGCCGGCGCGTGCCCCTCGGTTTCGACCTGGAACTGACGGCGCGCTGCAACCTCGACTGCCGCCACTGCTTCGTCAATCTCCCGGCCGCCGATGCCGCGGCGGCCGCCCGCGAGCTCCCGGCCGCCGCGGTCCTGGACCTGGCGCGCCAGGCGGTCGACCTCGGAGCCGTCTGGTGCACGATCACCGGCGGCGAACCCCTGCTGCGCCCCGATTTCGCCGAGATCTACCTCGGGCTCAAGCGGCTCGGCCTGCTGGTCTCGGTCTACACCAACGCCACCCTGGTCCGCGGGGAGCACGCGGCGCTGTTCCGCCGCTATCCTCCGCGGGACATCGAGGTCACGGTCTACGGGGCAACGGAGGAAACCTATGAGCGGATCACCCGCAGGCCCGGCTCTTTCGACCGCTTCCGGCGCGGGCTGGGCCTGCTCCTGAACCAGGGGATCAAGGTGCGCCTGAAGGCCATGGCCCTGCGCTCCAACCTGGACGGGATGGCCGAGATCGCCCGCTTCTGCCGCGAGCACACGAAGGATTTCTACCGCTTCGACCCCCTCCTGCACCTGCGCTCCGACCGCGACCCGGCGCGCAACGCCGAGATCCTCTCCGAGCGGCTGTCGCCGGCGGAGATCGCCCGGGCCGAGCGCAGCGATCCCGAGCGCTTCGGCGCCATGGAAAGGAACTGCGAGCGGCTGATCGAGCCAAGGCGCGGCGATTTTTCGCTTGCCAGCTGTCTTGAATGCGGGGAAAGGGAGAATTGCGAAGATCTGGAGCACTTGAGCCGGCTGTTCATCTGCGGCGCCGGCGCCGCGAGTTTCTTCATCGCTCACAACGCGTCATTCCGCCTGTGCGCATCGCTCTGCGCCCCCGGGATGACTTACGATCTGAGGGAGGGAACGCTGAAAGAGGCTTGGGAGCGGTTCGCGCCGGAGATACGCTCCCGCCGCACCGGCAGTGAAGCCCTGCTGGGAGCCTGCCGCTCCTGCCCGATCGTCAACCTCTGCTTCAACTGCCCCGCCACGGCCGATCTCGAATGCGACGACCCCGAGGCACTGGTCCCCTATTTCTGTGCAGTGGCCCACGCCCGACTGACAAGCCTGAAGCATGAATGCACTCCCGGCATTGGCCGTGGCACTGATGCCGCTTCGGAGTAAAACCGCCCGAAAGGCCAGGCTGCTTTCGCTCTCCACGCGAAACAAGACGGCGCCAACAAGCAATCAGGCGCCTGACCCCGATATTTCTTCGCTGGCATTCGCTTGACAATGGCTCGGTTAACCCATATATCATGAACTCAAATGGCGATGAATGTGGCAGAAGGCGATCCGGCAAATAATGAAAAACTCGTCCGCAATCCCGATGTGATCCTGCGCGAGGATGACCCCGGCGGGGCGCTGCTGTTCAATCCCGACACCAATCAGATCCGGGTGCTCAACGCCACCGCCCTGTTCATCTGGAAGCACTGCGACGGCAAGAAGGACGTGCCGGACATCATCGACGAACTGAAAAAGGCTTTTGCTGATGTGCCGGAGAGTGAGGTTGAAATCGAGGTCAAGGAATTCGTCGAGGACATGCGCGCAAATGGCTTCCTGGGAGTGTCAATGGGAAAATTGAACGAGCGCCCCCAAAAATCAAAGAAATAGAAAAATTGCCTCCAAAAACAATTCAACGTCCCCTACTATTTCCGCCTCGGAGTTCGGCAGGAGGGCATTTTCCCAGCTTCAAGGCTGCTTTGAGCAACCCAAACCAGCCATAATCGCTAGGATGGATCCGATGCAACCGCCAAACCTGTTTTACCGTGGCTCCAGCATGAAGGGTACTTTCTCGCCAGGAGACAAGCTCATCATCGAGAAAATTCCCTTCGCGCGGATAAAAAAAGGCGACCTGGTCATATTCAGCAGAGAAGCCGCTGAAAACAATGATTTTATCGTACACCGGGTCGCGGACATTGCTCCAGATGGCCTGATCACGCGCGGGGACAACTGCCGCGGCAGGGATATCGGGCTGGTGACCGAAGAAAAAGTCATCGGCCGGGTGATCCGCTTCGACCGCATGGGAAAAATTCACCAGGCGCGTAACGGCTGGCTTGGCCTGCTAAGAGCCGGGACGCTGCACGGCCGAATCCAGGTTGCTCATGCCGCGAAATTCTATTTTAGAAAACCCTATGTCCTGATAAGGAATTCTGGAATTGTAATGAAGCTTTGGCATCCGGAAATCGAAACGATCTTTTTCGAAACAGCGCACGGGCCGCTGGCAAAGTACGTGCACGAGCATAAGACCGTGGCGACATGCTGGATCGAAAGGAACCGCTGGTGGATCAAGCGACCTTATGATCTGATCATCAGGCCGGAATTGGAACGACGGCTGCCGGGACGATCAGCCCGGGCCGAGGATCGATTGCCGTCCGCTCAAGACTGAATGACGAAAGAGTTCCCGAGGTTGCAGGCCAGCACGGCGCTGTCCCCGGTGAAACAGCCGACATTGGCCTGACTTCCATACTGTTGGCAGTTGTTGGTGGCGATATAACCATTCGGGCAGAATACGTGCAGGCTGGGGTCGAAGCCATAGTTGCAGCCATCGAGAGCGCCGCTTCCATAACTTGAGCATGAAGCCCCCTGGATGGCCGCGACCGGTCCGGCATCCATGCAGGTCGGCTTTTCATATCTTATCTTTTTCATATCATCCTCTTGTGCCCTCTCCTCATCCCCACCGCAGCGGCATCCGCGGCGAGCCGCACTTCGAAAATCTCGCGAATTGCAGTTATGATACTTTTGCTCTTGGGAAAAGTCAAGCGCCAGCCCGGGATTTCCCGCGCGAGCTCCGCCGTCATTCTGAACCAACCACTTCGTACCCGCATATTGTCGACCCGCCTTTGAAAATCATTCTCGAAGACCGCATCCAGCAGATACCGGCATGTATCTCTCTGGCCAACGGGATGCAGGGCGACGGCGCGGGCCTTGAAAATGCGCAGGACGGCCCGCAGGGGGTATCTTCTGCGGCCCAGCGGATATCCGGTGCCGGTCCAAGCACGGAACTTGCCGCTGGCGTCGCGCACCATCCAGCCGCCGTCGTCCATTCTGGACACCAGGACCTTGTCGTCGGCGATCAGCGGATAGCGCTCCGCCAGCAGCCGGCCGATGGTGCTCTTGCCGGCGGTGGAATGGCCCAGGAACAGCAGGGCCCCGCCGGAAACATTCACCGCAGACGCATGCAGGTATACGCCATTTCGCCCGCGGGAGCCGCGACCTTCCTTCACTTCAGGGGGCATGACGTTCGAGGCGCTGCGGCAAGCTCCGCCTGCGGGTGGGCGGGAAATCGCCCCGCCGTTCCGCTTCGGCGCACAGGTAATCGGGATGGATCAATTCTCCGGAAAGCACATAGTTCATGGCGACGCACATGGTCAGGCAGCGCCGGGCGTGGACGCAATCGCCGCAGATTCCCGGAAAATCGCCATTCAGGTCCTGCCGCAGTTTTACCAGGGTGGGATGCCGCGACCAGACGCTGCGCAGGTCATCCTCGCCCAGCCGCCCGAAGCACAGCTCGGGAATACTCCGGCCGATACCGCACAGCGCCATCTCGCCGTTGCCCAAAATGCCGAGAATGTTGAGCACGCGGCATTCGCCACCGGCGCTTCCCGCGCGCAGGATCCCCTGGATGGAGGACAGGGCCGGCGGGACGGAAATATGCAAGGGGATCGGCGTGCGCGCCTGCAATTCACCCCTGACAAATCGCGTCAGGCCCAGGATCTCGTCATAATGAAGGGTTTCCCCCTGCTGTTCCATGGCCTTGCCGCGACCGCTGGGGGTCACCGGATTGAATTTCACGGAGCCGGCGCCCAGGCTGACGGCCAGCCTCACCAAATCCTCCACCTCGTGGATATTGCCCCGATGCGGGCACATGATGACCTGGGGCCGGAATCCGGCCTGGACCAGATTGCCGATCCCCTGCAACGCGGCGTGAAAAGAGCCCGGCACGCCGCGGAAACGGTCGTGGACATCGGGCCTGGCGCTGTCCAGGCTGGTCGACACGAACCACATGGTGGTAGCGTTCTTCAAGTGCCTGGCCAGATCCGCGTCGATCAGCGTGGCGTTGGTCTCCATGGTCAGCCGGATGTTCTCCCCGCTCAAGTAATCGACCAGTTCGACGAAGCGCGGGTGGAGGACCGGCTCACCGCCCGTAAGCTTGGCATTGCTCAGGCCCAGCGTTTTCCCCTCCCGGACCGCCAGCTTCAGCAAGTCTAGATCGAGGCAGTCGCCCGGAGAGGGCCTGCCGTTCACGAAGACCGGCGTGATCCAGCAGTGGCGGCAGGCCAGGTTGCAGCCGTTGGTGACATAAAGGTAAAAGGTGAACAGCGGCGGCACGCCCTCGGGCAGATCATGCATTCGGGCTTCATCATCCGTTGCCGGCCCGGCATTCACCCCACGATTATCTTTTTTCATCCACCACTTCCCCGATGAATCCCTTGCCCTGCAGCTCGGAGACAAAACCGTCGACGTCTTTTTCAACCCGATCTGAAGGCACATCCTCGCAAGTCTCATTTAAATGGCTCACAATATCGGCCCTGGTCCTGGGATGGACCTGAATGAATTTCCAAATGAGCAGGCCGATGGGGTTGACGATCTGCAGACCGTTCGTGTCGGCATCGAACAATATGCCGCCGTCCTCCTCTTCGCGCAGGGATATCCTGGAATTGGCCAGCAGGCTTGCCGATTGATCCATCTTCTTTCTCCTCCTGAATGTTACTCTCGCTGCAGGCTTGACGGCTCCCTGGTCGCCAAGGTCCGCGATGAGCTTCTGGACATCCCTTCTTGCCACTTTCTCCTGAATGGCAAAATCCCGGGATGTCCTTTTGATCACCTGCTTCAGGCTTCTCCTGCCATTCAGCAGGCGCAGGATCCGCCTGGCCGAATGGTTGATCTCGACGATCTTCTTCTGCCGGGCCAGGAACATCAGCGAGCCGTCATCAAAATCCTCAATGGCCGCCTCGTCCTGAAGCGCGTAGCGGAGATCTTCATTGACCGGTATCATCCGATGATAAGGACGAGCATCAGGATTTCCCCCAGGGCACGGTCTCCGAGGTCAGGCCGGTCGCATTCAGGAAATTCCGGTAGCAGTCGTGGGGATTGGCCATGTTGAAGTTGCCGGTCATGGTGTACGCCAATCCCGGGCAGCTGCCATTGCAATAGGGGGCCCATTCGCAATCCTCGCAGCCGGGAACGCTCGTCATCGGGATCTGCCGCCGGTCCTTGAGCGCCTGCAGCGTGGGATCGGTCTTCCAAATGGTTCGAATGGAATCCCGGTTGATGCGCCCGAGCTCCAGCCCGGCCAGCATGTTGCAGGGCGAGATGATGCCGTCGTGGTGCACCGCCAGCTTGTTGTACATGCAGCCGCAGGCGCTCAGGAAGCCCATTTGCCAGCGCATGGCTTTTTCGCCGGTGGCCTTCGCATGCTCCATCTCGCCGTACGATTTCCACTTGGCCAATGGCCCGGCCGTGGCATTGATGCGGCCGTCGTATTCCTTCTCCAGGCGGATCAATGTTTTCATCGCCTGGAATTGCTGCTGCGGCAGCAGGGTGATGCCGGCTTGGTTGTCGCAGCCCGCCCCCATGGGCATGGCATCGTTGGTACCGAAGCTGTGCAGGCCGATATCATTCAGAAGCAAGGCGGCGATGTTGTCGAGATCATCCACGTTGTGGCGGTTGATGGTCACCCGCGTGGTCACCGGGAAACCAGCTTCCTTCAACATGCGCAATCCTTTGATCGCGCGTTTGAAAGAACCCGCGCCCCGGCTCTTGTCATGAATTTCGGCGCAAGAGCCGTCAATGGAAACTTGGATGGAACTCAACCGTTGCCTGCGTTCCTTCTCCTCGAACAGGGCGAGGGTCTTCTCGCTGATCAGGGTGCCGTTGGACAGGATCGAGAAACTCATTCGCTTCTCGATGATGCGGTCGATCAGTTCAAAGAGGTCCCTGCGAACGAACACTTCGCCGCCGCTCAGGGTCAGGGTGCGCACGCCCAGGCGGCCGAGTTCGTCAAAAAAAGTGAACCACTCTTCCAGGGACAGGTCGGGGCGATCGTGCATCTCGTGGGCGTAGAAGCAATAATCACAATGGAGGTTGCACTTGCCGGTCAAGGAAATATCGAAATCTACCGGACTGTCGGAGATCTCCGCGTACCCTTCAGCGGCCAGCCGCCGGCCATCCTTGGCGATCTCAATGAAATTGCTCTCCAGCAGCTCACCCATGAACTCACGGACATCTTTAAAGATATCTTCAAAGGACGCCCCCTCAAAATCATCGAGCAGGGCGCGGGCGAGTTCCTCGGCGCTGTTGCCGCCGTCGAGTTTCTGCCAGACCGAAAAAGCCGTTTGATTGATAACTTTTTCACGACCCGTGTCCGGGTTGTAAAGGAGGGCGTTGTCGCCCCGGCGGCACGCGGAGATTTTCTGAGCCCTTCTGTATTTTATCCGAATGTCGAGTTCCGTCATCTGCGAGCCAATGATCCCCCGATCGATTGCGCCTTCGGCAAGAATCGTCAGGAGGTAGTTTATGGTAATCTTGGGGACTTGTCAAACGGATATCGCAGGGGCGAGAGGCGAGAGGCTTGAGGCGAGAGGAAGATCGTAATACGTTATGCGTTAGGCGTTATGCGAAAGAACTATAGATGGCAGGTTCTTTTCTTACCGTAAACCGTCTACCGTAAACCGATTTCAACTAACGGCACTGTCACTAACACTGGATTCCGTTCTGGTCTCCGGCTACCACGATCACTATCACTACCACTTGGATCTCGTTTTTAATTCTTGCTGACACGGACACTGTCACTGACACTGAGAATGATCTATAATTACCTCCAATGAAATCCTGGCTCTCATACCTGAAAGGCGCATGGGCGCGCAAGATGCCCGCGGACAAGATCAGTTCGTCGGCACAGGACAAGAAAGAGACCCGCGACGCCCTGAAGAACCTGCTGCCGATCATCAGGCGCCACTGGAAGAAGGGGGCGCTGGGGGCGGCGCTGATCCTTCTCACCTCGCTGCTGGCCTTCCCCGGGCCGATGATCATCCGCTTCCTGATCGACAAGGTGATCCTGGGCAAGCAGCTGCAACTGCTGCTGGGCGTGGTCCTGCTGCTGGCGGCGATCAAGATCGCCGGCATCCTCTTCGGCATATTGCAGGGATACTATTTCACCCGCTTCGAGCAGGAGGTGCTGCTGGAGATCCAGCAGACCCTGTTCGACCGCACCCTGCGCCTGCCCAAGGCCTTCTTCGACGGCAAGGAGACCGGCTACCTGATGTCGAGGCTGCTGGGCGACGTCAACGGCGTGCGCTGGTTCTTCTCCTCGACCATCGTCCACATTTTCACCCAGTCCATTCGCTTCGCGGGCGGCGCCGTCTTCCTGGTCTACCTGAACTGGCGCCTGGCGCTGGCCGTGCTGGTGGTGCTGCCGCTGATGTTCGCGGCGGTGCGCTTCTTCGGCCGCAAGATGCGCGTGCTGAGCCACCACGGCATGGAGCGCCACGCCGAGGTCTACCAGTCGGTGCAGGAGTCTCTCTCGCAAACCTCCCTGATCAAGGCCTTCGCCACCGAGAAAAGGACGCTGAACTCGCTGACCGGCAAGCTGCGCGCCTCGCTGCAGCTGGGCATGGAGCAGAACGTCTTCGGCTCGCTGGCCAACCTGGCCATCGGCTTCGGCCCCGACCTGGCCCATTTGATCGTCCTAGTCGGCGGCGCCGTCCTGATCATCCGCGGCGAGTGGAGCGTGGGTTCACTTCTCGCCTTCCAGTCCTATGTCGGCTTCGTCTACGGCCCGGCCCAGTTCCTGGCCACGGCCAACTTCCAGATGCAGAACGCCCTGGCCTCGCTGGAGCGCGTGTCGGCATTGTTCGACGTCGTCCCCGAGGAGAACGAGGAGACGGGCGAGAAGATCGGGCACCTGCGCGGCGAGGTGGAGTTCCGCAATGTCGGCTTCTCCTACAACGGCAAGGAGACGGTATTGGCGGATGTTTCGTTCTCGGTCCGGGCGGGCGAGCACGCAGCCATCGTCGGCCCCAGCGGCGTGGGCAAGACCACCCTGGTCAGCCTGCTGCTGCAGTTCTACCGCCCGCAAAAAGGGGAGATTCTCGTTGACGGCCGGCCGTCGATCGAGTACGAACTGCGCTCGCTGCGCCGGCGCATCGGCTACGTCCCCCAGTCGCCGACATTGCTGAAAGGGACGATCGCCGACAACCTGCGCTACGGCGACCCCGAGGCCAGCGACAGCGAATTGGAAAAAGCGGCCCGGGCCGCCGGCATCCACGACTTCATATCCTCATTGCCCGAGGGCTACCAGGCACTGGTCGGCGAGCGCGGCGTCAACTTCTCCGAGGGGCAGAAGCAGCGCCTGGCCATCGCCCGCGCCCTGGTCAAGGACCCCGACATCGTGATCCTCGACGAGCCGACAGCGGCCCTGGACTCGCAGACCGAGGCCTCGATCTTCGCCACCCTGCCCGAAATGGTGCGCGGCAAGACGCTGTTCATCGTCGCCCACCGCCTGAGCACCATCCGCCAGAGCGACCGCATCCTCTACTTCAACGACAGGGGGCTGGTGGGGGACGGGCGGCATGAGGAGCTCAAGAAAAATTGCCCGTATTACCAGGAACTGCTCAGGAGCCAGGAAGTCAAGAACTGAAAAAGGGAAGTGGCGAGGGGCGAGGGGATACCACGAAGCCGAAGGTTCCATGTTCCGCGTTCCATGTTCCAAGTTGGCAACTGATGTACTTGATTATTTGGAATTTGGTGCGTGGAATGTAAGTCCTGATATTGACTTTTTCTGACCGTCTACCGTACACCGTCAACCGTATACCGATTGCTTTCATTCGTTTGCTGACACTGTCACTGACACTGTTCCTTTAAAAGCCCAACAACGTGTTCACCAGCCGTCCAAGCGGTATGGTAATGAAATCAAAGAAATTGAAATATACGCCGGCGAGCAGTAAGAGAAAGCCAAATGGCTTGATATCCTCGAATGAAGAAAGGGCGTCGCCACCCAGAAGCTGCTCGGCGGCGCCGCTGGCGGCCAGCGGCGGGATGGGCAGCAGGTTGAAGACGGCCAGGCCGGCATTGGTCAGGCAGAAGAACGGCAGGACCTGCACCAGGAGCGGCGAGGTCAGCAGGCCGGCGGCATTTAGTCCATGGAAGGCGCCGATGCCGGCCAACGCCAGAAGCAGGTTTACCGCCGGACCGGCCAGGGAGATCAGCAGGGCATCGCGGCGCGGGCTGCGCAGCTTGTCGACGTCCAGGTCCAGGAAACGCGTCCAGCCCAGCACCGGCTGGCCACGGAACAGAAGGAAGGCAGGGAGCAATACGCTGCCGACCCAATCAACGCGGGCAAAAGGGTTTTCAACCGAGCGCTGCCGGGAAGCGGCTTCGCCGTCGCCGCAGCGGCCGGCCATCCATATGCGCACCCTGTCGTGGAGCCATAGGGAAAAAACGACGATGGCCAGTCTCAGAGCTAGATCAAATAAGCGCCTCACTTCCGGACGGACGGTGATCCGCTGGCAGCGGCATCACAGCTGGCTAAAGAGCGTCAGCCTCTCCTTGACCCAATCGGGCATCTTGGAGGCGTATAGGGAATCGTGGGAAAGATCGGCGATGTTCTCGTCGATCTTGGCCGGGGTGTTGTCCTTGAAGCTGTACTTCTTGTCCTTGGCGAGCAGGCCGACGATCGGTCCGCAGCCTTTCTTCACTTTCACCAATTCGGTCTCGGGGGTCGGGCATCCAAGGATGACTTCCTTCTTCTTGTCCTCGTCCTGGTAGCGGATGACGATCAACTCCGGGGTCACCGAGAGCAGTTCGCCCTTCAAGGTCCTGTCCTGGATACTGATCTTGACCTGCTTCCCTTCCGGAAGCCCGCCGGCTACTGGGAAGCAGGCGCACCCCGAGAGGATCAATGAAACCGAAAGGAGAAGCAATATTTTTTTCATGATAAACCTCCGCTTTCTTGTTTCAAATTAGCACATGACAACCCGGTTTGCAAGTCGGGAAAAAAGTAAATGCCACCCCGACCGTCGTCTCCTGAACTTCGACCTTGGCCAGCGCCGCTGTCGCCATTCCGCCCGCCGTCAGTCATAGGCCGAGTTCACGTCATCGGTCATTGAAATCCCCGCCGCGGCAAGGTATAATTCAGCGATCCCCGACTTGTTAATTAAGGAGCTTCCCATGCGCATCATGATCTTCTGCATGCTGTTGCTGGCCGCCCTGGCGCTGCCCGCCGTCGAGGGCATGTTCCCCGTCGACGGCATCACCCCGGCCATCATTGCCGACATGAAGGCCCTGGGCTGCCGCTTCGACCCGGCCGCGATCTGGAAGCCCGGCGAGAAGTGCCTGGCCATGGCCGTGGTCAACCTGGGCGCCAGCGGTTCGTTCGTCTCCGCCGACGGCCTGATCCTCACCAACCACCACGTGGCCTTCGGCGCCGTGCAGAGCCTCTCCTCGCCGGAGCGCAACTACATCCGCGACGGCTTCCTGGCCGCCGGCCGCGAGCAGGAGGTCCCCGCCCCGGGCTACAGCGTGCGGGTCATGACCGGCTACGAGAACGTCACTCCCCGCTTCCGCGCCGCCCTGCGCGCCGGGCTGGACCCCGCCAAGCGCCATCAGCTGGTGGAAAAGATCTCCAAGCGGCTGGTCGCCGAAGGCGAGAGGACCCAGGGCAACGAGTGCGCCGTGGCGGCATTTTACGGCGGGCTGGAATTCTACCGGGTGACCTATTTCAAGATCCGCGACATGCGCGTGGTCTACGTGCCAGCGCGCTCGGTGGGCGAATACGGCGGCGAGGTCGACAACTGGATGTGGCCGCGCCATACCGGCGACTTCTCCTTCCTGCGCGCCTACGTGGGCCGCGACGGCCGCCCGGCCGATTATTCTCCCGACAACGTCCCCTTCCGGCCGCTCCATTATTTCCCCGTCGCCAGGACGCCGCTGCGTGAGGGCGATTTCACCATGATCCTGGGCTATCCCGGCACGACCAAGCGCTGGCTCGCGGCCGCCGAGGTGGCCAACGAGGTCGAAGCCAACTATCCCGGCCGCATCGCCCTGCTGGAGCGCTACATCGATCTCGTCGAGAAGCTGTCGGCCGCCGACGAGGGGGTCAGGATCAAGAACGCCGGCATGCTCAAGGGTCTGTACAACTCGATCAAGAACAACCGCGGCATGCTCGCCGGCCTCGAGCGCGACGCGGTCCTGCGCCAGCGGCAACAGGCCGAGGGTGAGCTGGCGTCCTGGATCGCCGCCGACCCCGCCCGGCAAAAACGCTTTGGCCGCGTGCTGGCGGACATCGAGCGCCTGGCCGCCGCCGAGCGCGAGATCGCGTCCCTGTCGACGATCAGCGGCTGGCTGACGCGGGGCTGCCGCCTGCTGGATTGGGCCCTGACCCTGAACCAGTGGGGTCGCGAAAAAGCCAAGAAGAACCTGAACCGCCAGCCCGGCTTCCTGGACCGCGACATGGCCAACCGCATGGCGCGGCTGCCCATCAGCCAGCGCAACCTCGACCTGGCCACCGACAGGGCCGTCTTCGTTTTTTTTCTGGGCCGACTCCTGGATGCCGACCCTGCCGGTCATTTCAGGAAACTGGCACAGGAGGTCGAGCGCTTCCCCGGGGCTGACCGCGGCGCGAGGATCCAGGCCTTTGCCGATCATCTCTACCAAGGCACGCGCCTGGCCGACCTGGAATTCAAGCGGAAGATGTTCAATTCCGACGCCAGGGCCCTGGCCGACGCCGGCGACCCGTTCCTGGACCTGGCGGCCAGGATCCAGCCCGCCTTCGACGCCCTCGACCGCCGCCGCAGCGCCATCAGCGGCGGCTGGCTCGAGCTGAAGCCCCTTTACGTCCAGGCCATGAAGCAGGCGCGGCCGCAGGCGCCGCCCTACCCCGACGCCAACCGCACGCTGCGCTTCAGCTACGGGCGCGTCGAGGGCTATGCGCCGCGCGACGCCGTGCGCTACGCCCCCTTCACCACCCTGGCCGGCGTGCTGGCCAAGCACAGCGGCGCAGACCCCTTCCATCTCAGCGCTACGTTCATCGCCGCCGCCGGCGGCGACGGCCGCCGGAGCCACGCCGACCCGGAGCTGGGCGACGTGCCGGTGAACTTCCTGACCGGCAACGACTCGACGGGCGGCAACTCGGGCAGCCCGGTGCTCAACGCCGACGGCGAGCTGGTCGGCGTCCTCTTCGACGGCAACTACGAGTCGCTGGTCAGCGACTTCGTGTTCCAGCCCGGCCTGACCCGTTCCATCCACGTCGACCTGCGCTACGTGCGCTATGTCGCCGACCAGGTCGACCGCGCCGCCCCGGTGCTGCGCGAGCTGGGACTGGAGTAATGGAGAAAATCGCCCTGCTGTTCAACCCCAGCTCCGGCAAGGGCCGGGCGGCGCAGAACCGCCGCGCCCTGCAGCGCTGCCTGCGCGAGCAGGGCATCGCCTACGACTGGTTCGAGTCGCGCCACGAGGACGACCTGCGCGACCTGGTGGCCGTGACCGCCGAGGATTACCCCCGGCTGGTCGCCGCCGGCGGCGACACGACGCTGCTGATCGTGATCAACGAGCTGATGCGCCTGAAGGCCGGCAACACCCTGGGCATGATCGGCCTCGGCTCCTGCAACGACGTGGTGCGGGAATTCGGCATTCACACCATGAAAAAGGCCTGCCTGGCCATCCGCCGCGGCCGCACGCGCCCGATCGACCTGGGGGCGGTGATCGAGGGGAAAAAGGTCCTGCGCTACTACCCGGGGCAGGCCTCCCTCGGCCTGGCGGTCCTGATCAACCAGTACGTCAACCGGGTGGTACAGCGCAGCCCGCGCCTGGGCAAGTACCAGACCCTGTCGGGGCTGCGCGGCGGCTGGCAGGCCTGCCGCTCCTCCGAGATGCCGATCCACCTGGAGGTGGAGCATGAAAACGGCCGCGCCAGCGGCGAGTTCATGCTGGCCGTCTTCGACAACATCCGCTACTACGCCGCCGGCCGCAAGGCCCTGCCCCAGGCGCGCCCCGACGACGGGCTGCTCGATGCCCTGCTGATCCGCAAATGCTCGTTCCCGCGCCTGGCCTATCTCGCCCTGCTGACGCCGCCCGCGTTCTATGCCGAAAAGAAGGAGGCGCTCATCCTGCAGGCGCCGCATTTCCTGGTGCGCGCCGCCAAGGAGTTCACCGTCCAGATCGACGGCGAGGTCCTGAGCCAGGACGGGCAGCCGCGCTCCTTCCGCAGCCTGGAGTTCGCCTCGGTGCCGCGGGCGCTGAAGATCATTTCCTGATCATGCCGCCTATGCTATAATCCCGGAAAAGACCATGGGGGTGCTCGATGAAGTACAAGCTGTTCACCGGCCAGGGGGCCGACCTGGAAAAGAAGATCAACGAGTGGCTCACGCCCAACATCGAGCTGCTGCATGTCGCCCAGAGCACGGTCAGCGCCATGGTCGGCGAGCGCACCGTCCCTTACACCATCCTCTCCGTTTTTTTCAATGAGCGGGGGATCGTGGAGCAGCGCAATCTGGATTAAGTCCCAAGCACTCGGTTTCAGGCGTTATGCGAAGGGACAAGAAATTGCCATTCGTAACGCGTGACGCGTGAAGCGAAAGAGAAACAAGAAATCGTTGCTTTGCGGCGATGAACACTAACACCGAGAGTTCATTTCTAATCTAAATGCCGGAGAAGGGAATCGAACCCTTATGAGGGAAATCCTCGTCAGATTTTGAGTCTGATGCGTCTGCCAATTCCGCCACTCCGGCCCAGAATCAGAAATGCATTATAATCAGCGCCCGTTGCTTTGTCAACGCGGGCGGAAGGAAGTGCCAGTGAAACAGCGGCACTGCCAGATTCTTCTCTTTGTTTTGGTCAAAGTCCCCGTCAGGGGATTGGGTAATTGGTGCCTGGAATTTGTTTGTGGTTTGGTGCTTGGGATTTGAATTTTATTCTTCTGAATACCTTTTCCTGACTTTTGCCTTTTTCCTTTTACCTTTAAAGGGTTTATAATCGATTTTCGAGGAGGCGCCATGAAAAAAATGCTGCTAGTCATTCTGCTCCTGTCCGCGCTGGCCGCTCCGGCCCAGTCCCTGCAGACCCCCGACCAGTTCCTGGGCTTCCAGCTGGGAAGCGACGGCAACCTGGCCCATTACGCCCGCATCAAGGCCTACTTCGAGCACCTCGCCGGCGAGTCCCCGCGCGTCCGGACCGTGACCCTGGGCAAGACCACCCTGGGCAACGACCTGTTCATGGCCCTGATCTCCGCGGAAGCCAACCTCAAGGACCTGGACCGGCTCAAATCCGTCGCCCGCACGCTCGCCCTGGGCGAGGCCGACGCCACCGAGGCCGGGCGCCTGGCCGACTCGGGCAAGGCCATCGTCGCCATCACCTGCAACCTGCACTCCACCGAGATCGCCTCCTCGCAGATGGCCATGGAGCTGGGCTACCGCCTGGCCGCCGGCGGCGCCGACGTCCGGGACATCCTGGAAAACGTCGTCCTGGCGCTGTTCCCCTCGGTCAACCCCGACGGCCAGATCATGGAGGTGGAGTGGTACGCCAAGACCCGCGGCACGGAATACGAGGGGACGGGCGCCCCCGAGCTCTACCACTGGTACGCCGGCCACGACAACAATCGCGACTGGTTCAAGGGCAGCCTCAAGGAAACGGCGCTCATCCTGCAGGCGCTCTATCACGACCTGCACCCGCAGCTGCTGGTCGATGAGCACCAGATGGGCTCGAGCGGCGACCGCCTGTTCATCCCCCCCTACCAGGATCCGCCCACGCCGGGAGTGCACCCGCTGGTGTGGCGCAGCATCAACCTCATCGGCTCGCGCATCGCCTATGACCTGGAAAAGCTCGGCCTGAAAGGGGTAGCCTCGCGCGGCTTCTTCACCGGCTGGTGGATCGGCTCGCTGGACGACACGGCCTGGTTCCACAACATCCCCGGCATCCTCTTCGAGGGGGCCTCGACGCGACTGGCTTCGCCGATCTATGTCGAGCCCGAGGAGGTGCAGAGCGCCGAGAGTCCCGGGAACCAGGAGCGCATCTTCAGCCCCAGCCCCTGGCAGGGTGGCTGGTGGCGCCTCGCCGACCTGGTGCACTACGACTTGCAGGCCACCCTCTCGGTTCTGGCCACATCGGCGCGCATGCGCAGGGAGCTGCTGCTCGACACCTGGCAGGCGGCGCGAGAGAACATCGCCCGCGGCCGCAGCGAGGCGCCCTACGCCTTCGTCATCCCGCGCCAGCAGCATGACCCGGGGGCGGCCGAGCGCCTGGTCCAGGTCCTGCTCCGCTCCGGCATCCGCGTCTTCCGCCTCAGCCACCCGGCCCGCGTCGGCGACACGATGTTCGACAAGCGCTCCTATGTCGTTCCCCTGGCCCAGCCCTACCGCGCTTTCGTCAAGAATATCTTCGAAAAGCAGCGCTATCCCGACCTGCGCAAGAGCCGCAAGGCCGATCCGGAACTGCCTTATGACATGGCCGCCTGGACCCTGCCCCTGGGCATGGGAGTGCGCAGCGAGGCGGTCAACGAACCGCTGCAGGCCGTGATGGAGCCGGTCGGCGCCGAGGCGCCGCCGCAGCTTCCCTTCCCCGAGGAGCTCGAGGAGTACATCGTCCTCGACGCGCGCCACAACTCATCCTATCGCGCCGCCTTCGAGCTGCTGGGCAAGGGCAAGGCGGTCTACCGCAACCAGGACCACCCCGATTTTCCCCGGGGCTCGTTCCTGGTCAGAAAAAGCGAAACGCTGGAGCTGCTGCAGGCCATCCACGCCGATGCGCCGCTGGCTCCGCTCTCGAAAAAAGAGCTGCCGCTGGGGCAGTTCCGCCGCCTGCGGCCCTTCAAGGCCGGGCTCTACCGGAACTGGGGGCACAACATGACCGAAGGCTGGCTGCGCTACGTGTTCGACGAATACAAGGTCCCCTACGAGACGGTGCGCCCCAAGGACGCGGTCCGCAGGGACTGGGACAAAAAATTCGCCGTCATGGTCTTTGCCGGGGCCTCGGAGAGCGAGATCGAGACCGGCAAGCCGCCGAAGGAACGGCAGAAATGGGCGGCGCCCGTCCCGGCCGAGTATTCGGGCGGCATCGGCGAAACAGGCGAGAAGGAGCTTAACGAGCTGGTGCAGAAGGGAAAAACGCTGATCTTCATGGAGGACTCCTGCGACTACGCCATCAACAAGCTCAAGCTGCCGGTACGCAACATCATGGAGAAGAATACCCAGGTGGTCTGCCCCGGCTCCTATCTGCGGGCCGAAGTGAAGGACTCGCCCCTGACCCTGGGCATGGACAGAAATGCCGCGGTCTTCTTCCGCTCGACCCCCACCTTCGAGACCTGGTTGCCTCGCGCCGCCGGTGAAAGCCGCTCCACGCCGCTGGTCTTCGGTGAGCGCGACCTGCTGCTTTCGGGCTGGCTGGAGGGCGAGGATCTCCTGGCGCGCAGGTCGCTGCTCGTCGACTATCGCCGGGGCAAGGGTCGCATCATCCTGATCGGTCCCGACGTCGTCCACCGCACCCACGGCGAGGGGACGTACAAGATCCTCTTTAACTCGCTGTTGGCCGCCGCCGAGGAATGGAAAAACAATTGATCTTTCGTGACGCGTAACGCGTGACGCGTGACAAGTGAAATGAGAAGAATAAAATTCCAAATCCCAAGCACCAAATCACAAACAAATTCCAAGCACCAATGTCCCAATCCCCTGACGGGGACTTTGACCAAAACAAAGAGAAGAACCTGACAGTGTCTTCGTTTGGGTAATTGGAATTTGTTATTTATTTGCAATTTGGTGCTTGGGATTTGGAATTTAAGTCCTAATATTGCCTTTTTCTGACCGCCAACCGTACACCGTCTACCGTCAACCGATTTCAATTACTGGCACTGTTGCTGAAACTGTCACTGGCTTCCGCTCCAGCCTCCGGCTACCACTATCACTACCACTACCACTTGGATTTTGTCCTCGTCTTGCTGACACTGACACTGTCACTGACACTGCTGGATCTTTTCCCTTCTTTTCCTGTGATGCCGTATCGCCCTGCGATGGACCTCGTCGCGTATCTGCTGCAGCAGCAGGCGCAAAGGGGAACCGGATGCCGGCACCATGGACGTGCCGTCCTCCAGGAAAAGCCGCTCCTCCCTTTTGGCCAGGGCCAGCAGGTCGCAGGAGAGCCCCAGGTCGGCCTTGGCCTGGCGAGCCGCGCCGAGCTGCGGCAAACCGCCATCCAAGAGCAGCAGGTCGGGAACCGGTGTCCCGCCGCCGCCATGGGGCGGTACGGCCTTGGCGAAACGGCGCCGCAGGACCTCTTCCAGCGCTTCGCTGTCGCCGGGGGGGGCGTTGCGGATGAGGTAGCTGCGGTAAAGGCGCTTTTCCGCTTGTCCATCCTTGAACGCCACCATGGCGCCGACACGGTTCTTTTCTCCCAAGTGGGAGATGTCGAAGCCCTCAATGTGCGAGGGGAAATTCCGCAGGCCCAGTGTTCTTTGGATCTCCTCGCCCAGGGCGCGATAATCGCTCTTCTGCACGAACAGCGCCAGGTTCTTCCGTGCCATGTCCAGGACCCGCTTCTTCACTCCGCGGTGGGCACAGCAAATGAGGACACGGCGCCCCGCCTGCGCGGAGAACATCCCGGTCATCTCCCCGGCCTGGGCCGGCAATCTGGAGACAATGATCTCGCCCGGCAGGGGCCGGAGGCGGTAGAAATCGACGAGGAATTCGCGCAACGCCTCCTCCTCCGATTCGCACAGGGTCGGCAGGTGGAAAAACTCACTGCGGCTCACCCGCCCATCCCTGAGGGCCAAGTGGATAAAAAATCCCTCCCGACCCAGCAGCGAGGCGGCGATCACGTCGCGATCGCAGCGGGTGCGCCGGGTGATGTAGGAGCCCAGCGAGAAGCCGCCCAGCGCCTCCAGATCCTCCTTGGCCTTCTGGGCCCCCTCGAAGTCCAGGCACGCCGCCAGGGCGCGCATGCGCTCACGCAACCGGGCGCCGGCTTTGCCCTTGCGCCCCTTGAGCAGGTCGACGGCGCCGGCGACCTGGCGGCGGTAGGCGTCGCGCCCGACCTTGCCGGCGCAGGGGGCGGAACAGCGCTCGATGTGGTGATAGAGGCAAGGGATACCCTTGCGGAAAAGGGCCTCGCCGCAGGTGCGCAGGCGGAACAGCCGGGAGACGGCGTCGATCAGGCGCCGCGCCCTGCGGGCGTCGACCAGCGGCCCGAGGGCGAAGCTGCCCACGACGACGCGCCGGGAGTAGAAGATGCCGGGGAACTCGTCCGCCAGCGTGATCTCGATGAACGGGAAGCTCTTGTCATCCTTGAGCCGGATATTGAACGGGGGCAGATGGCTGTGCACCAGGTCGCTCTCCAGCAGCAGGGCATCGGACTCGCTCTCGGTGACGATGGTCTCCAGGGAGGCGGAGCGCTCGAGCAGGCGCCGCACCAGGGGGTCATCCTGCCGGCGAAAATACTGGGAGACGCGCTGGCGCAGGTCGGACGCCTTGCCGATGTAAAGCGGCTTGCCGGCGGCGGACTTGAACAGGTAGACCCCGGGCCGCTCGGGAAGGCTGCCGCTATTTTTCAGCACCTGCGGCGGAATCGTCCCGCACCGGCGGGACCGGTTTTTTTTCCTTTTCCGCCAGGCGGGCAAGCTTCCTGATCTGGCGCTGGGCCTTGCCGGCGAACTTGGAGCGGGCGTAGCTGCCGACCACGCGCTGGAAGAACGAGAGGGCGGAGGTGTGGTCCTGCATGGCGGCGTAGGTCCTGCCGGTGTAATAGAGGAGCTTGTCGTTGCCCTTGAACTCGGGATATTCGTCCATGACCTGCTTGAAGCGGGCGATGGCCCCCTCGTAGGATTTCATCAGGAAGTTGTAATAACCGATGCGGAAGAAGTGGGTGGCCAGGACCTGCCGGCACACGTCGATCTTTTTCTGGGCCTCGCCGGCCTCGGGGGTGCCGGGATACTGCTGGATCACCCCTTCGAAGGCCTTGATGGCGCTGAAGGTGTTGGTCTGGTCGCGCTCGGGCTTGCGCATCTGTTTGTAGTAGCACATGCCGATCTGGTACTTGGCGTAGACGGCGTCGGGGGAATAGGGGAAGAGGCTGACGTATTCCTGGTACTCGGCGGCGGCCATGATCAGCGACGACGAGTCTCGCTCCTTGAAGTAGGAGTCGCCGATGCCCAGCTTGGCCTTGTTGGCGAAGATGGAATCGGGGTAGAGCTGCCCGATTTCCTTGAACAGCAGGCGGGCCTTGTCCGGGTCGCGGGTCATGTATTTCATGGCATTCTCGTACATCGTCTTGTCCGAGCCCTTCTCGCTCGGGTCGATGGTCACGGTCTTCTTGGAACGGCAGCCGGTCCAGGCGACCAGCAGCACCAGGGAAATGAGCAGGGCATTTTTTTTCATGAGCGGCTCCAATGCAGTTGATTTTCAAATCCATTGATCATGTCAGCGATATCGTCGGCGTTGAACAACGCGGTCCCCACCACGAAGAGGTCGGCGCCCGCCGCCTTCAGCAGCGCGGCGTTCCCGGGATGGATGCCGCCGTCCACCTGCAGCAGGGCTCCGCTCCCCCGCGCGGCCATCTCCTTTTTCAGGAAGGACACGCGTTCCAGGGTGGCGGGAATGAACGACTGCCCCCCGTAGCCGGGGAAGACGCTCATGAGCAGGACATAGTCCAGCTCGGCCAGGTAGGGCTGCAGCCGCTCCAGGGGGGTATCGGGATTCAGGACCAGGCCGGCGCGGCACCCGCCGTCACGGATCCGCCGCAGCAGCCCGCCGGTGTCGGTCGTCACCTCGGCATGGAACGATATCCAGTCGACCCCGGCCTTGATGAATTGCGGCACCGCTTTCTCCGGATTGCTGACCATGAGGTGGGCATCGAGGCCGAAGCGGAACCGTTCCCGGACGGCGCGCGCCAGCGAGGGCCCGAACGAGATCTGGTCGACGAAATGGCCGTCCATGACGTCCAGGTGGAGGAAATCGATGCCGCTGGCGGCGAAGGCGTTCAGCTTGGCTTCCAGGTTGAAGAAATTCGTCGACAGGATGGAGGGAAAGACAGGGTTCATTGGCTGACCTGGATGCCGATCTGGTTCCTGGCGCCGATCTCGAATCCCGGCGAAGGGAACTGCTTGAGGATGATGCCCGGCTTCAGCCCGAAATAGGGCATTTCCTCGATCTTCGATATTTTCAGCCCGCGGCTCTCGAAGAACACCAGGACCCGGGCCGCTTCCTTGCCGATGAGGTCGGGCATGACGTACGAGGGGCCCTCGCCTCCCCGGGAGATGAGCAGGTCGACGGCCGAGCCCTCGGGCACGCGGCTGCCGGCCGGGAGCGACTGGCTGATGACGCTGTCGGGCATGACCGCGGCGCTGATGAAGGCGGTATGGCCTTTTTTCAGATTGCTCTTCTTCAGCAGCAGTTCGCTCTGCTTCTGGCTCAAGCGGACCAGCTGCGGGACGATCACCTGCCCCGGCTCCGAGGCGACGAAGATCTTGATGACCGCCTTTTCCTTGACGCTCGTCTCGGGCGCCGGGAACTGGCTGACCACGGTGTTGGGGGCGTAGGCGCTGCCGAAGTCGCCGATGACCTTCTTGAGATAGACCCCTTTCCTGGCGGCGACGGCATAGGCCTCCTGCAGGGGCAGGCCGGTCAAGTCGGGGGAGCTGACCTCGGACCCCTTGACCAGCAGGCTGACGGTGAAAAATACGGCCAGGAGCAGGAGCAGGAAATAACCGGCGGCGATGCCGATGACCCTCCCGGCCAGCACCAATTTCTTGTTCATCAGGGCCTTAATTTACCACATAGCCTCCATGATTGCAAACCGCGAAGACCGGAAAATCGGGCACCCAGCGTCATTTTCGCAGGCGCAGGAGCTTCTCCGCCTTGGAAAAGGCGCAGCCGCAATAATCCTGGTGCCGGATCCCCAGGGCAGCGGCCAGACGGCGAGCGGTGCCGTAGCCGTCGTCCCTTTTAAAGTTTTCCGCCAGGAACTCGATGCCGTATTCCCGGGCCAGGGCCGCCCCCTGCTCGTTGATCTGGGCGGTCACCTTGTAGGGGCTGATCGACAGGGTGGAAGCGACTCCGTCGAAGCCCTGTTCGCAGGCATAGCGGAACGCCGCTTCCAGCCGGAAGCGGAAGCACACCGGGCAGCGCCGTCCGCGCTCGGGTTCGCGCTCCAGGCCGCGCACGGCGGCGAACCACTCCATCATGTCGTACGGCGGGAACACCACCGGCCAGGCGAGCCTTTCCGCCAGGCGCGCCACTTCCCGGCGGCGGAATTCGTACTCGCGGAACGGCTGGATGTTGGGGTTGCAGAAAAAGCCGGTCACCTGGAAACCGGCCGCGCGCAGCTTCTCCAGGACATGGGGCGAACACGGCCCGCAGCAGACATGGAGCAGCAGTCTTTTCACAGCCCGTGCAGCCGCCGCAGCTCATGCATCAGGATGCAGGCGCTGACCCCGACGTTGAGCGAGTCGATGCGCTCCTCCTGGTCCAGGCGGATGCGCGGAAAGCGCTCCAGCAGCCGCGGCTCCAGTCCCTGCCCCTCGCCACCCAGCAGCAGCAGGCAGGGAAACTCCATGCGCGCCATGTCCAAACGGCCGCCGCCGGGTCGCGAGCCGGTCGCGTAAACGTGAACAGCGGCGTCCTGGGCCGCGGCGATCAGCTCGCCCGGGCTGCGGAAGACCTGGAACGGCACATCGAGGAGGGCGGTCTGGGCGGCGCGGACGACCTTGGGGTGATTGGGGCGGGCACCGCCGCCGGCCAGCGCCAGTGCCGGCAGGTTGAACGCCGAGGCGCAGCGAAACACCGTCCCCAGGTTGCCCGGGTCCTGGACTCCGACCAGCCCGATGGTGACCCGGCAGCGGCGGAAGTCGATCCGCGCCTCCGGCAGGGCCAGCACGGCCACCAGCCCCGGCGGGCTCTTCATCCCGGTGACCTTTTCCATCACCCGCGGGCTCACCCGCCAATGCTCCACTACCTCGGCCCTGGCCGCCGCCGGGCCGGATCCAAGGTCACTGCGCACCAACAGCCGGTCCACGCGCAGGGGGCGGGCGAGAAGGTCGCTGACCAGCTTGTCGCCGGCGAAGAAGAACCAGCTCTCCCTGGCGGCCAGCATGTCCTTCAGGCGCGGGTTGGCCAGGGAGACCACGTCAGTCTTCATGCTTGAAAATGACCGCCTTGCGGCGCAGGCATGCTGTCCATTTTCTCTCCGGGTCGAGCAGCCGGTAGATGCGGGCGAAGCGCTCCTGGCCCTGGTGGGCGAAATCCATCCTCAGCTCCAGCCCGGCAGCGGAAAAGACGAGAACATCGCCGGGCGCCAGCAGGGCGGCGATATCCTCGCGCCGCACCGGAGTTCCCGGCGCTTCCCCCTGCGGACTCTGAAGGCCATCCCGCCGCGCGCCGACGCGGCTCCCGCTGAGGGAGGGCCAGGAGAACTGGAAATCGACAAGCTGCAGCGCCTTGTGGAACGAGGTCTCCCCGCGGACGAACTCGGCCTTCACGAAGCGGAAGTCGAGGCGCTGCCGGTTCAGGGCGGCAAGCACCTCCGCCTCCCCCAGGTCGCCGGCCACGGCCACCTCGATCACCTCGTCGTCGCCTTCGGCCCCGACCGGCAGCGGCGGCAGGGCAGCCATCTTGATACGGGGGTGGAACCCCTGGCTGAAGCGGAACAGGAGACCCGACATGCGCAAAAAGCGCTCCAGGTACTGCATCATCGCCAGGTGCGACAGATAGCGCAGGTCGCCCTTTTTCTGATAGTGCAGGCGCAGGCGGCGGTAGGCGCTCGGTGGTGCGGCCGCCGGCCTTGCCTCGCCCGCCCAGGCGGCGGGCGGGAATTCCCGCCGGCTGTAAGCGCAGCCGGCGCAGAGGGCGCAGTCCTGCCCGGCGCAGGACGGGGTTGCCTGCGCGACGCCGCTGCGCCGGTACTCTTCCTCCAGGTGGCGCCTGTGAAAGTTCAGCTGCACGAAATCCCAGGGCAGTTCGGCCGCCAGCGGCAGTTCGCAGAGGAAATCGGCGCCCTGCAGCGCAGGCAGCGCCTCCTCCCAGACGGAGAGGTGAAAATGGGCGTCCCAGGCGGTGAAGGTCTCCCCGCGCCGATACACTTCCAGCAGCAGGTCGCCGACGCGGGCGTCGCCGCGCGCCAGGATGGTTTCGACCATGCTCCGCCCCGGCGAATGGAAATCCAGTTTGAGGTTTTTGTGGCGCCGCAGCCGGGTGCGCAGGAAGGCGATCTTTTCCTCCAGCTCGGCGACCGGGGCGCGGGCCGCCCACTGCAGCGGCGTGTGCGCCTTGGGGACGAAAGAGGAGAAGGAGGCGTGGATAACGACCCGCGCCCGGCGCTCACGGGCGGCGACCAGGACCCGCTCCAGCAGCAGGGCGATGGCCTCGACGTCGGCGCTGGCTTCGCCCGGCAGGCCGATCATGAAGTACATCTTGACCTTCTGCCAGCCATGCTTCCAGGCGATGTCCAGGGCGTGGAAGATCTCGGCGTCGCTGACGTCCTTGTTGATGGCGCGGCGCAGCCGCTCGCTGCCGGCCTCGGGGACGATGGTGATTCCGGTCTTGCGGAACATGGCCAGGGTGGCGAGCAGCTCCTCGCTCAGCGTGGAGGGGCGCAGCGAGGGGACGGAGAACGAGATGTCGGGCTGGATGACGGCCGGGATGCGGCGCAGCAGTTCGCTCAAGTCGGGGTAATCGCCGGAACTCAGCGAGGCCAGGGAGAACATCTCGTAGCCGGTGGCCCCCAGCGCCCGCGAAATGAAGTTTAGCGTGGACGCCGCCTCGCGGACGCGGAAAGGGGCGTAGTAGGACTTGGCCTGGCAGAAGCGGCAGTTCTGCGGGCAGCCGCGGGCGATCTCCACGTTCAGGCGGTTGAAGACGACGTCGCAGATGGGGACGATCTCGGCCGGCTCGGGCTTGACCTGGTCCAGGTCGGGACAGACCCGCTTGCGCACGGTCCGGCCGCCGAGGTCCGGGACCAGGAACGGCCCGCGCTGCACCAGGGGGTAGCGGGAAGGGACGTAGACCCCCGGCAGGCGGCTGAATTCCTCCAGGGCGGCGGTGCGGCCCGTTTTTTGCCGCTGCACCCGCTCCAGCACGGCGACCAGGTCGGGGAAAAGCGCCTCGCCGTCACCGAAGGCGAACAGATCGATGAAGGAGCGCAGGGGCTCGGGGTTGGCCGCGGCGATGCCGCCGGCGGCGATGAAAGGATCGTTCATGCCGCGCTGCGCGGCGAGCAGCGGCAGACCGGCCAGGTCGAGAGCCAGCAGCACGTTGGTGAAGTTCAGCTCGCTCAGCAGCGAGATCGCGACCATGTCGAAATCGGCCAGGGCGCTGCGCGTCTCCAGCGAGAACAGCCTCATGCCGTGCTCGCGGAACAGGGGCACGTTCTCGGGTTCCGGCAGGAAGGCCCTTTGGGCGTGAACGCCCGGCATGCCGTTGAGCAGGTGGTAGAGGATCTTGATGCCGGCATGGCTCATGCCGATGGCGTACGTGTCGGGGAAAAGGAGACAGATATTGAGGTCGTCGCGGCGGAATTCGCGGCGGCAGGAATTGATCTCCCGGCCCACGTAGGCCTGGGGATTCTTCAGCCGGCCGATGAATTCGTTCGCGTTCATGTCAGGTAGGTATTGATCTTGATGCGGAAGATGAGGGCCTCGCCGATGAACAGCGAAAGCAGCGACGAGCCGCCGTAGGAGACGAAGGGCAGGGAGATGCCCAGCACCGGGAACAGGCCGACGGCCATCGACACGTTGACCAGGAACTGGAACAGGACCAGCCCGTTGAACAGGTAGACGAAATAGAACTCCTCGTCGTTCTGGTATTTGAAGCGCAGATGGCGGTAAAAGACAAGGAAAAACGCGAAGAACAGCAGGGAAACGCCGAGGAAGCCGAACTCCTCGCCGATGACCGAAACGATGAAATCAGTGTGGCGCGCCGGCAGGAACTGGTAGCGGGACTGCGAGCCTTTCAGGTAGCCCTTGCCGGCCAGACCGCCCGAGCCGATGGCGATCCGCGACTGGATGATGTGGTAGCCGGTGGAGTCCTTGTACTGGGAGGGATCCATGAAGGAGACGATGCGCTCCTTCTGATAGGGCTTGAGCATGGCATGCCAGCTGATGAGGCCGCCGGCGATCACCAGCAGGACGGTGATCAGCAGCAGCACCGGCCGCACTTTCTTCAGCAGCATGGCCAGCGGGATGAAGCCGCAAAGGATGAACGACACCCCCATGTCGGGCTGGAGGACGATCAGGGCCACGGGAACGAGGATGACGGCCATCATTTTCAGGTACGCCTTGCCGTCGATGACCTCGATCCGAGCCAGGAGCTTGGCCAGGTAAACGGCCAGGGGCACCTTGACGAATTCGGAGAACTGCATGCCGATACCCCAGAGGCGGAACCAGCTCCTGGTGCGGGCAACGGTCCCGCCCAAGGCGATCTGCAGGGCCAGGACGGCCAGCAGCACCAGGTAGACGGCGAACGCCTTGGGAAAGACGTATTCGGTCTTCAGCGAAAAGACGGCGATGAACCCCAGAAGGGAAACGCCCAGCCAGGCGATCTGCTTCAGGTAATGGGCCTCGCCCCCGGAGTGGCCGGCGCTGTAGACCAGCATGATCCCGGCCAGCGCCAGCAGCAGCAGCACGGCGAGCGTGAGCTTGTCGAAATATCTAACGGAGTCCTTCATCGGCGAAATACTTCCTGTAGACCTGCCCTGCCAGGGGCGCGGCGATCGCCCCGGCATCGCCGCCGTTCTCCACCAGGACCACCATGGCCAGGCGCGGGTTCTCGCGCGGGGCGAACGAAACGAACCACGAGTGGGGCATGAAGCGCTTCTCCTTGGTCAGGCGCTTGTACTGGGGGTTCTCCTTGGTGATGATCTGTGACGTGCCCGTCTTGCCGCAGATGTCCAGTCCGGCGATGCGGGCCGCCCGGCCGGTCCCCTCCTGGTTGACCACGCGGAACAGCCCCTCGATGACCTGCTCGAAATGCTCCTCGGCGATGCCCACGCGGGTGAACTCCGGGGCGAACTCGCGCACGATCTCTCCCTCCCTTTCGATGCGCTGCAGCAGGTGCGGCGTGGGCATGCGCCCGCGCAGGGCCACGGTGGCGATCAGCTTGAGCATCTGCGCCGGAGTGACGTTCAGCTGGCCGTGGCCGATGGCCACCGAGATGGTCTCGCCCGGGAACCAGCGCTGGCGGAACATCTCCAGCTTCCAGGCGCTGCCAGGGACCAGCCCTGTCTTTTCATTGGGCAAGTCGATGCCGCTCGTGTCGCCCAATCCCAGCATGCGCGCGTAGCGGGCGATGGTGTCGATGTCCATTCGCTGGCCCAGGTTGTAAAAATAGATATTGCAGGAATTCTGCAGCGCCGTGAAGAGGTTCATCGTCCCGTGCCCGCCCGGTTTCCAGCAATGGAAGGTCCGGCCGTAAAAACCCTGGCTGCCCGAGCAGAACTGGGCGTGGCCCGGGGTGATCAGCTTCTCCTGCAGCCCGGCCAGGGCCATGACGATCTTGAACACCGAGCCCGGAGAATACACCCCCTGCAGGAACTTGTCCTGCATGGGCTTGCGCGGGTCGCTGCGGATCGCCTGCCACTCCGCGCGCGTCATCTCCAGGGAAAAGATCTCGGGATCGAAGGCGGGCCTGCTGGCCAGGGCCAGGATGCCGCCGCTGGCCAGGTCCATGACACCGACCACCCCGTTCTCGCTCCCCAGGAGGTCCTCGACGGCGCGCTGCAGGTCCAGGTCCAGGGTCAGGACGACGGTGGCGCCGATCACCGGCTTGGTCTCGGCGCTGACCTGCTGCACCTTCTCCACGCTGTCCTTGATGACGATCTGCCGCCCCTTCGTGCCCTTCAGAAAGGGCTCATACTGCCTCTCGATGCCGCTGCGGCCGATGCGGTCGCCCAGGCTGTAGGCGTCGGGGTCCAGCCCCGCCAGCTCCGCCTCGCTGACCTCGGACAGGTGGCCCAGGACATGGGCGGTTCTTTCGGCCAAGGGGAAAGTGCGGCTGGGCTCGATGCCGATCTCGAACTCCGGGAATTCGTCCTGGCGGCTCTGGATGAAGACAACCGTCCCCTGCGGCAGGTTGCTGCGGATGGGGATGCGGTAGAACATCGCGTACTTCCTGAACATGGCAATGATCTGCCGGATATCGGCGATGCTCTTGCCGGAAAAGAAGCTGGCCCGCTGGATGGTCTTCTCCAGGTCCTCTACGTTCTCCCGCACCAGATACAGGGTGAAATTGATCTTGTTCTCGGCCAGCACCTTCCCGAAGCGGTCGACGATCAGCCCCCGCGGAGCGGGCAGGTCGACCGTGCGCGTGATGTTGCGCATGGCCAGACGCCGGAATTTTTCATGGTTCACGACCTGGATGCTCCAGAAGGCCACGAAAATCGCAGTGAAGAGGACGACCAGGATGACGGTCGAGATGACCGCCGCTCGCTTCACGAACTCGGGGGTGAGCCTCCTCTTGCTAAGATACATCCAGCAGCGTCTTCATTTTTTGCGAGCCCAGGATGACCGTGCCGGCCAGGGCGGTGGCCAGGGGCTGAACGACCAGGAGACTGGCCGCGATCCGGTAGCGGAAGATCAGCACCAGAAAAGCGAACGCCAGCAGGTTCGACAGGAGCAGGGAGACATGGATGAGCAGGAAGACGAACACGTTCTTCTTCAGGTCCAGGAAGCGCGCCAGCGTGTTCAGCAGGAAGGCGGCCAGGGTGCGCGAAAAGGAAAAAACGCCGATGACGCCGCCGGAGAGGTAGTCGCTGGCGAAGCCGATGAGGGCGGCGCTGATGATGGCCGGCATGAAGCCCGAGCGGATGGCGATGAGAAAAATGATCAGGTAGAGCAGGTCGATGGAGAAGCGCAGCGCATGGTGGTAGTGGGCGACGGCGAGCTGGCCGACGGCCAGCAGGATGAACAGGGCGATGCGGATGCGGTTATTCATGGAGCAGGACCACCAGCTGGTGGATCGGCTTGTCCACGAAGAACGGCCGGACGGTGACTTTCTGGGTCAAATAATCCTGGCCGATCGCCGTCACCGTGCCGATCGGCAGCAGGCTGGGGTAGATCAGGTCCGTTCCCGAGGTGATCACCCGGTCCCCCAGGCGCACGTCCTTGTTGGCCAGGAGGTACTCGAAGCGGCACTCGGGACCGTTGTCCCCCTTGAGCAGGCCCTCGAGCATGTTGGACTCGATGGCCGCCCCGGTGCCGCCGACGGGGCTGGTGATCAGGCGCACCTGGGCCGAGAAGGCGGTCAGCGGCTTGGCGATACGGCCGACCAGCTCGGCGTCGGTGTTGAGCACGACGTCGTTCTCCACCAGGCCGGCGCGCGTCCCCCGGTCGATCACCAGCGCGGCGTAAGGGAAGTTGATGTCGACGGAGATCACCGTGGCCATCAGGAAGCGGTCGAACTTGCCGCGGGCGGCTTCCAGCGCCCGCAGGTCGCGCAGCCGCCGCTTCAGCGCGACGTTCTCCACGCGCAGGTCGACGTGCTTTCTCTTCAGCTGCTGGTACTTGCGGAAAATGCCGCGCTGAAAGACATAGCGCTCCAGCTCGTTGCCGACGAAATCCGTGGCCTTCTGGAAGGTGAGCTGCAGGGGCATGATCATGTTGGCCACGGCCGTCTGCAGCAGTGACTGCTGGTTCTTGAGCATGATCTGCGACGAGATCAGGAGCAAATCGACGAAAAGGATCAGGACCAGTACGGTCGATTTTTTCTCCGTGCTGAGCCCGCCGGCGCCGGGATCAAAGCGCATTGCCGATCTTTTCCAGCAGCGGCAGGTTTTCCAGAATCTTCCCCGCCCCCAGCACCACGGAGGACAGGGGGTCGTCGGCGATGAAGATGGGCAGGGACGTCTCCTCGCGCAGGCGCTTGTCCAGATTCTTGAGCAGCGCCCCGCCGCCGCAGAGGATGATGCCGCGATCGACGATATCGGCCGCCAGCTCGGGCGGGGTCTTCTCCAGGGTGTTCTTGACGACCTCGATCAGCGGCTGCAGCACGCTTTCCAGGGCCTCGCGGATTTCGCTGTCGTTGATATTGAGGGTCTTGGGAATGCCGTAGGTCAGGTCCCGCCCCTTGATCTCCATCTCCAGGGGCTCATCCAGCGGGTAGGCCGAGCCGATCTTGATCTTGACCTGCTCGGCGGTACGCTCGCCGATCAACAGGTTGTATTTCTTCTTGATGTACTGGATGATGGCCTCGTCCATCTCATTGCTGGCGATGCGCACCGACTTGGCGATCACCACCCCGGAGAGCGAGATGACCGCCACGTCGGTGGTGCCGCCGCCGATGTCGATGATCATGTTGCCGCCGGGCTCGGTGATGGGCAGGTCGGCGCCGATGGCGGCGGCCATGGCCTGCTCGATCAGGAAGACTTCGTTGGCCCGGGCGCGCAGGGCGGCGTCGCGCACGGCCCGCCGTTCCACCTGGGTGATCTCGGAGGGGATGCCGATGACGATGCGCGGCTTCAGGAATTGGTTGCCGCTCCGCGTCTTCTTGATGAAATACTGCAGCATCTTCTCGGTGGTCTCGAAGTCGGCGATGACGCCGTCCTTCATCGGCCGGATGGCGCGGATGTTGACCGGGGTCTTGCCCAGCATGTTCTTGGCCTCCTGGCCGACCGCCTGGATGCGGCCGTTGCGGTCATCCACGACCACGATGGAAGGCTCGCGCAGCACGATGCCCCGGCCCTTGATGTAAACCAGCGTGTTGGCCGTGCCCAGGTCGATCGCCAGGTCGGAGGAAAAATAATTGTACAGGTTCGCGAACAGCCCCATGTCATGCTCCTTCAGTTGATTCCGGCCACGCCTTGTCTTTATTCCTCAAAAATGGTCACCTGCTTCTTCAGGACCGACTCCAGCCCGGACGGTGCCAGGGCCCGGAAGACGATCTCCTTCACGCCGATGCTCCGGTAGGAAATGGTATGGATGAACCGCCCCTCGCCGTCCATCTTGACGGCAACCCCGTCCACGAACAACTGGGCGTGCGGGTCGGCACTGCCCTTGATCAGCACCATCTCGCCGCTGACGGACAGGGAATCGACCTCGATGCGGGGCGGCTCGGGCTGCTGGCCTTTTTTCAGCAGCGAGCTGCTGATGGCGATCAAACCCATGCGCGCGGGAGCCGATTCGATGCGCCGCGCCGCGTCGAAGACGGCCACCTCCCAATGCAGTTCGCTGAACTCGATGAAGGGCATGATGTCCAGGGTGACGGCGCTGTCGCTGACCACCCTGCTCAGCAGCAGGTTGTCGCGCAGGGCGGAAGGATAGAGCTTCAGGATATAGTTGCGCGCACCCTGGACGCTCTTCCATTTGAACTGGATGATGGTGTCGTTGGGCTGGGTCAGGGCGATGGTCTCGGCCTCGGGCGAGACGAAGGGCGGGGCGGGGAACAAGGATGCCGGCGCGGTCCGGCCGCCGTCGCGGCTGTTCGCGTACTGCAGCTCGTTCAGGTGAACCAGCCGTCCGTCCAGGTCGAAGTCGAGCGAACCGGAATAGTTCCAGACCTCGAGAGCCCCTCCGCCCAGCCGCATGCGGCCGGCGGCGGAAAGCGCGAAGATATTGCCGCCCTTGAACAGGGAGATCTCCACCCGCTGGCCAGGCGTTTTCCGCTCCCAGTAGAACTCCCCCTTTTCCAGGATCAGTTCCCGGGTCTGGGGGGTGAAGCGCAGCGCGCTCCCGGGCAGCGCCGTGAACAGGAAGCCCTCGAAAAAGAACTCCCAGGCGGTCTGGGCGTCGGAATGCAGACGGGTCTCGTAGACGAAGTTCAATGTCCGGATGTCCACCGGGCGGGTCTCCTCGTTGTCGAGCCATAGGTTGCCCTTTTCCGAGATGCCGATGACCTGGAAGCCGGTCAAGCCCGTGCTCGAGCTGCGGGCGGAGGAAAACGGCGGCAGGTCAGGGCGATTCAGCCAAAAAAACGCGGCGACGGCGACAAGGCCCGCGGCAGCCAAGAAGAACACCCTGGACTTGTTCATGGGTCAATGGTAGCAAAATCGGCCGATAAAAGCAATGAAAGCCGGAAAGGAAAAGAGAGCGCCCGATCAGCCGATGAAGCCGATCCTCTTAAGAAACTTGACCACCAGCACCACGATCACGAAGAGCGAGTAGAACAGCACGCGATACTCCCTGTTCTTCATGTACAGGGCGATGTCGAAGTTGGCATTCTCGATCTTCTTGAACCTGGGGAAAAAAAGGTTGGCCTGCCGGGCCCACTCCTCGTAGCGCGCACCGAAGCGCGCCTTCATCCTCTTCCTCTCGACGACGATGAGGAAGGTGAAGAAAAAGACATAGTAGACGGCGCAGATCAGAACGGTCCGCCAGTTGTTGCTGGCGACGGCGATGCCGGCGCCGATGAGGAGATTGCCGAAATACAGGGGATTGCGGGTCAATGAATAGGGCCCCTGGGTGGCCAGCTCCCGGTCCTTGTCGATGTAGCCGGACGACCAGGCGCGGAAGAACATGCCGAGCATCATCACGAAGAAGCCGATGACGATCGAGCGGACATCGGGCGTGGCCAACACCATGACGACGATCAGGGCGATGATCCCGACCAGGGAGCGATATTTGATCAGCGTTTCAGTCGCGTTGCGCATCGATGCTTCGTGCCGCCGCGATGATCTCCTCGGCGGCAATGCCCTGCAGGCATTTCATTGTATCACACTTGCGCCGATAACAGAAACTGCAGCCGAGCCGGTGGAAAACGACCCGGCTGGCCGGATGGAGCGGGCCGTTGCGGAGGGGCGAGCTGGGTCCGAACACCCCCACCGTCGGCGTGCGCGTCATGTCGGCCAGGTGCAGGGCCAGCGTGTCGCCCGTGATGACCAGCCGCGCCCGGGCGATGAAGTGGATCAGATCGGCGAAATCCATGAAGGGAGCCAGGCGCGCGCCACTCTGCCGGGCGACGGTTGCCGCGGTCTCCCTTTCCCGGGCGTTGCCCCACAGCACCACCGGGGAATGGCTTCTGTCCAATCCGCAGGCAACCTGACGCCACTGCTCGGCGCTCAGGAGCTTGCTGGGCCAGGCGCCGCCGACATTGAGCACGGTCCAGCCCTCGTTCAGCCCCTCCTGTTCCAGCCAGGAGGCCAGCTGCCGGGAGGGCCGCCATTCGCGGGACGGATACTCCACCTGCGGCGCAGAAATGCCCAGCAGTGAGAGCAGGTGCAGGTTCTTGTGGATCACGTGGCGTTCCTCGGGGAACGGGGAAGCGCGCCGGGAATAGAACAGCGCGGCCAGCGGCTCGCGGGCGTTGCCGCGCCCGAAGCCGAGTCGTGTCCCGCCCAGCAGGAAGGAAAGCAGTGCGGATTTGATCAGACCCTGGAAGTCAAGCAGAATGTCGAAGCGGCCGCGCCAGCGGCGGACGAAGCGCGCCAGGCCGGCAGCCTTGGCCGCCGGGCCGCGCGGGGCTTTGAGGTCGAGAACGATGACTTGGTCGATGCCCGGGATGTTGGCCAGCAGCGCCGCTCCGGCGGGCTCGGCGATCCAGCTGATATGCGCCGCGGGACGCGCCCGGCGCAGCGCCTGGAATGCCGGCAGGGCATGAATGATGTCTCCCAGGGCCGACAGGCGGACGATGGCGATGTGTTCCAATTTAGCCGTACAATTCCTTAATGCGCCGGATCACCAGCGATGTGGAGCGGACCTTGCCGCCGCCGACGATCGCCAGTTGCCCGCCGTAGCCGAGAACGATGTCCCGCTCCGGGATGGATTCCAGGGTATAGTCCGAGCCTTTGCAGTGGAAATGGGGGGTGAGGGCCCGCAGCACGCTTTCGGCCGTCGGTTCGGCGAAAAGGGTGACATGATCCACGCAGGCCAGGGCAGCGAGGATGCGCACGCGGCCCGCCTCGTCGATGAGGGCGCGCGCATCCCCCTTCAGCTCCTTCAGGGAGGAATCGGAGTTCAGGGCGACCACCAGGACGTCGCCCAGGGCCTTGGCCTGCTGGAGATAGCGGACATGGCCCACGTGGATCAGGTCGAAGCCGCCGTTGGCCAGGACGATCGTCCGGCCCTCCCTCTTTTCCCGCGCCACGACCGCGGCCAGCTGCGGCAGAGGGAGAAACTTACCGCAGGGCATCCTGGAGTTCCCGGCGGCGGACCGGATAGGCCCCCTCGTGCATGACGACGATGCCGCCGGCGATATTCGCCAGCCGGGCCGAATCCAGCAGCGAGGCGCCGCTGGCCATTCCCAGCGCCAGCACGGCCAGGACGGTGTCGCCGGCGCCGGTGACGTCGACGATCTGCGAGGTCCCGAAAATGTCCAGGGTGGCCGCCCGTTCGCCGCGGCCGAAGACCAGCATCCCCCGGTGTCCCCGCTTCAGGACGATCCCGCGCGCATCCAGCCGCTCCAGCAACTCCGTTCCGGCGCCGATAAAATCGGCGTCGCGGAGGAACTTGCGGTCCGGAAAAAGGCTCTTGATCTCGGGTTCGTTGGGTGTGGCCAGGGTCACCCCGGGAAAATCCAGCAGGTTGCCGCGCGAATCGGCCACGCTCGGCAGCGCCGGGAACTTCTTGCGCAGCTGGTGAAAAACCGAAGGGATGACGGCCTGGGCCAGATAATCGGAGAGGACCAGCAGGTCGCTCGCAGCCAGCGCCGCGTGCAGGGCCTTCACGAGACGCAGCCGCGCCCGCTCGCCGACCGGCCCGGGCGGCAGGGTGTCGATGCGCAGGATCTGCTGCTTCTTGGTGTTGTCGCCGCCGGCCAGGATGCGGCTTTTCAGCGGCGTGGCGAAGCCGTCGTCGGCCACCAGGTGGCCGGTGGCGACCCCCTGCTCGCGCAGCAGGCCCAGCAGGACCTCGCCCGAGGCATCCTTGCCCACGAAGCCCACGGGCAGCGGCACGGCACCCAGGGTGCGCAGGTTCATCACGACGTTGCCGGCTCCGCCCAGTCGGTACTCGTTCTTCTCGAACTCGGTGACCAGCACCGGCGCCTCGCGTGACACCCGGCCGGCCGAGGTGAACACGTACTGGTCGAGGATCAGGTCGCCCCAGACGGTCACCTTCTTGTTCCGGAAGCGGGAAATGATGGATGCCAGCGAGGTCTGCATTGAAAAATAGTAGCAAATCGCCGGCGGGGAGTCAAGTAAAATGCCGGGACGCGGAATCGAACCACGGACGCGCAGATTTTCAGTCTACCGCTCTACCTGCTGAGCTATCCCGGCATTGCTGGCCATGATAGCGTAAAAAAACTGTTTCGTCAATAGTGCCCGGCGATTGACTTTTCAGAATCGCTGTGGTAGAGAAAACCGAGATGGGAAAGATACTCGGCATTGATCTCGGCACCACCAAATCGGCCATCGCCTACCTGGAAGGGACCACCCCGGAGATCATCCTCACCCCCGAAGGCCACCGGCTGCTCCCCTCGATCGTGGCCTTCACATCCACCGGCGAGCGGCTGGTGGGCCAGCCGGCCAAGAGCCAGATGATCACCAATCCGCTCAACACCATTTCGTCGGTCAAGACCCTGATGGGGAAAAAATACTCGGAGGTCGAGCCCTACCTGAACGAGTTCCCCTTCCACATCATCCGCCACGGCGACGACCTTTTGCGCATCGAGATCAACAATCACGTCTTTTCGCCGGAAGAGATCTCGGCCATGATCCTGCTCAAGCTCAAGGACGCGGCCGATCGCTACCTGAGCGACCCCATCGACAGCGTGATCATCACCGTCCCCGCCTATTTCAATGACTCGCAGCGCCAGGCCACCAAGGACGCCGGCAGCATCGCCGGCCTCAACGTCAAGCGCATCATCAACGAGCCCACGGCGGCCTCGCTGGCCTACTCCATCGACCTGAAAAAAAAGGCCAAGATCATCGTCTACGACTTCGGCGGCGGCACCATCGACATCTCGGTGCTCGACGTGCAGAACGGCATCATCAAGGTGCTGGCCACTGCCGGCAACACCCATTTGGGCGGCAACAACTTCGATATCGCCCTGACCCAGAAGCTGACCCACGAATTCGCCAACGAGCACCGCATCGACCTGTCCCGCGACAAGGCGGCGCTGCAGCGCATCCGCGAGGCGGCGGAGAACGCCAAGATCGAGTTGTCGGCCGTCGAAGAGTGCGAGATCAACCTGCCCTTCATTGCCGAATCCGAGGATGGCCCGGTGCACCTGATCAAGTACCTGCGCCGCAGCGAGTTCGCGAACCTGATCAAGAAGGACGTCGAGTCGACCCTGGAGATCTGCGCCCGGGCCCTGCAGAACGCCAGCCTGCAAATCGACGATATCGACGAGTTCCTGCTAGTCGGCGGCTCGACGCGCATTCCCTACGTCCAGCAGAAGGTCAAGGAATTCTTCAGGCGCGAGCCCAACCGCAAGGTCAACCCCGACGAGATCGTGGCCATGGGCGCCGCGGCGCAGGGCTCCATCATCAAGGGGGACAGCAAGGACATCCTGCTGCTCGACGTCACGCCCATGGCGCTGGGCGTCAAGACCTTCGGCGGCGCCTTCACCCGCATCATCAACGCCAATACCACCATCCCCACCAGCCGCAGCCTGGTCTTCTCCACCGCCGAGGACAACCAGTCCGAGGTCGACATCGAGATCTACCAGGGCGAGCGCGAGATCGCCGAGGAGAACAAGCTGCTGGGGAAATTCACCCTGCTGGACATCAAGCGCGCTCCACGCGGCATCCCGCGCATCGAGGTCACGTTCAGCATCAATATCAACGGCATCATGAACGTCGTGGCCTTGGACCTCTCCAGCAGGAACAAAAAGGAAGTCCTGATCTCGCAGTCGGGCCTGCTGAGCAAGGAAGAGGTGGAGAAACTGCGCGAGGAAGCCAGGAAGCTGTCGGAAATCGACCTGAAGAAGCGCGAGCGCATCCACAAGAAGAACAGGGTCATCAACCAGATCTATTCGCTCAACCAGTTGAGCCGGGGCAGCAACCTGCCCCAGGAAATGAAGGCCGAGATCGCCGCCATGGTCCGCGAGGCCGAAAGGGAGATCGAGAAGGAGAATCTCCTCGCCCTGGATGCCCTGGAAGCCAGGATGACCGCTCTCTGGAAAAAAGCCAGCGCCTTGACCGACGGCGTCGAACAGCCCCCGGCCCAGGTCGAGACCGCCGCAGCCCCCCCCCCGCCGGCGGGCGCCGGGCCCAAGAAGGAAAAAAAGGAAGACACCAAGCCGCTGAAGATCAGCTTCTGACCGGCCGCTTCCCCCGCATGCCGGGATTATTCCCCTGCCGCGGTTTTATGCTATAATCCGGCCTGGCAGCGGTATTCATCAGGAGAGCGCCATGGAAAAATTCTATCTGACCACGCCGATCTACTACGTGAACGATGTCCCGCACATCGGCCACGCCTATACCACCATCCTGGCCGACGTCATCAAGCGCTACAAGCAGCTGCGGGGCTGCCGCGTCTTTTTCCTGACCGGGACCGACGAGCACGGCCAGAAGATCGAGCGCAGCGCCGCCAAGCAGGGGCTCACGCCCAGGCAGCTCTCGGACGCCATGGTCGAGCACTTCAAGGAATTGTGGAAAACGCTGCACATCGGCTATGACGCCTTCATCCGCACCACCGACGAGGTCCACGTCAAGGGCGTGCAAAAGATCTTCTCCCGGGTCATGGAGCAGGGCGACATCTATCTCGGCGAGTACGCCGGCCACTACTGCATCTCCTGCGAGAACTTCATACCCGAAAGCGCCGAGGAGAGCGCTGATGGCAGGCGCGTCTGCCCCGACTGCGGACGCCCGACCGACAACCGGGTCAAGGAGAAGTGCTATTTCTTCCGCCTGTCGGCCTACGGCGACCGGCTGCTGAAGTTCTACGAGGAGAATCCCGACTTCGTAACGCCGCGCTCGCGGATGAACGAGGTGGTCTCGTTCGTCAGGATGGGGCTGAGGGACCTGAGCATCACCCGCTCCACCGTCAAATGGGGGGTTCCCGTTCCTGGAGACCCGGGACAGACGATCTATGTCTGGTTCGACGCGCTGTCCAATTACGTCACCGCCATTGACTACCTGGGCGAAGGCGGGCGCTTCAAGGAGCTCTGGCCGGCCGATCTGCACATCATGGCCAAGGACATCCTCAAGTACCACGCCGTCTACTGGCCGGCCTTCCTGATGGCCGCCGGGTTGTCCCTCCCGAAGAAGGAACTGATCCACGGCTGGTGGCTGAAGGACGAGAAGAAGATGTCCAAATCCAGCGGCAACGTCCTCGATCCCCATATCCTGCTCAAGCACTTCAGCGCCGACGCCATCCGCTACTTCCTGATGCGCGAAGCGTCCATAGGCGCCGACGGCAATTTTTCCCACGAGGGCTTCATCGGCCGCGTCAACACCGACCTGACCAACGACTGGGCCAACCTGGTATCGCGCACCACCGGCATGATCGATAAATACTTCGCCAACTCGTTCCAGGGCGACGCGAGCTACACCGACAGGGAAAAGGAGATCGCAGCGGGCTACCAGCGTCTGGAAACGTCGGTCCTGGAGCTCTTTGACCAATACCAGTTCAACCGCGGCCTGGAGAGCGTCTTCGAATACGTCAATCAATTGAACCGCTACATCGTCGCGGCCCAGCCGTGGAACCTGGCCAAGGATATGGAGAACCTGCCGCGCCTGGCCGGCGTGCTGAAGACGCTGTGCCGCGCCATCCTGAGCGTCAACGCCCTGCTGTCGCCCATTCTGACCGAGACATCGGCCCAGGTGCGGGCCATCTTCCGCTGCGACGACGCCGGGCTCGGCTGGAAGGACCTGCCCGAGGATTTTTCCATCGGCCAGGGGGCTCAGCTCTTCCCACGCGTCGACAGCAAGGCCTTTTTCGCCGAGGCCGAGGCCTTCCCCCAAGGGGTCGTCGCGGCTAAGCCGACGGCAGCCCCCCCGGCCATTTCACCCCAAGGAGCCACCATGCGGGAAACAAAGACCCCGGATGCCCACAATCCACCCCGGACCGCGACCGTTCCGCCCGCGGCGGAGAACAATGCCGCCTCCGAAGGACTGATCGAGATCGGGGATTTCAAGAAAGTGCAGATGGTCGTGGCCAAGGTACTGGCCGCCGAGAAGGTGGAAAAGGCCGACAAGCTGCTGAAGCTGCAGATCGACTGCGGCACGGACACGCGCACGCTGGTCGCCGGCATTGCTCTCCATTACAAGCCCGAAGATCTGATCGGCCGCAGGATCATCATCGTCAAGAACCTGAAACCGGCCAAGCTGCGTGGCATCCTGTCGCAGGGGATGATCCTGGCCGCCTCCGACGCCGACAACCGCCCCTATATCCCCATCCTGCCCGACGAAACCCCCGTCGGAGCCATCCTGAAATAGAGGCGACCCGGCTGCGCAAATCATCAGCCGGCCCGGGCAAGAAATGAAGCAAAAAGTGAAATGCGAAATGGGGCGAAAAATGGGAGGGCGAATGGAAAAATCTTTGCGGAAAGCGGCCGGGCGCGGCCGGCAGGGAGAGCGGCTCGGCTGTTCCGACACCTACAGCGAAGGGGTCCTGCCCATGCGCCCTCCGGGATTCGGCATCACCGTTCCTTTTTCGCTGAAACATCGGATGGGATTCTTTTCGGCCGTATCCCGGCTGCAGTGAGCCCCAGAATGAACTTTTCGCCCGATCTTTCGTTGAATAAGACAGGAGCACAGCCATGAATCAAGCACGCACCTTTTTCGGGCTTCTGATCATGATCTTCATCGCCGTCCCGGTTCTCTTCGGCATCATCTGGGCCGTGGGCATCACCCAGGCCTTCGTCTCGGAGAAGACCTTCACCGAGCTGCCCGGCGAGATCATCGCCGAGGTGCCCGGGCTGCTGGACGGCATCATGCTGGCGGCACGCGATGAGGATTCCGACATGGATTACGGCACCCGGGCCTGGTTTAACGCCGTGGCCGCCTCCGGAACCACCCCGAAGCAGCTGCTGCGGGAGACGGGACTCGATGACTGGCTGGAGAAGGAACTGAGTGGATCGCTCGCCTCGCTGGGCAGAATCATAAACGGCAAGAGCGCGGAGCGCTCCGTCTGGCTCGACATGAAGCCGCTGAAAGCGGCCTTCAGCCACCCGGCCATGGAAAACTGGCTGACCCGCGTGCTGGAAAACCTTCCCCCATGTTCCGCGGGTGAGTCGGAGGCATGGGCGCGGGCCCTGGCCGGCGAAAGCGGCTACGACTCGCTCCCGCCCTGCCGGCCCGGTGAGGTTCAGGGAGGCGCCGTGGCCGCGCTTATCCGCGACCGCGCCGGCCGCGATATCCCCGACCGGGTCAACATCATGGAAAACGCCCGCTTCCCGCGTGAGAACTTCAACATCGCCAGGACGGTCGACTCGTTCGCCTACCTCCTCTTCCTGATCCCCGCCCTGTTCATCCTCCTGGGCGCGCTGGTCGGGGCGCGCAGCAAGTCCCATTTCTTTCGCTGGAGCGGCGCCGCGACGATGGTCGGCGGCGGGATGGTACTGGCCCTCTCCTCGCTGGCCAGGGAGGCCGTCCCCTGGGCCATGCGCGTCGGCCCGCTGGACTACCGCTACTCCTCGCACTGGGTCCACTGGCATGAGGCCTTCGCCGACCATGCCGGCGGCCTGGCCCTGGTGGTCTCCCGCCACTTCATGTCGCCGGTGATCGCCGTCGCCGGCGGCGTATGCATCGTCGGGCTGCTGCTCTTCGCCTTCTCCTTCACCTTCACCCGCGATAACGCGGCCTGATCCCGGGAGCGCGCCCAGGCCCAGGCGGCGAAGATCCGCGGCCCTGGTTGAAAATTTTTCCGGATCCTCTATAATATCATCATGAAACGAACGCGCATTTGCGCCGTTATCCTGCTGGCAGCGCTGACCCTGGCGGCAGTCCCCCAGGGGGACGCCGCGGCACAGCTGACGGCGGTCAACATTTCTCCGCAGCCCTACGGCATCAACGTGCACCTGGCGCAGGACTCCGCCCTGGCCAAGGCCAGGGCCGCCGGCATCGACTGGATCCGCATCGACGTCGATTGGAGCATCATCGAGGCCAGCAAGGGAAGGTTCAGCTATGGCGAAGTGGACCGGGTGGTCAACTACGCCGCCGCCAACGGGCTCTCCGTCTATGCCTCCATCGGCAGCACCCCCGGCTGGGCCAACAGCAAGAAGGGCAAGACCTACCCGGCCAGCAACTTGACCGACTGGAAAAATTTCGTAACGCGCACCGTCAACCGCTACAAGAGCAAGGTCAGGTACTGGGGGATCTGGAACGAGCCCAACCTGAAGCTGTTCTTCGCCCTGGGCAAGGACAAGTTCGTTCAGCAGGTGCTTCTCCCCGGCATCCAGGCCATCCGCGCCGCCGACCCGGCCGCGTTCATTGTCGGCCCCGAACTGAGCCACAAGACCGAGACCGGGTCGGAATGGTACTTCTGGCTCAAGTACATTCTGGACAACGCAGGCGGACACCTGGACGTCATCTCCCACCACATCTACGAGGACCTCGGGGTATACTACATGTTCGAGCTGCTGGAGGAGGGGGACAAGTTCATTCCGGCGGTGAAGAAGATCGTCGAGGAGTCGGGACAGGGCGGCAAGCCGTTCTGGATCACCGAGACCGGCTGGCAGACGCACAAGTACTCGGAGACCATGCAGGCCAACCGTTACCTGGAGATGCTGCACACCCGCGCCCGCAAGAACTACCCGCACAAGGTCTTTTTCTATGAGATCATCGACGACTCCCGCCCCGGGGTCGAGCCCTTCGGCATCCTGCGCAGCAACCTCGAGGCCAAGCCGGCCTACAACACCTACCGCGATTACATCGCCGGCCTGCTTCCCGATCCCGGCAATCCCGACGACGAAAAGATCAACAAGAAGTGCTATGCCGAGCAGACCGCGGGCAACGGCGCTCCGGCGGCGCAGAACCCGGCGCTGCGCTCGATGTATAAGGCCCGCGATTTCCTGCGCGGCTATTCCGCCACCGCCAGCGCCACCGTCGACCTCTACTACAGCTGGAACGAGGATTTCCTGGCGATCGCCCTGGCCGACTCCCGCGTCTACCGCCTGGGGCGGCAGCTCCTGGAGCAGGCGCAGCGGTTTCTGGACGGCAACGACTGGCGCGCCCTGGACCAGCCCCTGCCCGGCGAGCTGCACCGCTGCGCCGCGGCCCTGGCGGCCATCATCCAGGAAGAATACCCCGACTCGCCGCTGGCCCCGCTGGCCCGGCTGGCACAGAGGAACATGGAATTGATCGGGCGCTCGCCGCTGCGTGACCTGCTGGAATTCTACCTGAAAGAGGAGATCCGGGGCTTCAGGACCTCGCGCTGAATGCGTTTTTTCGCCGACCTCCACATCCACTCACGCTACTCGCGCGGAACGTCGCCGGCGTTGGAGCCGCCCGAGCTGGCCCGCTGGGCCGCGATCAAGGGCCTTACCGTGGTCGGCAGCGGCGATTTCACCCACCCCCTCTGGTTCCAACGCCTGAAGGACTCCCTGCACGAAACCGCTCCCGGCCTTTATTCGCTGGCAAAACGCAGCCCCGCGGTTTATTTCATCCTGAGCGCGGAGATCTCCCTGATCTTCCAGCAGGGAGGACGGGTGCGCAAGGTGCACCTTCTCCTGCTGGCTCCCTCCCTGGCGGCCGCAAAAAAGATCAATGCCGCACTGGGGCGGCGCTACAACCTGCGCTCCGACGGCCGCCCCATCCTGGGCGCCTCGGCCCGCGACATCAGCGCCGAGGTCCTGGGCATCGACGAGCGGGCGCTGATCATCCCCGCCCATATCTGGACCCCCTGGTTCTCGCTGCTGGGATCGCGGTCGGGGTTCGACAGCCTGGAGGAATGCTTCAGCGACATCTCCCCTTTTATTTACGCGGTGGAAACCGGGTTGTCGGCCGATCCGCCCATGCTGGCCAGGGTCTCGTCGCTGCGGCGCTACACGGTGCTGTCCAACTCCGACGCCCACTCGGCCCAGAACCTGGGGCGCGAGGCCAGCGAGTTCGATTGTCCCTTGACGTATGAAGGCATCGCCAGGGCCATCCGCGAGAACGCCATCGTGCGCACCATCGAGTTCTTCCCCGAGGAGGGCAAGTATCACCACGACGGCCACCGCGCCTGCGGCGTTTCCCTCTCCCCCGCCGGCAGCCGCCGCCTTGGCAACTCCTGCCCGGCCTGCGGCAAGCCGCTCACCCTGGGCGTGCTGCACCGCGTCGAGGACCTGGCCGACCGCAAGGGCGGGCGGCGGGCCCCGTTCAGTTACCAGGTCCCATTGAAACAGATCCTGGCCCAGCTTCTGTGCTGCGGCGAGAAGGCCGGAAAGGTCGACCTGGCGTACGATTCGCTGATCGGGCGCCTGGGGCCCGAGTTCCAGATCCTGCAGAATATCGCCGTCGCCGACATCTCCAGGATCGACGAAAGGCTGGCCACGGCCGTGCTGGCCATGCGCGAGAACCGCGTTCGCCGCGTTCCGGGCTACGACGGGGTATATGGCAAGATCGCCCTGGATATGACATGCCGCTGAGTGATTGACTTTTGCAAAAAAGTATATTATTGTTTTTTTTAAACTAAATTTCCGGGAGGAAAAATGAAACAAAGAACAATTGCTGTACGGCTCTTCTTGTCTGTTGCCTTGATCTTTCTCTGCGGCATCTCCCTGCCGGCCAACGGATTGAACCTCAACGGTTCGGGCTCGCGCGCCATGGGCATGGGCGGGGCCGTGATCGCCTGGACCAACGATGTCAGCCTCTTCTACTTCAACCCGGCCGGCGCGGCCAATGCCGAGGGCACCTGGATCTCCCTGTTCGAGACCAACCTGCTCCCCAGCGGCTCCTTCGCCCTCGCCCCCTACGGCATCGACGCCAAGACCCAGAGCAAGCTCTATCCCGCCGGCGCTCTCGGCTTCGTCAAGCCGCTGTCGGACAAGCTGACCATCGGCCTCGGCATCTACACGCCCTCGGGCACCGGCGCCACCTGGGATGGCACGCAGCTGAAAAACCTCTCCGGCGGCACGGCCTACGAATGGGAGAGCTTTCTCGGCGTGGTCACCATCGCCCCGCTCGTGGCCTACAAGATCAGCGACCAGGTGGCGGTCGGCGCCACGCTCAACCTGAACATCGGCATGATGCATATCAAGCGCCCTGGCGTCGGCCAGTACGAGGAGAGCCTGACCGGCACCGGCTTGGGCGCCACCTTCGGCATGCAGTTCACCCCCTGCGACAAGCTGGCCTTCGGCCTCAGCTACAAGCTCCCGGTCAACGTCACTCTCAAGGGCGACGCCGAGATGGGCTTCGCCAACTTGCTCGGCGCTGGCGTCGAGAGCGAGATCACCCGCAAGACCACGCTGCCCATGTGGCTGGGCGCCGGAGTCAGCTTCAAGCCCATGGACAAGCTGCGGCTGGCTTTCGACATCAACTGGACCAACTGGAAGAAGCTGGACGAGATCCCGGTCGAGTTCTCCAACGCCGCCTGGACCCAGCTCATGGCCCATCCGGTCTATAAGGCCGCCTTCGACCAGACCATCGAGCTGGACTGGAAGGACTGCCTGCAGTTCCGCATCGGCGCCGAGTACATGCTCAACCAGGAGTGGGCGGTGCGCCTGGGCTACATGAGAGACCCGTCGCCCGCGCCGTTGGAGACGATGAACATCCTGCTGCCGCAGATCCCCTATAACATGTTCACCTTCGGCGCCGGCTACTCGGGCGCCAAGCTCAGCGTGAACGCCGCGCTGGAGATCCTGCGCGGAGCGAAGCAGACCGTGCCCCTGTCGCCCATGGCCAAGATGCCGGGCGAGCACAACATGAACATCTTCGTGCCCAGTATCACCATCGCCTATCGCTTTAACTGACCTTACTCCCGTTCCAGCATAGCGGGGGCGCCGGCAGCGGCGTCCCCGTCTTTTTCCCTCTCCAGCCGGTAATTTTCCCCCCGAGGAAGAGCCTTATTGTAAAATGGGCCAAAAAATAGTAAAATATTCCATCCGTCAACTCACTGCCATTTAGGAGAGCCAACATGACAGACGAAAAGAAAAAAAGCAAGGAGCGCCCTGCCGGGTCGTCCGCAGCCAAGAAACAGCCGGCCGGCGCCGCCGCAGATAAGCAGACCAAGGATGCGGGCAGCGAAATCCCGGTGATCCGACCGGGCGATGAGCTGAAAGTGTTCTACCGCGTCATCGAGGCCGGCAAGGAAAGGATACAGATCTACGAGGGCACCGTGATCGCCATCAAGAATTCGGGGATCTCCAAGACCATCACTGTGCGCAAGACCTCCTTCGGCATCGCCGTTGAGAGGATCTTCCCCCTCCATTCCAAGCTGGTGCAGAAGATCGAGGTCAAGAAGCACACCCGCGTCAGACGGGCCAAGCTGTTCTACCTGAGAAAACTGAAGGGCAAAGCCTCACGCCTGAAAGAACTCAGGTAATGGCCGATTTTTCCATCGAAGCAGCCTTATTGCATGACCGGCGCCGTTGGATATGCGGCCTGGATGAAGTCGGGCGTGGCTGCCTGTTCGGTCCCGTGGTGGCCGGGGCGGTCATCCTCGACCCGACGCGGCTCAATCCCGAGTACGACGACTCGAAAAAGATCCCGCCGGCGCGACGGCGGTTCCTGGCACGCGACATCTACGAAAAGGCCCGGGCGTATTCCATCGGCTGGTGCTGGAATGACGAGATCGATGACTGCAACATCCTCGAGGCGAGCAAGCGCGCCATGCTGCAGGCCTACCGCCGCCTGCAGGTCGTACCCGACTACGCGCTGGTCGACGCCATAGATCCCGGCTTTCTCCCGGTCGCCGGCCGGGCCGTGATCCAAGGGGATGAAAAGAGCCTCTCCATCGCCGCGGCCTCGATCATCGCCAAGGTGTTCCGTGACCGCCTGCTGGAGGAGATTTCCCCGTTCTTCCCCGAGTTTGACTTGGCAAAAAATAAGGGCTATCCTACACCCAGGCATAAAAATGTGTTATCATGGCAAGGGGAAACTATTTTCCACAGGAAGAGTTTCAAGCTGAAACATGGCTGTTGAAAACCGACTGAAGATTCTGCAGTTGGCCGACAAGCTGTTCAAACAGGGAAAGATCGAGGCGGCGATCAAGGAATACCACAAGATCGTCGAAGTGAAGCCCGACGACCTGGAAGTACGGCGCATCATCGGCGACCTGTACATCAAGCTCAACAAGCTGCCCGAAGCCTTCAAGCAGTTCGAATGGATATCGGATTTCTATCTCAAGGAAGGCTTCTTCACCAAGGCCATCGCCATGTACAAGCGCATCACCCGCCTCGATCCCCAGAACGAATCGGTCTCCTTCAAGCTGGCCGACCTCTATTCCAAGCAGGGGCTGACCATCGAGGCCAAGCAGATCTATCTGGAACTGGCCGAAGAATACAAACGCCAGAACAACCAGAAAAAGGCGCTGGGCATCTACAAGAAGATCCTGGAGCTGGACCGCGGCAACATCAAGATGCGCACCCTGCTGGCGGACAACTACCTGCGCGAGGGGATGAAGGAGGAGGCGGTCGCCGAATATCTCACGGCCAGCGACTTCCTGATCAAAAAGAAGGAATTCCCGCAGGCCGAGGAGCTCCTGATGCAGACCTACGGCAAGGTCAAGCATCTGAAGATCTTTGAGAAGCTGATCTCCTGCTACATTTCCCAGGGCAACAGCAGCAAGGCCATCCAGATGCTGCGCAACCTGGGCGATGAGATCTTCAAGCACCTGAACCTGCTGAAGATTCTGGGCGAGCTCTACTTCAAGAACAACCTCATCGAGGACGCCGAGCAGATCTACAAGCGCATCGCCGAGATCGACTCCAACGAGACCGAAGTGATCATGAAGCTCGGCAAGGTCTACCTGCAGCGGGAGGAGATCGACAAGGCCTACCAGTTGTTCCTGCCGACGATCGACCGCTTCATCGAGAAGGAGAAGTTCGACGAGGCCAACTCGCTGTTGCGCTTCATCATCACCTCGAGCAACACCTACCTGCCGGCCCTGAACAAGCTGGCGGCGATATTCAAAGCGACCAAAAAGACCAGCAGCCTGATCGCTCTCTACGAATCCCTGCTGCCGGTGTACGAGCAGCGCGACATGAAAACGGAGCTGATCGCCGTGTTGAACGAGCTGATCGAACTGTCGGACGCGCCCTTCGCCTACCAGGAGCAGCTGGCCCGGCTGACCGGAGAGCACGCGGCCGAGGAGGAGGAGAACCAGCAGGAGCGGGAGTTCATCGCCTTCCAGCTGAACAACGCCGGCCAGGCTCTCAAGAACAACAATTTCAAGAAGGCGGCCGAACTCCTCAAGACCGCCCAGAACGCCTTCCCCAACAACATCGAGATCCGCACCAAACTGTTCGACGTCTTCCAGATGAGCAATGACATCGAGGCCCTGCTCAACGAGGGCATCGAACTGCTGAAGATCTACAAGCAGGAAAACCGGGACGAGGACCATAAGCAACTGCTCGACAAGCTCACCAAGCTCAAGCCCAATGACGAGCGGCTGCTCGATCTGAGCGGCCACGAGCGGACCAACATCGAGATCGACTTCGACCATGCCGAGATGATCGAGCAGATCAAGGAGCTGCAGCAGCCCGGGATGGGCGAGATTGAACTGGATGGATTCCGCAGCGGCGAGGAGGACATCTTCCTGCTCAAGGGCGAGGACAGCCTGAAGCAGAAGACCGAGTCCGAAAGCAAGAAGGGGCTGTCATCGCACCTGGCCGAGCTGGATTTTTACATCAGCGAGGGTTATTTCAGCAATGCCGAGAAGGCCCTGGAGCGGCTGCGCCGCGAGTACCCGGAAAGCCGGGAGATCCAGTCCCGGTTGGACCGGGTCAAGAAGGCCAAGGAGACGCGCCCCGACAAGACCGACTCCATCCGCATCCAGCCTGGCGAGACGGAAAAGATCGAGATCCAGTCATCGATCGCGCAGGAAAGCGATCATCTGCAGCAATTCGAGGATTCCAAGGTGGAGATCAGGCTCGACGGCCTGCTGAACAAGTCCGACGAGAAGATCGTCGCCAACGATTTCGCCGAGATCGACAACTTCCAGTTCGAGATCGAGATGGAGGAGCCCGAAGGCCAGGAGGCCGCCCCATTCATCGAGATCGACCAGGAGCAAATCATCCAGGCCCCGGCCGCAAGCCCGAAAAACGCCCCGGCCGACCCCAGCTTCCTCGGCTCCAGCGCCGACTTCCTGGATATCGACAACATCTTTACCAGCGAAGAGGCCCCCGCCGGCAGCGAATCGCCGTTCCACGAAATCGACGAGAGCGACCTGGCCGAGAGCGAGGTGGACATCCTCAAGAGCGAAAGCCTTTTCCTTGAAGATGAGGACCTTTTCGAAACGGAGAAGCTGGTTCCCCTCGAGCTCAGCGCCATCAAATATTGGGTCGAGGAGCTTCAGAAGCAGCGCACTTCGACCATCGAAAAGAACATGATGGAGATATTCAAGGAATTCAAAAAGGGCGTCGACGAGAAGATCGGCCAGGAAGACTACGACACGCGCTACAACCTGGGCATCGCCTACAAGGAGATGGGGCTGATCGAGGAGGCCATCCACGAATTCCTGATCTCCTCCAAACACCCGCTGAAGTTTTTCGACTCGGCCGGCCTGCTGGGTATCTGCTTCCGCGAAAAGGGCATGATGGACGAGTCGATCAGCTGGTTCGAAAAGGCCCTGACCATGTCCGATCGCAAGGATGACGAGTATAACGCCGTCAAATACGAAATGGTCCAGACCGCCAAATTGAAGGAAGACTACCTCTACGCCAAGAAACTGGCCTTCGAGATCCTGAGGAAGGACCCCAACTACCGGGACATCAAGGCGGTTTTCCAGGAATTGCAGAATAAATAGTCCTGCCGGCCTGAACCATCTTCCGCGCGTTTTTTGGGGAGGTCGTCTTGATCCCCGGAAAATTAATATCACATTTTTCACTATTGCTTCGCAGAACCATCCTCTTTATATTCCATGCTGGAATTGATTTTTTTGCAGTGGCCGCCCCTTGCGAAGGAGACGAGTTTTGCTGCAGCGTTTTACTGTCAAGGACCGCCAGGCCTACGATCGCTGGCAGAAGGAGAAACTCGCGCTCGTCACCCTTCCCAGCACTCCCGAGAACCTGGAGCGCGTCCACGCCATTTTCGGTTTCCAGTCCAGCCTGCTGCAGAACATCGTGGAGTTCACTCCCGGCAACTTCCAGATCAGCATCCTGACGCAACCGCTCACCCCCAGCGGCCCCGAAGTCCTGTCCCGGCTGCCGCCGGCAGCGTCCGCCAGCGCCCGGCGGCGCTATCTGGACCTGCTCCACGTCGCCAGGGAATGGCGGTTGGATTTCATCGATTTTTCCCGGTTCCAGGTCCTGCCCTCGGGAGCGCTGCGCTTCGCCTGGAGCCTCGAGCCATGCGCCCCGCCATCTCCCTGCTCCGTTCCCCCTCCATTTTTGCCCGGCCGTCAGGAGGCCGCGGCGGACCGCGATGCCGTCCGGCCGCCGGCGGTGGGAACCGACTACCTGTGCCGCCGCGAGGATTTCGCCTGCCATCGGCTCCTGGCACGCTCGCCGCGCGCCCTGGGACCCGGCGCCAACGCCCGGATCAGGATCAACACCAAGTTCGCGTGGCAGGAAGCGGTCGCCCGCGACAACCTGTTCCACAACCTGAACGATGCCGAGACCCTGCTGCTGAACGTCGACCTGGAGGATACGACGCTGGGCCGGCAACTGGCGGCGCTCTGCGCCTGCGGGAGCGCCGACGCGGAGAACCCGGCCGCCCTGACGCGGGAGTTCCGGCTTTTTCTGAAGAAGTCGGTCTTCCGCGAGACAATCCTCCTCGTCCGCAACCTGGCGCGCAAGGAGGACGACCGCATGCTGCGCTTCCTGTTCGAGTCGGAGGACATCTCCGGCCTGACGATCTTCCTCTTCGGCGATCCCGCGGCCTGCGAGTGCGACCTGGAGTTCAACGAGGATCCGCAGAACCTGATGGCCGGGCGATCCCAGCCGCAACCCGGGAACGCGCGACCTGCCGAAGTAGACGAAAATGAGAAGCGGCTCCTGGCCAGCATCGCCGCCGATCGCCCGGCCGAACTGGAGAACTGCCTCCGCGAGTTGGCCCGGGAATTCCCGGGATGGGGCGCTTCCGGCATTGCCGCCGACCGGCTCTGTCGCCACCTGGAGCAGGCGGCGCCTGATTGCCAGGCGCTGCCCTACGGGGTCGAGGTCCTGATCCAGGGCAACTGCCTGGAGCAGGCCGACAGGGTCCTGGCCGCCCTCAAGGGCCACATCCCGCCCTGGGCCCGCCTGAAGCAGGCCCACCTCGCCATGCGCCGCCGGCAATACCAGGAGCTCGGAAAATTGTTGGCCGGGATGGCGCGGCCCAGCGCGGGTTGCCGCGACGAGTGGCTGTACCTGAATTTCATCCACCACGAGAAGCTGTCCCGGAAGGCCCGGGCCGAAGAGTACGCCGAAAAGATCCGCTCCCCCTATTACCGCAACCTGTCGCTGATCCAGCTGAGCGACCGCAGCATCTACAGCGGGGAGTTCGCCAGGGCCAGGACCCAGCTGGCCGGCGCCCTGGAATATTTCTCCGCCGGGCACGGCGCGCGGGAGGAGATCGCCGCCCGCAGCCAGATGGCCAAGCTGCTGCGCGAGGAAGGGGATCAAAAGGAAGCGGAGTCCCTGTACAAGACCATTTATGTCCAGGGCGAGGCCGAGGGCCTGCCACTGAGCTCGGCCGGCGCCGCCGTGGACCTGGGCAACCTGTACGTCGAGGCCGACGACGATTTCCAGGCCGAGTGCTGGTACCGCAAGGCCAGCCGGCTTTACGCCAGGGAAAGGAACCGTGACGGACAGATGCTGGTGAACGCCAATCTGATCAACGTCCTGCTGGCCAAGGGCGACTGGCTGCAGGCCGACAAGCTGCTGCGCGACATCCTGGCCTGGGATGAGGAAAAGAATCTGCTCGATTCCAGTGCCATCGACTGCCTGAACTGGGCCGGGCTGGAGGCCCTGCGCCTGCATGACGACAAGGCGCTGAAACTGGTCAAGCGCGCCGAAGCGGTCTTTCGCGACGGCGGCAACCGCAAGGGCCTCGGCGAATGCGCGTTCCTGCGCACCCGCATCACGGGGGACCCCGGCAGCGACCCCGAGTCGGCGGGGAGCCTCTGGCTCAGCCGCGACCAGAAGACCGTCTGCTCGCTGCTGCGCCTGCCGGTTCCCGAATGCGGCGGCGCCAGGGAGGCGGAGATGCTGCGCCAACTGGACGCCATCACCTCCAGAAAGATGCGCTTCGAGGCGCTGCGCCTGCTGCTGAAAAAGCACCGCCGCAGCGAGTGGCTCGGTCCTTTCATGAAAATGGCCTGGGAACTCTCGCCGCGGACAAAGAACTATTTCTTCTACGAGTACTGGCATATGTTCTTTGAACTGGCCGACGAGGGCCCGCCTGCGGCCCGGCGCGAGGAATTCCTCGCCATGCACGATTTCTTCGCCCTCAACAAGCGCTCCCTCTCGCTCAAGCTGACGCGCTGGCGCCAGCAATGCGAGGAAAGCGAAAAGAGCCTGCGCCTGTTCGATGATGCGCGCCTGGTCGAGCAGCACCGGCAATGGCGCCTGCCGGCCGACTTCTTCCACTGCTTCTGCCACGAGATCGCCAAGGCGGCCCCGGTCGACTGGCTGGTCATGGACGTTCACGAAAAACAGCGACCGCTTTTCCGCTTTGCCAGCTCCGACATGTTCCGCGAACTCGGGGACGAGATGCTGCGCCGCGCCCGCAGCGCGCCGCCGGACCGGAACCATGACCGCAGGGAGGTCCAGCGCCTCTACCGCAGCCCGGAAAGGATATTCTACCCGTTCGCCAGCACCCAGCTGCTCCGCTGGCCCATCGATGAGGACATCCTCGCCTGCCTGGCCGTCGGCTCCCGGGACGGCGCCCTGCGCTTCCAGGACCTGGGCGAGCGCTGCCGTGAGACATTCAGGACGTTCGCCCTGCTGTTCCGCAACTACCTGCAGAACGAGTACCGCATCGGCGAAAAGCTGGATTTCATCGTCGGCTCATCGGAGAAGGTGCAGGCGCTGAAGCGCCTGATCGTCCAGGTCGCCAAGGTCGACTTCTCGCTGCTGATCAGCGGCGAAAGCGGCAGCGGCAAGGAGCTGGTGGCACGCCAGATCCACCAGCGCGGCAAGCGCCGCGACAAGTCCTTCGTCGCCATCAACTGCGCGGCGATCCCGG
>DCVK01000033.1:0-1529 GCA_002335385.1 Candidatus Aminicenantes bacterium UBA2190
TTTCGCCGGCAATCAGCACCGTGGCCTCGGAATCGGCCACGCGCATCGCCAGGTTGACCGTCTCGGCCATGGCCTGCGAGCGGTAGACGAAGTTGGCGAATGAATAGCGTCCCTGCAGCTTCTCCTGCAGCCGGGCGTTCTCCCGGACCAGCGTCGACTTGCCCGCCGCTTCCTCGACCAGGTGCAGCAGCACGTNNTAGGCGGTCATGATGATGACCGGTACCAGCGGTTGCAGCGACTTCATCTTCAAAAAGACCTGTTCGCCATCCATGCCCGGGAGCCTGTAGTCGAGAAGGACGGCGCCGGGCGTGCGCGCCTGGAAGGCGGCGAGCCCGGATCCGCCGTCGGCGACCGCTTCGACGGCGAATCCCTTCTGGCGGAAGAACTTCTCCAGCGCGCGGGCCGCCCCCTCCTCGTCCTCGATGATCAACAGCCGGCGTTCGCTAGCCATGGGGATATTGTATCACAGGACGACGGTGAATTCGGCGCCCTGGCCGGGGACGCTCGTCGCCTCGATGCGCCCGCCCAGCCGGGTGACGATCCTTCTGGCCAGCGCCAGCCCGATGCCGCTGCCGCTGGGCTTGAACGAGACGAAGGGGTCGAAGATGGACTTCAGTTGCTCCGCCGGGATGCCGGGGCCGTCGTCGCCCACCGTGATCTCCACGGCGCCCTTGTGACGGCGCAGGCGGATGGCGACGTGCCCGGCGCCGGATTCGGCGGCGTTGCGCACGATATTGTCCAGGACCTGCGCCAGCAGTTCGCGGTCGCTGGCCAGGACCGTCCCGGGCTCCAGGTCGACGCTGACCTGCAGGCCGTTCCCCAGGCCCGCCCATGCCGAGCGCAGATCGGCAAAAAAGCGCGGCAGGTCGATCGGCTGCCGCTGGACGGGCAGGGCGCGGGTAAGGTGGGAGAAGCGCTCGATGATGCCCTGGATGCGCTTGATCTCGCGCTTGAGCGCCTGGCTGTGGAAGACGGCCTCGGCATCGGCGGGATCGAGCCGGGGTTCCAGCATCTGGTAGCTCAGGTACAGGGAATGGAGCGGGTTGCGGATCTCATGGTTGATCCCGGCCGTGATCAGCGAGACCTCGCGCAGTTTCTCCTTTTCCTCCTTCTCCTTCTGGATNNCGGGCGGCGCGGCGGATCTCGTCGATAGCGGAAAAAAAATAACCGATATGGACGCTGTGGTCCTTCCCGGAATGGTCGCGCAGGGCGGCGGTCACCTCAAGGATCGTTCCCAGCGGCGAGTCGAAGGTCCGCACCGGGCCCGAGCCGCCGGCCAGCGGCAGGTAGCCCTCGAATTTCGATGCGGCGTGCCGCAGGCTTCCCGCGCTGCGCAGGGCCACGTAGACCACCTGCTCGTTGGCGAAGATCTCGTCCATGAAGCGGACCAGCTGCGCTTCGCCGCCGTCGAGTAGTTTGGCCGCCGCCGGGCCCAGAACCTTCTCGATGGTCTCGCCCTCGGAAACCGCCAGCGCCACGGCCCTGGACTCCACCGCCCGGCGGTTGCCCAGGTTCAGGAAGTAAAAAAT
>DCVK01000033.1:1537-3887 GCA_002335385.1 Candidatus Aminicenantes bacterium UBA2190
CCTTTCCGGTTCCCGCTTCCGTCCTGGGCGCCGTGCCGGCTCCACATCGGGAAGCCCCGGCGGTCGCGCAGGATGATGCGCTCTCCCAGGAGGGATATCTGCTGGGCGATGAGGTAGGGGGGGCCTTCGGCTTCAGCCAGCAGGGAACCGCGGATGCGGACCTTCATGCCCGCGGCGATGTCCTGCTCCAGGAACCATTGCGGGCAGATTTCCACGCGGTAGACGCCCTGCTCCGGGCTGCGGATGGTCAGGACGAGAAAGCGGGAACGCTGGCCGTAGGTTTCCTCGAGGTCGATGCGCTGCACCGTCCCCTGGACGTCGACCAGCTTGTCCGGGTCAAAAAAGTGGAAGGCGGAAGGCTGGGAATGCAGGCTTGACGCCAGGAACATGACCGCGGCCAGCATCATTCCAATCGGTTTCATGGGCGATCAGATGGACAACTCCGCTCCTGCGGAAATTGTATAGGAATCGTAGCGGAAATACAAATCGTTGGAATCGTTCCTGCGCAAGCTGCCTGAAACGAACAGCCCGAGGCCGCCGATCCTTCTGGACACGCGCAGCGCGGCCTGGGTCAGGGTGTCGGAGCGGAAGACAAGCGGCTTTACCGGGATGCCGTCCAGGTCCAGTGCCTCGATGCCCCGGTACTCCTTTTGGAAATGGGAGAAGTCCAGGGTGATCTCCAGCCCCAGGACGGCCTCGGTCTTCAAACCGAGGGACAGGCGCGTCCCTTCCCAGAAAAAATCCTCATCCGTCTGTTCCAGGGCCCATTCGGAGGCGGCGATGGACTGGAGGCCCTGCAACGGGTCCAGGTTCCTGCGATACAGGAGCTCGGCAACGATGCCGGTCTTGAAACCCAGCCCCTGGGCGGCGCGCAGGGCGAGATAGGGCTGGGGAATGGCCAGGTCGATAGCGGAGGCAGCAGGAGCGGGCTCTCTGGCGGGCGGGGTGACCGGGCGGTCGTCGGCGGCGCTGGCGGTTGCCGGCAGGGAAGGGTTCCAGGTGCTGGAAGTGGAGGGAACGCGAATGTGAGGGAAGAGCAGGTAGTGGATGCCCGTGGTGAGGCGCAGCGTGGTCTGGGTGGGAAAAAATGCGCTCAGCTCCAGGAAGGCCGACAGGCGCAGGCGGTCGTAGGAATCCTCGTTCAGGTAATCGCTGTAGCGTGCACCCAGGCCCAGCCGGCTGAAGATGCGGTTGGACAAGGCGTGCTTGACCCCGAGGGTCAGGCCCGGGGCCGCCGTGTCCAGGAAGGAAAGGTCGTCACGGTAGGAGGCGATGCTGAATTCAGGAGAAATGAACAATGACGTACGCGCCGAAAAGACCTTGAACAGGTTGAAGCCGCCCGTGACCAGGGAGGAGTTAAGGAAATCGTTTTCCCGGTAGAAGCGGCCGTCGGCCGCCAGGAAGACGTTCCAGGAATTCGTGCTGAATTCGATCCCCAGGCCGGGGGAGAAGGCGGCGTCGCCGACCTGGTTCACGTCCCAGAAGATGTTGCTCGAGTAGTGGTAGTCGAGGTAAGGGGAGAGGGTGAACTCGCCGGCAGCAGCCAGGGGCAATGCCGCGGACAGCACGATGGAGAACAGGGCGAGCCAGGCTCGCCCCGTGCCGCTTGAATCCCTTTTTCGAACGGGCATCAGCGCCTGCGATGGGTTCTCCGGTTGCGGTTGGTGTTGAGCCCCGGGTCGGTCTGGTTGCAGAAATTGGGATTGCCGCCGGCCGCCCATTGGTTTTGCCCACCGTGCCGGTATCCGTACTGGAACAGGCCGTCGCCCTGCTGGCTGCCGTTCTGGTGCTTGCGACCGAAGCGGTTCATGAATCCCGTCCCGTCCTGGGGGCGAACCCAGTCCGCATCCAGGCAGTTGGNNCCGTCGCCATCCTCATCGATGAATCCATAGCGCTGCAGGATGCCCTGTTTCGTCAGGGGCTGGTTCCTGGTCTCATCTCCTCCCATGGCCGCGAAAGCAAGCGTGGCCGTCAGCATGATCGCCATCACCGCTAAAACAGCATGAAAATGTTTCATTGTCAACCTCCTTTTTGAAGACTCAAATAAATGCACGCAAGAAGGATGCCATTTCGAAACATCCTGTTTACATGGGTTTTGGTGCGATACCCATTCGTCAGCAGCGCGGATATTTTCGATTTTCCGCAGGTTTTCGCGAATGCAGGGACATTGCCCTAACCATGGCCGTTCATGAAGCAGGCTGGCGCAGGGTGTTGAATTCGCGCCTTTTTTGCAATATAATTTTCTTGTCATCGCCGTCCAAGCGGTGCCAGAGGTATTCCATGAAAAAGACAGCTTGGTTGCTGGTTGTGCTGGCCGCGGCAGCTCTGCTGCTGGCCGGCAAGGCACTGG
>DCVK01000004.1 GCA_002335385.1 Candidatus Aminicenantes bacterium UBA2190
AAACTTTATTAGGACAGTAGTGAATTGGAATTTGGAATTTATTTGGAATTTGGTGCTTGGGATTTGGAATTTAAGTCCTATAAATACCCTTCTTCCACCTTACGCCTTACACCGATTGCCATTTCTTCTTCCCTCTCACCCCTACACCCTAGACCCTCGCCTACTCGTCACGCGTTACGCATCACGAGAACTCGTTGATTGTCTTGCTAATGTCTAACGTCTACCATCTGACGTCTACCGTCTGTCGTCTGTCGTCTGTCGTCTAACGTCTAAGTACTTGAATTGATTTTTCCAGAGGTTATAATCTTCTTCTGATGAGGTGGGAAATGAAAAAAACACTGATTCTGGTCCTGGGCGGCCTGCTGCTTGGCGCCGCCGCGGCCTGGGCCGTGATGCATTACGCGGCCCCGTTCTGGAAGCGCTCGGCCGTGAACAACACCTACTGGCAGGTGCTGTCCCGGCTGGACCAGGGGGGCGAAGCGCTCGCCTACATCCATGCCGAGGAGATCAGCAAGGCCGCCCAGTCGCTGCTGGCTGGTCTGATGCGCAACGTGGCGGCGCTGCCCGAGGAACGTCGAGCCCAGGCCATGCAGGGGCTGGACATGCTGGGCATGATGTTCAAAAAGTACGGCCTGGATGAGGTCAGCGGCCTCGGTTTCAGCTCGTTCGCCGTCAAGCCGGGCCTGCGCCGCGTCCGAGCGATTCTGCACCATCGCCCGGGCCGGAGCAAGGGCCTGCTCTGGAACGTGACCGGTCCGCAGCCGCGCCCCCTGGACGAGATGGGATTGCTTCCCGCCGGAACGGCGCTGGCCTTCGCCTCCGATTATGACCTCTTCAAGCTGATCGAGTGGACGAGCCAGATCGCCCCGAAGATCGTCGCCCAGGGCGGCGCAGCACCTTCTCCCGACCAGGCCATGGCCATGATGAAGGCCGGCATGCAGGCAGCCGGCATCGACTATGACCGCCTGCGCAAGTCCTACGGCGGCCGCCTGGGATTCCTGCTCGTCCTGGACCCGGAAAAGAGGGTGCTCCTGCCGGCGAAAGAGAAGCCGGTGTCGATACCCGAGCCGGTTTTCGCCCTGCTCATGCGCGTCAACGACAACTATCTTTTCGATGCGCTAAAGGGCATGCTGACCGCCAGCGGCCATAACAAGTTCAGCGAGGCCGCCGGGGTGAAGAAGATCGCTTTCCCGCGGCTGCCGGCCCCCTTGCCGCTGGAGCCGGTCATTGTCCAGAAGGGCGAGTGGCTGATCGCGGCCTCGCGCGCGGCACTGGCGGAAAAGATCCTCGACAAGAACTCTCCGCGCCTGGCCGGCGGAGCCGCTTTCAAGGAGATCGCCTTCAAGGCGCCGCGCCGGGGCAACGGCTTCGGCTATGTCGATCCGCTGCTGCCGCGCCTGGTCGCCCAGGCCATGCGCGAGAACATGGCCCCGCTCCGGCCGCAGGCCGCCCTGGAAAAGATCACCGGTTTTCTCGACAACTGCAAGGGTTTCTATTGGGTCATGGAAAATTCCGACCAGGGGCTTGCCTATACCCTTAACCACGGCATGGAGATCTCCGCCATCCCGGGCCTGGTCGAAGCCTTTATCCAGATCGCCGATGAAAGGGCGAAGGAAAAGGCGGCGGCTGAGTTGCCGGCGGAAGAGCCACCGCCAGCGGACAAGTGACGCGCCTGAAGGTCCCCGATGAGGGGGGGGTAACGAGGAGGCGCGCTGCGCGCGCAGCGCCAAAGGCAAGAGCAGAAGAGATTCAACAGCAAGCACGTCCCGCTGTTCACGGTCCAGAGAAAGGTATTTGAGTCGCGATTCGCTTGACTGAGGTGCCGATGAGAAAGGTGCTCGTTTTATCGCTGATCATGATATCGTCCTGGCTCGCGGCTCAGGAGGAGCCCGCCGCCGCCCCGTTGCCCAAGCCCCGCGACAGCGGCGCGTTCTTCTTCGAGGCCACGAGCCAATACCTCTCCTTCGCCTCCGGCGACCTGGATGGAAACCTGGTCGTCGGCAACGCCGACCAGGTATTCCATGTGCCCAGGATCAAGCCCAGCCTGGGCTTCGGCATCGGCTTCGGCCGCCGCTTCCGCTCGGGGCTCTGGGCCGTATCCTACCTCGTTTCCGGACACGACGCCACGTTCCAGGGCCGGGACAGCACGGCCGTTTCGCGCCAGGTCCAGGTCAACGCGCGCACGTTCCTGTTCAGGACCTCGCCCCTGCGCCTGTTCCTGCAGCTCGGCCTCAATTTCCCCTGGCTGCGGGTGCGCGGCAATGCCGCCGATCGAGACGGAAAATTCCACGATGCCACTTACGCGGGAGTGGGGGCCAACGCCGGCGCCGGCATCCTGGCCCCGGTCTCTTCGCGCATGTTCTTCAGCGCCGGCCTGGTCTACCGTTTCATGGGCTACCTGTATGCCTTCGGCCCGGTAAAGGGCATCGACGTGACCGATCTCTTCGACAACGTGACCGGCCCGAGACACAGCGGTTTTCTCAGAGCCCCGGTGATCGCGTTGGAGCTGAGCCTGGGATACGAGCTCTGAGAGATCTGCAGATTCGCCATTCGATGTTTTTAAGCGCTCGTTCAAGGGTAAAAGAGTTCAAGGGTTCATGAGTTCGGAAAAAGGCATTTCCCGGAAGCAATGTCTTAACGCTTCAACCCTTCAACTCGTCAACGCTTCAACAGTGCTTCTCAACATCGAACTTCGAACGTCGAACATCGAACATCGAACCTCTTCCCATGTTATAGGGCAGCGGGATCCACTTGCATTTCCCCCATTCGCCATATAAAATCGACGAAAGGGAATAAACACCATGGCCAATTGCAGGAATTGCGGCGCCGTGCTGACGGGCACGCTGCTGACGTGTGAATATTGCCGGACCCGCCAGGACGTCGACCTGTCGGTGGTCCACCGCTTTACGGTCGAGACGCCGCTCTCCGAGCGCATCTGCCCGCGCTGCCATATCCCTTTGCAGACCGTCGACCTGAGGCTGAAGGAGAAGTTTCTCATCGAACGCTGCGAGCGCTGCCTGGGGCTGTTCTTCGATCCCGGCGAGCTGGCCGCCCTGCTGGAGAAGGCGGTGACCAATGTCCATGCCGTTGACCCGCAGCGCCTGAATGAAGTGCAGGGCGTCAAGCGCCGCGACGAGTACCCGGTCACGTACATCGACTGCCCGGTCTGCCGCCGGCTGATGAACCGGGTGAATTTCGGCTCGCGCAGCGGCGTCATCGCCGACCAGTGCCGCGAGCACGGCATGTGGCTCGACGGCGGCGAATTGCGCCAGATCCTGGAGTGGACGAAGGCCGGAGGCAACCTGGTGCGCCGGGAGAGCGAATTGGAACTGGCCCGGCTGGAGCTTGAGCAGGAGAAAAAAAAGCTGCAGTTCGCCCGCATCGACAGGGCTTTCCTTCAGATGCATCCCGAGTCCGCGCGCCATGACCTCGAGCTGGACCTCCTGCCCATGATCGGCAGGCTGCTGAAGAAGCTTTTTCGCTGAGCCGACGAAACAACCTGTCGTGACGCGTAAAGCGTGACGAGGAAAGAGCTTGGCGCAGGGCGTAGGGTGGAGGGGAAGAAAATGACAAAAGGCGAGAGGCTAGGGGCGAGTGGCTAGAGGGAAGAAATGTAATCGGTGAATGGTGTAAGGTCTTTTCACACTCTCTCTACCCTCATTCTTCCCTCGCTCTTCCCTCTGTCTTCCCTGAGCCTGTTCCGCAATGCGGACCGTGAGCCTTGCAGTGAACGGTTGACTTGCCGCCGCGCTTGCCTTATGATGGGCCCTTTTCGTATGGAGGAACGCCCATGACACGCCCGACACTGGACATCATCGACCTGACCCATGCCATCAGCCCGGCCATGCCGGTATTTCCCGGCACCGAGCCGCCGCGCCTGGATGACGCCTATACCATCGAGCGCAACGGTTTCGCCGAAAAGATGCTCCACCTCGTCTCGCACACCGGCACCCATATCGACGCGCCGGGCCATATCCTTCCCGGCGCCGTCCGGCTCGACGCCATGGATGCTGACCGTTTCCTGGGTCCCGGGCTTGTCCTGGACGTTTCCGCGGTTCGCGGGCGGCAGGTTGAAATCGGCGATCTGGAAACGCACGAGGCGCTCTTGCGCAATGTCGAATTCGCCCTGCTGCACACCGGCTGGGCGAAGCATTGGGGCGAGGAGGAATATTTCAGACCCTACCCGGTCCTTTCCCCGGCCGCCGCCCAGTGGCTGGCGGGCCTGGGACTCAAGGGCTTCGGCGTGGACACCATCTCGGTCGACGAGATCGATTCGACCGCGCTCCCCGTCCACCGCGCCCTCTTTGCCCAAAACATGGTCATCATCGAGAATTTGGCCGATATGAAGCTCCTGCTCGGGAAGGAATTCACCTTCTCCTGCCTGCCCTTGAAGATCGTCGACGCGGATGGATCGCCCATCCGGGCAGTGGCCATCGTGACGCGTGACGAGGAAGAAGGGAACTCGGCGTACGGTTCAGGGCGTAAGGTAGAATAAAGTTATTAATAGGACTTAAATTCCAAATCTCAAGCACCAAATTCCAAATAAAATACAAATTCCAATGACCAAAACAAAGAAAATACCATGCAAGGAGCTTTCGTTTTGGAAATTGGAAATTGGAATTTGGATATTGTTTGTTATTTGGAATTTGGGATTTGGAATTTAAGTCTTCGTATTGCAGTTTTCTGACCGTCTGCCGTAAACCGTCTACCGTAAACCGATTACTTAAGTTTCTTGCTGGCACTGTCACTGTCACTGACGCTGATATTCCTTCAGTGCCCTGCTAACACTAACACGATCGCTAACACTAAGAGATCGTTGAGTTTGTTTCCTTCATTCCCGAGAAGTCGTCCCTGGCGAGCCAGGACCAACCCAGGGCGCCGCAGTAACCATTGTTTTTTGCCAATTCCATGATCGCTTGCGCTGAGCGCGAGGCGTTCCGGGTCGGGAACTCGCCCAGGAGCAGGGGCCGGTCAAGTCCCAGTTCCGCCACCGGCCGCTCGAGGGGCGCCACGCTCTGCCAGCGGTCGTACCAGTGGACCTGGTAGAAGTCGAGGCCGCAGCCGCGCACCAGGGGCAGCCCCGTGGCGTTGCCCAGACCCACCGTCGCCATTTGCCCCGTATGACGGTGGACCAGGCGCGCCACCCTCCTGATGAAGCGGCGCATTTTCAGGAAAGCGACCGATGGGCCGATGATGCCCCCTCCCCAGCCGCGGGTGGCCCACTCGGCCTCGTTGATGACGTCCCAGGCCAAAATCTCGGGCGAACGGCCGTAGCGCTCGAACAGGGGGCGCAAGACCAGACGGCGCAGGCACTGTTGCTTGTGGGCGCTGGTGACGACCCGGGTCCGCCCTCCGGTCTGCACGCCGTTGACCATGGCCGGCCTGGCGAACCAGAGGAAGTCGAACAGCACGAAAATGACCTTCATCCGCTCGGCGGCGAGCGACTCCAGGGCGGCGTCGATGTCGGCGAACAGGCGCTCGTCAACGCCGACGGGAGTCCCGCCCCGGTTGAAGCGGATGCCGGCACGGCCGTCGCAGAACAGGAACCAGCGCAGGACCTCGATCCCCCGGCCCTTCAGTTCGCGGAGGTGGCGGCGCAGATTCTCATTGTTCCCCAGTTGCGCCATGCCTCCGCCCGGGCTCCAGGCGTTGGCGCCGAAGTCGTTGCCGTAGGAGAGCCAGGGCAGGTTGGCTCCGGCGATGAAAGGCAGGGGCGTGCCCTGATCCCTGGCGATCAGGGCGCGTGGAACCGCGACCGGCCGGTGGAAAACCCTGCGCAGGAACCGCAGGCAGTGCCAGCGCAGGAGATAGATGTGCTTCAGGATGCCGCTCACAGGGTCATTGTAGACCAGGGACGGTTGTCGGGCAAGCGATCTCCAGGGAAGAAAGGGGAAGAGAGAGGGAGAGGCGAAGGGAAGTGAGGGGACGAGAGACGAGAACCTTCAGGAAGATCAGCCGATGTCCCGTTGCCCGCTCTTCCCTCGTTCATCCCCGCCGATTCCCTTCTCCTACCTGATCTCGTTCTGGTCATTGGCTCCAGCGGCGAATTGGGGTAGAATGGCCCCATGCTCATCGAGATCCCCTACAAGAAATTCACCCTGGACAACGGCCTGACGTTGATCGTCCATGAGGACCGCAAGGCGCCGATCGTCGCCGTCAACGTCTGGTACCATGTCGGCTCCAAGAACGAGAGACCGGGGCGGACCGGTTTCGCCCACCTGTTCGAGCACCTGATGTTCAACGGCAGCGAACACTACGATGACGATTTTTTCAGGCCCATGCAGCAGGCGGGGGCCACCGACCTCAACGGCACGACCAGCGAGGACCGCACCAACTATTTCGAGAACGTGCCGACGCCGGCGCTGGACCTGGCCCTGTGGCTGGAGTCGGACCGCATGGGCCACCTCAAGGCGGCGATCACCCAGGCCAAGCTCGACGAGCAGCGCGGCGTGGTGCAGAACGAAAAGCGCCAGTACGACAACGAACCCTACAGCGTCGCCGAGGAGCTCATCGCCAAGGCCTGTTTTCCCCCGGGCCATCCCTACTCCTGGACGGTGATCGGCTCGATGGCGGACCTCGAGGCCGCCAGGCTGGAGGACGTCCAGCAGTGGTTTTCCGGCTTCTACGGCCCCAACAACGCCGTGATCGCCGTCGCCGGCGACATCGGTGCCGAAGCGGCATTGGCCAAGGTCAGGAGCTATTTCGCCGACATCCCGCCCGGTCCTCCGATCGGGCGACACCAGGCCTGGGTCGCCCGGCGCCGCGGCGAGCAGCGCCAGAGCGTCGAGGACCGCGTGCCGCAGGCACGGATCATGAAGATCTGGAACGTGCCGCAGGCGTTTACGGCGGAGAACGACCTGCTGATGCTGGCGGCCAAGCTCCTGGGCTCCGGAAAGACCTCGCGGCTCTACAAACGCCTGGTCTACGACGACCAGGTCGCCACCGATATCGATGTCTACGTGGATTCGCGCGAGATCGCCAGCCTGTTCTTCATCCAGGCCGACGTCCGGCCCGGCATCGAGACGTCCGTGGCGGAGAAGGCCATCAACGAGGAGCTGGAGCGCTTCCTGGCTTCCGGTCCCACCCCGCGCGAACTGGAAAGAGTGCGCAACCAGTTCCGGGCGCGCTTCGTTCGCGGCGGCGAGCGCATCGGCGGCTTCGGCGGCAAGTCGGACATCCTGGCCCGCAGCCAGGTCTTCGGCCACAGTCCCGATGCCTATCAGCGCACGCTGGAGAGCGTCGCTGCGGCCACTCCGGCCCGGATCCGGGAAACCGCCGCCCAATGGCTCGCCGACGGAGCGTATGTTTTGGAGGTCCGTCCCTACCCGGAGCTGTCCGCTGCGAAAGGCGGCGTGGACCGCGCCCGGATGCCCGGGCCGGGAGCGGCCCCGGAGGCGGTGTTCCCCGATTTCCAGCGCTTCATCCTGGCCAACGGCCTGAAGGTCATCCTGGCCGAGCGCCACGCCGTGCCCATGGTGAAGCTGGCCCTGGTCCTGGACGCCGGCTTCGCCGTCGACGGATCCGGGATCGCCGGGACGGCGGAACTGGCCATGGCCATGCTCGACGAAGGGACGGCGCGGCGCACGGCGCTGCAGGTCAGCGAGGAACTGGCGCTGCTCGGTGCCAGCCTGGGAGCAGGCTCCGACCTTGATTCGTCGTTCGTGTCGCTGACGACGCTGAAAGACCAGCTCGACGCCGCCCTGGACATCTACGCCGACGTGATCCTCCATCCTGCTTTCCCCGAGGCCGACTTCCAGCGGCTGCTCAAGCTGCAGCTCGCCCAGATCCGGCAGGAAAAGAGTTCGCCGAACTCCATGGCCCTGCGCGTTCTCCCCAGGCTGCTGTACGGCCCCGGTCATGCCTACGGCAACCCCGGCAGCGGCTCAGGCTACGAGTCCTCCCTGGCCAGGCTGACGCGGGAAGACCTGGCCGGTTTTCACCGGGACTGGTTCAAGCCCGACCACGCCACGCTGGTGGTGGTCGGCGACACCACCGTCGGCGAGATGCAACCCAAACTGGAGCGGCTGTTCCGGGGCTGGGAAGGAGGCGCCATCCCCCGGAAGAACATCGCCCCGGTCGACCTTCGCCCGCAGCCGGCCCTGTTCATCCTGGACAAGCCGGGATCGCCCCAGTCGCTGGTCCTGGCCGGCCAGCTGGCGCCGCCCGCCTCAGATCCCGAGCGCATCGCCATCGAGACCATGAACTTCATCCTGGGCGGTGACTTCATCTCGCGCCTGAACATGAATATCCGCGAGGAGAAGCACTGGAGCTATGGCGCCGGTTCCTTCCTCTCCTCTGCCCGCGGGCAGCAGCCTTTCATCGCCTATGCCCCGGTGCAGGCCGACAAGACCCGGGAAACCATCGAGGAGATCCGCTTGGAGCTGGAGGGCATGCTGGGGGCGAAGCCGATCAGCTTTGCGGAGTACGAGAACGCCAGGAACAGCCTGATCCGGCAGTTGCCCGGCCAGTGGGAGACCATGGCTGCCGTGGAACAGTCGCTGGTCGAGATCGTCCGGTTCGGCCTGCCGGATGACTACTACTCGCTATATCCGCAGCGCGTGCTGCAGCTGAAGATAGAGGATCTGGAGCGTGCCGCCCGCAAGGTCATCCATCCCGCGAGCATCGTATGGGTGGTGGTGGGGGACAGGGCGCTGATCGAGGCCGAGATCCGCGATCTGGGCCCCGGCGAAGTGTTCGTCATCGACAGCGACGGCCAATCAGTGAAATGAAAGGGAATGGGTGAAAGGTAAAAGGTGAGAAGAAAGAGAGGCTGAAAGATTTCGAGAAAATGCCTTTCCATCTCACTTTTCACTTGGCAAATGAACTTACGTCCTTGTGAACTCGTTCTTTTTATGAACCAGGAGGCAACATGGCGGCAATGAGGGATCGGCGGACACGAATGGCAGCGCTGGCCGGCGGCGTGGTACTCGCCGCCCTGGGCATCATGTTCCTGTTGAATAATTTCTGCCGCTTCCTGGATGCCGGGCGCATTTGGCCCCTGTTCCTGCTCATCCCGGTCATCCCCCTGGTGATCCACTGGCTGGAAAGGGGGCGCGAGGCCGCCGGGGCGGTGCTCCCCATCACCATCCTGGTCTTCTACTGCGGGCACTTCCTGTGGCTGACCCACAGCCATTGGGCGGGCTCAGGCACCAGCTGGCCCAATTTTCTCATCGGGCCCGGACTGGGCTTTCTTTTTCTTTATTTCGCCGAGCGCCGGCCCGGGCTCCTGGCGCCGGCCTTTGTCCTGCTCGGCCTGGCCGCGGCCTTCTACAGCGGCATATACAGCAGTTCGCTGCCGTTGGGAGCGTTTATGGTCATCGCCGGAGCGATCCTGGTGCTTACCAGCAGGAGAAAGTAGTCGGTAGATGGAAGAAAGACGTCAGACGGCAGAAAACAGACGTTAGACATCAGACGTTAGATGTCAGACGTTAGACGTTAGCAAGACAAAGATCGGATATTTTTGAACTCTTGTCTTGCTGACTACTGACGTCTGACGTCTGTCGTCTTCTTGAAACGTCTAACGTCTGACGTCTTTTTCTATAGACAAATGCTCTTTTTTATACTATACATGAAGCGAGTTCTTTGACAGGGATGACTGAGTCATGAGGAAAGGTTGAGAGCCCGGCTCGACGGATCCGTGCCAACTGTTTCCCCTGCCCATTCGGGGGAGCGCTGGTTGGCTGCGCCATTTACCAGGAGGTGGAGCCATGACGGAAGTTACCTTTTTCGAGGACTATCACTGCTTCGAGTATCATACCCCGCAGGGCGCCGCGCCGCGATTCCGCTATTTTCTGTATGCACCCGTCTATGAGCGCATCCCGCTCCCCTGGCGGTCCACGACGCAGCGGCCACTGCCGTGCGAACCTGCGGCCTATTCCAGCGATTTCGTCCCTTTGTCCCTGTCCAGGATCTTCAAGCTATAGGTTGGACGGACTGGAATAGACTGATCTGTCGTGATTCGTAATTCGTGATTCGTGATTCGAAGCGGAGATGCGTCGGTCTAGAGACATTAGACGCCAGACGTTAGACGTTAGACGTTAGACGTTAGCAAGACAATCAACAAGTTCTCGTGACGCGTGACGAGTAGGCGAGGGGCTAGGGTCTAGGGGTGAGAGGGAAGAAGAAATGGCAATCGGTGTAAGGTGGAAGAAAGATATTTATAGGACTTAAATTCCAAATCCCAAGCACCAAATTCCAAATAAATTCCAAATTCCAATGACCCAATGACAAAAACAAAGAAATTACCATGCAAGGAGCTTTCGTTTTGGAAATTGGAATTTGGAATTTGGATATTGTTTGTTATTTGGAATTTGGGAT
>DCVK01000007.1 GCA_002335385.1 Candidatus Aminicenantes bacterium UBA2190
CAGGGGGTTGCCGCCGAAGGTCGAGCCGTGGGTGCCGGGCTTGAAGACGCCGAGCACGTCCTGGTTGGCGGCCACGGCCGAGACCGGGAAGACGCCGCCGCCCAGCGCCTTGCCCATGATGATGATGTCGGGGTCGACATCCTCGTGCTGGTAGGCGAACAGCTTGCCGGTGCGGCAGAAGCCGGTCTGGATCTCGTCCATGGCCAGCAGGACGTTGTGCTTCCTGGCGATCCTGCCCAGCCCGGCCAGGAAGCCCTCATCCGGGACCACCACGCCGGCCTCGCCCTGGATAGGCTCGACCATGATGCCGACCGTGTTCCTGCCGATCGCCTTTTCCACGGCAGCCAGGTCATTGTAGGGGACGATGGTAAAGCCCGGTGTGTAGGGACCGTAAAGGTCGTGGCCTTCGGGGTCGGTCGAGAAGGAGACGATGGTCGTGGTGCGGCCGTGAAAATTCTCGCCGAACACGATGATCTCGGCCTTGTCGGCCTCGACCTTCTTGACCATGTAGCCCCACTTGCGCATGGTTTTGATGGCCGTCTCGACCGCCTCGGCGCCGGTGTTCATCGGCAGGATCATCTCCTTGCCCGTGAGTTCGGACAGTTTTTTGGCGAACAGGGGCCAGCGGTCGTTGAAGAAGGCGCGCGAGGTCAGGGTCAGGACGTCGGCCTGGTCCTTCAGGGCCTTGATGATGGCCGGGTGGCGGTGGCCCTGGTTGACCGCCGAATAGGCCGACAGCATGTCGATATAGCGCTTGCCTTCCGGGTCCTCGACCCAGATGCCCTCGGCCCTGGCGATGACCACTTCCAGGGGGTGGTAGTTGTGGGCGCCGTACTTGTGTTCGATGTCCATGTACTGCTGAGAACTGTATTTTTCCATGAAATCACCTCGATTTTTGATTTGAAGTCCTATTGTATCAGGTTAAACTTTCCCGTCAATAGCATAAGGGAAGACAGAGGGAAGAGAGAGGGAAGAATGAGAGAAGAGAGAGTGGAAAAGCGCTTGCGTAGACCTCTTTCCCACTTTGTCTTCCCTCTGCCCTCCCTCTCTCTTCCCTCAGGATTTGATTTTTTTTAACGATTCGTGTAGGCTATGGCCCTAGGCACAGGCAACTGGCGCCGAGGAGGAAGCATGAAGGCTGGAAAAATCTTGGAAAGCAAGGGCAAGGGTGTATTCTCCATTCATGTCGACGCCATCGTCAGCGACGCCCTGCAGGAAATGAGCGCCAGGAACATCGGCGCCCTGATCGTCCTGGACGGGGAGCAGAACGTCCAGGGCATCGTCTCCGAGCGCGACATCATGCGCAACTGCTACCGCAGCCAGGCCAACGTCAAGGGGCTGGCGGTCAAGGACGTCATGACGCCGCGCGAGAAGCTGATCGTGGCCCGGGCCGAGGACGACGTCAACGACCTGATGGGGGCCATGACCCAGAACCATATCCGCCACATCCCGGTGGTCGACGACCAGGACAAGGTCACGGGCATGATCTCCATCGGCGACATCATCAAGGCGCTGATCAAGGACAAGGACTACCAGATCCGGCACCTGAAGGACTACATCGAGAGCAAATATCCACTTTAAGAAAAAAGCAGGTTCGATGTTCGAAGTTCGATGTTCGAGGTTGGAAAAAAGCCTATACAAGATAGTCATGCTCAGAAATCGGTTTTGGTAATTTTGTCAGGAGATCGTTGAGATCGCTTCTTAAAAACTTCGAACTTCGAACGTCGAACCTCGAACTTTGTCCTATTTCTGGGCGCTAACCTGCTCGCCAAACCACTTCCAGATGGCCCTATGGAACTCGTAACTGGGGGGGTGCGCTTTCAGAAAGGCCAGGGGGTTGAAATCCAAGGGTGCGCCGGGCCTGGAGCGCAGAAAAAGGCCCTTGCGGTAAAGGGTGTGGCGCTCGGGGTGGAACTGGATGGCCAGTACGCCGGGAAAGCGTCCGTGCTCGGCGGCTTCGACGATCCTGCCGTTTATGGAGGTGGCGGTCACGCGCAAGCCGGCGCCCAGCCGGGCGACCGCCTGGTGGTGGGACGTGGCGACCGAGGGGGTGTCGCTGGCGGCAAAGCCCATTTCCCTTACGAAGAGGCTCTCCTTGGCCAGGCGGATGCGGTGGAACGGCGATGCCAGTTCGGGGTCATTGGGGTGCAGTTTTTCCAGATACACCCCGGAATGGACGCTGTCGGCTTCGCCGTCCAGCACCTCCTCGACCGTCTTGCGGCCATAGATCTCGCTGGGTATGTCCTGGACCAGCGTGCCCCCGAGAGCCACGTTCAGGCTCTGCAGGCCGAGGCAGATGGCCAGGATGGGGAAATCCCTGCGGGCGCCGAGGAGCGGAACGAAAACGGGATCGCGGCTGCCGCCCAGCAGGTGAAAGAGGAACGACACTTCATACAGATGGCGCGCCGGCGTCGTGGGCTCGCTGAGCAGGCTGGTCTTTCGGCCGTACAGCGCGGGAGGGATGTCCATGCCGCCGGTGAAGATGATGCCGCTGGCCTCGGCGAAGATCTCCCGGAATTGGGGGGTCCAGAGGTTCTCACGGAACAGGTCCTTGGTTTCTACCCGGCCGGTCAATTTCCTGAAGCGCACCCAAGATAGTTTATTCTTATTCACAAAGGCAATGGCGTCCTGGTAGGCCTTCGCTTCCTCCTCGTTGGCCAGCTCATCCTCGTGATAGATCCCCAGCAGGACGAGAGCGGGCAGCGGCAGGATGTCCTTCTCGTACATTTCCACGATGTTCATGACCTGGAAGAGGGTGGGGTGGGTCATGACGATGACCGGAGCGGCGGGCGGCCGGTCAGCGGCCGCGGCCGGGGCCGAGCCCAGGATGAGAAGGAGGGCGATGAAGCGTATGCTTGGTTTCATGGGGCCTTCCTCGAAAAAACGGGAGGGGACGGCTGTCCCCCCCGTTCACTTATTCAGCGAATTTCTTCAGTACCAATGAGGCGTTGGTGCCGCCGAAGCCGAAGGAGTTGGAAACGGCCCAGGGGATCTCGCGGGCCACGCCCTGGTTGGGAGTGTAGTTCAGGTCGCACTCGGGGTCGGGCGTTTCATAGTTGATGGTCGGGGGGATGAAGGAGTGGGTGATGGCCAGGGCGGTGAAGGCGGCCTCGGCGCTGCCGGTGGCACCGAGCATGTGGCCGGTCATCGACTTGGTCGAGCTGACGGCCAGCTTGCGGGCATGCTCGGCGAAGAGGCGCTTGATGGCATGGGTTTCCAGCTTGTCGTTCAGCTCAGTCGATGTGCCGTGGGCGTTGATGTAGACGATGTCCTCGGGCTTCACCCCGGCGTCGGCCAGGGCGTTTCTCATGGCCCGGTAGGCGCCGTCCGCGTCAGGATCGGGGGCGGTCATATGATAGGCGTCGCCGGTGAATCCGTAGCCGGCCAATTCGGCATAGACGCGCGCCCCGCGCCGGTGGGCGTGTTCCAGGGATTCCAGCACCAGGATCGCCGAACCCTCGGCGACGACAAAGCCGTCGCGTTCCTTGTCGAAAGGCCGGGAAGCCTTCTCCGGATGGTCGTTGCGCGTGGAAAGAGCGCGCATGGCGGTGAAGCCGGCCACGCCCAGCGGCGTGATAGGGTACTCGGCGCCGCCGGCGAGCATGATGTCGGCCTCGCCGCGCTGGATGATGCGCATGCAGTCGCCGATGGCGTGGCTGCCGGTGGCGCAGGCGGTGCAGTTGGCCAGGTTGGGCCCCTTGAAGCCGAAGCGGATGGAGACCTGGCCGGCGGCGAGGTTGGCGATGCAGGCGGGCAGGAAGAAGGGGGAGATGCGGTCGGGGCCTTTCTGCAGCAGGATTTCCTTGTTGGTTTCGATGGTTTGAATGCCGCCGATGCCCGAGCCGATATAGACGCCCGACCGTTCTTTGTCCAGCGCCTCCGTGTCCAGCCCCGAGTCCTTGACGGCCTCCTCCGAGGCGATCAGGGCGAACTGGATGAACGGGTCGTACTTCCTCAGGTCCTTGCGGTCGAAGTACTGGTAGGGATCGTAGTTCTTCACCTCGCCGGCGATGCGGCTGGCGTGGTGCTGGGCGTCAAAGCGGGTGATGGGCCCGATGCCGCCTCGGCCGCTGCGGATATTTTCCCAGTTTTCGTCCTTGTTCTTCCCCGTCGGGGTGATCAGGCCGATGCCGGTGACGACCACCCGGCGCAAAGGTATGGTCTTGCTGATAAAGGGATCCATGGTAGCGGACAGGGGATTACTGGGCTTTTTTCAGGACGTAATCGACGGCCGATCCCACGGTCGTCAGCTTCTCGGCCTCCTCCTCGGGGATCTTGAGCTCGAATTCGTCCTCCAGGGCCATGATCAGCTCGACCTGGTCCAGGGAATCGGCGCCCAAATCCTCGACGAACTTGGCTTCCTCGGTCACCTGGTCCTCGCCGACGTTCAGCTTCTCGGCCACCACGGCTTTAACCTTGCTCAGGATTTCTTCTTTCTTCATTTTTTCCTCCTTGGATTTTTAGATCAAGAGTCCACCGGAAACGTTCAGCACGGTCCCGGTTATGTATTGCGCGGCGGGCGATACCAGGAAATGGACGGCTTCCGCCACCTCTTCCGGGCTGCCTGCTCTCTTGAGGGCGATCTGCGCCACGTAGGCTTCCTTGACGCTTTCGGGGAGCTTCTCGGTCATTTCGGTCAGGATGAAGCCGGGCGCCACGGCGTTGACGGTGATGTTGCGGCCGCCGAGCTCGCGGGCCATGGACTTGGTCAGGGCGATGACGCCGGCCTTGGAGGCGGCGTAATTCGCCTGGCCGGCGGTCCCCAGGATGCCGCTGACCGAAGCCAGGTTGACGATGCGGCCGAAGC
>DCVK01000031.1:0-1997 GCA_002335385.1 Candidatus Aminicenantes bacterium UBA2190
AGCGACCAGCGGATCAGCGAGCACAGGGACCGGCCCGGCCGGTCCTTATTTTTTAATAGAAAAGCGTCAATAACAGTACCGTTAATTGAAATCGGTTTACGGTAGACGGTTTACGGTTGACGGTCAGGAAAAGCAATACGAAGACCTAAATTCCAAATCCCAAGCACCAAATCACAAATAAATAACAAATTCCAAATTCCAATTTCCAAAACGAAAGCCCCTTGCACAGTACCGTTAATTGAAATCGGTTTACGGTAGACGGTTTACGGTTGACGGTCAGGAAAAGCAATACGAAGACCTAAATTCCAAATCCCAAGCACCAAATTCCAAATAAATAACAAATTCCAAATTCCAATTTCCAAAACGAAAGCCCCTTGCAAAGAATTCTCTTGGTTTGGGTCAAAGTCCCCGCCAGGGGATTTGGTAATTGGTGCTTGGAATTCAATTCTTCACATGTCACGCGTTACGCGTTACGCGTCACGAAGACCAGGCTCTTGTTCTTTCGCATCACGCATAACGCATAAGGATAATGACAGATCATTTCTGTGCGGCAGTTGTCCGTTGTCCGCCGGCCGCCATGATCTTTTCAGCACGGCCCCCAGACATGGCCGGGGTGGCACTTCTCGTACTCGCGCGTCGAGGCCTTGGTGACCTGGTGCCAGGGCAGGCCGAGCCTGGCGCCGACGATCAGGGCCAGGGCGCAGCGGCAGAGGGTGGGATCGACCTCCCGCCGCAGAACGTCGAACACCTCGTAGGGATCGCGGCGCAGGAACTCCTCGCGGCTGGAGATGCCGATCCGCTTCAATTTACTTTCGGTCACCCGGCCGATGTTGGGCAGGGAGCGCAGCGAAGAACGGCCGCGAGCCTCCGCGCCTTTCATGATCCCGCACCGGCGATGCCGCGGAAAACATAGATGGCGGCGATGATCCCGGCAGCGACCAAAACCCACTGCAGGGCATACGGCTTCATCCCCGTTTCGCTGCGCAACTGAGCCCTGACCTTCGCCGGCGCCACCCTGAGTGCCAGGAGCAGGGGCAGCCCGCCCATCAGGACGAACAGCACGCCGCAGACCAGCCAGCTCCAGGCGAAGCCGCCGCCGGGCGGGGCGAAGGCGAACTCCAGGAAATTCCAGCCCAATGACAGGAAAAGCCCCGGCCAGGCCAGGGGCATCAGGTTGACGCCACCTGGGACGCCGCTGATCATGTTGACGAAAAAGCAGACCATGCCGAAGAGGATGGCCACGGGCATGATCCAAACCCAGCCGGGCGCCGGGTGCTCGATGGCATAGGGTCCGCCCGAGGCGACCATGCCGCCCAGGCGCATGATCGGGCGCATGGCCTGGTAGAGCAGGGCGATGCTGGCGGCGACGCCGAAAAGGGTGAAATGGAACAGGAAGCGCCTGCGGGCCGAGGGTTCCCGCCCGGCGAAGCCGATCCCGGCTTGGGTCCGCATTTCCTGGAAAGAAAACCGCGTCATGGTCCCTCCCGGCCGGGCGCCGGTCCCGGCTTCATCCCGATTCTAGCACGCCGCTATTGAAATATGAACGCCGCTTGGGTATGATGTTTTTTTCAAGGCCGGAAATCAAACCTGGAGGTTCCGCCTATGTTCAAGAATCACCCCAAGGGGCTGTTCGTTGCCTTCTTCGCCAACATGGGCGAACGCTTCGGTTTCTACACCATGATGGCCATCCTGGTCCTCTTTCTGCAGGCCAGGTATGACCTCTCCGCCTACACGGCCAGCAATTACTACAGCTGGTTCTATTATGCCATCTACGCCCTGGCATTGTTCGGCGGCATCCTGGCCGACAGCACCCGCAAGTACAAGCTGGTCATCCTGTTCGGCATCATCATCATGTTCGCCGGCTATTCCGTCCTGGCCATCCCGGGCATGCCGCTGACCATCACCCTGGTCGGCCTCTTCGTCATCGCCTTCGGCAACGGCCTGTTCAAGGGCAACCTGCAGGCGGTGGTCGGCCAGCTCTACGACGACCCGAAATA
>DCVK01000031.1:2046-5455 GCA_002335385.1 Candidatus Aminicenantes bacterium UBA2190
CTGGACGGCCGCATGACCGAGAGCGCATCCATCGCCGGCCTGGAGAGCCTGGCGTCCAAGGTGTCCAACGCCACGATCGCCGGCGCCGATCAGCTCAGGGAGTTCGCCACCAGCTACATCAACGCCTTCGCCCGCGGCTACAACTACGCCTTCGGCCTGGCCGCGATCGCCATGATCATCTCGCTGCTGGTGTACGTCGTCTTCAACCGCCATCTGCCCAACAAGGTCAGGACCGCAGTGAAGCCGGGCAGTGCCGACAAGGGCGAGCGGCCGATCGCCAACCTGCCCAGCCTGGCCATCGGCCTGGCGCTGATAGCCGTCACCGCGGCGGTGTTCCACTTCGCCTTCAACCAGTTCGCCCTGGGCATGGCCATGGGGCTGTTCCTCGGCTTTGTCGCCTTCATCATCACCACTTCGGTCAAGGAGGAGAAGCCGCGGGTGCTGGCCCTGGTGCTGGTGTTCTTCGTGGTCATCTTCTTCTGGATGTCCTTCCACCAGAACGGTTTGACCCAGACCTTCTTCGCCCGCGACTACACGGTCAAGGAGGTCGGCCCGATCTTCAACATCTTCTTCAACCTCAACTCCATGCTGGCCTTCATCGGCTGCCTCGCCGGGCTGGCGCTGCTGATCTTCAGGAAGAAGCCCGCGCAGAAGACCGTCGGCCTGGCCATGTTCGCCGGCTTCGGCGCCCTGACCTATTACTTCGTTTCCGGCTACCAGGTTTTGAACCCCATCGCGCCGGAGATCTTCCAGTCCTTCAACCCGCTGTTCATCGTGGCCCTCACCTTCCCGGTGATGGGCGTCTTCACCTGGCTGCGCAACCGCAACCTGGAGCCGTCGACGCCGCGCAAGATCGGCATCGGCATGATCATCGCCGCCGTCGGCTTCGTCATCATGCTGGTCGGTTCGCTGCAGCTGGCGGCGCCCAAGCTGGTCGCCAGCGCCAACATGACCGAGTGGGGGCGCGTCTCACCCTCCTGGCTCATCAGCAGCTACCTGATCCTGACCATCGCCGAGCTGTTCCTCAGCCCCATGGGGCTCTCGTTCGTCTCCAAGGTCTCGCCGGTCCGCTTCCAGGGGCTGATGCAGGGCGGCTGGCTGCTGGCCACCGCCACCGGCAACAAGCTGCTGTTCGTCGGCGGCTATTTCTGGGACAAGATCGAGCTGTGGCAGCTGTGGGCCATCTTCGTGGTCTGCTGCCTGCTGTCGGCGGCGTTCATCTTCTCGATCATGAAGCGCCTGGAGCGCACGACTCAGTCCTGAAATTTCGGAGCCGGCCCGGAACCATGCCGGGCGCCTGCGGGAAGAGGGGCCGGACCTATCCGGTTGTCGCCGCGGCGCGGCCGGCCGTAACGGCGCAGACACGCGTCCAGAAGTCGACCTCTTTTTCCAGCAGCCTGGAGATGAAGGCTTCATCGCGCTCCACCCTCAGCAGCGCCGTGTGCTCGAAGCGGAAGCTCCAGTAAAAGATCTCGGCCAGGCCGGTGACGGCCAGGATATGCTGCAATTGCGGGAAATACTTTTCGGGCACGCTCCCGGAAGCGGCCAGGCTGTGGTCCCTCTCGCCCGGGCACTTGATCTCCACCACGTGACGGCCGTCGGCGCTCAGGCCGTCCAGGCTGGCCCGCATCCAGGGATGCTCGCGCGACTGCACGCAGACCGGCGCCACGTCGATGCCGGTGTGCTGGACATAAGCCAGCCGGGCCACGGGCTCCAGCCGCTTGCCGCGCTCCATGGCGCCGTTGGCCGGCCGCTCGGCCTGCTGCCCGGTCTTGAGCAGCAGCAGCTCGCCGTCCTTCTGCCAGGGGGAAAGGCCCATGACCACCGGGGCGTCGGAAGCGCCGATGCCGCCGCGCCGCCAGCAGAGCCACTCGTCAGTGCTCTGGTCGAATTCGAGCGTGATAAAATGAGGTTCCGCTGTCTCTTGCATCCTTTCTTTTATCACAACCGCCCCTGAAAAGCAAAAGGCGGCCGAGCTTGGACGACAGACAACAGACGACAGACGACAGACGACAGACGCTATACGATAGCATCACAGAAATAATTTATCGTTATGCGTTATGCGAAAGAATACAAGCCTGATCTTCGTGACGCGTAACACGTTAGACGTTATGCGTTAGGCGTTTATGCGAAAGAACAGAAGCCTGATCTTCGTGACGAGTAACGCGTGACGCGTAACATGTGAAGAATTAAATTCCAAGCACCAAATTCCAAATCCCAAATAATTTCCAAATTCCAATTACCAAATCCCCTGGCAGGGACTTTGACCCAAACAAAGAAAAAGAACTGAAAATGGCTTTGTTTGGGTTATTGGAACTTGGAATTTGTTATTTATTTGGAATTTGGTGCTTGGGATTTGGAAATTAAGTCCTAATATTGCCTTTTTCTTACCGTCAACCGTTCACCAATTACTTTCATTTCCTGCTGACACTGAATTCTGTTCTGGTCTCCTGCTGACACTATCACTAACACTACCACTTGACTCCCTCTTATTACTTTCTGAACTTGACAATGCCGATCGGCCTGCACAACCAACGCTTCGCCCGGACCAATAACCTGCGCATGGGCGGCCACAGGGGATAGAATTCCAGGTACACATCGGTCAGGCGGGAAGGCGCCGAGCGGTTCGGCCAGAAGCGGGCTCTTCCCAGACGCTCTACCTTGGTGATCAGCCCCAGGACGTTTTCCGCGGGTATCCAGCCGTCAGCCTCGGGACAATTGTCGCCCTTGACAAAATATTTTTTTGCTTCGGCATGGAGCACGCGATGGACCAGCATCTGCGGCCGCTCGGGATGGCGGAAGGCCAGCACATCGCCGCGGCGGGGCATGATGTCCTTCAGCGGCGAGACGGTGATCACGTCTTCATTGCGGATCGCAGGAATCATACTGTGGCCCTTAGCCTGGAAGCGGAACGATGCCCCCTTTTCGTGGACCGCCTCGATCAGCTCCATGATGACCGGTGCCGACAGGGGGATCCCTTCGCCATCCTTCACCATAGCGCTCGTTTCAGATGAATCGCTCAATCCATGCTCCCATCATGTTCCATCCTTGACGGTCACCCTGGAATTATCGTTCAAGGGAATGATAGCAAGTTCTGTGCAACGACTCAATGCAGCGCCGGGAACGCCCGGGTGATGGCGAGCAGGTTCGCTCCTGTCCCCTTGCATGGCACGACGACTTGATATAAAATATAACCAAGATGAGTAAGGTTTGTCCCGCTCCGATCCCTCCCCTTGGCCGTTCCTGCGAGCCGAGGGGAATGATCGCCATGCCTGTTCCGTCGCCATCCCGCGTGGAGCACTGATGGCCTCCGATGCCCTGATCGTCCGCCGCCAGGAAGTGGAACGATTCCCCAGGCTCCTGCTGGGATTGAGCATCGACCTGACCTACCGCTGCAACCACAATTGCA
>DCVK01000036.1 GCA_002335385.1 Candidatus Aminicenantes bacterium UBA2190
CCAGGGCCGGGTCGGCGCCCAGGCCGATGAGGAACTCGACGAAGCGGCGATGCTGCGCCGGGTCCGGGGCTCCACTCGCCCAGCCGTCGACCAAGGTCAGGATCTGCGGGATCATCGAGTCGTTGCGCGCGGCCACATGCAGGGGAGTCTGGCCATTGTTGTTCACGCCGTTGATGGGCACGCCGCGGGCCGCCAGCTTGCGGATGAGCGCCATGCGGGCCTGCAGCGGATCATAGGCGGGGCCGACGGCTGAGCGCTGCCGCGACATCTTGACGGGACGGACACTGACCGCCATCGGCGGCGGCAGCACGACCTCCTGGACGGCGATGCGTTCGCCGTCGTGCTCGATATAGCGCACGCGCCGCGGGACGGGCGGCGGGTCGGGCGGCAGGACCTGCCCGGGGGCGATCAGGGCGTGGATGAGCGAGTTGCCGGCTTGGTCGCGGACGTTCAGGTCGGGGATGCGCTCCAGGTTGCGTTCCAGGAAGGCCATGTTGTCGTTGCGCAGGGCGCTAAAAAGCGCGCGTGCGTCGACGGCGTCCTTTGCATCTTCGGCCCAGGCGCAGCCAGTGCAAACGGCGGCCAGAAGCAGCATGGTCCAGGGCAGTCTTTTCATCTCTCTCTCCGTTGTCACCAGGTTGGCGCGAATTGATCGTAGCCGATTCACCCCTGTTTATCAAGTTCCTTGGCAAAAGGGGCGTTGACGAAGAATTTTACACTCTTAAATGGGTTTTGCTGAATTGCTTTGAATGTATCTTGAGGGCATAGGTCTTGGGTAATAGGTTATAGGTAAAGAGATTTTCATAAATGCCTTCAGTGCTTGACTTTGTTACTTTGGCGATAAAAGCTGAACTCATGCGACAGGAGAGGCGTCAAACCCAGGAGCGTTCCATCAACCTGACAATTCAAGATCTGGCCCCTTCTTTTTCATCTTTTTGCGGCATATAATCAGGGCCAGGCGAGTTCATGGTTCAATGGAGGGGGGTATGAAAAGACTCTTTATTCTTATCGGGCTGTTCCTGGCTCTCTCGTTTCTGGGCGCCGCGACGGAGGGCAAGGAAAAAATGTCGCCGGCCTACCACCTCTACATCGGCTTCTCGGCGACGGCCGAATGCGTCCCCGAGGACGGGCCCTACCTGACGAAGCTGTCGATCGATGCCGCTTTCCGCGACCTGCGCTTCGGCTTCGGCTCCAGGCAGGCCGGAGCGGAGCCCATGTCCTGGTGGCTGGCCGCCGGGCCAGCGTCGACCCTGCCAGTCTATGTGACCTTCGGCGAAGGGACGATCAGCGCCCATGAGCTGTGCGCGCATGCCGAGTGCGACAACGAGATCGTCAAGGCCTGGTTCACCGCCGAAAATACGGGCTTCGCGGGCATCCTGGCCGTTGTCGGGGACGAGGATGCCGATCGCGACGATATCGTCAACGATGAGACGGCGGAGGACCTGGAGGATGCGGTTGCCCCTATTCCCCGTTGCCTGTTCGAATGCAAGCTGCCGCTGATGGAGACCCTGGCCTGGACCGACGATTGCGCGGTCCGCCAGCAGGAGGAATCGCCGGCCGGACTGGAGTTCTGTTTCCTGTTGCCGGTCGCCGATCTTCTCCAGGGCAAGCCGCTCACTTTTGAATTACCCTTCGACCACGACAGTTTCGACGAGCCCGGCATGTTGACCGTCCGTTTCATCCCGGTCAAGTAAGCGGCAGGTTGGAATGGGATGGGGACGGTGCTTGTAATTATGTATTTTGAGTAACATAGTCAACCCATGCGGGGAGCCAGGCTGCCCGAGTGTTCAGGTGCAAAAATGAATGCTCTTGGTGCGCCAGTTCGCTATAAAAAAACAATGAAATATGATTTATGCAAAAATACAAGCACCGTCCCCGGAGTCAGATGTTTCTCTCCAGGAAACCCGGTTATTTTTTCTCGCAAACAACGGTGTCGGGATATTTGGCCCGGGCAATTCTCCTCTCCTCGGGAAAGGCCTTTAAAAAGTCCACGCTGCCCCACACGCCGCCGATCAGCTTCAGGTTGCTTTCATAGGTGCTGGCCCTGAAATCCGCGGCGGCGCAGTCATCGGCATCGATGTCGACGAACAGCCCGGGAGCGGCGCAGGAGAAGTCGAACATGTCCATGGCCAAGCGGCGCATTTGGGCGTTGACGCGGGTACGGTAGAATATGGCCTTTTTCCCCAGGTCATAGACAATGCTCCACTGAGTCCCGTCATGGGAAACATTTTTAAGGACAGCAAAGGCGTACTCCAGGGCCGGACCGCTGTCGGGAGTGAAGGCCTCGACCATGGCTGCCGCCCGGGCGAAGCGGTCAGGCTGGCCATTGCCGCCGGCGGCTTCCAGGGATGCTTTCCCGGCCAATGAGGCCTCGTAGGTGTCGTTGGCCAGCGCCGGGTATTTCAGGTCCTTGCCCGCATGGACCTCCATTTTGCCGTCGACGTACTCGATGACGGCCACGTTGCCCCCGGCGTCGGCAGCGAGGAAATGCAGCGGCGCGATCGAAGTGAACGAGATGCGCACCGCCCGGTCGCTGGCAATGACGTCCGCGACCGTGGCCGAAACATCCAGCTGGTATTGGATCCACTGCAATTCCTCCAATCCGTGGCGGTCGTCCAGGGACGGGTACTTTGCATCCGGACTCTCGTGCATCATCTGCTCGATGACCAGGCCGGCTTCGTTGATGCCGCCGTAGGGGAATTCGCGGCCGTTCTGGTTGAAACTGATGCTGCCGTACCGGGAGGTCCAGGTGAACGGCTTTTCCGGCGCGGCGACGTAGGAGGTTTTCTGCCGGTTCCTCTGGTTGACGTGAATTTGCCCCTGGCCGGCGGGGAAATCGAAGTTCCTGCCGAAAAGGAGCCCCCCGCTTTTGTCTTTCAGGCGGAACGTGGTGCAGGCCTCATTGTCCAGGGGGAGAAATCCCGCTAAAACAACCAGGCAAAGGATGAATTGACCTTTGGTTTTCATGAAATGGCTCCTGTATTCATAACCCATATACGCAGCCAGGATTAAAATGTTCCCTGGTGACGGTGCTTGTTATTATGCAATGGGAGATATCGGGGCGACAGGTTACCCGGGTTCGCCGGCGCCGTATCAGAAAAAAAGTGTTGCCAGGCCTGCGACGGCGCCGATCGTGACCAGCAGGAACGCGCCCGACAGGTTGAAGTAGGCCGTCCACGGCGACTTGTCAAAGTAACGCTTGAGCTTCGGCAGGGCGACGATCGTCCGGGCTATCGCCCCGGGCGGGAACTTCTCGATCTTGCCCACGGCCAGGACGTACTTGCCGGTATTGTCGGGGCTGGTGACGACGACGGTATAGTTGCCCGCGGCGACCTGCTCGTCGTATTCGGGCCCGATCAGGTAGCGGTCGCCGCCGAAGGGCTCGAAGAAGGGGCGCCAGGAGTGGGTCTTCCCCTCAAGGCGAGCCAGGAGCTCTGCCTCCCCGCCCGTCTCACGGAAGACCGCGGCTTCGTAATCGGTCTCGCTGCCCGCGATGTCGGGGACGAGGAGATTGACATGGGGGCAATTGGGGACGGTGCTTGACTTTGTGACTTTGAGGAAAGCCTACGGGGTCAGGTCTCCAGATTCCAGGAACCAAATTGATAAATCGATTGAATATGCTGAAATGAAATCATATCACGACCTTTGCCTGTTGAGCATGAGCCTGCTTGTTATCATGTAATCTCACGCGGACACAGGCGCGAGAATATTTTCTGTAACGACGGTGACCAGAGGAAAATTCTGTGAAGGATTTAAAAATGATGGTTTTTTTAGGTGCAAAAGATGGTAATTCCTGGAATCTGGAGACCTGACCCCAATGCTCCCTACAGGCTTGCAACCTTTTTCGGGAAATTGTAGTCTAGTTTTACTGAAACGCAGAGCGGAGGAACCATGAATATGATGAAATTGACAAGATTCCTTGCCTGGGCGGCACTGGTCCTGCTGTGGACAGCGGCGGCGGAGCTCCTGACCGCCCAGACAGCGTTGCCGGATACGCCCGCCGGCAAGCGCCCCACCGAAATACCGGCAGCGGCCGTCCCGCCTCCGCCGCCTGTCCCGGCCGGCCCGGACGAAGCAGCCAGGCCCGTTCCTGCGCCGAGCCAGGAGGAGCTGATAAAAACCATCGACCGCTTCATCGACGAGCTGGCCGCCCGGGACGAGTTCTCCGGGGCCGTGCTGGTAGCCAAGGACGGAAAAGCGATCTACAAGAAAGCCCTCGGCTACGCCGACAAGGGGTTCAAGGTCCCCAACCGCGCCGACACCCGTTTCAACCTGGGCTCGATGAACAAGATGTTCACCGGGACGGCGATCATGCAGCTGTTGCAGCAGGGCAAGCTCGCTCTGGACGGCAAGGTCGGCAACTACCTTCCCGATTACCCCAACCAGGCCGTGCGCGACAAGGTCACCATCCACCACCTGCTGACGCACACTTCAGGCCTCGGGCAGTACTGGGAGGAATACTTCCAGTCGCCCAAGATACTCGAGATTTCCACAGTGGCCGACTACGACAACCTGGCCAACCGCAATCCCCTGCAGTTCGAGCCTGGGGAAAAGTTCTTGTACAGCAATTGCGGCCCGCTGGTCCTGGGGCTGATCATCGAAAAGCTCAGCGGCATGAGCTACTACGACTATGTCCGGAAATACATCTACGGGCCGGCCGGGATGACGCGCAGCGACAGCTACGACATTACCACCGTGGTGGACAACCTGGCGGTCGGTTACACCAAGGGCTCTCCCCTGGGCAGGTCCTACCCGGACTGGCGCAGCAACATCGGCATCCACCCCCTGAAGGGCGGGCCGGCCGGGGGCGGCTATTCCACGGTCGAGGACCTGCTGAATTTCGACATCGCCCTGCGCAACGGCACGCTGCTGAGCGCCGAGAATTTCAAGCGGATGACCAGCGGCAAGGTGGTGCGCGACCCGAAAACGCATTACGCCTACCTTTTCCAGGAAAAATTCGTCAACGGCCACCGCATCATCGGCCACAACGGCGGCGCCGGCGGCAGCAACTCGCACTTGGCCATGTACATGGACCTCGGCTACACAGTGGCGGTGATGGCCAACTACGATCCGCCCGTGGCCGAAAGGGTCGCAGCCAAGCTGGAAGAGCTCCTGACCAAGGATTGACTTGAATATTGAATATTGAACCTTTGGGGATGATTTGGGGACGGTGCTTGACTTTGTGACTTTGGAAAGAATGGGGACGGAAGCCAAGAGGGAATTCGGGACGGTTCTTGACTTTGTTACTTTGGCGAAAGGGAGTCTCTAGAGTCATGTCACAAAATTAAATATTGAGAATTCGTTTTGTCATTTATAAGTAAATTTTCCCGGCTCCCCGGATAATTTCCATTTTAAAGTTCAGGGACGGATTGTGAACATGTGAATTTGTTTTTATTTTTGAGTTGAGCTTGTGATCATTTTCATGTTTTCACAAGCCGTCCCTAGTTTCCTGTTAGCCAGCCCCATGGCTTTGATTTGACCGCCCCATCGTTCTGAGAGCAGCGGTCGTTTGGGGACGGTGCTTGTTTTCTTGCACAACTCATTCTTTCGCATTCCTTTCATGCCGTTGCATCGACCCCAGTGAGTTCATCCTAATGCTGGCGAACTCGGTCAAACAATCACTTCAAATATCCTGATTGCATACCAACAAGCACCGTCCCTCAAGGACTCCCAGCTCCACTTTGATCTCTCTTTCGGCAAAAAAAGCAATAATCTTCGCATCGCTGATTCTCCCGCTTTCATTTCTCCGGTTTTTCGGGAAAATTCAGCGCAACAATCTTCTAAGCAGCTTGGGCTTACTTCGACTTGGGTCCGTCTTTCGGTTCCGCAATAATAGCGGGTGTTTGATTCAACATCCTCATTGCCTGCACCCATTTCCTATCCTGTTCTACCGTCTCTCCGATCGGGATAAAATCGACATAGGCGGACATGACATGCCCCGAGTTTGGATCTTGCTTGTAAACACTCTGGTCAATGATTTTCTTTTCAGAGTAGTGGATGGCGCATCCGGCCTGAACAACCGCCCTGAGATCACGTCTCAGCATCCCGGCATCATAGTAGCCACATTCAAATCGATTCATTTTTACGTCCAGGGACTGGATGTCTTTAGTGGCGAGTCTGTTTGCGCGTTCCTTTATGGCCGCTACGGGGAGTACCATCTGGAGCCTGCCTGTCGGACTGTACCGAGGCCAATCGAAATCGAAACCCACGGCCTCCCCTTCATTATTGAAGATTATCGCCACTTTCGACCCGGCGCCAATTACGTTGACCTTGTTTATGGCCCGGGTGAACACAATGATGCCTGCATGAACCCTCTCTTCGTCCATCGGGGCGCCTTCCCTGGCTGGCCCACCGCCACTGATGGCGTGTTCGGTGAAGAAAGGAACAAGCTCCTCATTGGTACCGAGCACAACGTATTCTGACAGATTTTTCTTTATGAATTCCCTGCCCAATTTTTCCAGCCGATCATTGGAAAGGCGCATGGATACCGGCCAGGCAAGTTCAGGTTTGCTGTCGAGATATTTGAAATTGCGGTAGCGAACATTGGTGCCATCCCCGTTCACATCCAGGTACCAGCCATCTCCGACGTACGAAAGGCGATTGCCTTTTTTCTGCTTTTTGGCTGCGCCACTGGTAGTGATGGCATCACGAGTATTTTGAAAACGCTTGAGGAGCATTGTTGCCATCGATTTCCTTGCTATTCCGGGCATACGCTGTAGGAGTGGGATTTGGGCTTGCCCCAGACCTTCCTCGACAGATCGTTTCTCCGATTTTTTGCGGAAGTCGAAGTCCTCCGCGTAAACAACTGAGAAGATGGCAAACGTAAAAATTATTAAAGCCACCATTTTTTGCAATGGGACTTTTCTGACATTCAGTTCATTCATTCTCTCCTCCATAAAAGATTCACATCGCGTGAACCGCTTCATTTTTCATGCGACTTACAGGTTGCTCCAATACCAATAACAATAGTAGCCTATTTGATTGTCCCTCAAGCGCGGATAGCCCGAAATGTAATTCTGCCATTTCATCGTATCACGCCTGTATTCAGCATCCGTCTTATCCCTGCCCACAGACATCACCGTAGCGTCCTGTGAGGCGTACCAATCGGAAACCGCGTCTTTCCAGGACCACTTTATGGTGTTGCGTTTCTGGAGGTTGTCGGCAAAATCCTCTCCCACTTCGTCCGTGGTGTACCCGTCGTTTAGGGTGTCATGGCTGCCAACCGCGATGCGCAGCCCTCCCCTGAAAATTCGCCCCATCCGTGTCCACATCCTGCCGTCATTGAATTTCAAGGTTTGGCAGCAGTACGTCGCCAGTATGCTCAGCCCGTATGATTCATCGCCCAGGCGCATGCTTGCTGATTCTGCATGTTGGAATTGATCCCACATAGCCCACACCGAACGATCCGTCCATGCCCCTCCATGGGTGATGGCATAGAACAAATTCACATTGTCGAGGGTCAGCTGATCTCCGCCCTCTTCCCACCACCACTTTGCCCCATGCAAGTTGTAATAAAAAACTTTTGTGTCAGTGTCGTCCAGTTCGTTGTTAAACCAGCTACAGTGGTTCCAGGCATAATTGATGGTCGAGACCCAACCGCTCTGAAACTCTTTTTGACCGGCGGTTCCAAAACGCGCCTTAGCCAGGACATGTCCACTCCATAAGATCAGAGCAAGGAACACAGCCATTTTTGCAAACAATGGAAATTCTAAAAATGGTCTATTTTTCATTTTCCCCTCCTCCCCGCATATTAAATATCTGTCCTTAATTAATCCTGCTTTAATAATCCTTTCATCGCAAGCTTCCTTGAAAACACGGCCTTATCAACAAAAAGGCCTCCCCTCCATCATCTTTCTCAACAATTATATGTATTCATCTAATCATCAATTCAACCATTCTGGTGAAAGGTCACATTTTTCATCATTCCCTTATAAATTGCCTAACTGCAAGGCGAATCAAGACACAAAAAGTCACATAAATAGTTATCATTTATAATTTGGAATATTTTTGATCAGTGATAATTGATTATTAAGTCAACAGGCCTTCCTAAAAGATAATCCAGAGTTTTTGCCTTCTAGCAACCAATGAAAACACAACGTTCTGGGTATTGACTTGGGTAATTGGGGACGGTGCTTGACTTTGTGACTTTGCGCGCCGCTGCAACTCTCATTCACTAAATCAGGAAAAAAGATAAAATCTTCAATGTCATGGAATGATAGGGTAATGATTATAGAATAATGATATGGAAAAAAGAAAAAACCCATCAAAAATGCTTACACCCACATTTCCGTGATCCTTGACCGCACCGGCTCCATGGAGGAGATCCGCGACGACACCATCGGCGGCTTCAAAAAAGAACCTCGGCACCAGGTCTTGCATTGTTACAAATGCAAAACTGGTGCCTGCCGTCGGACTTTGAGGGACAGTGCTTGTTTATATGTTTTTAGAATTTTCGACTGCATTCATGAGAAGAGCGAGGTTGACCTCCGAAGGAGCATGCCATCATTGCGTGAACCGCAGACACGGAGGGGAACGCATACTTGCCAGGAGCAGTGACAAAGAATTTTTCCAAGTGTCTTGGCGGAACCAAGTTGCAGCTTCAACCACTGCTGCAGCTGAATGACCGCGGGGACTTAACTATCAGGAGATTGCCAGGCTGCCGGAGTTCTTCGGCGTCAGGATGCACTCGCATAGATCGATGTATCGCTGTGAAAAAAAAGAACAGATCATGATTTGTGCATATAATCGAGTACCGTCCCTCATTTGCCTGTTGCCAGCCCGGGGACAACTCCTGTAGAATACCCGGGGAGACAGCCATGAATACGCCCTTCGTGATCGCCGAGGCGATCGGCACCGTATCCTTCGCCCTCAGCGGCTACCTGGTCGGCAGCCGCAAGAAGCTCGACCTGCTCGGCATCGCCATCGTGTCCATGCTGACCGCCTTCGGGGGCGGGCTGGTGCGGGACGTGATCTGCGGCCGCATCCCCAACGCCCTGCGCGGTCCGGCGCCGATCCTGCTGGTATCGGGCACGGTCGTCCTGGCTGTCCTGCTGCGCCTGCACCGCCGGGGCGAGATCGAGCGCTCGCGATTCTTCGTGCTGGCCGACGCCATCGGCCTGGCCGCCTTCAGCATCAGCGGCGCCCTGACCGGGCTGGAGGCGGGGCTGGGCTTCTTCGGCGTGGTGCTGCTGGGCTTCCTGACGGCGGTCGGCGGCGGCATCGTCCGCGACACCCTGGTCAACGAGGTGCCGGCCCTCCTGCGCAGCGAATTCTACGGCACGGTAGCCATCCTGACCGCGTCCCTGGTCTACCTGGCCCATCGGCTGCTGCACCTGCACCCCGCCGTCCTGGGCGGGATCTTCCTGTTCGGGCTGGGACTGCGGCTGCTGGCTTATGCCCGGAGCTGGCGGTTGCCGACGCTCTAGCCCGCCCCCATTTCAAGGCTTGGAATAAGCCTCCGGGGTCTCAAAAATAAAAAATGACAATTTGTTTCTTCGTATATGGGGCCATTGGTCTTACATTATTACATTTGATTTGAAAGGGGCGCCCATCGACCTGGCCAAGGCGGGCAAGAGTCGCAACCGCAAATCTGGCAAACGAAGGACCGGCTGAGAACACACGATGGCGGCAAAGCCGGGAGCGATTCTCGCATGAACTAGGATTGGTCCAGGTGGCCTTCCCGTATCAGGGTGAACGCGCCCGTGGCGGTATCCAGGTCGTAGATGTTGAAATTCGTCTTCATGTCGCATTCGGGGCCGCGCACCGCGAAATTGAGCGAGACCGAGCCCGCCTCGCCCGAGGTGATGCGGTGGAAGACCCCGCGCGGCCAGGCGACCAGCGCCGGGCGGTCGCAGACGGTCCTGCCGGCGCTCGTCACCCTTTCCGGCTCGACCACCAGGGCCTCCACGCCGCCGTGCTGGGGCGTATAGAGCTCCACCGTGCGCCTGCCGCCGAGGACCAGGAGGTTGTCCTGCTGCTGGGGGTGCATGTACCATGGATGGGCCACGCCGGCGACCGCGCCCGGCGAGATGGCGCCGCGCTGGTGGACCACCCGGTCGATGCCGTGGATGGCGGGGAGGTATTCCATGGGCACGATGTCGAAGTCGACGCCCTCCGTCTTGCGGAAGGGCTTGAGCGCGATGACGCGGTAGAATCCGGGCATATCGACGGCGATGAAGTTTTCCATGCGGCCTCCCCTGGCGCGAAACGACCGGAGAATTATAGAAAAATGATTTCCCCGATGATGCGATGGTAAAGGAAATATCTTGAAATTTCAATATCCGGGAAGGAGGATAACGTAAAATATTTTTCGCACATTTGGAAGGAGAGGTAGTCCTCCAAGTTAAAGGACTTTTTGCTAAAGCCTAATGGCTGGTATAGATCTTGTTGACGATCTTCCAGCCCGCGGCAAAGCGCAGGAGGGAGAGGTAATCGGTATAGACGTGCTTGTCGCCGACCAAAAATTTCACCTTGGCCATGGCCGCGTTGCCGGTGATGTCGATGAGCGGGAACTCCATGTTTACCAAATTCGCCGGAGGGAACTTGCCGGCCGCCTTCTTCGCCTCGGTCATTTTGATCCAGTCGGCGATGGGCAGGATGGCCAGGGCGTCGTCCTTGATCCCCAGCAGGCGGAACTCGGGATGAAAGCCTTGCTTGACCAGCTCGACGTCGCCGACGTTGCACAGCCCGTCGCGATAGGCGCTCAAGATGACCGCCTGGATGGCCGCCTCGTCTTCCCCTTCGGGCGCGGCCCCCATGAACCCGCAGCCCAGCAGTATAACCAGCATGACTCCGGTGATTTTTTTCATTCCATCCTCCTGGGGATCGATTTTTAATTCGAGCTGCTGTTCCAACTTCTTGAGCATTTCCCGGCCGTTGCGGTTAAATTTTTTGCAGCCGGTCAATATCGCTGAGATCCTGTTTTCGGCCCACGGCCGTCTTGTTCCGGATCAGGTCGGCCTTGGAAACAAAGAATGCCTGGATGCCGCCGTAATTTCCGCTCACCCGGTTTTCCCAGGCCGCTGAGAAATCAAGCCCCGTAACCGAGGTCATCAAGTCGATCCTGACCGGCGGCACTCCCAGCTGGACGATATCCCCGGGCTTGATGAAGTCGACCTTGGAAAGGCCGATGTCCTTGAAGCCGAATCCGGCCAAGGCGTTCAGCAGTTTTTCCGCGTTTTCCTCCGAGCCTTCCACGAAGAAATCGATGTCCCTGGTGAAGCGCGGTTCGGCGTGGAAAGAAAACGCGTACCCGCCGACGATCAGGTAGCGGACGCTATTTTTGTTTAATAATTCGATGAACTCTTTGAAGTCTTTTTCGGTTCTCATTTTTGAACGTATAATATATTTCCCGCAGGACTTGCAGGGTATCCAGTTTTTCTTCCTTTGTCGCCTTTTTCCAATATTGGATGTCCAGCTCCTCCGCTTCCCGAAAACTCACTATCCTGATCGTTTTCTCCATTAGGACAATTATAGCAAACCGCCGGATCTTATGCAAAAAGCCGTCTTTTTCCTTTCTGAATCGAACAGGACAGGGACTCCCATCAGCCCCGCATTTCAGGTTTTTTGGGCGAGGGCCAAGACAGCGATCAAAGCCGCGACCGCCAGGGCCGTGGCCAGCAGCACTCTCTTGGAAACGATGCGCAGGGCTGTCGAGAGCGCCCCTAGCTGCCGATCAGGACCAGATGCTCCAGGGCTCCCTTTTGCTGAAATTCCTTCAGGAGACCGATGAATTCCTTTTCAAACGCGAACATTTTCGAAAGCCTTTCTTGCGATCCTGGCTTGCTTTTTCAGGGCCAGTAATTCCTTGTTCAGCCTGGCCAACTGCTCTTTCGCCCTTTTGACCTTTTCGTTCTCTGCCTTCAGTTTCCTGGAGGCACCCTTGAAATCGAAATCATTGTTCCCCATAAACTCTGAAATGGATTGGCTGTCCCCAGCTCCCAATCCCCTACTTATTCTCCCATTTGATCGCCAGGAAGGAAATGACCGGGTGGGCAATCGGCCTCGTTGATCGATCGAATTCAGCCCTGAATTCCTTGCCGATCCCGTCGCAGGCCGCGGTCACCTGGTCGACATACTCCCTGATGAGGACATATTTCCCGGCATCGGCCGCAGCGGTATCCGGATGCCCGGGAAGCCCCTCATACATATAGACCCTGCCTTTCGAGAACTCGTATTCCTCGATCCGCTCGGTGACATCGATTCTTCGGTAGGCTTTTTCCCTTTTATCGACTCGCCTCAGGTCCTCCCCGGCCAGAACATAAAGGATGCAATTCATCCTGCCGTTTTTTTCAGGATAGACATTCAGTTCCACCATGCCCTCGAAGGGCACGAGCTCATCACCCCGCGAAAAGCTGGCGGCGATTCTTTGGCCTGGTGCGGATCCTGCCTGCGGATCGTTCAAGGGACGGCGCAATGCCCAGGCACGGGCATAATCCCTCACGTGGACCGGGAGGGCCTGTCCCTCGTACCGATGCCCCAGCGTTTGCTCCAGGCTGGACCGGGACATCAGTGTCCCGTAGCCGATCATGCCCGCCATGCCTTTTCCTATTTCGATCTTGCGCTTGCCTTCGGCCGCGATCCCCGTGGCCGAAAACAAGGCCAGGATCAAGGCCTGGAACAATGCGATCATGCGAGTTTTCATGATATCCCCTCCTCTTCCAAACAGAGTATAGGACGAGGAGGGTGGGTTTTCAATTCAATGCCAGGCGTCCCCGTGGGAATCGTTGCCGGGTCCTGCAGGATGACTTCCGCGAACATCCTTGGCGCGTTGATTTACCGGCGACATTGGCCCGGGCATTCGCTCTCAGAACATTGCCCGAAAATCGCCGATTGATTGGCTTTTTGTTGCGACGATCATCGCCCCGGGCCAATTGTCATAATGCAAGACCTGACACCACCGCCCCACTGAAGTTTAATGGCTGGTATAAATCTTGTTGACGATCTTCCAGCCCGCGGCGAAGCGCAGGAGGGAGAGGTAATCGGTATAGACGTGCTTGTCGCCGACCAAAAATTTCACCTTGGCCACGGCCGCGTTGCCGGTGATGTCGATGAGCGGGAGATCCATGTTCACCAGGTTCGCCGGAGGGAACTTGCCGGCCGCCTTCTTCGCCTCGGTCATTTTGATCCAGTCGGCGATGGGCAGGATGGCCAGGGCGTCGTCCTTGATCCCCAGCAGGCGGAACTCGGGGTGAAAGCCTTGCTTGACCAGCTCGACGTCGCCGACGTTGCATAGCCCGTCACGATAGGCGCTCAAAATGACCGCCTGGATGGCCGCCTCGTCTTCCCCTTCGGGCGCGGCCCCCATGAACCCGCAGCCCAGCAGTATAACCAGCATGACTCCGGTGATTTTTTTCATTCCATTCTCCTGGGGATCGATTTTTAATTCGAGCTACTGTTCCAGCTTCTTGAGCATTTCCCGGCCGTTGCGGTTGTTCGGGTCCAATTCCAGCGATTTGCGGTAGCTGGCGATCGCCTGCTCTTTCCGGCCGGCCTTGGCCAGGGCCTCCCCCAGGCTGTCCCAGGCATTCCCTGAGCCCGGGAAAAGCTGAGTGTTCTTCTCGAACACGAAGAGGGCGGCATCGATGTTGTTCTCCTGCAGCAGCCGGTAGCCCAGAGCGTTGAAATCGCCCTCGTCAAACACCGGGCCGTTGCTCTCGCGCCCGGCCAGAAGCTCCTGGAGCTTTTTCTCCGCGGCCGGGACACCGCCCTCGGCCAGGGCCTTGCCGAAAAGTTCGCCGGCGGAACCCAACTTGGCCTTGCGCAGCGCCAGCCTGGCCTGTTCGATCTGCGACCGTTCCCAGGAGAACATCGGCTCGATTGTTTCGCCCTCTTTCATGCTCGCCTCGGCGCTTGCGACATCACCCAAACCGATATAGGCCTGAGCCATCAGGGCATAGGTGTGGGCGAGGTTGGGGAAGTCCTCGCGGCAGGCGCGCAGCAGGCCGACGGCCTCGGCGTATTGCCGGCGTGCCAGGAACGAAACCGCCTGCTGCATCACTTCGTCGGGGACGAAATAGTACAACCCGCTTCCTGCCGTTCTTTCGCGGTTGAGCATGGCGACCGCCGCTTCGGCCCCCTTGTCCTTCGCCAGTCGTACGTATTCATCCACCAATGATATTTTTACATCCACGAGGCTTTTCGCCTCATCCTGGAGCGCGGGAGCACCCTTTTCCAGGTACATCCTGGCGAATTCCAGCATCCGGTCGCGTCCGGCGGCGATATCGGCCGCGGTGTTGATGACGCGCAGGTCGGGCGGGATACCGACGCCGTCCCAGCAGACGCCTTCATGGTCCCGGCTTTCCTTGTAGGCCACCCAGAGGGTCCAGCCGTTGGGCATTTTTTCGGGAAACTGCGATGAAAAAGCCCCCTCGGTGGTATCGCCCACCACCGTGACATGCGGCAGCACGCGCATGGCCATGGTGAAGCCTTCGGCGGCGCTGGCGCTGATCCGGTCCGTCAGCAGGACCGTGGGCCCGGTGAACTGCAGCGGGCCGCCCGGTTCGATGTGGCGGAAGTTTTCGGGCCAGAAATCGTCATGCTTCGGGCCATAACGGGTCCGGTTTGTTTCGAAGTGGCGCCGGCAATCGGCAAAACGGCCGGCCACGATCTCCACGGCCCGGCCGGTGCCGCCCGGGTTGTTGCGCACGTCGACGACCATGACCCTGGCCTTGGCGAACTCGGCCATCATGGCATCGATGGTCTTGGTAATTTGATCCAAACCGTCCTTCAGGTCGCCGATGTAGAGGTAGCCGACCCCTGCGGCCAGCCAGCCGCTGATGAAGCTGCCGCCCAGGGCTTCCGTGAATTTGCCCTGCAGATATTTGGACTTCACCAGCTCCAGGGAAAATTCATCATTCGTAAACAACCCGTTGTTGCGGCCACCGCCGATACGGCGTTTGCCGTCGGCCAGGGCCAGGTGCGCGTCGTTCAGGTGATCCAGCATGGCCAGCAGGATGTCCCACAATTCCTGGTCGGTCGTCGCTGCCGTGACCATGGGGCGATAGACGCGGTACAGGGCGTCCCAGTCGACGTGCTTGACCTGGAACTGGCCGTAATTGCGGTCGATGGTCTTCCAGACATGCTCGAAATTCAACACGGGATCGTTGGCCGCGGCTTCCCGGCCGAAGATAAAACCCGGAACGATCCATGACAATGTTAGAAGTGCGGCGATAAAAATCACTGTTTTTTTCATGTGGATTCTCTTCCTCCAGAAATGGTACGACAGCGAGCGCATGTTTGTTCCCGCTGCTGAAAACTTTTTTCAAATAGGCCGGAATGGAGCGAAATAAATTCAATTTTCTGAATTTATGCCGGTGAAGACTGAACCAGTTACGCCGCCCATCCCGAGCCGGGGCTGGTGGTCTCGGCCGACACCACTTTGATTGCCGATTTTGGGACAGGTAACCCGGTCGTGCCAGGACGGGGACATGTATTTCTGCGATGATCAACCCCGGAATGTTTTTGCAGAATGCAATCGCAGCCACTTCTTGGCATATTGGTTGGACATCAGGCTGATGTTGGGAGCGGTGCCGACCCGCGGCAGGTCGAGGCGGTCGGCGTCCCAGCAGATCCCGATCGTCGGGTCGTCGCTTACCTGCCCGTTGTTGTGATGGGTCATGGCGTATTTCAAGACGGCCAGCCGGCCGGGATCCAGGCGCAGCATCCCCTTGTCGAAAAGCTCCTGGGCGAAATCCGCCGCCCGGGCGCCGTGATCCGGATCCCGGCCCTCGTTCTGCCTCCGGCAATCGTGCAGGAGGGCGAACAGCCTGGCGACCTCCATGTCGCATCCCGGGGTATGCTCCCCCAGCATGACCGCGTTCTTCTCCACCTGCAGCCAGTGGCTGGGGCCATGCTGGGTCCAGGACGAATTCAGGACAAAGGCATTTTTGGCTTCGGACAGAACAACAGAACGCTGAAACGATCTTTCAGTGTCAGTATTTGTGTTCGTGTTAGCAGCAAGCAAAGAGTCGATCTCTTTCTTCACTTTTTCCTTTTGCCTTTTTCTTTCAAGGCTCCTTCCGGCGGCTGTTCCTCATTCCTTCTGTATACCTCACATTCCCCATTCCGTCCAGCCCTTTGGATCTTATCAATCGCCTGGTTCCCCCAGTATTTTCCCGATAAAACGTGGACGGTAGATCATTTCTTGTATTCTTCTAATGCTTTTCAGACGGAGTTTGCAAGATTTAGCCCATCGTCCCTCAGGCCAGAAAATAAACCAGCACCATCTCACGCCCCAACCGCCGCAGGAATTGAAAGAAAATCGATCGGGGGGTAGAATGCAGGGAGCCATGGGAGAGAAAAGCGAATATTCGGAAAACGTCCCCTCCGACCTGGAGTTCCTGGGCGGCGATTTCACGGTGCTTAACGCAAGCAGCCTGGCCCAGGCCGACGCCGGCGACGGCCCGGGCCTGCGGGTGCTCAAGGAGGTCCTGCTCGCCATCCTGCGCTGTCCGGGATTCGTTTTCTCGGTCCAGCCGCAGGAAGAGTACACCCGGGTGCGCGAAAAGACGGGCGGCAAATGGCGGGAGGTGATGCGCTTTCCGGCCACGCTGCACCGGGAATTCGGCGAGGAGGTCTCGCGCCTGTTCCTCAAGTGCAACTTTCATCATTACAGCCTTCCTCAGGACGGCGTGGTGCTGCTGGCCTTGGGCGATGGGAAGTGGTACGACCTCTTCGTCAGCACCGTCACGGGCATTCACGGACCCATCTTTGATTTCACCTTCGCCAGGCGCGAAATCTCCTTCGACCTCGACCTGGACAAGCTCGGCTTCGACGCTTCCGGCCTGGCGGCGCTCAAGAAGGCGGTCGACGCCCCGGCCGGCATGGTGCTCGTCACCGGTCCCACCCACAGCGGCAAGTCGATCGTCTGCTACTCGGCGGTCATGCGCCGCCTGCTCCGCGGCGACAGCGTCACGACCATCGAGGCGCCGCGCAAGTTCCGCCTCCCCGGGGCCAGGCAGATCCAGCTGGGTTATGGCGGCAACTATGAGAATTTCTATGCGAATGCCCTGGCCGACGACCCGCGGGTGCTGCTGGTGCAGGAAATCCGTTATTACGAGCCGATCGTCGGGGCGCTGGCCAGCGCCCGCGAGCGGCTGGTTGTGGCCGGGATACACGCCGGGGAAGTCATTCTCTGCCTGATCCGTCTGCAGCGCTTCGCCGGCGATGAGAAGTTTCCGCAGTCAGAACAGAAACGAATCCGGCAAGACCGGGAACTGCTGGCGGAAAGCCTCAGCCTGGTCTGCTCGGGGCGGGTGCTGAACCTGCTCTGCCCAGGCTGCCGCCAACCGGGAACGGTGCCGGCCGCGACAATCCGCCGCAGCGGACTGGCCGTGGCCGGGGAGGGAGACGTGCCGGTCTTCAGCCCGGGCCCGGGCTGCGAAGCCTGCCGCGGAACCGGAATCGCGGGCTGCCGGGGAATTTACGAGGTGCTGCCCATCTCGCGGGACATGCGCCGGCTGCTGGCCGGGCCGGTGCCGGAATGCGCCATCATCCGCCAGGCCCGGGAGGAAGGCCTGCTCAGCCTGCGCGAGATGGCGCTGCGCCTGGCGCTGGACGGCGCCATCGGCTTCCAGCACGCGATCGCCGCCACGTCGCCGCCTTTCCCCGACGACCTGAACCATTGAGCATCAGTTCTTGATCTTATGCAGGCATTAGGTTCAGGTCTTGAAATATCGGTTTTAATAATGCAAGCCCAAATTAAGCTATAAAAACGTTTTCCTGAAGATCGATCTGATAATTCAAGACCTGACCCCAATTCTCCCGGCCTATAAACGCCCGTCGTCCGGGAACATGATCTTCTTCGGGCGCAGTGGGTCCACCAGCACCGGCAGCTTCGCCCCCTTCTGCAGCATGGCCAGCGAGAGCGGGTTCCAGCAGCGCCGGTCGCTGATCGTGTAGCGGTTGCGCCCGGGCACCTCGATCTCCAGTTGCAGCTCGATCTGCGGCATGTCGTTGATCGTGGTGCCGGTCGTGTCGGCGCTGAGGATGGTGGCGGTGCCGGGGATGCCGTTCTCCCGGAAATATGCCGCCCGCCGCTTCTGCCGGTTCATGAAAAAGAAGATGGCGCCCATGATCAGGAGCTGCAGGAATATCCAGAGGATGCCGAACGCCCGCAGCGACAGGCTGTCGTCGCTGGTACGGGCGCCGGGATCGAGGATGCCGATTGTCAGCGCCACCACGCCCGGGGCCAGCAGGATCACCCATGTCCACCACCAGCCCCTGTTCAACACCCACATCGCGTCCTCCTGCGGCGGCGGGTCAAGCCGCGGACCCTGCCGACCGATCCTGCGCCGAGCGGCGGAACAGCAGGGCCGACACGACGAACAGCATGACGAAGAACGCATTCAGGGCCAATACCCCCCACACGCCGGGAGGTTCCTGCAGGGCGTGAGCCTGGGACTTGCCGACGGCCAGCGCGATCACCGGGACCAGCGCCAGGGCGATCGCCGTCGCGAACATGGCTCGCGCCATTCCCCGCGGCCGCAGGCGCGCCATACCGGCGCCGAGGATCCCGACGAAGAGCACCGCGAAATACATCAGGTTGGCGGGATTGTCCTCGCTGCCGATGATGCCCACGGCCAGGTTGATCCAGGCCAGAAGGAGCGCCGTTGCCACCGCGACGCCGACGGCGGCCCGGTACGCGGTATCGCCCGACTTGCGCGCGACCAGCTCGAAGGCGAGGCCGCTGCCGAACAGCAGCGCGCCGGCGACGACGAAATCGAACCGGTTCCAGTCCACTTCATCGCTGAACTGCATCGCCGCCAGGGGGATCAGCAAGATGAAGGCCGTCGCGAGCGCGATGCGGATGATGTTTTTCTTTTTCAGCATGTTCTCCCTGAAAATTTCATGGCCGTCCCAACGAACAGCAGAGAGCAAGTTATCACAAAATCCCCCATGGCCAAAGCTTTCCATCGCCGTCACGGCAAAGTGCATGCAGGCAACCGAAGGAAGGAGGCTGTCGGGGACGCCCATCAGAATGCGCCCCCGGCTGCCGGTCCCTAGCGGGTTTCGATGTTGAAGGGCTTGCTCTCGCTGACCAGCACCGACGTGTCCTTGCTGGCGAGCAAGCGGATCGTGCAGCCGCTTTTCAAGCCTCGCGAGAAGCGCACGCTTCCCGTGTTCAGGAGTGTGCCCACGGTCCAGGGGAAGCGCCGGTCGGTCCCCGGCACATCGCGGGCGATGCGGAAGCCGCCGACGCCTGCGGGGCGGCTGGGGTCAGGGAAGTACAGGTCGATCGTGACCAGGTAGCCGTCCAGCTTCGTCGCGTTCCAGCGGATCTCCTCGACCGTCCCCGAAATCCAGGTGTCGCCTCCCTGGGGGTCGAACAGGATGATGTTGGGGGGCAGGGCCAGGGAGAACGGGGCGTCCGACACGTCGGTATGCAGCCCGTCCAACGTAGTCACGCGGATCTTGTAACCGCCGCGCGCCAGGAGCTTGATCGTCCCGCAGGTCTTGCCGTCCCAGTTGTAGGAGCACATGCCGCCCACGGGCGAGCTCGCGCTGAGCGTGCCGACCAGGCGGTCGTCCTTCAGCAGCTCGACGCGCAGGTTGCCGCTCAAGCCGTGGGGCTGCCAGCGGATCGGGTACGAGCGCCCCATCACCAGTTCCTCGCCGCCATTGGGCTGCAGCACCCTGACGTGGGGAGGGCGATAGGCCATGATGTGGCAGCGGCCGCTGCTTCCCTGGGTGGTTCCCTGGCTGACCCGCACGCGGTAGGTCCCCTCGGCCGTGGCCAGGGGAATGGGCCAGGACAGGGGCGAGCCGCCGGCGGCCACCGCGTCGCGGATCACGTAGCGCTCGGGCCCGTCCTGGCGCTCCAGGTCGACGCGCACGTTGCCGCCCACGTCGGCCGCGCTCCAGGCCACGTTCATGATGCTGGTGGAGGCCTCGTAGGCGGCGGTCTCCATGGGCGTGGTGACGCTGATCGTGCCCAGCAGGGAGAAGGGGGCGTTGCTCGCGTCGGCCTCGGCGCCGTCGATGACCAGGACGCGCACGTAGTAGTCGTCGCCGGCGACCGCCCGGCCGCCGACGAAGTTGCCGGCCTCCCAGGCAAAGGACCCCCTGTCCCCGGGGGTGGAGTTCTTGATGCTGCCCACCCGGTGGGCCTCGGTCGTGCCGCCGCGAAAAAGAACGATGCGCACCTCGACCCCGGCGGCGGTCGGCGTCCAGGTGATCGTGACCGGTGAGCCGATGACCCAGCTCTCGCCGCCGTTGGGCGCGATCAGGGTGACGGCCGGAAGCGGCAGGGCGGCCAGCGCGAAAACGACGGCCGTCAGCCAGCAGAGCCGGCGTCGGCCGTGGCCCCGCCGGCAGCCGTCCCCGTGCGCTTTGTCCAAAATCATTCCTTTCATGTTCACCTCCGGGTGCCCGCAGGCGTCTGCTGCCGGCTCTGTTTCATGGATTCAAATACGAGCCGAAGAAGAATATCTCGAAAAACAGCGGGGAAAGATTATTTTCAGCCGCTAAACCGGACCCGGGTCGATCCCCGCCCGCGGCGGCTGTTGCCGGCTGAAAAGCCTCCGGATCGCGCGGCGGATCGACGATGCCGCGGCGCGCCGCGAAAAAGAGGGGGATCCGGCGAGCGCCTGGTCCGCGCGCGCAGCGGCATCCATGGGACCGGGATTTGACAGGCGCTCGAGGGTCATGTATGATCAGGGCACATGGTCCTTGTTCGTTAACGCTTCCTCTGTCCGCTGCGCCTGCTCGAAAGAGAGGCGACAACCATTCCATCTGACAAGCACAGAAAAGGAGCAACGAAAATGAACGAGCAAGAGACAAGGATCCGCTTGCAAGAGCTGGGATTTGACGACTGGTTCGCCGCGCGCGTCGATGAAACGCTGTCAGCGGCGCACTCCCTGGCGCGCGTCTCGGCGGTCGACCGCGGCGCCTATCTGATAGTAAATGAAGCCGGCGAGCTCACGGCCGAGCTGGCGGGCAAGTTCCGTTTTTATGCCGGGTCGCCCGCCGACCTGCCCTGCGTGGGCGACTGGGCCTATGTTCAGTACCACAACGCGGGAACCCTGGCCGTCATCCACGGCATCCTGCCGAGAAAGACCTTCCTGCGCCGCAAATCGGCGGGCAGGGAGGTGGACTTCCAGATGATCGCGGCGAACATCGATGCCGCCTTCATCGTCCAGTCGTGCCACTATGATTTCAACCTGCACCGGCTGGACCGCTACCTGGTGATGGCCAACGAAGGGGGCATCGAGCCGGTCCTAATCCTGACCAAGACCGACCTGGTCACCCCGGAGGGGCTGGAAAAGACGGTCGCGGCCATCCGCCGGGCCGGCATCACGGCCGGGATCCTGACCGTCAGCAATGCGACCGGCGCCGGGCTGGATGAATTCCGGCGGCTCCTGGCTTCGGGCAGGACATACTGCCTGCTCGGATCGTCGGGCGTCGGCAAGACCACGCTCATCAACCGCCTGCTCGGCCGGGAGGCGCTCGCGACCAGGGCCACCAGCCATACCGGGGAAGGCAGGCATGCCACCTCGCGCCGCCAGCTGATCGTCCTCGAGCAGGGGGCGCTGCTGGTCGATACCCCGGGCATGAGGGAACTGGGCATGCTGGGAACGGGCGCGGCGCTGGCTGACAGCTTCGCGGAAATCCTCGACCTCTCCCGGGGCTGCCGTTATGCCGACTGCAGCCACAGCGGGGAGCCGGGCTGCGCCGTGCGGGCGGCGATCGAGGGCGGGGGGCTGGACGCGGACCGCTATGCAAGCTATGTCAAGCTGAAAAAGGAGTCGGAGCATCACGAGCTGTCCTTCGTGGAGAAGCGGAAGAAGGACAGGGACTTCGGCAAGTTCATCAAAACGGCCAAGAAGCAGCTGAAAGACAGGAAATAACGAGGAATCATGCATTCGGGAAACGATCCTCCCCGGCCACGCTTGTTTTCTTCCCTGCCCGATCCCCCGCCTTATTGATCTGGATATCCCTTGCCGGTGACGTATTCGAAGACAGGGTCCCGGCTGAACGAAGTCGTCATCCGGGCATTGTGGCTTTCTATGGTTGACCCCATCCCCTCCCCGTTAGCTCTCCCCGCCCGGCCCCTTGTCCCGGCGGGGACGGCTGCGCAGGCGCAGGCCGCGGACCAGCAGGGTGACGGCGATCCAGGCGCCCGCCGCGGCGAGCGGATAGGCGACCAGGCGCGGGAACAGGGCGAAGCCGGCCGCGAGCGCCAGCAGCAGCAGGCCGCCCAGCACCATGGTGCGCGACTCGATCGCTTCCAGCGCGCGCCGGTCGGCGAAGGCCGCGCCGATGGCGTTGCCGATGCGGATGGCCCCGGCGGCGGTCCGGCTCACGCCGCCGCCGCCGCGTACCGCGCGGCGCCCGCAGCCGTCACCGCCCGGCGCGCACATCCGCCGGCGCCGGCCCAGGACGATCTCGGTCGCGTTCTCCAGGTCGCGCTGATAAGCCTCCTCCATGGTCCGGGCGAAGGCCTCGTCCTCGATCACCGCGTCCAGCTCGCAGTTGCCCAGCCAGCTGCTGATGTTGAGGTTGGTCGAGCCCACCCGCGTCCAGCGGCCGTCGACCACGGCGGTCTTGGCATGCAGCATGGTGCCGTTCCACTCGTAGATCCTCACCCCGGCCTCCAGCAGCGCGCGGTAGCCGGCCCGCGACAGGGTCTTGACCAGCGGCAGGTCCGAGGCCCCGGGCACGAGCAGGCGCACGTCCACTCCGTCCCGCGCCGCGGCGCGCAGCGTCTGCTCGTAGGCGGCGAACCCGGCGTAATAGGCGTCGCTCAGCCAGACCCGCCGGCGCGCCAGCGCGGTCACGAGCAGGTCCAGGCGCAGCATGCCGGAGGTGGCCGGCACGCTCGCCACCACCCGCATGCTCACCTCGCCGGCGCGTTCCGGGGCGGGAACGTCCAGGGCATCATCGGGCAGGGGCGGGCCGGCCATGGCCCAGACGTCGGCGAACGCCGCCTCCACGTCGCGGACCGCGGGCCCGCGCACCCCGATGCCCGTGTCGCGCCAGGGTTCCCGCCCCTTCTCGGGGATGCCCTCCCAGGGGAGGCCGATGCACAGCCCGGTGACGAAGGCGACGCGGCCGTCCACGGCGAGCATCTTGCGGTGGTCGCGCGACAGCCAGCCCAGGGGGCGGTCGAGGCGCAGCGGGTTGAAGCAGCGCACCTCGACCCCGCCGGCGCGCAGGCGCTGCCAGAAGCGCCGTGACGCCCTGCCCAGGCACCCCAGCCAGTCGTAGAGGACGCGCACGCGCACGCCGGCGGCGGCGCGCTCCAGCAGGGCGTCGGCGAAACGGCGCCCGGTCGCGTCGTCATGGATGATGTAGTTCTCGAGGTGCACATGGTGCCCGGCGCCGCGGATGGCGTCGAGCCAGGCCGGGTAGTTCCGGGCGGCGTCGAGCAGCAGCTGGACGTCGTTGCCCTCCACCAGCGGCGCGCCGGCGGCGCGCGAGAAGGCCTGGTCGGCGATCTCCCTCAGCCCGGCGGTGGAGGCGGCGCCGGCGGGCATGCCGGCGGGCAAGCGGGTCGCGGCTGTCATGATGGGAAAATTCTATCTCCCGGCCCCGGGCAAGTCAACGAGCGAACGGGGCCGCTGCATGCTTTTTTGCACGCGCCATCCATTCTTCAGGCAAACCCGGGCGGCATGGCGATCCAACTCCACCCTTCGTGATCGATTGACCCCCATCCGGCAACCGCTCCGGCCTTGACATTATCGGGCATGAAAATGAAACCGGTTCTTCTCGTTCTCAGGATGCTGCTGTTACTTGCCATTCTGCTGGCCCATGCTTACTGCCCGCCGGGTACCCTATCGCCTCGTTCCCGGTCTTTGGTAACGAGCCTTAAGGACGGTGCCGGCAAGGCAGGGTCCGGGCCGCGATCACTCTTTTATCGCGAAATCCTGCTTCAGCTTGGACTGAAAGAGACCGATCTGGGAAAAAATCGACTTCAGGGTATCGATCTCGATGGCGGACAGGTCCCGCAACTCCACAAAATGGTCCATATCCCGGTTTTCCCTGAAGGCCTTGGCCTGGCTGCGAAACTGGAGGACATGCAGGAAATCAAAGGCATAGAGCAGGTCATGAAGGAACGGGGCGCTGAAAATCTCGCGCTCGTACAGGCGGCGCATGCGCTGGATGGTGTTGGTCTCGCCGATCTCATGAACCATGGCATACAAGCGGACCAGGTTGACGATCACCCGGGTGGCGTTCTTGATATTGACGCTGTTTTCACGTCCCGCCCCGGATTCGGTGTGAATTTTCCCGAACAGCCCCAGCGGGGTCTTGTAGCCCATGCAGACTCGGGCCAGGTGAGCGAAAAACGCGGGATGGGCCTTCAAGGCGACCGCGATATGCCCGTTCAGGTCCTGCGCCAGGCTCCGGTCGCCATGCACCGCGCGCAAATCGAAAAACGTGGTGATGTCCAGAAGATTCTGCGGCTCGGGCTCCGCGATCCATTGGCTGAAGTATTGCTTCCAGACCGACAGGCTTTGATTCCAGCGGGGATTCCCGGCCATGATCCCGCCCTTGCACAATGCGAAGCCCGACCGGGCCAGGAGTTCGTTCATCCGCGAGGCGAAGCGCAGGAAATAGTCCTGAACCATGACCGCTTGCGGGCCGTCGACGTCACGGTAGATCAAGGCGTTGTCCTGGTCGGTCAGCAGCGTCTGTTCCGCCCGCCCCTCGCTCCCCAGGGCAATGAATGCGAATGGGACCGGCGGGGCGCCCAGTTCGGTCACGGTCAGCGCGATCAGCTTCCGGCTGATGCCATCGGTCACGGAGGAGATCAGCCGCGTGATCAGGCCGGTGCGGGCACCGCCCGTCACCAGGGCGCCGACAAAGACGGGCAGGCGGGGAAAGACCGAGCGGATATCCTCCAGCGTCGCCGCGTTGCGGATGCGGGACAGGAGCATTTTTTCGCTGCCTTGGAGCATCATGTCCGAGTCATCGCGCCTGAACATCCCGGCGATCCGGTCCCCTTTTCTGACCGCCAGCCGGCCGATCCCCTCCCTGCGCATGAGGAGGATCGCCTCGGCGACCGGGGTGCTCTCATCCACGCCGATCACGGGCGAGCTCATCACCTCAAGAACAGGGCGGCTGGAGTCCAGGCCGGCGGCGACCGCGCGGCGGCGGATGTCGTGGTCGGTGACAATGCCCACGACCTCGCCCTGAGGGGTGCGGAGCAGCAGTTCATCCCGGTCGTGGCCGGTCATCAACACCGCCGCCTCGCGGATGGCGGCGTGGATGCCGCAATAGAGGGGCTCAACGGCGAGGGTTCCCAGCGCCTGGTTTAAAAAAGAGAGCGTGGACTGCATTTCCAGCAGCGCGTCGTCCTGCCATTCCTGCCGCTCCCTAAATTCCGTGATGTCCGCAAAAATTCCCGTTGTGCCGGTCACCCGGCCGCTGCCGTCCCGATCGACCTGCGCGCAAAGGGAAAAGACGCGTATCCCCCGCTCCCGGGTCCGGACATGAAGGGGATACTCCCTGACCAGGCCCTGGCGCCCAAGCCGCAGCACCAATCCCTTCCATTCTTCCCGGTCGGCGATGAAATCGAGCAGGTCCAGATCCAGCACTTGCCGCCGGGAGGAATATCCGAGCAACGCCACTCCCCGGCCATTGATATCGATGATCCGGCCCTTGCGGCCCGGCGCGACCCGGAAGAATCCGGCGCCGAGCAATTCGGCGGACCGCGCCAGCCCGCCGACGGACCCGGCGCCCTCCCCTTCCTCCTTCTCCGCGGGGGTGAGTTCCCTGACCATGGCGATCACTCCCCGTTTTCCGGCCAGCATGACCTTTGACAGGGAGAGGATGACGGCCGCCGAACTCCCGGACGCCATCAGGATCCGGGTCTCGAGCTGGAGATAGTTCCCGTCCTCCCTGAAAAAATCAGCGAGGCGCTGCCTGTCCCGTCCGCGGCCGGGATCGACGATCTCATGAAGATCCTCGCTGATGCGCTCCAGCACGCTCCCCGACAGGATCTCGCGGGCCCTGGGGTTGGCATAAATGGTCTTCCCCTCCAGGACCATCCAGGTCCCTTCGGTCGAGGCTTCCACCAGGGCCTTGTACTTTTCCCGCGATTCCTTCAATTCGGACTCGGCCCGCGAACGCCGCTTCTCCACGAACAAGTTCTGGCGGGCGATGAACGTCAGGAGCAGGCCCATCAGGATCGAGATCACGAGGGACACCAGCGTCAGGCGCCCGCGGATGGCCGCCGTCTCCCGGCGCACGTCCTCGATATAAACGCCCGTGCCGATGATCCAGCCCCAGGGGCGGAATTCCTTGACATAGGATATCTTGGGGACCAGGCGCGCGCTGTCGTCCATCCATTGCCAGATGTAATCGACATAGCCCTCGCCGCCCCGCTCCACCGCCTGGACCATCTCCACAAAGAGTTTTTTGCCCTCGGGGTCCTTGAAGTCGGAAAGATCGCGGCCGTTCAGATCCGGGCGGTAGGGATGCATGATCATGCGCGGCTGACGGTCGGTGATCCAGCAATAATCCTTGTTGTCGATCCCATAGCGCAGGTGCCGCAGCGCGGCGACCGCCTTCTTCCTGGCCTCGTCAGCGCTGATCCGTCCCGCGGCGGCATCGCGCTCATGCCGGGAAACGATGCTGATCGAGGCCTGCACCAGCTCGCGGATCATTTCCTTCTTCCCGTTCAGCATGTTCTGCTCGAAATACGGGATGATGAAGCGGAAGATCAGGACGATGAACAAACCGATGGCCAGGAGGGTGGGCAGGATGATGTTCAGGAAAAAGTTCCTGCGGTTGATCATGCTTTTTCTTTTCTCATCGGCGCGACCCGATCGCATATCTCCCCGCTTTCAGGGGCACGGCCTCGACGGTGCGCTGCTTCGTGTCCAGGACCAGCACCCCGTTCCTGCCGCCGGTGCTGGCCGTGCAGGGACATACGTATTGTACCATTTCCCCGCCCATTTTCACCTTGCGGAACCGCGAAAAGGAAAAATCGGCGCGATCGGCCCGCCCCAGGCCGGGGGGATGAAGATGGCCCGAAAAACCGAAGGCGCATTGCTGTGCTTCCATGAATTGAAAATGCCGGTGAAAATCCCAGGCGTTTTCGGGGCGCCACAACAGCGACCCCGTCAGGTCGGGATACAGGGAGTGCGAGAACAGGACGCGAGCGTCACCGCTTTCAACGGCCAGGAACTCCGGCAGCGAGGAAAGGTAATCGATCTCCTTCCTGCCCAGCATGGCGGAAAGCTCCCGCGGTTCATAAAGCCAAACGCTGCCCCTTCCCAATTCCTCCCTGTCCCTGAAATCCATGGCGTACCAGTCCGCGGGGAAGGTGAAGAGGGAATTGCCCGCCGGCAGGCGGCGGACGGCGAACAGGTCGTGGTTGCCGATGACCGCGTGGCGGCAATTTTCGCGGACCATGGCCAGGCAACGGGAGGCATTGCGGCTGTTCAGGTGGCGGTAGACCAGGACATCGAATCCGACGATGTCGCCCAGGCAGGCGATTTCGTCGCAATTCCTCTTTTCAAGGATGCGGAGCGCCTCGGCCAGGCGTTCCGCGTCCTCATGGATGTCGCTGACGACTCCCAATCTCATCGGACCACCCGCATCTTTCCCCTCAGTTCATCTCCTGCCGCGGACCGCCGCCTATGCTTTTTCCGCGGCCCGCTTGCCGGTCAGCAGCGAGGCCACGACCAGGGTGATGAATCCAAGCGGGATGGAGATGATCCCGGGGTTCTGCAGGGGGATCGGGGCTTGCGCAGGCGACAGCCCATAGATCTCGTACAAGGTGGGCGAAAACAGGATGATGCCCAATGAGGACAGCACGCCGACGCTGATGGCCCAGGATATCCCCCGGGAGGTCGTCTTCTTCCAGAACAGGAGCATGAGGATCGCGGGCAGGTTGGCCGAAGCCGCGATCGCGAAAGCCAGGCCCACGAGGAAGTTGACGTTTTGCTTCTCGAATATGATGCCCAGGATGATGGCGACGATCCCCACTGCGACGGCGGCGATCCTGCCGGCCTTGACCTTTCCCTTTTCGCTCATTTCGATCTTCAGGAACTTGTCCATCAGGTCATGGGCCACGGCCCCCGAGGCGGCGACGATCAAGCCGCTGACCGTGCCCAGGATGGTGGCGAAGGCGATGGCCGAGATGATGGAAAAGAGGGTCAGGCCGAATGTCTTTGCCAGCAGCGGCGCCGACATGTTCGAGTTCTGCACGTCGAGGCCGCCGTTGATCATGGCTCCCGTGCCCATGAACAGCGTTAAAATATAGAACAGCCCGATCGCCGAGATGGCCACGATCGTCGACTTGCGGGCCGCCCTCTGGCTGGGAACCGTGTAATAGCGGATCAGGATATGCGGCAGGGCGGACGTGCCCAGGAACAGGGCCAGCATCAGGGAAAGGAAATCGAGGCGCGACCAGATCGTGGCCCCCTTGTCGAGCTTGTAATACAAACCGGGCTTGATCACTTCCCTGCCCGGCGTGACGTTCTGGTAGAAGAGCCTGACGTTCTCGGAGCCGAAGCTGAAGGCTTTCGAGGTGAAACGGGTGATCTCTGAGTTCTTGATGCGGTTGAGGAAGGCAAAGGGGCCCAGCGGTCCCGTCGCCGCGACCTCCTTGCCGTCGACGACGATCTTGTTGACATGCCCGACCTGGTAAAATTTCCTGTTTTCCTTCGGTTCCCCGTTGTACAGGACGGTGCCGTCCTCCAGGGACACAATGGAAAGCGCTTCCTCCAGAATGGGCTTCGCGCCGGCGGCGGCCAGCTTCCACCAGGAGGTCACGCCGTTCCTTTCCAGCTTCACGAACGTCAGCTCCCCTTCCCGGTGCTGGCCGAGCACGCGGTAATCGGGGTGGGCCACACCCTGCACCCGGCCCGCGGACAGCGAAGCCTCCAGGGTGACGAAGCGGTGGTATTCCTTGCTGGGGCTCAGGTTGATGCCCTTGTTCAGCACCATCACCACCAGGGCGAAGGAGAAAACGATCAGCAGGGCACCCTTGATGAATTGCACGTAGGTCGTCGAGGTCATGCCCGCCGTGGCCACGATGAAGATCACCACCGAGCCCACGATCACGACCCCGAGCCAATGGGGAAGGCCGAGAAGCGGGGTGACCAAGGCGCCGGCGCCGACCATCTGCGGGATCAGGTAGAAGATGGAGACCACCAGCGTGCTGATGGCCGCGGTCAGCTTGATGGACCGGGAGTTGAACTTGGCGTCCAGGGCGTCGGCAAACGTGTATTTCCCCATCCGTTTCAGGGGCTCGGCCACGAGGAAAAGGGCCACGACCCAGCCGGCCAGGTAGCCGATGGAATAAAGAAAGCCGTCATAGCCAAAAAAGGCGATCATGCCGCAGATGCCCAGGAAGGAGGCGGCCGAGAGATAATCGCCGGCGAAGGCGATGCCGTTGACCAGCCAGTGGATCTGGCCGCCGGCCGCGTAATAGCCGCTGGCGGATTTCGCCTTGCGGGCAAAGAAATAGGAGAGCCCGAGAACGGACAAAACGAAAATGCCGAAGATGACGATCGCGGTGAAGGAGACCTGGTAGATCATTCCGCACCTCCCGCGTTCATCCTGTCTTCATAGCGCGTACACAAGAAGTTGTAGATCAGCCCCATGAGCACCGCCAGCAGGATCAGGCCGAAGCCGTACACGGCGGCCAGGTTCTGGCCGCCGATCACCTCCGCGCCCATGGCCCTGGGGAACATCATGCCGATGAAAACGAATCCTGCATACACGACCATGTAAAAAAGGAACATGAAGATCCCCAGCCTTGTCTTCTTGGGGATCGAGCGGTCCGTGCCCGTTTCAGAAATCGGTTCATGCAACATCAATACCTCCGTTCAGCAAAGTCGCTTATTCAAAAATGCGGCCCATATTACCCATAAACAGTGAATATGTCAATCCGCCGCATTGCCTCATCACCCATCTGCTTGAAGAGGGTATCGTTGACTCATAAATAAATCTACCTGAAGCAAAACGCTAATGCAAGTACCGGCTCAAGGCGATTGATAACATAAGCGGACCTCCCTTTGGGCCACCTGGCCACTTAGGGACGCCACTTAGAGATGCCCGGTTCTTTATGCAAGCACTCCCCCATTCCCATGCGGGCGGGTCTTGTGCGGCCGCGGCCGCCGTGCCATAATCTCCGGATCAGGTGCCGATGAGCGAATCCGACCATTCCCCGCTTCCGTTCGTTGTGCTCTCCAGGTTCCAGGCAGCCGAGCTGCTGCGGGCCCGGGAGGCGGGCCGCCCGACCGCCGGGACCTCCCTCGACCTCGGGCTCAACCGGCAGGAGGTCGGGCTCGACGCCATGGGCGTCCATGCCGACGGGCGGCTGCTTCTCGCCTGGGCGCAACTGCAGGCCATCGCCGGGTCGGAAAACGGCTGCTTCCGGGTCCGGGACGGCACCTGCGAGGAGATCCGCGGTTTTTCCGAGTCGAGCCAACGCCCCTGCCGCCTGTTCCCGACCGCGGAGGCCCCGGGGCTGATGATCGCCGGCTTCACCATGCACCGCTTCAAGGGCATCTCGCCGCGCCGGGCGGCGCTGGAGATGGTCAGGGCCGCCGCGCCGGTCCGCGGCCGGGTGCTCGACACCGCCACCGGGCTCGGCTATGCGGCCATCGCCGCGGCCGCCGGTGCCGCCGAGGTGGTCACCATCGAGATCGATCCCGGCGTCGTGGAAATGGCGCGCGCCAACCCCTGGTCGCAGGCGCTGTTCCAGCACCCCGCCATCCGCCGCATTCTCGGCGACAGCAGCGAGGAGATCGGCAAATTCCCCGACCGCCACTTCAGCGTCATCATCCATGATCCGCCCAGCATGAGCCTGGCGGGCGACCTCTATGCCGGGACATTTTACCGCCAGGCCTGGCGCGTGCTGGCCGCCAACGGCCGCATGTTTCACTACCTGGGCGACCCGGGCAGCTCCCTGGGCAAGCGCGTGGCCCCGGGGGTCATGCAGCGCCTGCGCACGGCCGGTTTTCGGCGCATCGTCCCGAAACCGGCCGCCCATGGAGTCCTGGCCTGCAAATAAGGGATCAGCGGCCGCTTCTCCTCCGGGCTCATCCCGCAAATTCGCCATCCTGCTCATTTGCCCCCGGGCCGATTGTCATAATGTAAAACCTGGCACCCGTGTCCTGCAATACTCATTCCAATGGAGCGACTGCAAGGTACGCTACCGGTCCCTGCCGCGAGCGGCGGAACAGCAGGGCCGACCCGGGGAACAGCAGAGGGCAGATCATCACAAAATCCCCCATTGCAAAAGCCCCCGATCGCTGTCAAGGTAAAACGCATGGAAGGAGGATCCGAAATTGCAAAGGGAAAATGAATTGATCCCCGTTCACGGCGGCTATCGCAGGCTGAAGAGCTTCCAGATCGCCCAGCTGATCTACGATGCCACGGTGCACTTCTGTGAGTCGTACGTCAACCGCCGCAGCCGCACCCATGACCAGATGGTGCAGGCGGCGCGCTCGGGAGTGCAAAACATCGCCGAGGGCAGCATGGCCTCGGGCACCTCGAAGAAGACCGAAATGAAGCTGACCAACGTGGCCCGGGCCTCGCTGGAGGAGCTGCGCCTGGATTACGAGGACTTCCTGCGCCAGCGCGACCTGCCGCTGTGGCCGCCGGAGCACCCGGCGCTGGCGCGCTTCAAGAGCAGGCGCTGCAAATGCATGCAGGAGCTCCTGAAATGGGAAAAGGAGGAGCTGGAGGTCCTGAAGAAAGAGGGACGAACACGGACGGTCACGGACGAGCACCGACAAGAATCAATTCCGCCCTTGTCCGTGTCGGTCCGTGAGGGTCCGTGCACGTCCGTTCCAACTCCCTTGGCAGCAATCCTTCAGGCCAACGCCCTGCTCTCCCTGCTGAACATCTGCTGCTGGCTCCTGGACCGGCAGCTCGCGGCCCAGGCCGAAACGTTTGAAAAAGAGGGAGGGTTCACGGAGCGCCTGTACCGCGTGCGCAGCACACGAAGAACCAAGCCCTGAACTTTACAAAACAAGCCGCGACCGATACAATGAACTGAAATCCATTTGCGAGGTGAAGCATGTCCCAGAGAATGATAAAACAGTTCATGGAGATGGTGCAGATCGACAGCGAATCGGGCAACGAAGCCCGCTTCATCGATTATCTCCTGAAGGAATTCAAGAAATTGGGGGCTGTCGCCAGAAAAGACGCCTATGGCAACCTGGTGGCCAAACTGCCGGCCCTGAACAGCCGAAGCAAGGAACCGGTCCTGCTCTCCTGCCATGCCGACACCGTCCAGCCCGGAAAAGGCATCCAACCGAAGCTGGTCAAGGGCGTGATCCGCTCCGCCGGCGACACCATCCTGGGCGCCGACGACAAGGCCGGCATCGCCGAGATGCTCGAGGCGCTGCGCGTGGCCAAGGTCAGGCCGCCGGTCGAGGTGGCCATCAGCCGCCAGGAGGAAGTGGGGCTGTTCGGCGTCAAGAATATGGACTTCAGACTGATAACCGCCAAGCGCGGTTTTCTGCTGGACAACGACACCCTCGACACCATCGTCATCGGCGGCCCCTCCTACTTCGCCATCGACGTCGAGGTCCAGGGGCGCTCGGCCCACGCCGGCATGGAGCCCGAGAAGGGCATCAACGCCATCGCCGCCGCCGCCAGGGCCATCGCCGCCCTGAAGCTGGGGCGGCTCGACCATGAAACCACGGCCAACGTCGGCGTGATCAGCGGCGGCATCATCCGCAACGGCGTCCCGGCGACCGCCTGCTTCCTGGCCGAGTGCCGCAGCCTGAAGCACCGCAAGGCCCGCGCCCTGGCCGACAGGATGGAGAAGACGATCCGGCGCGAGGTGGCCAAGCTCGGCGCCAAGGCAACCGTCAAGGTCGACAACCTGTGCCAGGCGGTGGAGATCGCCCCCGACGCCTGGACCGTGACCACCGCCCAGAAGGCGCTGAAAACGGTCGGCATCAAGGCCCGGACCACCTTCATCACCGGCTTCACCGACGCCTCGATCTACAACAACCGGGGGATCGAGATGGCGGTGGTGGGCATCGGCGCCCGCGACGAGCATTCCACCACGGAGCACATCCTCGTCGCCGACATGGAAAAGGCCCTGCGCATGCTGGTGGAGATCCTGAGGCTGTCGGCAGGGTAACAAAGCAAAGAACTCAGGACGGAAGTTGAATGAACTACGTGACGCGTGACAAGGAAGAATGGGACCCTGCGCAAGGCGCAGGGTTCAGGGTGTAAGGCGTAGGGCGAAAGGCATAGGAAAATAGCAAGGAAGCGATCTGTCGTGATTCGTGATTCGTGATTCGTGATTCGAAGCAAATTGTTTCCTGTGCTTTCTGCTGTCACTGACAAGTTCACAGAAATTGAAATTCAATCTTCTATCTTGCTAACACTATCACTAACACTAACACTTTTGCGCGTAGAGCTTCCTGCTGACACTGACACTGCCACTGAAATTCAATCGGCTCTCCTGCTACCACTACCACTATCACTCCCACTAATTTCATTGAATTTCTTGCTGACACTGACACTGACACTATAAGATCATAAATTCCCAGGAACGGCTATTGCGTCGCGGAATAGTAGACGAGCAGGTTCTGTTCGGTGGTCTCGGTGTGGCCGTCGACGTCGGTGAGGGTCACGAAAACATCCAGGTTGTCCGGGGGATCGCCGGGAAAGAGCCTGCCCGCGTAGGGGCGCTTGTCGTTTTCGTCGGCGAAGTTCACGCTCTGCAGGATGAAGATCGAGGTGTCGTTGTGCCGGACCAGGCCGAAGGCGGCGAATGGGACGTAATCCTGGAAGTTGCCGCTGTTGACCTCCAGCAGCTTCGTTTTTTTGGCCTTGAAGACGATCCGCCAGTCGCCGACCACGGCGTCGATATTGTTCCAGCTCACCAGGGTGAAGAACACCCTGGCCGAGGTCTCGTTGCGGGTCGAGTTGAAGGAGACGTTCCCCTCGCCCGAGGAGATCCAGTAGAGGTCCTTTTCCTTCCTGCACGACGGGGAAAGAAAGGCCAGGCCCAGGACCAGAGCCGAAAGGGTGATGGTCTTGTTCTTCATGCTGCGCCTCCCGGGGAGAATCATTAAGAATAGATTATAGGGGTAAAGGGGTGGAGAGGTAAAGGGGTAAAGAAAGGCAAAAGTAAGAAAACGGCATCAGGTGAGAGGTCAGAGGTGAGAGGTGAGAGGTTGGAGGTCAGACGACAGAGGTCAGAAGACAGAAGTCAGATGAAGAGGGAAGATGACATTTTAAAGCAAAAGTTTAAAGTTCAAAGTACAAAGTTTAAAGTAAGAAAACCACTTCACAGAGAAAAGGCGCTGGAAGGGTCTTCGTTTTGGAAATTGGAATTTGGGATTTGGGATTTGTTTGGAATTTGGTGCTTGGTGCTTGGAATTTTAGTTTTACTATTACTGCTTCTCTTCCCGTCAACCGTCTACCGTCAACCGTAAACCGATCTGCCAGTAATTGATCTAGGCAGGATATTGCCCGTATTTCAATTCCCTGAGCACGATGACGCTGCGGAAATCGGCGATGTCGGCGGCGAACGCCGTGCGCAGGCGGCGCATGAAGGCCAGGAACTCGTCGCCGGGGCCGGTCATCAGCTCCACCTCCAGGTCCCAGCTGCCGATGGTCTTGACCAGGAAGATCACCTCGGGCCGCGAGCGCAGCCAGGCGGAGAGCCCGTCCAGGGCCGCGCCGGCCGGGCGCTCCAGGCGCAGGAAGACCTTGCGGTAGGTGCGGCCCAGCAGCACGTGGTCGATCTTGGCGCCGAAGCCGGCGATCGCCCCGCTCTTTTTCAGGGCGCGCAGCCGGACGGCGGCGAGCGCCGGCGAGATGCGGCAGCGCCGCGAGAGGGCGGCCAGAGAGAGGCGGCCGTTGCGGCTGAGCTCGGCCAGCAGCCGGCGGTCGATGGCGTCGATCTCCAGCGGGCCGCCCCGGCTCTCCAGGACCACGCCGGCATTGTCGGCACCACCGGCCAGGAAGCGCCAGGGGAGGAACTCGATGCGCGTGGCCAGCGAGAAGTATTTCTCCTGGAACAGGGGGCCGAACTGCCCGAGGATATCGTCGTAGGCCGACTCGAACGCCGGCACCCCCTGGGCCCAGACGACGAACTCCAGGTCGAAGTCGCCGTCGAGCTGGGTGAGCCAGGAGACGTCGGAGCGAGTGAGCAGGTGGTCGAGCAGCTCCTTTTCGCGCGCCTCGGTGAGGCGCTGGAACCTGACGAAGACGCGGAAGTGGTCGAAGCCCAGGCGGAAGATGTTGGGGACGGCGAAGAAGCCGGTCAGGACGCCGCGGCGCTGCAGGCCGCGCAGGCGGTAGCCAAGGCGCTGCTTGGACAGCCGCAGCTTCTCGGCCAGGCGGGTCAGGCTCTCGCGGCCGTTGAGGCTCAGCTCGCGCAAAATGGCCCGGTCGGTTTCGTCAAAGGCACTCATTATGTTCATTTGTTCATATTCTATCACTTTTTTTTACAATTACTACTTAAAATCCAATTCAATGGTGTTTTGTTAAACTTTTGATATTTTTATCATAATTTCATTCTCCTAATAAAAAAGTTATGCTATATGTATAACACAAGCTTTTTTCAGGACAGGAAAAGAGCCGGAGGTCAGCGGCATGAGCAAGCAGCGGCGCATTCTCGAGCACCCGGTCCTGCCGGTGGAGCCGGGGGAGACGGTCACGTTCTACTGGAACGGCGAGCCCGTGGAGGGCAGGAAGGGCGAGGCCCTCTCCTCGGCGCTGATCGCCGCCGGCGTCGACGCCTTCGGACGCAACGCCCACGACCACGCGCCGCAGGGGATCTTCTGCGCCAACGGCCAGTGCTCCAAGTGCCTGGTGATCGCCGACGGCAAGCCGGTGAAATCGTGCATGACGCCGCTGCGGGAAGGGATGAAGGTGAACGCGGCCGACGACCTGCCCGAGCTGCCGGAGACCGGCGAGGCGGCCAGGATCGGCGACGTGCCCGAGGTCCGGGTCGATGTGCTGGTCATCGGCGCCGGGCCGGCCGGTCTGTCGGCCGCCGTCGAGCTGGGGCGGCTGGGCATCGCCACCCTGCTGGTCGACGACAAGCACGAGCCGGGCGGCAAGCTGGTGCTGCAGACGCACAAGTTCTTCGGCTCCGTCGAGGATTCGCAGGCCGGGACGCGCGGCATCCGCATCGGCCGCAAGCTGGCGGAAGCGGTGGCCGCCGACCCGCACGTGACCATATGGCCGGACAGCACCGCGCTCTACGTCTACTCCGACCGCAAGGTCGGCATCCTGCGCAACGGCAAGTATCACCTGGTCAGCCCCAGGGTGATCCTCAACGCCGCCGGCGCCCGCGAAAAGTCGCTGGTCTTCCCCGGCAACCACCTGATCGGCGTCTACGGCGCCGGCGCCTTCCAGACCCTGGTCAACCGCGACCTGGTGCGGCCGGCGAGCCGCCTGTTCATCGTCGGCGGCGGCAACGTCGGCCTCATCGCCGGCTACCACGCCATCCAGGCGGGGATCACCGTGGTCGGCCTGGCCGAGGCGCTGCCCGAGTGCGGCGGCTACAAGGTCCACGCCGACAAGCTGAAGCGGCTGGGCGTGCCCATCTACACCTCGCACACCGTGCTGTCGGCCAACGGCAGTGAGCGCGTCGAGTCGGTGACCATCGCCCGCGTCGACGAGCGTTTCCGCCCCGTCGCCGGCACGGAACGGACCTTCGCCTGCGACACGCTGCTGGTCGCCGTCGGCCTCGACCCCATCGCCGAGTTCACCGCCCAGGCGCAGGAGGCGGGATTGCCGGTGTTCGCCGCCGGCGACGCCGCCGAGATCGCCGAGGCCTCCTCGGCCATGTTCAACGGCCGCATCGCCGGCCTGGCCGTGGCCAGGGCCCTGGGCGCCAAGGTCGAGGAGGTCCCCGCCGCCTGGCAGGCCAAGGCCGAGCTGCTCAAGTCCCACCCCGGCAAGATCGAGCCCCAGGTCTTCCCCGAGGCCGAGGAGGGGGTGATGCCGGTCATCCACTGCCTGCAGGAAATTCCCTGCAACCCCTGCTCGACCGTCTGCCCCACCGAGTCGATCCGCATGGACGGCGACCCGCTGCTGGGGCTGCCGCGCTACGACGGCCGCTGCATCGGCTGCGCCAAGTGCGTGCTGGTCTGCCCGGGGCTGGCCGTCACCCTGGTCGACTACCGCCGCGACCGGGAGATGCCCATCGTCACCGTCCCCTACGAGATGTCGCACGTGCCGCTGGCCGTCGGCGACAAGGTCGCCGGCGTAGACATCGACGGCAACCGCCTGGGCGATTTCGAGGTGGCGGCCGTGCAGCAGAACCGCGAGAACCTGACCCGCCTGGTGCGCCTGCGCGTTCCCCGCGCTTTGGCCAAGCGGGTGGTGGCCTTCCGCCTCCAGGGCGACGAGGCGACGAAGCCGATGCCGGAGGCTGCGGCCACGGGCGAGAACCCGGCCATGGCCTGCCTGTGCGAGCGGGTATCGGCCGAAGACGTGCGCCGCCTGATCCGCTCCGGCGTCACCGACATCAACCAGATCAAGGCCGTCACCCGCGCCGGCATGGGCGCCTGCGGCGGCAAGTCGTGCGACACCCTCATCCGCTCCATCTTCCGCCAGGAGGGGATCGACCCCGGGCGCATCACCCCCGGCACCAAACGGCCGCTGTTCGTCGAGGTGCCGCTGGGCATTCTGGCCGGCGAAGGCAAGGGGGAGTGACCATGGGCAAGAAATACGACGTCATCGTCATCGGCGCCGGCTCGGTGGGCGTGCCGACGGCTCTTTCCCTGGCCCGCGCCGGCATCCGGGTCCTGGTGCTGGACGAGCTGGCCTCGCCGGGACAGATGAGCAACAAGAAGGCCATCGGCGGCATCCGCGCCACCCACTCCGACTTCGGCAAGATCAGGGTCTGCCAGCGCAGCATCGAGATCTTCGCCAACTGGAAGGAGAAGGAGGGCGACGACATCGGCTGGCTGAGCAACGGCTACAGCTATCCAGCCTATTCCCCCGACATGGAGAAGAAGTTCAGGGACCTGATGAAGGTGCAGCACGGCTTCGGGCTCAACATCCGCTGGGTCTCGCCCGGGGAGTACAACAAGCTGGTGCCGGGGATCAACATGGAGGGGCTGCGCGGCTCCACCTACTCGCCCGAGGACGGCAGCGCCTCGCCGCTGCTGGCCGTGAACGCCTTCTACTTCAAGAGCGTCGCGGCCGGCGCCGGGTACCGCTTCAACGAGAAGGTCACCCGCCTGCGCCTGGAGAAGGGCCGGGTGGCGGCGGTCGTCACCGACAAGGGCGAGTACGGCTGCGGCCAGCTGATCAACGCCGCCGGCAACAGCGGCCGCGACATCGCCCGCCTGGCCGGCCTCGACGTGCCCGTGGTCCCCGACAACCACGAGGGGGCGATCACCGAGCCGGTCAAGCGCTTCTTCGGCCCGATGGTGGTCGACATCCGCCCCGAGCCCGGCTCGGCCAACTACTATTTCTACCAGAACAACGAGGGGCAGGTGGTCTTCTGCATCACCCCCGACCCCCCGATCCTCGGGGTGCTCAACGAGTCGACCTCGGCGTTCTTCCCGCAGGTGGCCAGGCGCATGGTCCAGCTGTATCCCCGCCTGGCGTCGCTGCGCGTGCGCCGCTCCTGGCGCGGCCAGTACCCCATGACCCCCGACGGCTTCCCCATCGTCGGCCGCGACGCGGCGGTCGGGAACTACATCCACGCCGTGGGCATGTGCGGCCAGGGCTTCATGCTGGGGCCGGGCCTCGGCGAGCTGCTCACGCGCATTATCAAGAGCGAAGAGACTGCCGATGACCTGCGCATCCTCGAGAGTTTTTTGCCTGACCGAGAATTCAAGGGAGTCGAAGCGCTTAAATAGCAGAAGAGAGCGTCAAAGTGAAGACCAAGTTCGACGTTCGAGGTTCGAAGTTCGACGTTAAAAAGAAAAAGAAGTAGTCAGCAGACAGTAGGAAGAAAAGGCAAAAGGGAAGATGACATTCCAAAGTAAAAGTTTAAAGTTTAAAGTACAAAGTTTTAAGTAGGAAATGCCATTCACGGAAAAAAGGCGCTGAAGGGGCTTTTGTTTTGGAAATTGGAATTTGGAATTTGGGATTTGTTTGGAATTTGGTGCTTGGTGCTTGGAATATTAGTCTTACGATTACTTCTTTTCTTCCCGTCAACCGTGTACCGTCTACCGTAAACCGATTCCCTTCTTTTTCTTGCTGACTGCTAACGTCTAACATCTATAGCAGTTGTTTTCCAACCGCCGCCAATACCGAGAAAACGATGGCCCACAGGACCGAACCCACCGCCAGCCAGGGCAATAAACGCCGCGGCGGCGCGCCCAGGACCAGGCCGAAGGCCGCGCCCAGCGGCGAACCGACCAGCAGCGGCGCCAGCAGCCCCCAGCCGATGACGCCGTAGCGCTGCCAGACGCGCCAGAGCAGCCCGCTCTTCTCCTCGAGCTGCTCGCGCTTTTTGCGCTTCTGCAGCCAGGCCTTGACGCGTTCTCCCAGCAGGATCACCACGGAGCCGCCGCATACGGCACCGGAAGCGGCGACAGCGCAGACCAGCACGGGGTCCAGGCCCATGGCCACGCCGGCGGGCGCGGCGGCCCAGAGCTCGGCCACGCCCAGGGCGAAAAGGATGATCAGCTTCCAGAACATTTCCCGACTCCTTGCGCGCCGCCATTGTATCCCGCCGGCAGCGGCGAGTAAACCGGCGCCGCGCCCGCCCCGGCGCGGAGCTGCCGCGCCGATTGCATTTTCCGCCGTTTTGCGGTATTTTTGTCTTTCGCCGATCGCCGCCCTCCCCGAATCGCTCCAGGGAAGAAGCGGCACGACACCGTTCCGCGGGAGGAAAAATGGTCCGTGAACTCAAGGCCTTGCTCATGGCCCTGGTCATTATCGCCGGCGCGGCCATGCCGGCGCCGGCCCAGGCGCAGGAAACCCGGGACACGGCGCGCCTGAAATTCTACTTCTGGGAGCGCGTACGCCAGGAGAGCTGGGACAACACCATGAGCCTCGACGAGGCGGCCGCCGACACCAGCTCGTATGTGCGCCTGCGCACCAGCCTCGGCGCCGAATGGGCGCCGTCCGGGGCGTGGCGGCTCCACCTGCGCCTGACCAACGAGAACCGCGTCTACCTGGCCCCGAAACTGGACCCGCGGCTGAAGACCGATTTCAACGTCCACGAAGTCATCTTCGACCAATTATACGTGCGCTGGAACAGCCCCGGCCGCCAGGGGCTGACCGCCACCGTGGGACGCTTCGACATGATGCTCGGCGAGGGTTTCCTGGTCATGGACGGCGGCCCGCTCGACGGCTCGCGCTCGGGATATTTCAACGGCCTGCGGCTGGATTGCGCACTGAAAAACAGAAACAACCTGACCTTCTTTTTCGTGCGCCAGCCGCGCTCCGACACGCTGCTGCCTGTCGTCAACGACAAGCACCAGGCCATGGTGGAACAGGAGGAGCAGGGCCTCGGCTTCTATTTCAGCGGCAAGGCGAAGCAGACGGGGATGGATGCCTACCTGTTCCGCAAGGACACGTTCGCCTTCGGCCTGCTGCCCGCCGGCGCCCTGCACATCGCCGGCGGCCGCCTGGTCCACCCCTTCTCGCCGAAGCTGTCGCTGACCGCCGAGGGGGCCGTCCAGCTCGGGACGCTCGCTGACAGGAACCGCCGCGGCCTGGGCGGCTATTTCCACCTCGACCACAAGCCGGGCCGGCGCTTTCCCGTGCCGGCGCAGCTGACGCTCGGCGGCATCTACCTCAGCGGTGACGATCCGGCCACGCCGCGCCACGAGGGCTGGGACGCCGCCTTCAGCCGCTGGCCCAAGTGGAGCGACTCGCTCATCTACCTGCAGGCGCGGGAGACGCGCGTGGCCGACTGGACCAACTTCGTCTCGCTCTATGCCGGCCTGGTGCTCGAGCCGGCGGACAAGGTGAAGCTGCACCTGGCCTGGCACCGGCTGTCGGCCCCGGAAAAGACCGCCCCCTCGGCACTACTCAGCGGCGCCGGCCGCGACCGCGGCGACCTGCTGATCGCCAAGATCGCCTACGACGTTTCCAGGAATCTGGCCGGCCGCCTCATCTGGGAATACTTCCAGCCGGGCGACTTCTACGTCGCCGGCGCCGACCCCTTTCACTGGCTGCAGTTCGAGTTGTTCTTCCGCTTCTAAAAAGAGGAGAAAAGCATGATCCTGAAAATCACGGTGTTGACCCTTTACGTGCTGGCCATCGTGGCCATCGGCGTCCTGCGCGGCAGGAAAACGGCCTCCTTCCACGACTTCTTCCTCGGCGGCGGCAAGATCGGCCCCTGGATGACCGCCTTCACCTACGGCGCCGCCTATTTCTCGGCGGTGATCTTCATCGGCTTCTCGGGCAAGATCGGCTGGCAGTTCGGCTATTCGGGCGTGTGGATCGCCGCGGGCAACGCCCTGGTCGGGGTGCTGCTCGTCTGGTGGCTGCTGGGCTGGCGGGTCAAGAAGATGTCGCAGGAGACCGGGGTCAGCACCATGCCCGAGTATTTCGAGAAGCGCTACGACAGCCGCTTCCTGAAATTCTTCACCTCCTCGGCCATCTTCGTGTTCTTCATCCCCTACTCGGCCGCCGTGTTCATCGGCCTCTCCTACCTGTTCCAGCTGAACTTCGGCACCGAGTTCTGGCAGGCGCTGGCCTTCATGGGGCTTTTCACCGCCGTCTACCTGGTGCTGGGCGGCTACAAGTCGATGAGCACGATCGACGTCCTTTTCGGCGTGCTGATGCTGGCCGGCGGCGGCGTATTCATCTTCAGCGTCATCGGCAAGGCCGGCGGCCTGGCCGCGGCCACGGCGCGGCTGGCGGCCATCGACCCCAGGCTGACCGCGGCGGTCGGCCCGCCGGGCTGGTGGCCCCTGTTCTGCATGGTCTTCCTGACCTCGGTGGCCCCCTTCGCCATGCCGCAGCTGATGCAGAAGTTCTACGCCGTCCGCGACCGCAGGGCCATCCGCGCCGGCATGTGGATCTCCACGGCCTTCGCCATCGTGCTCTCGACCATCGCCTATTTCTCCGGCAGCTTCTCGCGGCTGCTGCTCTCGCCCGAGAACGCGCCCGGCGCCTTCGCCGCCGGCCGGCCCGTCTTCGACGCCCTGGTGCCCGAGCTCATCGCCAAGGCCGTGCCGCCCCAGCTCATCATCTTCATCCTGCTGCTGATCCTGTCGGCGTCGATGTCGACGCTGGCGGCGCTGGTGCTGATCTCCAGCTCGTCGCTGGCCAAGGACCTCTACGCCGGCTTCATCAACCCCAAGGTGTCCGACCGCAGCCTGACGCGCATGATGCGCTGGTTGAGCGCCTTCTTCATCCTGCTCTCGGTCATTCTCGCCTACCTGCGGCCGGAGACCATCGTCACCATCCTGGGCATCTCCTGGGGCGCCATCGGCTCGGTGTTCCTGGGGCCCTTCATCTGGGGGCTGTTCACGAAGTGGGCGAACCGCTTCGGCGCCATCGCCTCGTCGGTCCTGGCCCTGGCCGTCTGCCTGGCCATGTACCTGGCGGGCCGCCCCTCGCCCGAGGCCGGCACCGTGGGCATGATGGTGTCATTGGCGGCGACGCCCTTGCTCAGCCTGCTGGGAAGGAGAAAGACGGGCTAGGGGTCTCAAGGGAAGGCAAAGGGAAAGGCAGAGGGAAAGACAGAGGGAAGACAAAGTGGAAAAGAGGTCCTGAAAGAGCTTTTCCCACTCACTCTTCCCTTTCTCCCCTCTCCCTCTTCCCTCTCTCTTCCCTTGAGCGATTCTTTTCGCTGGCCGGCCCGGGTATCAGGCCGTGAGCACCGCAAGCCGGCCGGAGACGGCCAGTTCGGAAAAGCCGTAATGGTCCCGGAGCCATTCCAGGGTCCGCTCCTGGTAGAAAAAAACATGGGTCGTGTCGTTCGCATACGGCCACGCCGCGAGCTCGATCCCCGGCGCATAGAGCTCAGTCTGGCAAAAGAGCTTTCCCCCGCTTTTCAGCAGCGAGCGCAGCAGCCTGAATTCCCGGGCCGGATCCCGGAAGTGCTCGATCACTTCGCAGCAGACGATATAATCATAGGTCCGCTCCTGCATCCCCGGGAGGTCGCGGAAGAAAGGATCGTACTGAGCGATGCGATAACCCTGCTCCGCCAGCAGCTTGGAGACGACCGGGCCGGTGCCGCAGCCGAAATCCAGCCCCTGCTGCTCCGGGCGGCACTGTTCCAGCACGAGGTCCACCAGCGGCCGCACGAATGCCCGGTAGCGGGGATCGTCGACGTCGTTGCAATGCGCCGCGTATCTCCTCTTCTCGGCCTCAACGGAAAGGTGATGCCGCGGCGCCATGAAGACGGCGCCGCATAGGCCGCAGAGATAATAGGCCCTCTTTCTGGCCGTGCTGAAAAAAGCCGCCCGGCTGCGGCAGAGGGGGCAGGGTTCGCTCATATCCGGAATAGTATAGCGGGCATGACCCGCCGGTCAAGCGGCGTGCCCCGAACCGGGGCGATCACAAGGATCGCTTCGGCTGCTCCTTCTTCCTGTTGTCCTTGCGCTGGTCGGGCTTGATGAAGACCGGGTGGCCCTTGATCTGGCAGTTGCGCATGACCTCGATCACCCGGGCGGCCAGCGCCGCGGGCACGTCGACCAGGCTGAAGTCGTCATGGATCTCGATGGCGCCGATCTGGCGCCCGGTGAGATCGGTCTCGCCGGTGATGGCCCCGACGATGTCCCCGGGGCGGACGCCCTGCAGCTTGCCCAGCTTGATCTTCAGCCGCGTCGCTTCGCCCGCGGTCAAGCGCGGCCCGGGGTCGGCCGCGGCCTTGCGTTCCCTGTCTTTGCCGGGCTTGCTCTTCGTCCGTGCCGATCCGCCCGCGTCGGCGGCGGGCATGGGCTCGGCGGCCGCCGGCCCAACTCTGTGGGCGGCGTCCCCTTGGGGGGCCGCCAGGGAGCTCCCGGGCTTGCCGTCCTTTTCCATGATCATTTTCAGCAGCGCCGCGGCGACGTCCAGCGATGAATGGTCGTCCCCGGTCAGCTTTTCGACCAGGGCGGCGTATTTCTCCCCGGCTTCCGTCTCCATGATCCGGCGCACCTTTTCCAGCACGGCGCCGTTGCGGATCTCCTCGACGTCGTCGGTCGAGGGCAGGCGCTGGCGGCGGATGCGCGTCTTGGCGAATCGCTGGATCTCGGCGAGCTTGAACAGCTCGCGGCCGCCGACGAAGGTGAAGGCGCGGCCGCTCCTGCCGGCCCGGGCCGTGCGCCCGATGCGGTGCACGTAGTATTCCTCGTCGCGGGGCACGTCGTAGTTGACCACCACCTCGATGTCGTCGACGTCGAGGCCGCGCGCCGCCACGTCGGTGGCCACCAGGATCTCCAAACGGCCGCTGCGGAACTGGTTCATCACCCGGTCGCGGAACATCTGCTTCATGTCGCCGTGCAGGCCGCTGGCGGCGTAGCCCCGCGCCTGCAGCTTTTCGACCAGCTCGTCGACGCGGATCTTGGTGTTGCAGAAGACCAGGGCCCGCTTCATGTCCTGGATGTCGATCAGCCGCGCCAGGATCTCGGTCTTCTGGAATTCCTTGACCTCGTAATAGGTCTGCTCGACGCCGGGAACGGTCAGCTCCTCGTGCACCACGCGGATCAGCTCGGGCTTGTCCTGGAACGACCGGCTCAGGGACAGGATGGCCCTGGGCATGGTGGCCGAGAAGAGCAACGTCTGGTGCGGGGCGGGGACGGCGCCCAGGATGAACTTCATCTCGTCGACGAAGCCCATGTCCAGCATCTCGTCGGCCTCGTCGAGCACCACCGTGCGCGCCGCGTCCAGCTGCAGGGTCTTGCGCTCCATGTGGTCGCGGACGCGGCCGGGGGTGCCCACCACCACCTGCACGCCGCGCTGCAGGGCGGCGATCTGGCGCTCGATGGGCTGACCGCCGTACACCGGCAGGATGCGCAGGTCCTTCTTGTACTTGCCGAGCAGCTTCAGCTCCTCGGCGATCTGCACGGCCAGCTCGCGCGTGGGGCAGAGGATCAGCGCCTGCACCTTCTTGAGGGCGGGCTCGATGCGCTCGACGATCGGGATGCCGAAGGCGGCGGTCTTGCCGGTGCCGGTCTGGGCCTGGCCGACGATGTCGGCGCCGGCGAGCAGCGGACCGATGGCCAGCGACTGGATCGGCGTGGCCTCCTCGAAGCCCATCTCGGCGATGGCCTTGTTCATTTCATGGGAAAGGTTGAAATCGGAAAAATTCTTCTTCAGCATGGTCGGTTTCCTCTGGATGTCGGCAGCCGGGGCTTCAGCCCGCTTTCTTCTGCTTCTCGTCCTGCTTGCGCTCGTTGGCCTCGAGCTTCTTCTTGCGCATGCGCATGTTCTTCGGAGTCACCTCGAGCAGCTCGTCGTCCTCGATGTAGTCCAGCGCCTGCTCCAGGGAGAACTGCCGCGGCGGCGTCAGGCGCACGGCGTCGTCGGAGCCGGCGGCGCGCATGTTGGTCAGCTTCTTGCCGCGGCTGACGTTGACCGTCAGGTCGTTGTCCTTGCTGTGCTCGCCGACGATCATGCCGGCATAGACCGGGACGCCGGCGCCGATGAACAGGCTGCCGCGCTCCTGCAGGCCGAAGAGGCCGTAGGCCACCGAAACGCCGGGCTCGTGGGCGATCAGCACCCCCTTGGTCTTGCGGTTCATCTCGCCCTTGAAGGGCTCGTAGCCCATGAAGGAGTGGTTGAGGATGCCGGTGCCGCGCGTGGAGGTCATGAAGTCGTTATTCACGCCGATCAGGCCCCGCGCCGGGATCCTGAACTCGAGGCGCGTGTAGCCGTCGGAGCCGGGCAGCAGGTGCTGCAGCTCGCCCTTGCGCTGGCCCAGCATCTCGATCACCACGCCCGAGTAGGCGTCGGCGACGTCGATCACGGCCAGCTCCATCGGCTCGCAGCGCTCGCCCTTGACGATGCGGCAGATCACCTCGGGGCGGGAGACCTGGAACTCGTAGCCTTCGCGGCGCATGTTCTCGATCAGGATTGACAGCTGCAGGGTGCCGCGCCCCTTGATCACGAAGGCCTTCCTGGAGTCGGTCTCCTCGAGGCGCAAGCTGGCGTTGTTCAGGATCTCGCGGCGCAGGCGCTCGTGCAGCTGGGTCGAGGTGACAAAGCGGCCGTCCTGGCCGGCGAACGGCGAGTCGTTGACGGCGAAGGTCATGGCCAGGGTGGGCTCGTCGATGTCCATGGCCGGCAGCGCCAGCGGCTGGTCGAAGTCGGCCACCGTTTCGCCCAGGTCGATGGTCTCGATGCCGGCCAGCGAGACGATGTCGCCGGCGACGGCCTCGGGGACGCTGACGCGCTGGATGCCGTCGTAGGTGAAGATGCGCGTGACCTTGCAGGGCCTGCGCTCGCCGTCGCGCTTGATCAGCATGACCTCCTCGCCCTGGGTCACCGTGCCGTTGTGGATGCGGCCGGTGCCGATCTTGCCCAGGTAGTTGTCGTAGCTGATCGCCGAGGCCATGAACTGGAACGGGGCGTCGCGGTCGCCCTCGGGCTCGCGCACGTGGCGCAGGATCGTCTCGAAGAGGGGCTTCAGGTTCTTGTTCTTGTCGTGCAGCTCGTTGCGGGCGACGCCCTCCTTGGCCGAGGCGTAGAGGACGGGGAAGTCGAGCTGGTGCTCGTCGGCGCCCAGCTCGACGAAGAGGTCGAAGACGGCGTTGAGCACCTCGTCGGCGCGGGCGTTGGGGCGGTCGATCTTG
>DCVK01000047.1 GCA_002335385.1 Candidatus Aminicenantes bacterium UBA2190
GGAAGCAGCGCCACCTGCAGACGCTCTCGCAGGCGTCGGTCATTTTTCAAGTGGGTTATCAGGTCATACAGGTGATCATGCTCATTGCTATCGCTTCGGGCTGTTCTGAATTGGCGGTAAAGAAACTGGGATCCAGGTAAGGTGATTGTACGGTTCAGGTGCGAGAATATGCGGTCTATCTCAAGCTCCGTCCAGGTGCTCTGGTCGACCAGATCATCACCGCCGGGATCCAACCGATAGAACGAAGAAATCAGATCCATGTCCTGCTCATTGTTGACTTTGCCGCGCCAGATATCGCGCACCAGCCGACGTTTTTTCAGTTCTTTCCCCCAGCGCAATTTGAACAGGTAACGTCTTATGGCGTTCAAGTTATTTCGTTATTCTCTTCCAGCTTGGCGATCTTCTGCTGCAGGCGCCGCAGCCGCTTCTCCATCTCCTGCTGGCGCGATGGGGAGAGGCCGCCGTCGCCGAGGGCCTTCTCGACATAGGTGAGGGCCATGGCGAAGTCACGCTCGCGGTGCTCGAAGTGCACCGAGAGCTCGCGCTGCGCCTGGGCGTCGTGCGCCGCCGCGAGCTGCTGCCATAGTTCCAGCGCCTCGCCGTAGAGCTTCTTCTTTTTCAGGAGCACGGAGAGGCGCCGGGCGGCCAGGGTGGCCACGTCGTCGCGGGCGCTCGACTCGCGGGCCGCCTTGTAGAACTCCTCGGCCTTTTCCAGCAGCCCGGCCCGCTCGCACAGGCGCCCCAGGCCGAAGATCTCGCCGCCGTCGTTGGTGAGCGAGTAGTCGTCCAGGTAGAGGGCCCCCAGCAGCACCACGGCGGCCAATCCCACCAGGTCCATGGCGTTGTGCTCGACCACCGGCTCGATCAGCGAGAAGGCCTGGCTGCGCAGGAAACTGAAATACAGGGCCGGGATCTCGCTGCCGTCAATGTCGTCCTCGCGCGACAGCCCCAGCAGCATCTCGCCCAGGAAGCCGAGCTTGCGCGAATCGAAGGTGTTGCGCCAGATGGTGCGCGCCGGGAAAAGAAAATCGAGATGCGGCAGGTCCTTCAGCGGGAAGCGCTGGCGCTGCAGGATGTAGCGCGTCTCCAGCAGCGGCAGGTCGAAGGCCTTGCCGTTGTAGGTCACGACGGCAGAAAAATCTCCTTCCTCCAGGAAACGGGCCACGGCCGCCAGGAACTCCCCTTCGCTGTCCAGGTCGAGGAGAATGAAGATCCTGGCCTGGAACGCCTGGTCGCCGAAGTAGCCGAACCCCAGCATGAAGGGGACGGTTCCCGTGCCGCCCGCCAGGCCGGTGGTCTCGCTGTCGAAAAAGACGGCCCGACGCGGATCGACTTCGGCGAACTCGCTGCCGGCGATAATCCCCAGGGCGCCCGGCTTCAGGGAGAGCCAGTCGCCCAGGCGGACCTTGCCGTAGCGTCCGTCGAGCGAGTAGGAGAAATCCCTGACCAGGAAGGTCCCGGCAACAGCTTCCGGTTTCCGCGGCTCCGGTTGGCGGGTACCCGCGACCGGGGGCTTCACGCCCTGCTTGAGGTTGCGGCGTACGAGCTGGTCCAGTTTTTCCCTGGTCGAGAGGCCGCCCTCGCCATCCAGCTTGCGCCATTCATCCTGGATGCCTTTCCTCTCAAGATCGTGCAAGCGGTCCTTCAGCTTTCTCATCGGGTTCCGGCCGTACCATAGCACAGAAAACCCCAACCGGCAATTGGGGTTAGTGCATAACCCAGGGGAAGTGAGAGGCATCGCTCACCACTCCGGTGCAGACCCATCGCCAGCTCGCCCGGCTTAACCTGACCAACTCGCCCCGCCTGCGCCGGGGCTCAAACAGTGGTCATGTTGCCCCAAAGGGGCGCAGCCGGGCTTGCTGGATGGGGACCCCTGCACCTCCGTTTCGTTCGCTTATGCCTCTCCCTTCCCCTGAAAATGAAAACAAAACTCGAAATGCCTTGGCAAATTTGTCAGGTTCATCAGTTCGCGATAGTTCTGCCTTCGCTGCTTGAATCACCAAGATTTGGGCATAGGCGATAGATTGTCACGTTGCTGCTACTGCCGCTACCACTATCACTACCACTCTCTGATTGACATCTTCTCCCAGCTGCCGCGCTGGGTGCGAAAGCGCAGTCCCTGCCTCACGATCTCCAGGTAGCGGCGGCGCGGGATGGAACGGGCGCCCCAGGCGGCCAGGTGCGGAGTCGGAACCTGGCAATCGATGACCAAGAAACCCGATTTTGCCAGCGTGCCGGCCAGCATGGCCAGGACGGCCTTGGAGGCGTTGTTCCCGAAATGAAACATCGACTCGGCGAAGAAGCAGCGGCCCAGCGAGACGCCGTAGAGTCCGCCGGCCAGCTCGCCGCCGCTCCAGGCCTCCAGCGAATGGGCATAGCCCAGGCGGTGCAATTTTGTGTAGGCATCGCGCATTTCCGGGGTGATCCATGTACCCGGCTGGCCGGGCCGCGGCAGGGCGCAGCCGTCCATGACCGCCGCGAACGCCCGGTCGAAAGTGAAGCGGAAATCGCCCCGGCGCAGGATTCTCCTCAGGGTGGCCCCGACATGGAATTCATTGGGGAACAGGACGAAGCGCGGGGCAGGCGACCACCACAGGAGGGGCTGCCCCTCCTCGTACCAGGGGAATATGCCCCGGCCGTAGGCGCGCAGCAGCCGCCGGGGCGACAGGTCGCCGCCCACGGCCAGCAGCCCCTCGCGCCCGGCCCGCTCCGGCGGGGGGAAATCAACCTGCTCTCTCAATCTGACGATCGGCATCGCTTTACGCTCCTCGGCCTGGCTCCTGCGCCATGGTAGCAGAAATCGCTCCCGGGCGCACGGCCAAATTTGACATCAGGACGGCCAGCGGTTATAACCATATTTCACTTTCCCAAGGAGGAATGACCACCATGCTAAAAAGAACCCTGTTGACCCTGCCGCTGTTGCTGACCGTTCTCCTGCTGGCAGCATTGCCGTCCGCCGCCGGGGACGTCGCCAAGGACAACCCGTTCTTCCAGGCGCGCACCGCGCCGTTCCAGGCGCCGCCGTTCGACAAGATAGCCAAGGAGCACTTTCTGCCCGCCTTCAGGGAAGGGATCAGGAGGGAGCAGGCCGAGATCGACGCGATAACAGAGAACAGGAAAGCGCCGACCTTTGCCAACACCATCGCCGCCATGGACCACAGCGGCATCTTTCTCAATGACGTCAGCTCTGTTTTCTACGCCCTGCTGGGCGCCGAGACCAGCGACGACCTGCAGGCCATCGCCCGCGAGCTGTCGCCGCTGCTGTCGACCCACAACGACAACATCAGCCTGAACGCGAAGCTCTTTGCCCGCGTCAAGGCCGTTTACGACCGGCGTCAGAAGCTGGTCCTGACTCCGGAAGAGAGCTTTCTGCTGGAGAATACCTACAAGGGGTTCGTTCGCAGCGGCGCCCAGCTTGACGAAGCGCAGAAAGAGCGCCTGCGCGCCATCAACCAGCAGCTCTCCATGCTGGGGCTGAAGTTCGGCCAGCAGATGCTGGCCGAGACCAACTCCTCGCGCATCGTCATCGACTCACCGGAAGGGCTGGCCGGCCTGCCCGAGAGCGTGCGCGCCATGGGCGCCGATACGGCAAAATCCCTGGGCCTGGAGGGCAAATGGGTGTTCACCACCCAGGTGCCGTCCATGATCCCCTTCCTGCAGTCTTCGACGCGGCGCGACCTGCGCGAGGGGCTGCACCGCGCCTATTTCATGCGCGGCGATCGCGACAACGAGAACGACAACAAGGAGATCGTCAGGCAGATCGTCAGCCTGCGCGCCGAGCGCGCCCGGCTGCTTGGCTATCCCACCTATGCCCATTTCGTCCTCGAGGAGCGCATGGCCAAGGACCCGGCCACGGTCATGGCCTTCCTGCAGAAGCTGTGGGCGCCGGCGCTGGAACGGGCCGGGCAGGAGGCGGCCGAAATGCAGGCCATCATCGACCGCGAAAAGGGCGGCTTCCAGCTCGCCTCGTGGGACTGGTGGCACTACGCCGAAAAACTGCGCCAGGAGAAGTACGCCTTCGACGACGCGCTCCTGCGCCCCTATTTCTCGCTGGAGAACGTGAAACTCGGAATATTCGCCCTCTGCGAAAAACTGTACGGGCTGCAGTTCCTGCCGCTTGAGAATATCCCCGTTTATCACCCCGAGGTCCAGGTCTACGAAGTCAGGGAAAGTAACGGCAGCCACGTCGGCCTGCTCTACATGGACTTTCATCCCCGCCCCGGCAAGCGCGGCGGCGCCTGGTCGGGCGGTTTCCGCCGCGCCTATTACGAGAAAGGCAAGCGCGTGGCGCCCCTCTCCACCATCGTCTGCAACTTCACCCGCGCCGCCGCCGGCGCTCCCGCCCTGCTGAGCATCGACGAGGTCACCACTTTCTTCCACGAGTTCGGCCACGCGCTGAACACCCTTTTCTCGAACGGCGTCTATCGCGGCCGCAGCATCCCCCGCGACGCGGTGGAGCTGCCGTCGCAGATCATGGAGAACTGGGCCCTGGAGCCCGAGCTGCTCAAGCTCTATGCCCGCCACTACCAGACCAACGAAGCCATACCCGCGGAGCTGGTGGAAAAGCTGAAGGCCGCCAGCCTGTTCAACCAGGGCTTCGAGACGGTCGAGTACCTGGCCGCTTCGCTCCTGGACATGGCCTGGCACACGCTGAAGGGCGGCGAGGCCATCGACGTGCGCAGCTTCGAGCGGGGGGCCATGAACGCGCTGGGGCTGCTGCCGGCCATCGAACCGCGCTACCGCACCACCTACTTCAACCACATGATCTCCGGCTACGCGGCCGGCTACTACAGCTACATCTGGTCCGGGGTGCTGGACAAGGACGCCTACGAGGCCTTCAGGGAAAAGGGCCTTTTCGACCGGGCCACGGCCGCGTCCTTCCGCGAGAACGTGCTGGCCAGGCTGGGGACCGAGGACGCGCTGACCCTGTACAAGCGCTTCCGCGGCGCCGAGCCCAGGATCGAGCCGCTGCTCAGGAGCCGCGGATTGCTGAAGGAATAGCTAGGGCCTGGCGTACGGCAACTACACAGAACCGATTTCTATTGACCAATGACAAGTAGCAGCACTAGGACGATCGATCGTGATTCGTGATTCGTAATTCGTGATTCGTGATTCGAAACGGAGACAAGTCGGTCCAGTGGCACTAGACGTCAGACGCCAGACGTTAGCAAGACAATCAAAAAGTTCTCGTGATGTGTAACGAGGTGCAGCTCTTCCCGGATTCCTGCCAGTTCTCGTATTCTTCTATATACCCTGATCCCCTTTCTTCCTGTCCCCTGTCCCCTGTCCCCTGAGTTCTGGAGCTTCCGTTGACACTGACACTGTCACTGACACTGATATTCCTTCAGTGCCCTGCTAGCACTATCACTTTCTTTTTTTTGTTTTGGAAATTGGAATTTGGAGTTTGGAATTTGTTTGGGATTTGGTGCTTGTGATTTGGAATTTAAGTCTTCCGA
>DCVK01000041.1 GCA_002335385.1 Candidatus Aminicenantes bacterium UBA2190
TCCAATATGTAATGGACTCCTACAGCGATTTGCCTGCCGGGGCGCTTTTGTGATACGCTCCCTGCGGCACAGGCCGAAACCATGGAAACCAGGCTTCCCGAATCGCTCGCAGAGTATGGCGCCCGCCGGCCCGGGATGAAGTGGGAGAAGATCCACGCCGAGGCCTCGCGGCGGAGCTTCTTCCGCCTGCGCCGCGGCCGGCATACCCTCGTGGCCATGGTCTATCCCGAGCCGGCCCCGGAAGAAGTGGAGAAATTCTGCTCGCGTCAGCGGGTCTATCGGCGGCATGGGCTGCGGGTGCCGCGCATCGACCGGGTCCTCGGCGGCCAGGTGGTGCTGCAGGAGGACCTGGGCGACCTGCTGCTGCAGCGCGCCTGGCGCCTGGCCGGCGTCGCCGAGCGCCGGCGCCTTCTGGACGGCTGCCGGCGGATCCTCGGCCGACTGGCCGTTGTCCCGCCGGCGCTAGCCGGCGCCCGCCTTGACGCGGCCAGGCGGAAATGGGAGATGGACTTCTTCATCAGCCATTTCCTGCCGCGCTTCCCCGTTCCCGCGATCGGCGCAGAGCGCCTGCGGGCCGGCCTGCATCGATTGGCCGAGGCAACCGGCACGGAGGACACGTTCGCCCACCGCGATTTCCATTCGCGCAACCTGCTGCTGTTCAAGGGCGAACTGGCCATGGTCGACTTCCAGGACTCGCTGCTGGCTCCCCGCTACTACGACCTCGTCTCGCTGGCCTTCGATTCCTATCTCGACCTGGGCAGCCTGCGCGGCAGGCTCTTTGCCAATCTCGTCCCCTGGGGGGACGACAGGGAGCTCCGGCAGGTGCGCCTGACGGCGCTGCAGCGCAATATCAAGGCCCTGGGCACCTTCGGTTTCCAGATGTTCGAGCGCCGCCACCGGGTCTATGCCCGGTATATCCCCCGCACGATCCGGCACATCCAAGGACACCTCCGAGTTTTGGCTGATCCCAAGTTAGAGATTTTATCCAAGTATTTTGGTTCCGTGACGCAATAGAAAATTTGGTGGACGGTATACGGTAGACGGTCAGAAAAAGGCAATATTAGGACTTAAATTCCAAATCCCAAGCACCAAATCACAAACAAATTCCAAGCACCAATGACCCAAACGAAGAGAAGAACCTGAGAGTGTCTTTGTTTGGGTAATTGGAATTTGATATTTATTTGGAATTTGGTGCTTGGGATTTGAGATTTTAGTCCTACCAGTAACTTTTTCACCTTACGCCTTCTGCCTTCCGCCGAGTTCGTCTTCTTCCTTAACGTCGAACGTCGAACGTCGAACATCGAACGTCGAACTCCATCTCGCCTAAGCCATGGTATAATCGTTTTATGTTGCGGATCGGCACATTGACCATCGAACACCCCACCATCCTGGCGCCCATGGCCGGGCTGACCGACCGCGTCCTGCGCCAGCTCATGGACGAGATCGGCGGTTGCGGCGCCATGGTCTCGGAGATGATCGCCGCCGAGGGGCTGCGCCGGCGCAACCGCCGCACCCTGGAGATGATCACCGGCTTTCCGACGCGCACGCCGCAGTTCATTCAGCTCTTCGGCGCCGACCCCGAGGCCCTGGCTGAGGCAGCAGCGATCGTCTCCGCCGGGACGGATTATGCCGGCATCGACATCAACATGGGCTGCCCGGTGCCCAAGGTGGTACGCTCCGGTGCCGGCTCCGGGCTGCTGCAGGACCTGCCGCGCCTGGCGGCGGTGGTGGCCGCCGTGCGCCGAGCCACGACGCTGCCGCTGACGGTCAAGGTGCGCCTGGGCTTCAGCCAGGTCAATGTCCTGGAGACCACCAGGGTCATCGAGCAGGAAGGGGCCGACGCCGTGGCCGTTCATTTCCGGCTGCGCAGCGACGGCTACAAGGGCAGCGCCCGCTGGGAACTGGCCGCTGCCGTCCGCGAGAACCTGCGCATCCCGCTGCTGGGCAATGGCGACATCATGACCCTGGCGTTCGCCCTGGAAAAGATGCGCGCCGTCGACGGCGTGCTCATCGGCCGCGGCGCCCTGGCCAATCCCTTCATCTTCCGCGAGATCGCCGGGCAGGAGACCCTGGAGCGGGATTGGGGCGGTTATGTGCGCCGCCTGGGCGAGTTGATCGCGGAGAACTACCCCGAGCGCAAGCGCCTGGGCAAGCTCAAGGCCTTCACCCGCTTCCTGGTGCTCAGCCGCCCCGCTTCGCGCTCCTGGAAGCGGCGCATTTTCCTGAGCCAGGACTTCCGGGAGGCGTGCGGCTTCCTCGAGGAAACCTTCCCGTGCGCGTGACGGAGGGCCGCCTGCCGGTAACGATCGCCTTCAGCGGCGGCAAGGACTCCACGGCGGCCGTTCTGCTGCTGCGCGAACAGGGGCACGAAGTGCGCGCCCTGACCATGCGCCTGGGCCTGCCCGGCGAGGAGGAGAAGCTCGGGCGCATCGAGGCGCTCGCCCGAGTCATGGACGTTCCCTGGCAGGCGGTCGACCTGCGCCAGCCTTTCCGGGAAAGGGTTTTGGAGTATTTCATTGCCGGCTACCGCAGGGGTTTGACCCCCAATCCCTGCGTCGAGTGCAACCGCCATATCAAGTTCGGTTTTCTGCTGGCTGCGCTGCGCGCCGGTTTCCCGCATGACCTTTTTGCCACCGGGCACTATGCCGCCAAGGCCTGCATTGACAGGCGCTGGTTCCTCCAGGAGCCGGCCGACCGCCGCAAGTCGCAGATCTATTTCCTGGCCATGATCGCCCCCGCGGAGCTGGAACGGGTCCTGTTCCCCCTCGCCGGCCTGACCGTCGAGGAGGTCAGGGCCAAGGTGTCCGGCTTGCCCCTGGCCAACATGAAGGAAAGCCAGGATGTTTGTTTTCTCCAGGACGATGACCTGGCCGCTTTTCTGGCGCGCCATGTCCCGCAGGCCTTTCAGGCCGGCGACCTGCTGGACACCGGCGGAAAAAAGATCGGCCGCCATCAGGGCGCCCTGCACTTCACCGTGGGCCAGCGCCGCGGCACCGGCCTCGCCGCGGACCGCCGCCTCTATGTCGTCGGCCGCAACCTGGCGGCCGGAACCGTCACCCTCGGCGACGAGCAGGACCTTTTGTCCTCCTCCCTGGCCGTCGCCGACCCCGTCTTCTGGCGGCAGCTGCGCGCCGGCGACAAATTGACGGTGAAGGTCCGCTACCAGCTGCGCGGCCATGAGGCCGAGATCATCGAGGCGGGAGAGGGACGAATCGGCGCCGCATTCAGTGAACCGGTGCGCGCCGTCACTCCCGGGCAGCTGGCTGTTTTTTATGACAACGACATCATTGTCGCCGCCGGCGAGATTACGGATGCCGAAAAAACGCGGTCGTGATGCTAGGGCGGTATACGTCAGGCGAAAGAATGAAAGAAGATCTTCGTGACGCGTAACGGGAGGGAATAAAGATGGATTATCGGTATAAGGCGCAGGGTTTAAGGTGTAAGGTGAAACTCCTCTCTTCCCGTCAACCGTAAACCTTACACCGTAAACCAAGTCCCCGACTTCTTGCTGACACCGACACTTGAAATAAGAATGATCTCACTTTTTCTATTGATAAGAAAGAACAATGGAAATATAATCGGGCAGCAAGATGATTTCCCCACTAAAATCGATCTCAAGGAGAGAAATATGAATCTGATGGAAGCGATCCTCGGCGGCGGCGGTTCCCCTGTATCGACAATGGCCAAGCAGTTCGGCCTCGGTGAGGACGACGTCACCAAGGTCATCCAGCAGATGATCCCTGCCTTGACCAATGGGGTCAAGAGGAACGTCACGCAGAAAGGCGGGCTGGAAAGCCTGCTGCAGGCCCTGAACAAGGGCAACCACGACCGCTACCTCGATCAGCCCGATGTCCTGACCAGCCCGGCTGCCGTCGACGACGGCAACGGCATCCTCGGCCATATCTTCGGCAGCAAGGAGACGAGCCGCGAGCTGGCGAAGCGCACTTCCAGGACCACGGGGATCAGCGCCGAGATCCTGAAAAAGATGCTGCCCCTGATCGCCGGCCTGGTCATGGGTTCCATGAAGAAGCAGGGCGGCAATTCGGGCCTGCTCGACCAGCTGCTGGGCGGCCTGAGCGGCAAGAGATCGGCCTCATCCACGGGCGGCCTGGGCGGGCTGCTGGGCGGCCTGCTCGGCGGTGTGCTCGGAGGCGGCAAGAAAAAGAAGGCTTCCTCCTCGCCGCTGGACGCCCTGACCGGCCTGCTCGACGCCGACGGCGAGGGTTCGGCGATCGACGACATTCTCGGCATGGCCAAGAAGATGTTCTAAAAGATCCAAGGCGAGTGGTAGTGTTAGTGGCAGTGTTGGCAAGAGACCAGAACAGAATCCAGTGTCAGTGACAGTGTCAGCAGGAAATGAAAGTAATTGGAGAACGGTTGACGGTATACGGTTGACGGTCAGAACAAGGACTAATAAGACTTAAATCCCAAATCCCTGGCACCAAATTCCAAACAAATCCCAAATTCCAAATTCCAATTACCCAAACAAAGACACTCTCAGGTTCTTCTCTTTGTTGTGGCATTTTGTGATTGGTGCTTGGGAATTGGGATTTATCTTCCCTTACGCCTTACGCCCTGAACCTTGCGCCGAGACTCTTGCCACACAGTATCTTTACAGCGCCTGCCGATTGCGCTAAAATAATATTTCGAGGTGAAAAATGCCTGTATATGAATATAAATGCCGGAAGTGCGGCAAGGTGTTCGAGAAGTTCCTGCGCTCGCTGGCGGCCGCCTCCACGGTGAAATGCGAGAAGTGCGGGAGTTCCAAAGTGGAAAAGCTGGTCTCCTGCTGCGCCATTTCGTCGGGCGGCAAGGGCAGGGACACCGGTTCTTCCAGTTCCTCTTCTTCCTGCGGCACTTGCTCGGGCGGCACATGCAGTACCTGTCATTAACCGCCGGAAAGACTCGGTTTACGGTGTACGGTAGACGGTCAGGAAGAGGCAATATTAGGACTTAAATTCCAAATCCCAAGCACCAAATTCCAAATAAATAACAAATTCCAAATTCCAATTACCCAAACAAAGGCGCTTCCAGATTCTTCTCTTTGTTTTGGTCATTGGTGCTTGGATTTTGTTTGTGATTTGGTGCTTGGGATTTGGAATTTTATTCTTCCTATTCACTTTTTGCGTGTCACGCGTCACGCGTTACGCGTCACGAAGATCGAACTCCGGTTCTTTCTCATCACGCATCATGCCTGACGCATAACGATCGTTCAGCGATTCTTGTAGCTGTAAACGATATTGCCGCTGACGATGGTGTAAGCGATCGCCCCCTGCCCTTCCCAGCCCAGGAACGGGCAGTTGTTGGCCTTGGAACGGAAGTCCTTCTCCTCGATCTTGAAGCGCTTTTTCAGGTCGAGCAGGGTCAGGTCGGCGGGATATCCCGCCTTGACGCGGCCGCGGTCCTTCAGCCCAAGCACCCGCGCCGGATTGGTGGAGAACAGCTCGACCAGGCGGTTGAGGGTCAGCAGCTTCGCGCGCACCAGGCGGTCGTGGATCACCGGGAACGACGTCTCCATGCCGATGACGCCGAAGGGCGCGTACTCGAACTCCTTGTCCTTGTCGTCGCGGGTGTGCGGGGCGTGGTCGGAGGCGATGCAGTCGATGGTGCCGTCCTGCAGGCCGCGGATCAGCTCCAGGCGGTCGGCCTCGGTGCGCAGCGGCGGCTTGACCTTGTAGACGGGATTGTAATTCTGGACCAGCTCTTCATTGAGCAGCAGGTGGTGCGGGGTGGCGTCGGCGCTGACCGGGGTTTTCATCCGGCGGGCGTTGCGGATCAGTTCGACCGAACCGGCGGTGGAAATATGGGTCAAATGCAGGCGTGACTGGATGCGTTCCTGCAGGATCAGGTCGCGGGCGACGATCACTTCCTCGGCGGCCTTGAGCATGCCGCGCAGCCCGTATTTGTACGAAATGAAACCTTCGTTGACCTGTCCTTCGGCCGAGATCGAGTGGTCTTCCGGGTGCTCGATGATGGGTACATCAAGCATTTTGGCATATTCCAGGGCCTTGCGGATCAGGTCGGCCTTCATCACGCACTGTCCGTCATCGGAGAAGGCCACGGCGCCGCCCTCGACCAGGTCAGCCATTTCGACCAGGTTCTCGCCCAGCAGGCCGCGGGAAACGGATGCCACAGGGAAGATATTGACCAGCCCGACCTGGCGGGCGCGGGCGATGATGTACTCGGTCACCGAGCGGTTGTCGTTGACCGGCTCGGTATTGGCCATGCAGGCCACCGAGGTGAAGCCGCCGTGAACGGCCGCCCGGGCGCCGCTGGCGATCGACTCCTTGTTCTCCTGGCCCGGCTCGCGCAAATGGACGTGCATGTCGATGAAGCCCGGGGCGACCGCCAGGCCCTTGGCGTCGAGCGTGGGGCAATTCACGGCTTTTTTGATCGCGGCGGCGACCTCCTTGACCTTGCCGTTCTCGACCAGGATGTCCATGACGCGGTCGATGCCGGCGGCCGGATCGACCAGGCGGCCGCCTTTAATTAAGAGTCTCATGGATCTCTCCTTTCAAGAGGTACAGGACGGCCATGCGCACGGCGATGCCGTTGGTCACCTGCTGCAGGATCACCGATTCGTCGGAGTCGGCCATCGAGGTCTCGATCTCCACGTCGCGGTTGATCGGCCCCGGGTGCATGAGGATGGCCCGCCGGCTGGCCAGGGAGAAAATCTCGCGGTTGATGGCGAACAGGTTGCGATACTCGCGGATGGAGGGGAAATAGTTGCGCGCCCCGCGCTCGGCCTGCACGCGCAGCATCATGACCACGTCGGCGTTGCGCACGCCGCGGCGGATGTCGTAGTAGACCGTGGCGCCCAGCTTCTCGAACTCGGCCGGGACCAGCGAGGGCGGCCCGACCAGGGCGATCTCGTTGCCCAGCTTCTGGTGCAGAAGGATATTGGACAGGGCGACGCGCGAGTGCAGGATGTCGCCGACGATGGCGATCTTCAGGCCGCGCAGGGTCCGCAGGCGCTGCTGGATGGTCAGGGCGTCGAGCAGGGCCTGGGTGGGGTGCTCGTGGAAGCCGTCGCCGGCGTTGACGATCGAGGAGCGGGCGAACGTGGTCAGGTAGTGCGGCGAGCCGGAGGCGGAGTGGCGGATGACGATGATGTGCGGGTTCATCGCTTCCAGCGTCAGGACGGTATCCTTGAGGGTCTCGCCCTTCTTCAGGCTCGACACCGAGGAGTTGAAGTTGATCAGGTCGGCGCTCAGGCGCTTGGCGGCGATCTCGAACGAGCTGCGCGTGCGCGTGGAGTTCTCGAAGAAAAGGTTGACCACGGTCTTGCCCTTCAGCGCCGGCACCTTCTTGACATCACGGCTGGAGACCTCGATGAAGGCCTCGGCCGTCTCCAGGATGGTCTCGATGTCGTCGACGCTGAGGTGCTCGATGCCCAGCAGGTGGTCCTGGCGGAAGGTCCTTTCTTTCATTTAAAACCCCTGGGGCTCCATGATCAGCACCTGGTCCTTGCCGTCGATCTCCTGCAGGATGACCTTGACGCGCTCGCGGCGCGAGGTGGGCAGGTACTTGCCCTTGAAGTCGGGGCAGATGGGCAGTTCGCGGTGGCCGCGGTCGATGAAGGCCGCCAGCTGCAGCGTGGCCGGCCGGCCCAGCTCGAAGATCGAGTCCATGGCGGCGCGGATGGTGCGGCCGGTGAAGACCACGTCGTCGATGAGGACGATGTCGCGGTCCTCGACCGGGAAGTCGATGCGGGTCTTTTTTACCGCCGGCTGCTGCTCGTGCTTGTGCAGGTCGTCACGGAACATGGTGATGTCGAGGATGCCCAGCGGGATGTCGACCCCCTCCAGTTCCTTGATCAGGACCTGGATGCGGCGGGCGATGTGCACGCCCCGGGTCTGGATGCCGATCAGCGCCAGCTTCTCGGCTTCGCGGTTGCGCTCCAGGATCTCGATGGCCAGGCGCTGGAGCGTGCGCTTCATCTTCTTATCATCCATGATCTTGGCCTTGATCTTTTCGTCCATGGTTCTCTCCTTTGGCGGGAAGGCTAATTATAGCTTATCCGCAGCGATTTTCAAACCCGCGGCTCCAGGCT
>DCVK01000069.1 GCA_002335385.1 Candidatus Aminicenantes bacterium UBA2190
ATATCGTCCCACTCCTCGTCCTTCATCCGCATCACCAGGTTGTCGCGGGTGATGCCGGCGTTATTCACCAGGATGTCGATCGAACCGAGCTCGGAGACGGCCTGCCGGACCAGCGCCTCGGCGTCGCTGAGGCAGGACACGTCGGTGCGGACGGCCAGGGCACGCACGCCCATGCCTCCGATCTCGCGGGCCACTTTCTCGGCTTCCTCGCCCATGATGTCGGAAACGACGATGTTCATTCCCGCCCGGGCCAGGCGCACGGCGATGGACTTGCCGATGCCGCGCGCCGCGCCGGTGACGACGGCGTTGCGTGCCGCGTCGGTGCGCGGCGGTGCGGCCGCGTCGGTGCGCGGCGGGACGGCCGGGTCAGACATATTTCAGCTCCTTGAGGGATTTCTGCATCTTGCCGATCTCATCCGAGATCTTGTCCAGCACCCTTTCGGTCACGAACTTGTAGCTGAGGTGGATGGCATTCTTGATGGCCTTGGCGTTGGATCCGCCGTGGCCGATGATGACGATGCCGTTGACCCCCAGCAGCAGGGCGCCGCCGTATTCGGAATAATCCAGCTTCTTTTTGATGCGCTTCAGGGAGTGCTTCAGGAAGAAAAAGCCGATCTTGGAGAAGATGTTGGACATGATCTCGCGCTTGAGCATGGAGAGCATGACCTCCACCACTCCCTCGGAGACCTTCAGGGTGACGTTGCCGGTGAAGCCGTCGGTCACGATCAGGTCGACCTCGCCGATGTAGACATCGCGGCCCTCGACGTTGCCGACGAAATTGATGTCCAGCTGCTTGAGCAGATTGTGGGCGGCCTTGGTCAGCTCGTTGCCCTTGATCTCCTCCTCGCCGATGTTCATCAGGCCGATGCGGGGGTTCTTTATGCCGATGATGTTCTCCAGGTAGACCTTGCCCATCAAGGCGAATTCGACCAGGTTATGGGGCTTGGATTCGGTGTTGGCTCCGACGTCGACCAGCAGCGAGTTGCCCTTCAGCGTCGGCAGCATGGTGGCCAGGGCCGGGCGGTCGATGTTCTTCATGGAACCCAGCCCGTTCTTGGCCAGGGCCATGACGGCGCCGGTGTTGCCGGCGGAGACCATGGCCTCCGCTTTCATGTCCCTGACCAGGTCGATGGCCTTTTTGATCGAGGTCTGCTCGCGCTTGCGCCAGTAGGAGAGGAATTGCTCCTTCATGGAGATCTCCTCCAGGGCGTCGACGATCTCCAGGCGGTCGAGACGGATATTGCGGTATTTTTTCAATTCCTTGTGGATCTCTTTTTCCTTGCCGACCAGGATGATCTTGTACGTCGTGTCGCGGCTGTTTTCGCGGATGTAGTCCACCACGCCCTCAATGACGACGGCGGGGGCATGATCGCCGCCCATGGCATCAACGGCTATGCGAACCGGTCCCATGCCGCTCTAGGCTTCGCTGCCCTTGACGATCTGCTTCCCTTGATAGAAGCCGCAGTTGCCGCAGATGCGATGGGGAAGCTTGGGCTCGTTGCACTTGGGGCAGACGGAGAGCCCCACCACCTTCAGGGCGTCGTGGGAGCGGCGTTTATTCTTCCGGGAATGGGAGTGCCTGCGCTTGGGCTGGGCCATGGTTCACCTCTTCACTTTTTCAAACAGGAATTTTATCTCGTTCTTCGCTTGGTCGCAGGGGCAGGCTCCGTGGTTCAGGTTGGCGCCGCAGCCGGGGCAGATGCCCTTGCAGTCGGCCTTGCAGACGGGCTTGAAAGGAACGAACAGGTTGACCTGCTCGACCAGTATCTTTTCCAGGTCGATCTGGTCGTTCTCGAAAAAAATATACTCCAGCTCGTCCTCGCCGAGGGCGGTGCTGCGGGCCTCGATCATCTCCCTGGGGAACAGGATGATGTCGAAGCGCGAATGGATCTTGAGCTCGAACTGTTCCAGGCAACGCACGCAGACCAGGGAGACGGCCGTCTGGATCGAGCCCTGGGCCTGGATGCGCCGGTCCTGCCTCTTGAGCTGCACCTGGTAGTCGACCTCATCGAGGAAAAAACTCCCTTCTTCGAGCAGCTGGGCGTTGTCGATGTCGATGGTATCGTTCAGCGAGTAGCCCTTGTCGGAAATCTTGTTGACGTTTATGATCATGACTGGTCCTGCCCCGGGTTTCCCTGGCAAGTTCACTTTTATAGCATAATTCCTCCTCCATGTCAATCAGGGACCGGGAGGGGAGCGGGGCCGCGGTTGACAGCCGGGGCCGGCCTTCCTATAATACGCCCCATGCGCACGCGGATCGTCTTCCTGCTGGTTCTCGCCCTGGCGGCATTCCAGGTTTCCTGCCGCCGCCAGGATGCCCCCGGCAGCAAGGGGCGGCCGGTCGTTGTGCTTCTAGGGCTGGACGGAGCCGATTGGTCGCTGATCGATCCGCTCATCGCCCAGGGCCGTCTCCCCCTATTCAAGGAAATGAAGGAAACGGCCGCCTGGGGAGCGTTGCGCACCATCACCCCGGCCAAGAGCCCGGTCGTCTGGACGACCATCGCCACCGGCAAGACCCGGCAGAAGCACGGCATCGACGATTTCCGCCGCAGCAAGCCGAACAGCAAGGGGAAATACCCGATCGTCAGCAGCCTGGATATCCGCGAGCCGCTGCTCTGGGAAATGCTGGAAGGGCGGGGCCGGCGCAGCGTCCTGGTCAACTGGTACGTGAGCTTCCCCCCCCAGCCGTTCAGCGGCATGAATGTCTCCGATTATTTCGCCGACAGCGTCATCAGCCGGTCGCCTGATCGCGAAAAGCACCTGCTGCAGTCGGTTTTCCCGCCCGAGCGGGCGGCCGGCCTGGTCAAGGGTCTCGACAGCGACTACCGCCGCGCCCTGAAGAGGACGGGCTTGCCCGATTATCCCGCCCTGGCCGAAGAAATCGGGGATGCCGGACGCCTGGCCGACCTCCCGGTACTGCATGAGATACCCGACATGGTGCGCAGGGAGGAGGTGGTGACCGAGACGGCCGCGCGCCTGTTCCGCACCGAGAAATTTGACCTTTTCGCCGCCTATTATAAACTCCCCGACGAGGTCCAGCATATTGCCTACATCGCCCTGCTCGAAGAGTCCTTCCGGCGGACCATGGACCTGGCCGCGCGGGGCGGGGCTTTGCCTGACGACATGGCCGAGAAAGCCCATGCCAGGATCGCCGACGTCGTCTGCCCCGTCTACCAGAACCTGGAAAGGATCCTCCGCGGTTATTTCGAGGCCGCCGGCGGGCGCGAGACGTACTTCATCATCGTTTCCGACCACGGATTCTCTTTTTTTGTCCGCGACGGCAGGGTGCGCTACAACCATATCGGGCAGGAGAAGGCCCCTGACGGGATCCTGATCGTTCGCGGTCCCGGGGTCAAGCCGGGCAAGATCAAGCTGGCGCGCGTCTATGATATCGCCCCCACCGTCCTGTATCTCCTGGGGTTGCCGCTGGACCGCGGCATGGACGGCAAGCCGCTGCACCGGCTGTTCACCTTCAAGCGCGAAAGCGGCTATGTGGCGTACCGCAAGGGGAAAATGAAGGCCCAGGGCGACAACAGCGAAGCCGAGGAAAGGAAACTCCAGGAGCTAAAGGCGCTGGGCTATATCAATTAAAACGAGCCTCCTTGACGCGTAACCCGTGACGATCAGCTGCATTTGAGATTTCTTCGACCCGACCGCGTGACGAGGACCTCAATAGCTCGAGACATTTTTCGAATTCATCTCACTCTTTTCCGCCATCAGGCCCCCGGCCAATGGAAACGGCATGATTTTTTTGGGGATTCGTTCTTTTTCGGCAGGAACCCGCGACCGCGAACGGAGAACGGCGCCATCCGGGTTTCGTCGTGTTTCCTGCGCGTCACACGTCACGCGGCACGCGTCAAGATAGTTCGTTGATTTTCCGGACCATGGTCCTGGCTTTCACGGCCATGGGGCTGAGCATGTTGGCCAGTTTCTCGAACTGGGCGAGGGCTGCGCGCCGCTTGCCCTGGCGCAGCAGGACGAACCCTTTATAGTAGATCGCTTCGTCGAAATAGGCGGGGTCCATGGCCTGGATGATGCCGTCGAGGACGGCGCCGGCCCGTTCCGCTTCGCCGGCTTCGAGCAGGCTGATGGCGCGGAAGAAATCGTACTTGGGATAGCCGGCGGCGATGAAGGGGGGGCGATCGAGGATCGCCAGGGCGGAGCGGAAGTCCCTTTCCTGGAACGAGCGCATGGCTCGCGAGAAATCCTCCTCCAGGGGCGTCCCGCTCTCGCCCCCGCTGCGCATTTCGCCCTGGTGGTACAGGGGCAGGTCGAAGCGGGAGAGTTCATTCAGGCGGTCCGCCCGAGGGTCGCGCCGCAGCAGCAGGACGGAGGAGAGGACAAGAAAGAAGAGCGCGGCCATGGCCAGGACGGGCCTGAGTACCCTGAAGGGGAACAGGCGCGGCCGCTCTTCGACCGGGATGCGCACCTCCTTGTTCTGCAGGGTCTCGTTGATCTTCAGGCCGAGAAAGCACTCCCGGCAATTGAAAAAATGCTCTTCGAACTGCTCGCGCCGGGACTCATCGATCGTCTCCCCCAGGAACGCCTCGATCAGGTTTTGAAATTCATGGCATTTCATGTTTCCTCAACTGTTCAATACAAGTTTTTGCGCATTATCTCGGCGCGTATTCTTTTTATGGCCCGCTCCTTGCGCACGCTGATGTAGTGGTGGGAACGGCCCGTCAACTCGGCGATCTCGCCGATCTTCCGCTCCTGCAGGTAGAACGCGTTCAGGATCAGGCGGTCGATGCCGGGCAGGCCGACGATCAGCCGGTTCAGCACCTCCAGCAGCCTCTGGTTCTCCATGCGCTCGGATTCGCTGAAATCGCTGCACAGCTCGCAGACGGAGCTGAAGTTCTTCTGAATGTCGCTGTTCTTCTTCTGCTTGTAGAAATAATTATAAAGGACGCGCTTGGCGATGCCGAACATGAAGGGGGCCATCCAGGCCGCCCCGGCCAGCTTCCCCTGGTCGAGGCCGTTGAAAAAAGCGCTGAAGACGTCCTGGACCAAATCCTCGTAATGGCTCTCGCCCTTGATGCGGTTGCGGAAATAGACGAAGATGCGGGGGCTGAATGTGCGGATCAGCTCCTTTTGCGCCTCAGGGTCGCGAGCGCGCAATCTCTCGAACAACCGCTCGTCGTCCATCTTTCAGGGCTTGGGCTTCAGGTCGATTTCCAGGACGTTATTGCTGAAATCGCTTTCAGGCAGGGCCTTTTCTTCGTTCAGCGCGACGCGAATCCTGAGGGGGGTGATGGCCCGGAAATTCGTCTTGAAGACGATCAGGCTGTGCCCGAGAAAGATCGTCGGATCGACCGATCTGACCTGGTATTCGGCCCTTTTGACGCCATTGATGGAGAGGCTGATGAAAACCTTGTCGCGGTCGGCCTTGGTCGGGACCCAGCCTTGCGGCGAGGAATTCTCGATCTTCAGGGCGATGAAGCCATCCTGGAGCAGCAATATCTCGCTGGTCCTGAAATCAGGGCCGTCCCTGGCGTTCAGAACCGCTGGCGCCAGCAGCAGCAGCAAAAGTATTTTCATGGTTCTCATCCTTGTCCTAAATACGAATGGTATACTTTTATCTCCGTTTCTTCAACAAATTGCAAAAAAATACTTGTTCCGCTATAATTCCCGATCATGAAGAGATGGGTGAGCCTTGGCTTCGCCCTGTTCCTGCTGGCCCTGCCCGCGGCGGCCGACCGTTCGGCGGACGACGGTGCATTGCCCAGGCTGCAGCAGGACCTGGCCGCCATCATCGAAAAGTTTCTCGCCTGCCATGAGCGGGGGAGCGATCTCCGCTTCCTGGAGTCAGCGCTCCTTGTCGCCGAGGTCAGGACCCACCCGCTCTTCGAGCTGGAGTGGGGGAAGCATCCCGCGAATGCCGGGGTGGAGCGCGATCTGCTGCGCGGAGCGGCGCGACTCCTCGCTCGTTTCAACGGCGGCGGCTGCCCGGGAAGCAAGGAAAACGAGCGGGAACTGCGTCGCCTGGCTCAGGCGTTCATCCGGGCCCACGACCGCTCCCGGGCGGCGGCCCCCGGAACGGCCCTGGACCTGTCGCGATCCTTCGGCATCGGGCGGGTACGGGAAAGCCTGGCCCCTTCCCAGCTGCTGCTGAAATACGTGCTGCTGGAAGACCGTGTCCTGGTCTTCTATGTCGGCGCCGGTCATGCCGGCTTTGAGTTCCTGCCGTTCGGCCGCTCCGAGGTCGTGGCCATGGTGCAGCGGCTTTCCGATCCGCTGGAGGCCTTCGCCGACGGCAAGGTCGATTATTTGCGTATCCATTTCGACATGGGACTGGCCCAGCGCCTGTACAATGTCCTGCTGAAGAAGGTCGTTGAGCGCTTCCCCCAGGCCGATGAGCTCATCATCATTCCCGACGGCGAGCTGTTCAAGCTGCCTTTCGAAGCGCTGGTGACGGGGTTTGAGGATCATTTCCCGCTGGACGATGTCCTTTTCTCGGAATACGAGGCCGCCGAGTACGTGATCCAGGATTTCAGCGTGTCGTATTTCTTTTCCCTGGCCGATTTCCTTCGTTCCTTCCGCGGCTCGCTGAAGTTTGCTTACGACCTGGCCGCGTTCGGCAACCCGCTGGTTCAGGCCCGCCAGCCGGATTCGCCCTCCTTGTCCGCGCGCGGAGCTCCCGCCCGTGTCGGCAGCACCTTCGCCGCCATCCCCTCGACCCGCCAGGAGGTGCTCGACCTGGAAAAGCTGTTCAGCGACAAGCGGCGGCGGGTCTTTCTGGGGGCCGATTTCAACCGGGAGAATTTCGCCCGCTTTGCTCCCCAGGCCCGGCTGGTCCACCTGGCCACCCATTTCTTCAATGATCAGAAGGATCCGCAGCGCTCGGCCTTCCTGTTCTCCCGGGCCGGCCAGGAGCCGCCTTTCTGCGATGCCCAGCAGATCCTCGATCTGCGGATGCAGGCGGAGCTGGTGATCCTGAGCGCCTGCGAGACATCGGAGCGGGACCTGCTCGGCTTCAAGCTCGTCAGCGGCATAACATCCGCCTTCCGCCGATCGGGCGTGCAGGGCCTGATCGCCAGTCTCTGGCCGGTCGACGAGCTCAGCTCCCAGCTGGTGCCGCTGTTCTACCGCAAGTACCTGGGGGGAGAGGACGGCGCCGCGGCGCTGCGCAGCGCCAAGCTGGCCCTCTTTGGCAGGACCATCGCCATCCGGGACGATGTCCGCCTGTCGCTGGCCCACCCCTTTCTTTGGGCCAACTACGTCCTCTATCGCTTCTGTCGCTGAGCGCCTCCGGCAGGAACGAACTCCGCGATCACGCGGATCGTGCCCGCGGCGCTTGCCATCCCGGAAGCCGGCGGCAGCGGGCTGAAAATCATGGACAACCCCTGGTGTTGAAGTCCGGTCATGCTCTGGATCCCGGGGTCTGACCCCACCGGGCCGACCTTGACGGCAAACGTGAAAAAAGCTACACTTTTCGCATGCAAGAAGCCGCCATGATCACCCGGCTGCAGGAAACCCGTGATTTCCAGCACGTGGCCGCGGCCCTTTACGCCAGAGGCTGGGCCGAGGCCAGCGCCGGCAACATGTCACTGCGCCTCGATCAGGCTCCGGGTTCGTCAGACCTGGCGGCATCACCGGAGCGGGTCCAGGAATCCGTTGCCGACATGACCGGCCTGATCGGCGACCGCTTCCTGGTCACCGCCAGCGGCAGCCGCATGCGCCATCTCGCCGCCGATCCAGCCGGGTGCCTGTGTCTGGTCCAGGTCCTCGACCGCCACCGGCTCCGACTCAGCGGCGGTGAGGGGCCGCTGACCAGTGAATGGCCCACCCATGCCGGTTTGCACTCGCTGTTCAAGGAGAGCCGCAGCCGCGAACGCGCCGTCCTCCACTGCCACCCCCTGAACCTGATCGCACTCAGCCATGTCTTCGACTCCGAAAAGGAGATGAACGACCGCCTTTTCCGCATGCACCACGAGACCCGGCTTTTCATCCCGGAGATGCTCGGGCTGATCCCTTATTCGGTGACCGGCTCCATCGACCTGGCCAAGGCCAGCCGGGAGAAATTGAAAAAGCACCGCCTGGCCCTTTGGGACAAGCACGGCGTCATCGCCTCGGGAAGGACCCTGGACCAGGCGCTGGACCGGGTCGAGATGGCGGAAAAGGCTGCGGCCATCTTCCTGCTGCTGAAGGGCGCCGGTCTGGAGCCGCAGGGTTTGAGCGACGAGCAGGTCGCAGCGACCCTGGGCGCAGCAAAAGAATGAACCGGGCGCGCCTCGCCCTCGTGATCTGCCTGTTCTGGGCCATTTTCCTGCCGGCGCTACGGGTCCTCGCTGAGGACCCGGAAGGCCCCCGCAGCAGGAGCGACATGAAGGTCTCCGGGCATGGCGCAGACGGCCCCGACCTCGGGACCCCCCCCGCGCCGGCTTACCGACTGGAATTCACCATCCGCGGCGGCGCCATCTCGCGGGTGCTGTTGCTCTTTCCGTTGCGCGTATTTTTCGAGGCCTCGGCTGCCGTCGACCTGAAGTCCATCCGCCAGGAGAACGGCTCCACCTGCTTCGAATACACCGGCCTGCCGCGTCCCGCCTACATACTGCGGACGCTGGGTTTCGGGGGCAAAACCCTGGCGCTGTTGCTCGTCGACGGCGGCGAAGGCGACGATGGCGCGCACGCGTTCACCGATGACCTGCTGGCGCGCTGGCGGAAGCAGGCGCCCGAATTCGCCGCCAAGGCCGCCAAGTTCAAGAAATTCCCCCACCGCCTGCTGAAGACGGGACCCCAGCCTTTTTCTTTCCGGCGGGACGCTTCCGGCGCCTACAGGGACATCATCCTGGGATTGGAGCCGCGCTACCGCCACCACCCGGCCCGGACCGGCATCTATTTCAATGTTTTCCCCCTGCTGGCCCACCTGCTGACGCTGTTGAATCAGCGCTTCATGCCGGGTTCGGCCGACCAGGGGCCGGCGGCTGCGCTGCCGACCGGATGGAGCGGCGAGGATCTCGATCTCTCCGCCTCCCTGAACCGCCTGGCCGGCCTGTTGGAAAAGGTCGTCAGGTCTCTGGTCACGGTGGAACAGAAATTCCCGTTCCGCCAGCGTTTTCATGCCGCCGCCAAGGGCGATGACGAGCTGGAGATCTGCGGCGAAGCTTTCCCCGATGTCCCGCTCTGGAAAGGATTCATGATCCGGGAGGTGTTCCGCCGGGTGCGGCTGCGCCCCCTTGACGGTGAGCTGCTTTCCGACGAGATCTGGCTGGGATTGCGCAGCAAGAACGGCCAGGGCGGTTCCGGCCGCCTGCGGCTGGAACGGATCGCAACCAAGGAGGATGACCGATGAACGAGCGTATTTTCCTGTTCCCCGGCCAGGGCTCGCAGGCCGTGGGCATGGGGCTGGACCTGTTCGAGAAAAGCGAGTTCGCCAAGAAAACATTCCGCCGTGCCGACGAGGTCTTGGGCTATTCCCTTTCGCGGATCTGCTTCAGCGGCCCCGAGGATGAGCTGAAGCTGACCTTCAACACCCAGCCGGCGCTGCTGACCGTGTCCTACATCCTGTACACCCTGTGGGAAAAGGAGCCGCTGCTGGCCGCCGGCCACAGCCTGGGAGAGTATTCGGCGTTCCTGTGCGCCGGAGTGTTCCGCTTCGAAGACGCGCTGGCGCTGGTGCACAAGCGCGGCAGGTACATGCAGGAAGCGGTCCCGGTCGGCAAGGGGGCCATGGCCGCACTGATCGGAGCCGCCATCGATGATATCCGCACGACCATCGAAGCCGTGAACGTCGAGCAGGCGGTCCGGCCCGCCGAACCCGGCGGGCTGAGGCGGGTGGTCAACATCGCCAACTGGAACAGCGCCGGCCAGGTGGTGATATCGGGAGAGAAGTCGGCGGTGGAGGATGCGGTGCGCCGCCTCGGGGTCAAATCGGTCTTCCTGCCGGTGTCCGCACCTTTCCACTCGGAATTGATGCTTCCGGCCGAGGAGAAGCTGGCCGCTGACCTCGACCGGGTGGAGTTCGCCGATCCCCGCTTCCCGGTCATCAACAACTGGCAGGTACACAAGGTCACCAGCGCCTGTGAAGCGCGCGAAGGGCTGAAGCGGCAGGTATCGCGCCCGGTGCGCTGGCACGAGACTATGGAGGCCATGCTCGGGGACGCGGCCGCCGGCCGCTTTGCGGAAATCGGCAGCGGCAAGGTCCTTGCCGGGCTGCTGAAGCGCGCCGCCCGGGACAGGAACCGCCAGGTCGAGATCGTCAACATCGAGAATCTGGCCGACATAGAAAAGAACGCCTGATCTTTCCCGGCAGCCCTATGGGAGAACGAAAACCGGGATAAAACCGTTCCATTTCGCCATTACGGATGTCTCACAAAAAATGCTTATATATAGGCAATCTAAATCAAAAAAACTCCATAAGCAAGGTCTGTTTTGGCTTATGAGGGTGTCTGCATTTCCATATCGCCGATAAATCTATAAAAAAAACAAATAATGACTTGACATTTATTTTTCCCTATGTTAAAAATTTTTCAGTATGAAAATCACATACAGTGGAGAGTGCCATGGCTTTTGTCAGTTTTAAAAAATCCAAACCCATCGTCGGTCTCGACATAGGCTCATTCTCCTTGAAGCTGGTGGAGCTGAAGCCTAAAAAGAAGGGGTCGGAAATGCGCTATGAGCTGGTCTCCATTGGCTACGAGCCCGTGCCTTACCAGTCCATCGTGGAGGGAAGCATCATGGACTCGACGGCGGTGGCCGAGGCCATCCAGCACGTTTTCTACGACAGCAAGGCCAAAACCAACCGCATCGCCTTCTCCGTTTCGGGCAGCTCGGTCATCGTCAAGCGCATCGAGGTCCAGCGCCTGAACCCCGACGAGATGCACGAGCACATCCTCTGGGAGGCCCGGCCGCACATCCCGTTCACTCCCGACGAGGTCAATATCGACTACGAGGTCATCGATTTGCCGGATTCCCCGCCCGACCGCGTGGGCGTCATTCTTTCCGCCGTGCGCAAGGAAAAGCTGAACGATTACCTTAACGTGATCACCAGCGCCAGCAAGGCCGCCGACATCGTCGACCTGGATTCCTTCGCCGCATTGAACAGCGTCCTGCTCAACTACGAGCTGTACCGCGACAAGGTGCTGGCCATCATCAATATCGGCGCCTCGATCTCCAACGTGATCATCTCCAAGGCCGGTCATCCCGTTTTTGTCCGCGACATCGCCTTCGGCGGCAACCAGTTCACCGACCTGCTGCAGAAGGAGCTGAACCTCAAGTACGAGAAGGCCGAGGCGGTCAAGAAGGGGCGCCCGGTGGAGGGGATCTCCACCGCCGCCGTCAAGCCGATCATCAACATCGTGCTCAACGACCTGCGCAACGAGATCAAGAAGACCTTCGAGTTCTACCGCTCCAACACCACGGAGGGCCGCATCGACAACATCCTGCTCAGCGGCGGCAGCGCCAATCTGGAGGCGATCACCGATTTCTTCTCCCAGGAGTTCGACATCCCGGTCGAAGTGGTCAATCCGTTCAACAACATCGACGTCAACTATAAGAAATTTGATCTGAACTTCATCAAAGACATGGCCCCGCTGTACACCGTCGCCGTCGGACTGGCGCTGCGGGCCGTGGGGGATGCGAAATGATCAAGATCAACCTTTTACGACCGGAGAAGAAGGATGTTGCCGCCGGAGGGGGGACGACCATCAGCTTCACCGAGGAGGCCAAGCCGAGCCGGCTGAGCATCCCGGCCCTGGTCGGGGCCATCGCCCTCACCGTGGTCGGCATCGGGTTGATGTACTTCCTGCAGGCGGGCGAGCTGTCCGGCCAGAAGAAGCTTCTCGAGGAGCGGACGCTGCGCAAGGCCGAGCTGGAAAAGGTCCTGAAGGAGCTGGAGCAGATCGAGAAGACCAAAATTGAGCTGGACAGCAAGATCAAGATCATCGGCGACCTGAAGCTGAAGCAGAAGGACGCGGTCCAGATGATGGACAAGATCTCGCGCTCCCTGCCGGAGTGGGTCTGGCTGACCGACCTCACCTATCGCGGCGGGGCGGTGGCCATCAGTGGCAAGGCCCTGTCCAACAACCTGATCGCCGACCTGATCAATAACCTGCAGAACTCGAGTTTCTTCGCCAACGTCCAGATCTCCTCGAGCTCCCGCAAAAAGGAGGCCGGCATCGATATCTTCGAATTCCGCATCAACTGCTCGTTCGTGCCCCGGCCCGAAACCAAGAAGGCGGTGTAAGCATGGATATTCAAAATTTACCCTGGTACGGACAGATGCTGGTCTTCCTGCTGGTGGGCGCGGTCCTGTTCGGCATCTTCTATTTCGTCGTCTACTCGCCGACCCAGGACGAGATCGATTCCATCGTCCAGCGCAGCGAAAAGCTCCAGGAAGAGATCCGCAAGGCGGAAAAGAGCGAGGCCAAGCTGGAAAAACTGAAGGAGGAGAAAGCCGCCAACGAGAAGATCCTGGAGGAGCTGAAGGGCATCCTGCCGGAGAAGATGGAGTTCGCCCAGCACCTGCGCAAGATCCAGGCCATCGCCTCCAATGCCCGCCTGCGCACCTCCACCTTTAATTTCAGCAAGGAGACCCCCCGCGACTATTACTTCGAAAGGCCGATCGCCATCAGCCTGGAGGGCAACTTCCACAACCTGGGCATCTTTTTCGACCAGGTGTCGCGGCTGAAGAAGATCTTCACCATCGACGGGCTGCACATCTCGCCGCTGAAGAGCCTTAGCTTCGACTACACGATCCAGGCCACGTTCAACGCCACCACCTATATTTATCGCGAAGGCACCCCGGCGAAAAAACCCGCCGGCAAGCGCGCCGCCCCCCGCAGGACCGCCGAGCCTGAGGGGGACATGGGAGGGATTTAAATGAAGATCCTGCTGGCATTGATTCTATTGTTCCCCCTGTTCCTGCAGGGGCAGGAGGTCCCGCTGGACCTCCCCGCGCCGGAAGGCGAGGAGGAGGCCGAGATGATCAGCGTCCAGCCCGGCGAGTTTGTCTACAACCCGGAAGGCCGCCGCGATCCGTTCTGGAACCTGCTGCAGGGCAAGAGCGTCAAGGAGAACCGCGAGGCCATCGAGGGCATCGCCGGGCTGATGATCGACGAGCTGGAACTCGAGGGCATCGTCTTCGCCCAAGGGGAGTTCAAGGCGCTGCTCAAGGGGCCGGATACCCGCCCGTACGTGGTGGGCATCGGCGACAAGGTCTACGACGGCGAGGTCGTGGCCATGGACAGGAATTCCGTCAGCTTCAAGAAGAGCCTCACTGTGGCCCTGGCCGGACAAAGAGACCGCGTGATCATAAAGACCTTAAATCCTGAAGAGGAGGAGATGAATGAGAAAAGCGACAACTAGGATTTTGTTGATACTTTTCATTTTATCCGTCGGCCTGGGACTCGATGCCAAGGTGACCATCAGCAAGATCGAGTACTTCCCGGGCGAGGACTTCGTGCAGTTGCACATGCAGACCGACAAGATCCTCCCCATCCCCGACATCTTCTACCCGGAGAAGGATAACCTGAAGCGCCTGGTCATGCGCATCCCGGACGCCGATTTCCAGGTCGACGACACGTCCCTTGCCTTCGACTCACCGGTGGTCCGGGCCTTGAACGTGCAGCCGGGCGCCGATTATTGCGACGTCGAGATCCTGCTCAAGGGCGAGGCCAACTACCGCGTCTTCACCAACCAGACCGGTCTCTACATCGAGTTTCCGGTGCTGAGGGGCCTGGCCGCCGCCGGCGTGCCGCAGCCCCCCGTCCTGACGCCGACCGCCGTGCAAGCGCTGCCGCCGCCGGCGCCCGCTTCCGCAACCGGCAGCGGCCGGGTCAGCCTGCACGACGTGCGGGTCGCCGCCCAGGAGCCGGGCCGCATCCGCTTCGAACTGGCGCTCTCCCGCGAGACGGAATACCGCGTCATCCCCATCGAGCAGCAGCCGGTGCGCCTGGCCATCGATCTGAAGAACGCCCAGTCGAAAAAGATGAACAAGGTCGTGAACCTGAAGAACGTCAAAAGCATCCGCGGCGGCAACAACTCCAGCGATATCTACCGCATCGTCTTCGACCTCGATTACCTGAAGCATTTCGCCGTGCAGGCCAAAGGCAGCCTGCTGCAGGTGGAGTTCTTCGATGACCCGCAGACGGCCCCCGAGGCGCCCGAGCTGGCCCGGGCGACCGTACCCGCGCCCGCTCAGCCGTCTCTCCTTCAGCCCGCTCCGGTTCAGCCCGTCATGAAGAGCGAACCCGGCGCGGAGCCGGCGAGCGAAGGCAAGGTGCTGCTGGCCCAGCCCGCCGCGAGGACGGACGCAGCCGTCAAGCCCCGCGAGTTCTTCGGCCCGGAAAAATCCAGGGCCGAGGAGGAGACGTCCCAGGCTGTCGCGCCGCCCCCGGGAGAAGCGCCCATCGATCTGAACTTCCGCAGGCAAACCGTGGACGAGGGCCGGCCGCAGTATTCCGGCGAACCCTACGATTTCTCCTTCAAGAACGCCGACATCAGCAATATCCTGAAGTTCATCGCCAAGGTCTCGGGGCTGAACATGGTCATCAACCCCAACGTCACCGGCAAATTCACCTGCGAACTGGTGCAGGTGCCCTGGGACCAGGCCCTGGAGATCATGCTCAAGGTCAACGGCCTGGACATGATCCAGGAGGGCAACATCCTGCGCATCGGCAAGGTCGAGGACCTGGCCCTGGAGGCCAAGCGCCGCCAGGAACTGCGCGAGGCGCGCGAGCAGGAGGGCAACCTCGAAGTATCCACCCGCACCCTCAGCTTCGCCAAGGTCAAGGACATCCAGGCCATACTGAAGAAGCAGATGAGCCCGCGCGGCGAGCTGGTCACCGACGAGCGCACGAACACCCTGATCATCTCCGAGGTCCCCGAGCGCATCAAGGTCATCGACGGCCTGATCGACACCCTGGACGCGGCCAACCCCCAGGTGCAGATCGAGGCGCGCATCGTCGAGACGTCGAGCGAGTCGCTGAGCACCTTCGGCATCCAGTGGGGGATGAACGCCGTCGCCAACTCCTCCTACGGCAACCAGACCAACCTGATCTTCCCCAACTCCGTCCAGGTCGGCGGCGTCCCGGAAGCCAAGACCAACCCCGCCGGCTACGTGGTCAACGTGCCGACGGCCGACAGCGTGGTGTTCCCCAAGATCAGCCTGGGCAACATCGCCGGCACCTTCAACCTCGACGTGGCCCTGAGCGCCCTGACCTCGAAGGGCAAGGCGCGCATCATCTCCTCGCCGCGGGCCACCACCCAGAACAACATGCCGGCCGAGATCACCCAGGGCGAGCGCATCCCCATCCAGACCAACCAGAACAACACCATCACCACCCAGTACATCAACGCCGCCCTGGAGCTGAAGATCACCCCGCAGATCACGGCGCGGGGCTCGGTGATCATGCAGGTGGACATCAAGAACGACATCGCCGACTTCTCCAAGCCGGTCAACGGCATGCCCACCATCAAGACCGAGACGGCCAAGACCTCGGTCATGGTCAGCGACGGCGGCACCATCGTGCTGGGCGGGCTGTACAAGATCAACGAGGACA
>DCVK01000010.1:0-123 GCA_002335385.1 Candidatus Aminicenantes bacterium UBA2190
AGTGACAGTGTCAGCAAGAAACTCGTCGACTCAACCTTATTCCAAGCTTTAAGAAATAGAGAAAGATAAAGTGGCCGGGAGGTAAAGCAAGAATAAAGGCGGCAATGAATTCGTTCTTTGCTG
>DCVK01000010.1:131-2911 GCA_002335385.1 Candidatus Aminicenantes bacterium UBA2190
ACTGGCATTGACACTGACAATTTGAAGAAAAAAGTGGGGGTTTACTTTTGGCCGGTGGACAAGGCGGCGTCGGGGGTGCATGCATGACGGTTGAGCCTTCCCAGGAGCTTCTCCATCTTCATTTCGTCAGTTTTCAGGATTGGGTCATTTCCCGCGCCCAAGCCGATCAGCGCGCCCAGACCGCCGGCCGGCAAGCCGACGAATAAACCCGACATCACGAAGTCCATTTCCGACGGATTGCAGCTGTGCGCGTTCCTGCTCAATCCATAGGTGATCAGCGTGCCGCCAAGCAAGCCGAGAAGAAAGCCGGTTCCGGCTTTCGACTTTTTTTTGATCCGCACCGAGCCGATCTCTTCCAGGCTGACGAACGAGCCGCCGCTGCCGTTGCCGACAACCAGGCAGTCGCGCTTGACCATCAGCAACTCGCCGCGGATCTCGCTTCCGTCCTCGAGCTGCACCACGACCTGGGCCCCCTTGCGCTCCCTGGCCGGCAGCGGCGCCGACGCCAGCAGCAGCGCCGCCGCCACGCTCCAGGCCACGACCCTTTGCGTTCTCGTTCCCATCTTCCCTCCCCGGCACGGCCGTTCCTGCGGCCCATGCCTTTTTCACCGCATTATTGACACCCGCCTTTCAATGGGCGTCCCCATTTCCCTTTCAGTGTTTTGACGCATAGCCGCTTTCTTGCCGCTCTTCACGATGGCCAAAGAGACCAGCAATGCTATGTTCTTTGAATCACCGGAACCATGGTTCTGGAAAAATCCATCCTGGGCCAGTTGCGCCATCCCATACTCGAGCCTGAAGTCGATGTCGGTCCTCCAGGAGCGCTTTTTGCTTGCCCGGGTGCCGAAGCCGAGTATCCATCCGTAATCGAAGGATTTGATCCTGGCATAATCGTCCCCGAAGAAAAGCCAATTGTCGTCTTCCAGTCCGCTCATCCTGGCGCCCAGCAGCCAGGCCGCATAAACGCCCGCAAGCAGGTGGAAACCCTGTCGGCTGAGGTTCAAGTACTGCTCAAGGATCAGGGGCACCTCGACATATTTGTAGCGCGCTTGGATCGTGCACGGTGTCTTTGCGCGGTACATTACCCCCTCCGGGATGATCCACAGGTCTTGCGTCGTCTTGTCGCCCTTCAGGGCGTACAGCCCTCCAACCGCAGCAACTGGGTCGACCCGAGCTGCCGGCAATAGACGATTTCGAACTGCCAGCCGAAGCCTGTTTCAAGGCTCGGCTGGAGAAATCCGTGAGCCGGATGCCCCACGCCCTCGTTGCGGACTCTGCCTAGGGCAGCCTGGAATCCCAGCTCGCCGAACAGCGGCAGCGACCCTACCAGCAGGACAAGTAAAATCGTTCCATCCATCCCCGTCTTTTCATTTTTCCCGGCCAGGCATCGTTTCCTGACCTATTGTATTGGCTTCTCATGTTCCCTCCCGGAAAACCCGTTTTTCCCCCCATGCCTGAAACACGCAAGGGGACAAAATGCATCACCCGCTGCCTTCGCCATGCCTGATCACAAATGGAAGCCGAGGCTGACCCCGCAGCCAAAGCCTCCCATGTCAGCGTTGAGCGCTGGAAAAGCTTCCCGCCAATGAAAGCGCAAACCTTTCGCGAGTGAATACTCGTCTTGTTCATAGAGAGTTTCCGGAATATGCCCTTGCGCATGCTTGTAATTCACATCGAAGTTGATGGACCAATGGCGGGAGAGAACGGAGTATTCCGCACGCGCCACAAAGCAAGGGGAATAGCGGCTGTGAAACGGACCCCGGTATCCTTCATGGTTATGGTAAGCGTATTTGAAATGGTTAATGCCAATTCCGGCCTGGAATTGAATGATCGATGAGTCAGGGCGGCGGCCGGGAAAGGGAACAAACGATGCCGTCAGAAGATAGCCCCGGCCACTGAAATCCGCCGACAGCTGGATCCCCTCAAGGCCGTCGCCGACGGGAATCTCCTTGCCGCCGCCGATCGAGTAGCTTCCCAGCGGTGAGAACAAAAGGCCTGCCCCCCAGCGTCGGCTGAGGGAAACGTCGAAGCGCAGGTCCCGGAAGCGGATCGAATGACTGGTGCGGCCATTGGGATTGATTTGCCAGAATTCCTTCCACCCGCCCAGGAACAATCCCGACCCCGTGAATGTCCATCCGATATACTTGTAATCGCCCCCGAGACCGACTCGCTCAAGCTCACGCGTCGTCCCTTTCAGGCCGTTCATCTGCATATAGCCCAGCCCGTAGCGGACATGCAGCCGCGGGCGATTCTTCCTCTGGGCGGGGGACTGCGCCTGCCGGGGCTCCCCCGCCCGTGCCGCCTCGCCGTCGTCCGTCGCAGCTGGAGCGGCCAGCCTCCATCCCGCCGCGGAAGACGGGGTGCTCCGCGACAGGGAAATGCATGAAGCCGAGAGCAGAATGGCTGCCGCAACAATTGAACCCTCCAGCCTGCGGCGCCCTTGATTCCTTGCAGGATTCTCTTTCTCCATCTTTCCCTCCCTTGCCACGCTCATCGCATATTCGTCCCCAGGGGGATTTCGCCCTCCCAACCGGCCAGGCGTGCCAACAGCCACCAGGCGGCGGAGCCCTGGTTAGTCAAATTGTCGGTTGCCGGCACTCCAGAAGCTGCGCGATAGGCCGGGTGGCGCACCGGGACATCGCGTACCAGTTGCTGCCGGTTGTTCCGCCAACTCTCTATGTCAGCCGTGTCCAGCAGGATGCCCCTGTTCCGCAGCGCCGACTCCCGTACTTGCCGGTTGAACTTCGCCATTATCTCGTTCGGCTCGTCCATACTCGCTG
>DCVK01000010.1:2972-3106 GCA_002335385.1 Candidatus Aminicenantes bacterium UBA2190
AGCGCCACTCCTGCGGATCGAGCGCGGCTCCCTGGGGCAGCCAGCTGCCTTCATTGAGCACCAGCCCCAGGCTGTTGGAATTGCTTGCGGTCGCCAGCCGGGCATCCCGGCTCCCCAGCAGCCTCAGCCCCAGG
>DCVK01000026.1 GCA_002335385.1 Candidatus Aminicenantes bacterium UBA2190
CGGCGTCGTGCAGGGCGTCGCGCACGTCCTTCATCATCAGCTCGTTGAGCTTGAAGTGCGGCTTGTGCAGCCCCGGCGAGTCGAAGAACACGGCCTGGCCGCGCTCGGTGGTCTTGATGCCCACGATCTTGCGCCGCGTGGTCTGCGGCTTGGCCGAGACGATGGCGATCTTGGCCTCCATGAGGGCGTTGAGGAACGTCGATTTGCCGACGTTGGTGCGCCCGACCAGGGCCACGTAGCCCGAGCGCCGGGGGCTATTTTTTTTCATGGCGGACGCGCACCGTCTTGATGCGGTTGCGCTCCATCTCCCGCACCTCGAAGACATGGCCCTCGGCGGCGACCCGGTCGCCCGGGGCCGGGATGCGGCCCAGCAGGCAGCTGATCAGGCCGGCGACGGTCTGGTAGTCGGCGCTGTCGTCGATCTCGATGCCCAGCGCTTCGTTCAGCTCGTAGATGGAGGTGTCGCCGCGCACCGTCCAGCCGTCGCGGTCGCGGGCGATGGGCTCCAGGTCTTCGTCGTACTCGTCCTTGATGTCGCCGACGATCTCCTCGATGATGTCCTCCATGCTGATCACCCCGGAGACGCCGCCGAACTCGTCGCTGACGATGGCGAACTTCTGGTTGGTGCGCTGCATCTCCTTGAGCAGCTCCAGGATGCGCATGGTCTCGGGGATGAAGAAGGGCGGTCGCAGGATCTTGCGGATGTCGAAGTCGTCGCGCCCCCAGTAGTCGAGGACGTCCTTGGCCAGGATGATGCCCTCGACGTTGTCCAGCTTGTCGGCCACGACCGGGAAGCGCGACTTCTTCTTCTCGCGGATGGTGGCGACGATCTCCTCCAGGCCGGCGTCGACGTGCACGTGGGTCATGTGCACGCGCGGCGTCATGATCTCCTTGACCAGGGTGTCGCCGAACTCGAGGACGCTCTCGATCATCTCCTGGTCCTCCTTCTCGATGACCCCCTCCTTGGCCCCCTCCTCCAGGAACACCTCCACCTGCTCGTCGGTGATCTCCTCGTCGCCGCCGTTGCCGGGCTCGGCCGGGTTCTCCTTGAGGAACAGGGAAAAGACGTAGTTCAGGGGATAGAAGATAAACCAGGCGACGGGAAAGAGGAAGATCAGGCGGCGCAGCACCGCCTCGCGGTTGCGGTAGGCGACGATGTAGAAGACCACGTTGAAGAACACCAGGTAGAACAGGCCGATGAGCAGGATGCGCAGCACCGGCGAGGGGATCAGCTCCCGCAGCCAGCGGAAGGTGCAGAGCATCAGGACGATCTGCAGCACGAAGACGACGGTCTCCAGCGAGTGGATGACCAGGTCGAACTTCTCCACGAAGGGGAAGCGCGGCGGCTTTCTGCCCTCCATGCCGGCCAGGAACCTGGCCAGCGAGATGCGCGAGAAGCTCTCGAAGCTGCTCTCCAGCAGGTGGAACAAAACGGCGGCCAGGAACAGGGCGACGAGGCCGGCGAGGCTCACGGCAGCTCCGCGGCGAACTCGGCGAAGAGCCGGCGCTGGAGCTCCAGCATCTCGCCATGGTCCGTCTCGTGGTCCTGGCCCTGCAGGTGCAGCAGGCCGTGGATGGCCAGCAGCAGCAGCTCCCGGCCCAGCGACTGCCCGTTTCGCCGCGCCTGCTCCTCGGCCAGCGGTATGCAGATCACGACGTCGCCGGCATAGCGGCCGCCGGGGAGCTTCTCCCCCAGGGGAAAGCTCAGCACGTCGGTGGCGCGGTCCTTGCCGCGATAGGCGCGGTTCAGCTCGCGTATCTCCGGCTCGCCCGCCAGGCGCACGGTCGCCCGCCCCGGCAGGCCGATGCGGGCCGCGACGCGGCGCAGCAGGGCCGGAAAATTCTTCACGGGCAGGGCGAAGCCCTGGCGCTGGATCGTGATCATGGCGCCTTGTCCTTGCTGAAATCGAAGCCCGGGTAGGAGACGCGCTGGTGGTAGATCGAGGCCAATTTGCCGTAGAAGCTCCCGGCGATGGTGTTCAGCGCCTTGAAGGTCAGGCCGTCGCACTCGTCGAACTGGTTCTCGGCGATGTCGGAGGCGATGATCTTCTCCACCACGCTGCGGATGTCCTGGTCGTCGGGGGCCGAGAGGCTCTTGGCGGCCGCCTCCACCTGGTCGGCCAGCATGATGATGGCCTCCTCCACCTGTTGCGGCTTTTCCCCCGGGTAGCGGAACATGTTCTCGTCGAACTCGTCCAGGCCGCCGGCGCTGAGCTCCTTGGCCCGGGCGTGGAAGAACTTCACCAGCTTGGTGCCGTGGTGCTGCGAGATGGCCTGGCTGATCTTGCGCGGCAGCTTCAGCTGCTCGGCCTTTTCCAGGCCGAGGGGGATGTGGGTGATGATGACCTTGGCGCTCTCCAGCGGCGTCAGCTGCCCGTGCGGGTCCTCGTACACCGACTGGTTCTCGGTGAAGAACTGCGGGTTGTCGACCTTGCCGATGTCATGGTACAGGGCCATGGCCCGCACCAGCAGCGGCGACAGCTCCAGCTCCTGGGCGGCGGCCTCGGCCAGCGAAGCCACCATCTGCGAGTGATGGTAGGTGCCGGGCGCCTTCTCCAGCATCTCGCGGAAACACGGCAGGTTGAGATTGGTGATCTCGACCAGCTTCAGGTCGGTGACCAGCTTGAAGATCACTTCCCAGAGCGGGATCATGAAGTTGGCGACGAAGGCCGCCAGCAGCGCCGCAAGAATCCCCAGCAGCATGTAGAAGATCACCGCCATCCAGCCGGGATCGTCCGCCGACAGGGCGAAGAGCAGCGTGGTCAGCAGGTTGACCGGCAGCACCCAGAAGAACGAGGCCTTGAGGATCGAGGAGCGCTTCAGTCGCTGGTAGAACTCGATGCCGAAGGCGGCGGCCAGGTTGCCCGCCAGCACGTACAGCAGGATCCTGAAGTCCCAGTCGCAGGCGAAGGCGCCGATGAGCGAATTGATGAAGGAAAAGACGACGGCGCTCTGCAGGTCGAACAGGAAGGCGATGATCAGCGCGCCGACGGCGAAGGGGATGGCGTAGGCCAGGGCGGAGCTGTCCACCTGGACGGTGAAGGCCGTGTTCTTGAGGACCAGCGGGTAGATGAACAGCGCCAGGCGGTACATCAGGGCGCAGGCGATGAACGTGACCCCGGAGACGAAGTTCAGCCGCTTGCGGTTGATGCCGCCGGTCTTGGAGAGGATGTTCAGCCGCCAGAAAAAGAAGAAGAGGATGGCCAGCGCCGCCATGATGAAGAAAACGCCGGGAATGCGGCCTGAGCTGGTCTTTTCCTCGGCGGCGATCAGCTGGATCAGGCGCATGTGGTCCTTGTTGACCTCGTCGCCGCTGCGCAGCACGATCTTGCCTTTCTTGAGGTGGATGAAGACGGGGTTGACCAGCGCCAGGGTCTTCTCCTCCTGCAGGCGGGTCAGGACCTTGGAGAAGGTGACGTTGGTGCTGATGAAGTCGAGCAGGATCGGCTTGACCGTCTCCCTCTCCCTCTCGTCCAGGCGGAATTCCCGCAGCAACGCCGCCAGGTTGGCGTCGATCTCGCTCAGGTCGAAAAAATCCCCCAGGCGGGCCTGGGCATAGCCCCGTTTCTCGTTGTAGACGGTGATCTCGTCGCCCTCGCCGCGGGGAACGCCGATGCGCGACAGGATGATCCCCTTCTCGCCCCAGGCCTTCGCCTGCAGCAACAGCCGATCCAGGTCGATCTTGGCGAAGGTGTTGGACAGGATCAGGGCCTGGACGGCCTGCGGCGGCAGCTCCAGGCCGAAATTCTCGCGGATGCGGTCGCGCAGCCCCTCGAGGCCCGATTTTTTCAGCAGGTATTCTTTGCGCGCCTCCATGAAGAAGCGGAACCACTCGTTCAGCAGCATCTGGCTGCTTTCGACCTTCTGGGCGTTGAACTCGTAGACCGGTATCAGCGCCCCCAGCGCCTGGCGCCGGTTCTGCTCGGTCATCTCCTTGTCCTCGACCGTCATGTCCTTGCGGATGACGATGTCGCTGGCGGCGATGTCGCCGACCTTCAGCCCGGGTTCGCGGATGGAGCGCGCCGGCGGCACGTAGATGATATAGGAGATGGCAATGACGAAAAACGCCCCGATCAGCACCTTGCCCCAGGACGAGCTCCCCTTCTCCGGCGCGTCGGGCCGCTGCTTCTTTGCTTTCCGCTCCAGGTCGAAGTTCATTTTTCCGCCTTTTCGTAGGCCTCGATGATGCGCTGGATCAGGGGGTGGCGCACGATGTCCTTCTTGGTCAGGTAGGTGACGCCGATCCCCGGCACGTCCTTCAGGATCTTGATGGCCCGGAATATCCCCGATTTCCTGGGCTGCTCCAGGTCGATCTGGGTGATGTCGGCGGTGACCACCACGCGCGAGTTCAGCCCGAAGCGGGTCAGGAACATCTTCATCTGCGAATCAACCGTGTTCTGCCCCTCGTCGAGGATGATGAAGGCGTCGTTGATGGTGCGGCCGCGCATGTAGGCCAGGGGAGCGATCTCGATGATCCCCTTCTCGATCAGCTCCGAGGTGCGCTCGAAGCCGATCAGGAAGTACAGGGCGTCATAGAGGGGCCGCAGGTAGGGGTTGATCTTCTGCTGGATGTCGCCGGGCAGGAAGCCCAGCTTTTCGCCGGCCTCGACCACCGGCCGCGTGAGCACGATGCGCTCCACGCGCTTGCCGATCAGGAAATTCAGGGCCATGGCGATGGCCAGGAAGGTCTTGCCGGTGCCGGCCGGGCCGATGCCGAAGACCATGTCGCGGCCCTGGATGGCCTCAACATAGGCGCGCTGGTTGAAGGTCTTGGGGTAGACCTCCTTGCCGTCCACCTTGATGAGGTGCTTCTTGAAAATGTCTTCCTGGAACTGCTCGAGCTTGCCGTCGGCGACCAGGTTCAGGCTGAACTGGATGTCGTGGTCCTGCAGCTTGCCGTTCTCCTCGTGCAGCAGCAGCAGGTGCTGCAGGTACTTCCTGAACTTGCGCCCCTGGGCGCCGTTGCCCGAGTACATGACCTTGTCGCCGCGCAGGGCGATCTCCAGGCCGAAGGCCTTCTCGATGGCCTCAAGGTTTTTCTGGATCAGGAAGGGGAAATGGCTGCCCAGCCCGTCCGGGCATATGAACTCTTCCATTAAAAAAAACCCACCGCTGGTCTATTCATTGATGAAATTATAGGCAGCATTGGCGCAAAAGTCAAATCATTCGCGCCGCGGGCGCCCCTACGCCAGCCCGACCAGCGGCAGCAGCAGCCGCAGACCGATCCAGATCAGCAGCCCGCCGGCCAGGTCGAAGAGGAAGCCGGCGCGGATCATCCTGACGATCGGCACCATTCCCGAGCCGTATACGATGGCATTGGGCGGCGTGGAGACGGGGAGCATGAACCCCCAGCTGCAGCCCAGCACGGCGCCCAGGGCCGGCGGCACCGGGTCGATGCCCGCCGCAACGGCCAGGGAGATGATCACCGGCACCACCATGTTGGCCGCGGCCGTATTGGAGGTTGCCTCGCTGGCGAGGATGGCGATGAACACGGCGGCGAAGGTCACCCCCCACAGCGACTCGGCCCCGGAAACGGCCAGCAGCCCCTGGCCGATGCGGTCGGCCAGGCCGGTCTGGAACATCAGGTTGCCGAGGCTCAGGCCGCCGCCGAACAGCAGCAGCGTGCCCCAGTCGATGCTCACCGCCTGCTTCCAGGAGATGGTGAATTCCCTTTTTTTCCAGTTTACGGGCAGGAGAAAGAGCAGGACCGCCCCGACCAGGGCCGCGGCCGCCTCGGGCATGCGGCCGCCGTACCACTTGGCCGCCGGCGAAACGCTGCCCCAGAACACGGCCAGGAAACCCGGTATCACCCAGAGGGCGACCGTGACCAGGAACGCGGCCAGCGCGTTTTTCTGGCCGCGGCTCCAGGGGCCGAGCCTGGCCAACTCGCGGCGCACGTACTCGCGGCTGCCCGCGATCACGGGCATTTCCGGTCGGTGCAGGGCATAGAGCATCAGGAACAGCAGGAGGTACATGGCCAGCAGCATGGGCACGGCGAACAGCATCCACTGGAAGAACGGGATCTTCACCTTGGCGAACTTCTCGATCATGGCCAGGCCGATCAGGTTGGGCGGCGTTCCCACCGGCGTGCCGATGCCGCCGGCGGAGGAGGCGTAGGCGGCCATCAGCATCATTCCGGTGGCGAAGCGAAAGCTCCGTGGGTCGGTCTTGAGGCCGCAGCGGCTCTCCATCAGCCCGGACATGGCCGATATGATGCCGATGCCGATGGGCAGCATCATGGCGGTGGTGGCCGTGTTGCTGATCCACATCGAAAGGAAGGCCGAGATGGCGCCGAAGGCGAAAAGGATGCGCCAGGCGCGGTCGCCGATCCAGCGCCTGGACATGATGCCGTAGGCGAAGCGGCGGTCCAGGCCGTGGACGCTCATGGCGCGAGCCAGGATGAAGCTGCCCAGGAACAGGAAGATGGTCGGCTCGGCAAAGGGGGCCAGGACGGTCCTGGCGTCGGCAACGCCGGCCAGGATGCACAGTACGGCTCCCAGCAGGGCGCTGACCGGGATGGGGACCGGCTCGCCGACCCACCAGACGACGACCCAGGCGATGATGGCGGCCAGCGCATGGGCCCGGGGGCTGAGGCCGGGCATGGGAAGGAGGCGGACGGCCAGGCCCAGCAGCGGCCCCAGGAACAGGCTCCCGCGCTGGCGCCAGGACTCCACCCGCGCCTCGAGGGGAGAGATCGCACCGGCCTCAGCAGCGGGCGGCTCCGGCGCGGCGGTGATCCCCGGATTTTTCTCCAAAGAAGCTCCCTCCGTCAAAAATAGGCCGCCTGGGGATGGCCGACCACCAGGCCGCTGACGCTCAGCTCGGGCATAAGCTGGTCGCTTGAGGTCAGCGAGACGCCGATGCGGCCGGCTTCCAGGAGCCGCACGATCTTTTTCTGGTCGGCCAGGCCGGGCCAGGCCGGGAAACCGGGGCTGAACCTGCGCCCCTGCTCATCCGCCAGCCCCAGCTCGCGGCGGATGCGCCCGTGCACGGCCGCGGCCAGCGCCTCGGCCAGCTCGGCCCCGAAACCGTGCAGGATCAGGTAGCGAGTGTAGCGGTCGGAGGCGAAAAGCTCCTTTTCCAGTCCATCCAGGCCGGCACCGCAGCTGGCGATGAAAAGCGGCAGCGTCTCCCCGTCGCCGGAGAAATAATCGGCCAGCGACACGCCCCGGCGGCGGGGAAATTCGAAAGTTTCCTCGTTGGAGCCGCGGCAGGCCAGCAGGCCGTCCTTTCCCCGGCGCCGGCAGGGGAAATAGCCGTAGACGGCGGAAAAACGGTCGATGCCCCTGCCCTGGAGCAGTTCCAGCGTCTCGGCGAAGAACTGTTCGGCCTTTTCCCCCGGGCGCATGCGCCAGCGCGCCCGCGCCAGCACCCGGCGGTCGATGAGGGGCAGAAGATCCTTCAGGCGCCAGTGCGCGACCCGGGACCCCAGGAACGGCGGCAACGGCGTCCGGGACGGGGCAATCACGGCAGGAACCTTGGCCCGGGGCGCATTGCCGCCTTTGGCCGGCACTGCCGCGACTTCGGCGCCGGACATGATCTTCATGGCCGCGAAGGCGTCGGCGGCATAAGCGACCTTTCCCTGGTACTCCGTGCGCAACGCCGTTTCCACGAAGGCCGGCGTCAAGGCGGCCCCGCCGCAGATCACGGGGACGCGGATCCCCTGCGCGCGCAGGTGGCGCAGTATGCCGGTCATTTCCAGCGTGGAGCGGACCAGCAGGGCGCTCAGTCCCACGTGGTCGGGATGGTGGCCGGCCACGGCGGCGGCGATCTCCTCGCCGCCCTGGTTGGTGCCCAGGTTGATCACCCGGTAGCCGTTGCTGCGCAGGATGATGTCGACAAGGTTCTTGCCGATATCGTGGACATCGCCCTTGACCGTAGCCAGGACCATGGTGCCGCGCAGGCGCCGCCCGGCCTTGGGCAGGCGCGGCTCCAGGATGTCCAGCGCCGCCTTGACCACCTCGGCCGCCTGCAGCACGAATGGCAGCTGCATGTAGCCTTTCTCGAACAGCTTCCCCACCTCGGCCATCGCCGGCAACAGGTGGCCGTTGACGATGTCCAGGGGGTCCGTCTCGGCGGCCAGCAGGGCCAGGTCATCGCCAAGCCCGGCGGCATTGCCGTTGAGCACCGCGGCGCGCAGCCGCTGCGCCGGCGTCCGCGGCGCCGTTTTTTTGCCGTCGTCCCCGCTTTTTTTGCCCTGGAAATGCTCCATGACGGCCCGCAGGGGATCGCGGCCGCGGCGGCGGTTGAAAATGAGATCCTCGGCCAGGCGCATCTCGCTGGCATCAATGCGGTTCAAAGGCAGGATCCGGCCGGCATGGAAGATGGCGGCGTCCAGGCCGCTGCGCACGGCATGAAAGAGGAAAACGGCATTGACGATGCGCCGGGCCGCCGGCTGCAGGCCATAGGAAATATTGCTGACCCCGAGCAGGGTGTGAGCCCGGGGCAGCGATCCTTTCAGCAGTTTCAGGGCGGCCAGGGTCTCCACGCCGGCGTTGAACAGGCCGGGATCGCCAGATCCCAGGGTGAAGGTCAGCGGGTCGAGGAACAGGTCGTTGGAACGCAGGCCGTGCTCCAGGGCCAGGTCGTGGAGCCGTTTCAGCACGGCCGCCTTCCTCCGGCGCGTCCGCGCCATCCCCTGCTCGTCGATGGCCAGGCAGACCACGGCGGCGCCGAAATCGCGGGCCAGGCCCAGGATCTCCGCGGCACGGGCGCCCCCGTCCTCCAGGTTGATGGAATTGATCACCGCCCGGCCGGCGCAGCGCCGCAATCCGGCCGCCAGCGCCGGGATGCTGGCGCTGTCCAGCATCAGCGGCAGGCGGATCTGCGCGTTCAGCCTGGCGGCGACCCGATCCATGTCGCGGGCCTCGTCGCGGCCGGCAAAGGCCACGTTGAGATCGAGCAGGTGGGCGCCTTCGTCCTCCTGCTCCCGGGCGACGGCGAGCATGGCGTCGAGGTCGTCGGCCAGCAGGGCGCTTTTGAACTTGCGGCTGCCGGTGGCGTTCGTCTGCTCGCCGATGATCAGCGGCCTGGGCTTCACCTTCAGGTCCTGGACCGCGAACAGCGAAGTGGCCCGGCCCGCGGCAACGGGTTTCCGGCGCCTGACCGGCGCCAGCCCTTCCAGCGCCAGGGCCAGGGCCCGGATATGGAGCCGGGTGGAGCCGCAGCACCCCCCGACGATGGCGGCGCCGCTCTCGGTGACGAAATCCCGCAGCTGGCGGGCGAAGACGGCGGGCTCGAGGTCATAGGTATACTTGCCGTCCCGGTAGCGCGGCAGACCGGCATTGGGCATGACGGCCAGCGGGAAGGGGGACGAGGCGGACAGGATCCTGACCGCCTCGGCCATCCCTTCGGGGCCGGTGCCGCAGTTGACGCCGAAGGCGAAGAGGGGGAAGGGCAGGAAAGTGGCGAGCGCCGTGGCGATGTCGGTGCCCAGCAGCATGCGCCCCTTCTCGAGAGTGACCATTACGCTGACCGGCCGGGTGCTCCCCTTCTCCCGGAAGACCCGGCTCAGCGCCCGCAGGGCGGCCTTGGCCTGGAGCATGTCCTGGCAGGTTTCCACCTGGAACAGGTCGACCCCGCCCTCGAAAAGCCCCAGCGCCTGGGGGTAATAGGAATCCTCCAGGGCCTGGAAATCGACCTGCTGCAGGCTGGGCAGGCGCGCGCCCGGGCCGATGGAGCCGGCGACATAGCGCGGCCGCTCCCGGGTGTTGAAATCAGCGGCCGCGCGCACGGCCAGTCCGGCCGCCCGGCGGTTGATCTCCAGGGCGCGCCCCACCAGCCCGTGCCTGGCCAGCTCCAGCTCCTGGGCCTCGAAGGTGTTGGTCTCGATGATGTCGCAGCCCGCCTCCAGGTAGGCGGAATGGATGCCGGCGATGATGTCGGGCCGCGAAACGGAGAGGAAATCGTGGCAGCCCTCATGGCCCTGGTAATCATCGGCAGCGGCGGCGGCCATGACGGCCGTTCCCATGGCGCCGTCGAGAACAAGGACCTTCTCGCGCCGGCGGCGTTCGAGGTCAGGCTTGCGGGAGGCGGCCAACGGCGTCCTCCGCTGTCAGCCCTTGGCGGCGAAGACCGCTTCCAGCAGGGCCTGGGGAGCACGGCCCTGCCCCATGGTGAACACGTGGATGCCCGGCACGCCGTATTCCAGAAGCTTCTCGACCAGCCGCGCCATGTAGCGGACGCCGCCGGCGAACGCCTGCTCCCTGGTGCGGGCCTCCTCGATGATGTTGACCAGTTCGCAGGGGATATTGACGTGGAAGGCGCTGGGAATGGACTGGATCTGCTTCCTGCTGACCAGCGGCTTGAGGCCGGGGATGATGGGCGCCTGGATGCCGATGGCGCGGGCCTTTTCCACGAACTCCTTGAACAGGCGGAAATCGTAGAACATCTGGGTGATGACGTATTCGGCGCCGGCGTCGACCTTGCTCTTCAGGTACAGCAGGTCCTTGTCCAGGTTGGGCGATTCGAAGTGCTTTTCGGGATAGCCGGCGACGCCGATGCAGAAACTGGTCGGGAAAGGATCCTCCAGCTCGTCGAGGTAGTGGCCGCGGTTCAGCTGGGCGATCTGCTCGACCAGCTGGCAGGCGAACTGGTTCCCGTCCTTTTCGGGGATGAAGCGCGCCTGCCCCGGCGGCGGGTCGCCGCGCAGGGCCAGGATGTTCTTGATGCCCAGGAAATGGAGGTCGATCAGGGTGTCCTCGGTCTCGTAGCGGCTGAAGCTGCCGCAGATCAGGTGCGGCACCGGCTCGACGCGGAAGCGGTTCTTGATGGCGCTGCAGATGCCGACGGTGCCCGGCTTCTTGCGCCGGGGCCGGCGGGTGATGATGCCGTCCTTCTCGTCGTAGACCATGTGCGGCTGGTGGTAGGTGACGTTGATGAACTGGGGGTCGAAGCGCATCAGCGGGTCGATGCCCGACAGGATGTCGTCCATGTTCTTGCCGCGGTCGGGCGGAGTGATCTCCAGCGAGAACATGAGCTTGCGGTTCTGCTTCAACCAGTCGATCACCTTGGCCATGGCGTTTCCTTGAACGTGGATTTGCTGCATCATAGCACAAACAGGGGCCATTACAAAGCCGATTTCAGTGTCAGTGTCAGAAGGAAATGAAAGCAATCGGTTGACGGCAGACGGTAGACGGTGTACGGTAGACGGTCAGGAAATGCAATACGAAGACCTAAATTCCAAATCACAAATTCCAAATCCCAAACAAGCACCAAATTCCAAATTCCAATTTCCAAAACGAAAACCAAGGCAAGTGTCAGTGTCAGCGAGAAATGAAAGTAATCGGTTGACGGTGATGACATTGGATGATATCGGTGTACGGTAGACGGTGTACGGTAGACGGTCAGGAAATGCAATACGAAGACTTAAATTCCAAATCTCAAATTCCAAATCCCAAACAAGCACCAAATTCCAATTTCCAAAACAAAAGCTCCTTGCAATAGCCTTTTCTTCGTTTGGGTCATTTGGTCACTGGAGTTTTAGTCTTACGAATGACTCTTCTCTTCCGTCAACCGTAAACCGTACACCGTATACCGTAAACCAATAACTTTCTTTTCTCACACAGGTGCTTTCGTTTGGGTCATTGGAATTTGGAATTTATTTGGAATTTGGTGCTTGGGATTTGGAGTTTTAGTCTTACGAATGACTCCTCTCTTCCGTCAACCGTAAACCGTCCGCCGTATACCGTAAACCAATAACTTTCTTTTCTCACACAGGTGCTTTCGTTTGAATCATTGGAATTTGGAATTTGGTGCTTGTTTGGGATTTGGAATTTGGGATTTGGAATTTAAGTTCTTACTATTGCTTTCTTTTCTTGCCGTCTACCGTAAACCGTCTACCGTCCACCGCTTACAATTCATGGCCTTGGTCTTACGCTGAGTCCAGCCTGGCCTTGTCTCAGGCGCGGGTCAGCAGCACCAGGGTCTCGAGCTGGGGGGTGCCGGCGAACATGTCCAGGGGGACGACGCGGCGCACAAAGTAGCCGTGCCGCCGCCAGTTTTCGAGAGCGGCCGGCATCCCGTCGGCGGCGCAGAACAGGTGCAGCACGCGCCCGGGCCGGCGGCGGGCGATCGAGGCGATGACGGCCTCGTCGGCCCCGCTGCGCGGCGGATCGAGGATGACGTCCTCGTCCCCGGGGGGGAGCGGCGGCGGCAGGAGCCGGTCCAGGCTGTGGCGCAGGATGGCGGCGGAGCGGAAATGGACCCGGGCCCCGCCCGGGAAGCGCGGCAGCATGTCGCCGCCGGCGCGGATCGATCCTTCCGCGGCATCGACGGCGAAGATCTCCCGGTAGCGGCCGCGCAGGCTCAGGGAAAACAGGCCATAGCCGCAATACAGGTCGAGGAGGCGCTTGCCGTTCTCCCCGGCTGTCAGGGCGAGGATATTTTCCAGCAGCGCGGGCAGGATCGACTCGTTGACCTGGGAGAAGGAGGTGGGCGGCACGGCGAAGACGTCCTCCCCCAGGCGCAGGCGGAAGCGCTCGGGCCCGAAGAGCTTCTTGATGGGGAATGCCGCCCGGGGACGTTCGCTTTCCAGGTAGTACGGCGAACGGGAAGGGTCCAGGAAAAGGAAGGCGGAGACGATGTTCGCCTCCAGGGCCCTCAGGCCCGCGACAGCCCGCAGCAGCAGGCGGTGCAGGCCGCGGTCGAGCTCCTGCAGGTTGAAGATGACCATGAATTCTTCATAGGTGCCGCGGATGACGATGAAGTTCAGGGCGCGGGCCAGGGGGGCGAATTCGCCCCGGGCCAGCAGCCCCGCCATGGCGGCATAGATCGCGGCATGTTCCCCGGGTTCCAGCAGGGACGACTCGTCGCCGGCGGCGAAAATCGCATCAGCAGCGATTTTTCGGCCGCGGAACGCCTCGCTCCCCGGCAGGCAGCGTCTTTTGCTGGTGGTGCGGTAATGGCGTGGACGGGGCGACAGGACCAGCCGCTCGGGCCGGGCGGGCAGCTGGTGGTGTTTCCAGAATCCGCGCAACGCCCCGTTCTTTATCTCGGCTTCCACTCCATAATCGAGAAGGGCCAGGACGGCCGGGCCCAGGCGCGGGAGCTGGATGCTTTTCCTGGAGGCCTCCTGGCGGACAAAATGCTCAAAGGAAGAGGTAGTGATAGTGGTAGTAGCGGGCAATCGCAGGGCTTCTTTCTTCACTTCTGCCTTTTACCTTTTACTTTTTTCCTTTTCATTATTAGGTTTATTGGCGCTTGCAGTAGCTCGATCCATGGTTTATACCGGACGCCCGAAGCCCTATATCGTCCGCCGAGTTCCGCTCTTCACTTTTCACTTTTCACCTTTCACTCGATCTCACTCTTCTCAAACCCTCAACGTGGCGGTCAGGCGCAGGGGATGCAGCAGCAATTGCAGCGCCGCTGCGATGTCCAGGCACGCCACGTCGGCAGCGGTCAGGCTGTCGATCGCCGCCCCCTCCTCCTGGATGACCGCGATCCCCAACCGGGCCTGGCGCAGCATTTCCCGATCGTTGCGGCCGTTGCCGATGCAGGCCGTGCGCCCGGCGCCCAGGGCGGCGACATATTCCGCCTTCTGCGCGGTCTGGTCCGCCCCGGAAAGGACCTTCAGGACGCAGGGAATGCCCGCGACCTGCTCCTCCACGCCTCCGAACGTCCCGGCGGTCAGGATATGGACCTGGACCTGAGCGGCCAGCGCCCGCAGCAGACCGGCGACCCCGGGCTTGATGCGGCCGTCGACGGCCAGCGTGCCGTTGAAATCGAGAACCAGATGCTCGATCAATAGTTTTTCCTTCTTTCCGGGAACATCAATCTGGATCATGAATGCACCTCAGCGGAACTTGCAGAACTCGGCGTAAGGCATACGGCGTAAGGCGTAGGGTCACGGCCATGAATCGTAATCGGTTGACGGTTGACGGTTGACGGTTTACGTGAAGAAAAGATGCAATAGCAAGAATAAAATTCCAAATCCCAAGCACCAAATTCCAAATAAATTCCAAATTCCAATTACCCAATGACCAAAACGAAGATCCAGAATTCAAGAGCGGAAATTGTTGAAGCGTTGAAACGTTGAAACGTTGAAGCCAAAGAAAAAGAGCTTTTCCCAAGGCTCTTGCTGACACTGTCACTGTCACTGACACTGGCCTTGGTTTTCGTTTTGAAAATTGGAATTTGGAATTTGGTGCTTGTTTGGAATTTGGGATTTGGGATTTGGAATTTAAGTCTTCGTATTGCATTTCCTGACCGTCTACCGTACACCGTCTACCGATTACTTTCATTTCCTGCTGACAGTGTCACCGACACTGGATTCCGGCTTTGATTTTGCCTTGATATCGGGCATTTTCTCCAGCGCAAGGTAGATCTCCCGGCAGATCCAGGCATCGGTCGCCGCGTAAGCGACCTGCGGCGGCGCCAGTTGCGAACGCTCCCAGTTGGAGCACTGCGCCCCCTTGGAGATGCGGCAGCCCAGGACGCTGGCGGCCAGGGTGCGGACGCCGCCGGCCTTGATCCCCTTTTTGCCCGCCAGCTTGCCAAGCTCGACGAAACCGGCCGCAGGGAAGGGCAAAAGCTCGTGCAGATGGGTGATGTCGCCGGCAACCGCCACACCCGCCTTGATCACCCTGTCGGCCGCGAAGAGGGTCCCCAGCGGGGCCAGGTCCCTGATCTTCTTCAGCTGCACCAGGAAGACGGTGTCCCGGGCGGCCAGTTGCGCCAGGGCCGGGGAAAAATGGTCGCCGCTGCGGAAGGTCGGCCGGACCTCGATATCGAAGCCCAATACCCTCTCGCCGTGAAGGCCGGGGATGACGGCGCGCAAATGCTCGTCGCAATCGACGATTTCGACCGGCCCCTCCCACTTTTTCAGGGGCAGCAGGTTGATGTCGGACTTGCTGAGGACGGGTGCGGGCGGCGCGGGACATTGATTTTTTGTTTCGGTACTCATGGGCCGATCTTGGTTTTAATCGCGGGCAGCAAGCCTGGGAACCCGTGCACCCTTTGTCTTGCTGCCCCGTAGTTTTTCAAGTCGCCAGGCCTTGCCTGAAGGCTTTCTGCCGCTGCTTCTCCCGATTTCAGCGACCCAATGCTGCAATCTGACGACGATCTCTATCTTGCGTTCAAAAGGTAATCGGGCCTGTCGGCGGCGAAAATCACGTTTTTTTTGCAACACGGCCGCCAAAGATGCAACCATTTCTCTTTGCTTATTTTTTATCATGAAACCCTTTCCACTCCCGATATTTTCCCTCCAAGCCATTACGTTTCAAGATCCGAGACAGGCGGACTTTGTCGATCTTTGCTTCATCCAACGCTTTTAAAAAACGTTCACGATCCTTGGCGCGGCCGGTTTGCAGCATAATGGCCAACAGATGCTCAATGGTCATGATCCGGGTTTTCGTGCCCTGGTAATTGACCAATCGAGCCTTTTTGACGGCTTCGTCAAGCAATACGTTATAAACAGGAAGAAATTGGACGGGAACACCGGCAATGATCACCTGTTCCTGTTCCGGGCGGTGTCCCTTTGCCTTCAGGTGCGAATATAGCGCGGCAAGCGGCTGCATTCCTGATTCATCCTTTGTCCGGATAAAAACGTCCAGATCATAGGTCAGGAAAGGTTCGATATAATAAACGGCGCCCATGCCGCCGCCGATGGCATAGTCAACGATTACGCCTTTCTTTTTCAGGTCGTTCAGTGCCATCAACGTCTTTTTCATCCATGTTAACATAGCAAATTTCAGTCATCTTGGCAAATGGCCAAGGGCAGGCATGCTGAAGTTTAGCAGGGCATCTGGCGATGCAACCCAGCGATGCGGGGGGGTTCTGAGAACTAGAGGCGAGCTCAAGGAGATGGCAGCGCTACGTACGCAACGCCATGCCGAGGCCTAAGCGAGGCATCTGGCGTTGCCACTCAGCGAAGCTGAGGTACGTGTCGCCAAGCCGAGGCCTTCGCGAGGCTTCTGGCGACACCACCCAGCGCAGCTGAGGGATTGACGCGCGTCTGCTGACGCGCGCCCCAAGGGGGCGGCTCGCTTCGCTCGCCGTCCCGATTCGCAGATTGCGAATCGGTCGAACCCCGGTGATACACTAAACTGGTACGCATCGCCATGTTGAGGCTTTGCGAAACATCTGGCGATGCCACCCCGCCGGAGGCGGGGGGTTCGGAAACGAGTACGAGCTCAAGAGAATGGCAGCGCTACGGGGATGGGGTGGCCGGCTGCTGCCGGCCACACTTCGTGCAGCTCGCTTCGCTCGCTGCCCCCGTTTTGCTGAACGCAAAACGGTCGAACCCCTCCGGGGTTCGAACCCCCGTAGGACAAGTTCAGGGAGATGGCAGCGCTACGGGGATTCGAACCCCGGTTTAGTGACTGAGAATCACCCGTCCTAACCCCTAGACGATAGCGCCGTCCATGAAGAAGTTCGTGGCTGGGATGCAGGGACTCGAACCCCGATCATATGATCCAGAGTCATATGTCCTGCCATTGGACGACATCCCAGTACGGCACAATTATAACCGAGATTATTTTTCCTGTCAATAATTTTTCGATCCCGGGGAGGAAAAAGAAAGCCTATGTTTTCGCGGCGCCGTAATACTTGCGGATGTACTTCTCCTGGACGGCGTAGGACCAGTGGACGTCGCGCAGAAAGAGTGATGCCGACTGAGGATCGCCGGCGGCCAGGAAGTCGACGATCTCCTGGTGCTCACGGATGGAGGACTCCTCCCACTCCTTGATCCATTGCCGCTTCTGGGGAAAATCGTACAGTCGCTTCTTCAGGTTATCGAGGATGCGCGCCAGGTTGCGGTTGCCGCAGGGGTCGACGAAAACGTCATGGAACTGCAGGTTCTTCTCGTAGAACAGGTCAAAGTTGTCGGCATCGATCGCCTTCTGCATCCGGCGGTTCAGCAGGTCCATCTTCTTGATGCCGGCGGCTCCCAGCTTGGGGAAGGACGTTGTCAGCGCCGCGCTCTCCAGGGCGCCGATCACCTGGTAGAACTCGCGGATCTCCTCGAGCGGCAGCTGGTTGACATAGATGCCCCGCCGCGGGCTGATGGTGACGAAGCCCTCCATCTCCAGCTGGATCAGGGCGTCGCGCAGGGGGGTCCTGCTGACGCCCAGCATCCTGGCCGTGGCCTCCATGTTGATGGTCTCGCCCGGCTGCAGGAGATGCTTCTGGAACTGCTGGCGCAGGTAGTCATAGACCTGCTCCTTGAGCGATTTCACGACCAGCTTCCCCGGCGTCTTTTGCATGGCGGAAGTATAGCGCAAGAAAAAGTTCATAAGCAAGTCAGGAAAAAAGGAGAGGCAAAACTAATTCAACTCATCCCCTACCCCTTCTCTTCTGAAGAGAAGGGGCCCAGAGAATATCGGTATTCCCCCCTCTCTTCTCAAGAGAGGGGGTTGGGGGTGAGTTTGCATTTCAGACAAGCAAAGGCTTAAGTTTTTCTGAAAGAAATATTTCGACATTCTCGATTATTTCGCTGTCCGAGACTCGGATGACTTTAAATCCAAGTTCGCGAATGATCATGTCACGGTATAGGTCGTAATTCCTTTGCTTCAAATGTATCTTGCCGTCGACTTCAATCACCAATTTGCACTCATGACAATAAAAATCTGCAATGAAAAATCGTTGTATCCTTTCTATCTCATAAATTATCGGGAATTGACGGAGAAACTTCTTCCCCAGAAATCCTCTGTTTCTCAAGCATTTCCAGAGAATCGACTCTCCGGCTGTCTGGTTTTTTCTGAGATCTCTGGCAGCCAACTTGATCACTTCCCTCATTTTCAGATTATTGCATAAACCCGGATACTGCTCAATAATCCCCCATCTCTTGCGAAGATAAGGGGCGCCGGGAATATCAGTATTCTCCCCCTCTCTTTCGAAGAGAGGGGGGTAAGGGGGTGAGTTGACAGGCAATTTCCGCTTTTCCCTATTGACAGAGCCCTCGCTTACTGATATATCAGATATCAGAGAAATGAGATCTTCAGGCATCATTTTCGACATCAAGAAATTCGCCGTTCACGACGGCCCGGGCATCCGCACCACCGTCTTTCTGAAGGGCTGCCCGCTGCGCTGCGCCTGGTGCCACAACCCGGAGGGGATCGCTGCCGGTCCCGGGATCATGGTCTTCGCCGGCCGCTGCATCAAGGGCTGCCGCGATTGCCTCGCCGCCTGCCCGCGCGGGGCGCTGAAAAAGGTCCGCGGCATCATCCTCCTCGACCGCGGCCTTTGCGACCGCTGCGGCGCCTGCGTCGAGGCCTGCCCCGCCGAGGCGCTCCGGTCCGCGGGCAGAACGGTGCCCGTCTGCGAAATCATGGAAGAGGTGGGCCGCGATATCCCTTTTTACAGGGAATCGGGGGGCGGCGTGACTTTCTCGGGCGGCGAGCCGCTGTCCCAGCCCGCGTTCCTGCGCGAGCTGCTCCTGGCCTGCCGCGCCCGGGGCATCCACGCCGCGGTCGACACCTCGGGGCATGCCCCGTTTTCCTTATTCGCAGAGCTGCTGCCCATGGTGGACCTTTTCCTGTACGACCTGAAGATCATCGACGACGAGCGCCACCGGCGCTTTACCGGCGTCTCCAACCGCCTGATCCTGGAGAACCTGGAAAAGCTCTCCCGAGCCGGGGCGCCGCTGGCCGTCCGCGTGCCGCTGATACCCGGCGTGAACGACGCGGACGTCGACCTGGAGGCCATGGCTGCATTCTGCGCCGCGCTGCCGGGCCGCCACCCGCTGCACCTCCTGCCCTACCACCGCGGCTACGCCGCCAAGCGCCGGCGCCTGGGCCTCGACGCCGTTCTCCCTGCCATCGCCCCCCCCTCCAGCGAGCTGCTGGAAAGGGCCGGGAAGATATTCGCCGGCAATGTTTCGACCGTCATCATCGGAGGCTGACATGACCGAACGGATCCGGAGACTGCGCGCCCGCTCGCTGCGGGCCGTTCCCGCCCTTTCCAGCGAGCGCGGCCGCCTGCTGACCCGCTACTGCAAGAGCGGCGCCGCCGACGGCCTCTCCGTCCCGCGCCAGCGCTCGGGCGCCTTCGCCTATCTTTTGAAGCGCAAGAGGATCGCCATCCTTCCCGACGAGCTGATCGTCGGCGAGCGCGGCCCGGCGGCCAAGGCCACCCCCTCCTACCCCGAGATCACCTGCCATTCCCTGCGCGACCTGGACGTTCTCGATCGCCGCGAAAAGACCCGCTTCCGCGTCAGCGCCCCGACGCGCCGCGCCTTCGCGACGGAAATCATCCCCTACTGGCGGGGCAGGACCATGCGCGAAAAGCTGTTCGCGCTCATGGAGCCCGAGTGGCTCGCCGCCTACGAGGCGGGAGTGTTCACCGAGTTCATGGAGCAGCGCGCCCCCGGCCATACCGTCTGCGGCGAGAAGATCTACGAAAAGGGGCTCCGGGACCAGCAGGCCGAGGTTCGCGCCGCGCTGCGGGCGCTCGATTTTCTCGACGACCCGCTGGCGCTGGCCAAAAGAGAGGAGCTGCTGGCCATGGAGGAGGCCGCACAGGCCGTCATCGACTTCGCCCGCCGCCACGCGGAAAAAGCGCGGCAGCTGGCGCAAAGGGAAAAGAACCCCGGCCGCCGCCGCGAGCTGCGCCGCATCGCCGCCGTCTGCGATCATGTCCCGGCCCATGCCCCGCGCGACTTCCACGAGGCGCTGCAGCACTACTGGTTCATCCACCTCGGCGTGATCAGCGAGGCCAATCCCTGGGACGCCTTCAACCCCGGCCGCCTCGACCAGCACCTTCTTCCCTTCTACCGCCGCGGCCTGGCCGACGGCAGCCTGGACCGCGAAAAGGCCCGCGAGCTGCTGCAGGCCTTCTGGGTGAAATTCAACAACCACCCCTCGCCGCCCAAGGTGGGGGTGACGGCCGAGGAGAGCGGCACCTACACCGACTTCGCCCTGATCAACAGCGGCGGCGTCGCCCCCGACGGCCGGGACGGCGTCAACGAGGTCTCCTACCTGATCCTCGAAGTGATCGAGGAGATGCGCCTGCTGCAGCCCAGCTCCATGGTGCAGATCAGCGAGAAGAACCCCGACGCCTTCCTGCGGCGGGCGCTGAAGATCGTGCGCACCGGCTTCGGCCAGCCCTCGCTCTTCAACTCCGAGGCGCTGGTGGCCGAGATGCTGCGCCAGGGCAAGTCGCTGGCCGACGCCCGGCGCGGCGGCGCCTCGGGCTGCGTGGAGACCGGCGCCTTCGGCCGCGAGGCCTACATCCTGACCGGCTATTTCAACCTGGTCAAGGTGCTCGAGGTCACCCTCAACGACGGCCGCGACCCGCTCAGCGGCAAGCGCATCGGCCTGCGGACCGGCGACCCGGCCGGGTTCAGGGAGTTCTCCGGCCTGCTGGCCGCCTTCGAGAAGCAGCTGCGTCATTTCATCGACATCAAGGTGCGCGGCAGCAACGTCATCGACCGCCTCTATGCCCGCGACCTGCCCGTTCCCTTCCTGTCTCTGCTCATCGACGACTGCATCGCCCGCGGCCGCGACTACCACGACGGCGGCGCCCGCTACAACACCTCCTACATCCAGGGGGTGGGCCTGGGCTCGGTCACCGACGCCCTGAGCGCCGTCAGCCACCACGTTTTCTCCCGGAAGACCCTCCCCATGACAAAGCTGCTCAAGGCCCTGCGCGGCGACTTCCGCGGCAGCGAAAGGACCCGGCAGCTGCTGCTGAACAAGACGCCGCGCTGGGGCAACGACGACGAGCGCGCCGACGCCATCGGCCGCGAGGTGTTCGAAATGGTTTTCCGCGCCGTCGACGGCCGGCCCAACATGCGCGGCGGCAGCTACCGCGTCAACCTGCTGCCCACCACCGTCCACATCTACTTCGGCCGCAAGACCGGCGCCACTCCCGACGGGCGCCGCGCCGGCGAGCCCCTCTCCGAGGGCATCTCGCCGGTGCAGGGCTCCGACCGCAAGGGGCCGACGGCGGTGCTGCGGTCGGCGGCCAAGATCGACCATTTGCGCACCGGCGGCACGCTGCTCAACCAGAAGTTCGCGCCGGCGCTGCTGGCCGGCGACGAAGGCATCGCCCGCCTCGGCCAGCTGGTGCGCGCCTACTTCGGCATGAACGGCCACCACGTGCAGTTCAACGTGGTCGACGCCGCCACCCTGCGCGCCGCGCGGAAAAACCCGGAAAAGTACCGCGACCTGATCGTGCGCGTGGCCGGCTACAGCGACTACTTCGTCGACGTCGGGCCGGAATTGCAGGAAGAGATCATCAAAAGAACTGAACATCAGGAATTCATATGAAAGCGGGGCTTTCGTGAGTAGTGATTCGTAATTCGTGATTCGTTAAAGATAAAGATGTTTCAATGAATTACAAATTCACTCTCGTCTGGATTTGACAGAAAATCGCCCCTGATGTTCCCTTGTATTGCGTTTTACGAATTACGACTCACGAATCACGAATTACGGAATTTCGGATTTCTTCGTCGTGCTGGCGAACTGCAACGTAATCGTCCCTTCGGCCTTGGCTTCTCCGTCGCTGACGGCGATCTTGATCTCGACCTTCTCCCCCAGGCGCTTGACGACTTCCTCGCTCAGGGCCCAGGTGATCAGGCCGCTTTTAGGGTCGATGGCGATCCCCGGGTCGGGCGGCGACGGCAGTTCAAAGGTCAGGTCGTCTTCGTCCGGGTCGCTGGCCGCGGCGCGGTACTGGAAATCGCCCGGCACCTGGATCTCGCCCAGCGGTCCCAGCTGCAGCGCGGGCGGCGTGTTCAGCACCTGGATCAGGTCGCTCCTGGCCCACTCGCTCTCCGCGTCCTCGAGCACGGCCTTCATGCGGCAATAGACCCAGGAGCCGCGCTTGAGCTTGCCCTTTTCGATTTTGTCGCCCCATACATCGTCCAGTTCCTGGCCGTTGGCGTACCACTCGTACTGGAAGCTGACGTTCTCCAGTGCCGGATCGTCCAGCTCGGCAACGGCGGTAATGTCGTCCAGCACGGTGGGCGCCTCGGGGCTGAGGCGGACGGCCGTGATCCACAGCGGGGCGTCTTCGCTCCGGGCCGGGGCCGGCCTGGGCTCGTTGGCCTCGTGGAAGCGCCTCTCGGCCAGCGGGGTCTTCTCCTCCCCTTTTTTCGAGCAAAAGGATAGGGCGATCATGGCCATGAACAAGACAACGAATGCTTTTCTCATCATCTCTGCCTCCGGCTGACAGCATCAGGGATATTATAATAAGTCAAGATATGGATTGCAAATGCAATCGGTTGACGGTTTACGGTGGACGGTGCTGTTCAGGGATGCAATCGGTTGACGGTAGACGGTTTACGGCAGACGGCAAAATAAAGAAAGCAATAGTAAGAATTTAAATTCCAAATCCCAAGCATCAAATTCCAAACAAATTCCAAATTCCAAATTCAAATGACCAAAACAAAGAAAAGAATGTATTCGTGTTAGTGTTAGCAGGAACCAGGAAGCGCTCCCTTTATGATTTGGGATTTATCTTCATGTAAGGGCGGTTCGCGAACCGCCCCTACATAAGGCGGAACAGCGATTGGGATTACCCCATCATGTCAATTACATTAATGATTCTTTCTTCACTACCACTACCACTATCACTACCACTTATACCCGTAAGCCCTCTTGCTGACACTGACACTGTCACTGACACTATACACGAAAACGGAAGCGCCGCGCGGCGCTTCCGTTTTCGCTCTTGAGCTCTACCTCTTTTTCTCCTTCATGAACAGCATGCTGCCGGTGTAGATCAGCTTGATGGGCTTGATGTCCTGCAGCGGCGGGATCGAGGCCACGTCGCCCTTGCCGACATAAAGGATGTAGTCGGAACCCTGGAACACGCCGCCGCCGGCGATGCGGCCGCTTTCCATGTCGCCGCTCATGGTGCCGGCGCCGCAGTAGTTCATCTTCAGGTTGTAGAAATACATGAGACCGTTCTTGGGCGAGTCGCAGTCGGAGATGGTCTCCTCGGTGGAGGGCTGGTAGGTGTTGAAGTAGATGTGGGGCACCAGTTCGAGGTCGGGCAGGACCAGCGGCTCGGGGTCGAACAGCTTCTCGTGGTTCCAGGCCATGGGGAAGGTGAACTGCCAGCCCCACTTGTTCTCCACCTTGATGTTGGTGGGGTCCATGGTCGTGCCGGTCCAGGTGAGCGGCACCAGGTCAGAGAGGAGGATGTCGGTCTTCTGCACCGTGGCCGAGCTGACCGTGGTGGTACTGTCGCGCAGGGCGATGAACTTGCCGGTGTCGGGGTTGGTGCGCGAGCGGATGCGGTCGCCGCTGCCGAAGGCCACCCAGAGGTTGTAGCAGTTGTCGAAGAAGATGGCCGGGGAGAGGAAAAGGGGGTCGTAGCTGGGGACGACGAGGGTCTCGCCTGTCACGAACACGCTGGGGGAATAGGTGGTAACGGTCAGGATATTCTTGTCCACATAGTCGATCCTGCCCATTGCCTTTGAACTCAGGCCGAAAACGTTACGGTGCACGTCGAAGCCGGTGGCCTTCGCCACGGTGATCAGCTTGGGGTCCGTGGGGTCGATCGAGCTGATTGTCGTCAAGGCCTGCGGCGCAGTGTGCAGCCCCTCTTTCTTGTAGAGCTGGTAGGTTTTCCATTGGGCAGAATTTGCAGAAGAGATGTCGGCCTTGAACAGGTGGCCGGCCATGTTGCCGAAGTAGATGGTGTCGAGGAAGCCGTCGCTGTCGCGGTCGACCGGGGTGATGGCCGATGGGATGGCATAGTTGAACTCGGGCTTCTGGGTCAGGTTGCGGACGCCGACGGCGGTGGTGTCGATGTGCACGGTGCCCGTGGCATCCTCGGCGCCGCCGGCGTTATAGCCGACCATCCAGACCAGCTCGCCGGTCGAGGCGTCGATGACGAAGACGGCCTTGCCGGCCGTCTCGTCGGCATCCTCGTTGTTGAAGGCCATGCCGCCGGCCAGCACCACCACCCAGCGGTCGAGGACGGTGCTGTCGGCCTGCAGCTCGCGGATCTTGCCCACGAAGGGCTTGCTCCAGCTCTTGCCGCTGTAGTCGTCGTCCTGGAACTTCCACAGCACGACGGGGTCGCTGTCGGCATTGGTGACATCGAGGCAGTAGAAGGCGTCGCCGCCGTCCTTGAGGCCGAAGGCCAGGATGGTCTTCCAGGCCTTGTCCGTTCCCTTGCGGTAGTATATGTCGTCGGCGGTCAGACGGCCGTCGACGGTGTAGGTGTATTCCGTATTGATGACGATCGACTTCATGCTGGGCAGGACCTCGTCGGGGATGAATCCCCAGCGCTCATCACCGGTCAGGGCGTCGACCTGGTGCAGGATGCCGTCGTTGGTCCCGACGTAAACCACCTTGTCACGGGCGGCTTGGTGTTTCAGCAGGAATTGAAAGCAGTCCGGATCGTCCTCCAGGGGAGCCTCGTTGCAATCAACGGGGTTGAGGTTCTTGACGTATTTCTTGCCCGGCATCGGGGCTCCGATATAGGCGATGTCGGAATGGAAAACATCACCGAGGATCTTGCCGCCGATGGTGGAGATGATGGTCTCGGCCTGGGTCTGGTAGGTAGTATCGGGAGCCTCGTCGTCCGGCAAGCCGAACAGGGGCTGCAGCGTATGGACATTGTCCAGGGTGAACGGGATATTCACAAAGGGAGTCGGCGATCCGCTGTCGTGGGTGAAGAGATTGCGGCTGGCCGTGCTGTTGCGCAGCTGGATCTCCGTGTCCCATACGGGGGTGTTCTCAAGCTGAACGCTGCGCAGGCAGGTCAGGCCGGAATTTGCCGACGTGCATTGCTCCTCGTAATTGAAGGGATTCACATATTCGTTCTGCTCGTCCTGGTTCACCTTCTCCAGCGAGCCGCTGCCGTCAAGGTCTGCGTACCAGTAGTCAGTCATCTTGAACGACTGCAGGTGACCCGTCCAGATGGTGTCTACCTGCGAAGGCATGAAGTAGCCGATGAACGAGTAACCCTCGCCCTGGGTGGAGGTGATCTTCTTGGGCGCGGTGAAGGCGGCGAAGGCCATGTTGCGCAGCTGGATGCTGATGATGGCCGCGGTCAGGGCCTTTTTCAGGTCGTCGTAGCTGCTGGCCGTGTAATACTCGCCGTTGCCGTTGTCAGCCGTTTCCCGCAGCATGTCGTTGTCGGCGTTGAAACCGATGACGTAGGTCTCGATGGATTGCATGCCCTGGTAGAACTTCAGATATACTTTGTATGCATTGGTATAATTTTCAGGACCTGGAGGCTGGGAAGGATCCTTCAATGAGCACGCTGCAAGCTCATCTCCCGTAAGCCCGTAACAGGGATCGAAAACGGAATCCGGGAAGTGGTCGTTGTGGGCCATGTAATAAGCGATGTCATCGAGATAATCGGTCCCTAAGTTGCCGGAATGCCCGCCCACTCCCCAGCAGGAATAATCGGGGCAGTACGACGAGCCGTCGGGCTTCAGCAGCGTTGTGGGCTGCCCGCCCCAGCTGAACTCGCCGTTATAGGGCGGGTCGTGGTCGTCGTCGTCTCCCCAGCCGCCGGCGCTTTTATTGACCGGGTTTTTGGCGAAAAACGACGTGTTGAAACGCGAATGGGGACTCGTCGTGAATTCATCGTAGGTCGATTGCCCGTCGGTCATGACGATGACGTACTGCTTCTGGCAGTAATCCGTGAGCGGGCAGTCGCTGGCCACATTGGCTGTTGTGTGCGGGTGGAGGACGTTGGGGCTTTGCCCGATGATGTAGTGCCAGCAATCAGCCAGCGACTCGGCCAGCGGCGTTTGCGATTTGGCGGCGAAGGTGCCGATCGTTGTCTTGATCTTCGAATCCAGACTTTCAAGGGAATCAAAGTTGGTCAGATTGTTTTCTTTGTAAAAACCCTCCACGTATACACCGTTGTAGAGGTCCCCGAAGCGGGCGATGCCCAGGTTCACGTCGGTATAGACCTCGCGCATGACGTCGCCGAGAACGCGGCGCATGACCTCGATGCGGTAGTAGCCGAAATCGACCGGGACGCCGTTCTTGGGGAACTTGCCGGTGGTGGCCCAGTAGGTCACCTCATCGAGTTGCTGCTGGCTGGCGTAGAAGGCCAGCCAATAAAGATATTTTTTGTCATAGCGCGTCAGGCCGTCCGTGTAGTTCTGATCGATCTTGCCATAGAGCTTGACATTGGTGAACTGGGTATACCCTTCGGGGCAGGTGCCGCCGGAGGGCTGGAAGTAGGCGGTTTTGACCGGGAAAGAGGGGTCCCAGTGATAATTGATGTAGATCGTGGAGCCGGTAATAGGGTCGCCCAGGTAGCCGGGGAAACCCGTGTCCACCTTGATATTCCAATAAGCGCCCCCTGCGTCCGACCCCTGCTCGACCAATATGATCCGCGTCTGGCTGCAGTATCCCGTGCTATTGCAATTGTAGTCTATGATCTGGTTGGCATAAGGGAATGCGCCCTGCACCGTGCTTTTATAGATCTTCCAGCGGCTGGCATCGTTCTTCTTGATGCGGCCGGCGAAGGTGGCGCTGGCATCGCCGACCCATTGCCCTGTGCCGCTGGGGCGGCAGATGTCGAACGATATGTTTGTTGAAATCCTGTAGATATCCAGCGAGCCGTATTGAGAGAAACCGACGCTGGTTATGCCGGACAATGAGAGAGCGCCGGTTGAGTCATTGAAATAATCGCCCTTGGGATCGTAGAGCGGATGGTAGATGGCCGTGTTCATCGAGCCCGAAGTATCGGCCAGGATCATGATGTTGGGCCGGATGGAGCCCGACATGTCAACGCCGACGAACAGGTCGCGATCGTCGTTGTACTGGCCCCAAACCGTGCCGGTCGCCAGAATAAGAACCGTCAGTAAAAAAATGCTTTTTTTCATGATCTCCCCCTTAATAACCGGTCATCAGTATCGAATAGATCCCCGCCTCGACCTCGGTGTAGGAGCGCTTCTGCTTCGCCGCCCCCATCTTGACCTCGGCGGTGACCGGAACGTACCAGATCACCGGCGTTACGCCGGTCGACTGGCCCAGCGAGATGCTGGGCAACGGCGGCGGGTCGAAGCCGGTGAAGGGCTTGACGCTGACATAGGTCGGGCCGCCGCTGCCGTTGGTCAGGTTCTGCATGTTCTCCATGGTGCCGGTGAGGAAACTGCGGACGACCCCCCCCTGCGCGGTATCGTATTCGTCGGCCGACACGAAGATGGTGCCCGGGTCGGCGGTAATGCGGATCATCTGGGTGACGATCTCCACCCCCTCCACCGCCTTGTAATAGGATATCTTGTTCAGGTAGTGGTTCTGCGTGGTGTGCACCTCGGTGGTGCTGACCGTCAGCCCGGCCACCAGGATGATCGACAGGATCAGGGTGGCGATGATGGCCAATACGAGCATGCTGCCTTTTTCCATGTTGTCTCTCCTACATCTTGACATTGTAATTGCGCGGCTGGACCAGGAAGGAGTAGGTCCGGTAATTGTACTTGCCCGCGGGCAGGGCCTCGGGGGCGCGGTCGGCCAGCTGCGGCAGCTGGTGGGTGACCTGGCCGCGTCCCGGGTAGTCGTCGGTGAGGGCGATGACGTTGACGGTCATCTCCTTCAGCGTCTTGACGCGCAGGGCGTTGAGCAGGGCGTCCAGGTCGGAGCTGCCGCCGTAGGTGTAGTAATCTTCCCGAGCCGACACGTCGGGGAAACCGGGATAGGCGGTATAGGTCAGCTGCAGGTCCCAGACGTTCTCGGCGATCGCCCCCTTGATGATGTTGGGGTCACTGTCGGTGAGCACGGCCCCCTTGCCGTAGCAGTCGCTGACGCGCACCAGGTCGCGCACCCAGCGCCCCTTGGCCGCGTCGTCGCGCTCCAGCACCAGGTAGATGCTGAAGTCTCCCAAACGCATCACCGGCGAGTTGACCGGGTAGGTCAGCGTATTGCCGGCGGTGGAATCATCCTTGTAGTTTGTCGTATCCAGCAGCCCCGAGTGATAGACCGACTGGCTGCGGATGTTCAGCGAGTTGCCGCCGACCCCGGTGACCACGAAGACGAAGTAGCCGCTGGGGCCGATGAGGATGCCCTTGTCGCCGGGCGCCCAGGCTGGGTCGGCGGTGGTGTTGTTCACGATCAGCGAGGTGGGGCTGGTCATGTCGGCCTCGCTGATCAGCTTGCTGACGGCATTGGGGTCGCCGCTGGCCACGATCACCCCGTCGGCGAAGTCGTCGTTGTTCAGCGGGTAGATACCGTTGAAATGGGGCGGCACGGCCAGGAAGCCGCCGGTGTTGACCAGGGTCATCACGGCGCCGGCGTTCTTCAGCTCCGAGCTGAAGACCGACAGCAGGAAGCGCGACTCCTGGGTCTGGCGCACCCGCGCCTGCTCGGTGCCCGCCACGTCGCGGTAATACAGGATCATCATGTAGACGGCGCTCATGATCAGGATCATGATGATCATGACCACCATCGACTCGACCAGGGTGAAGCCCTTGCGGTTCTTCATGTCAGCCTCCGCGCTGCGAGCTGAGCACGACGCGGAACGGGTAGCGGTCGCCGTGCTTGCCGTATTCGACGGTCACCCGGACGACGCTCATGGCGGCAAGGTCCGGGGACGGGGTGACCACGGTGGTGCGCCGGTACTGGTCATCGCGGTCGGGGTCGGCGGTGGAGACGACCAGCTTGCGGTTCTGCTCCACCACGTAGTCCACGCTGCCAATCGGCATCTGCGAGGCGGGATACTTCAGGTAATCCTCGATCTTGGCCTCGGCCAGGGAGATGGCGATGTTCTTGGCACCGGCGTAGCGGTTGGTGACCATCTGCTGCGTGAAGCCGGAGAGGATGGAGACCACGACGAACAGGACGATGGCCATGGCCAGCAGGGCCTCGACCAGGGTGAAGCCTTCAGTTTTTTTCAACTTTCAGCCCTCCGTACGGGAAGATTTGGATGGTGCGGCGGTAGACGACCGGTTCGCCGGCGCCGCCGCGCCCCTTGCGGATATGGAAGATCTGGCGGATGGTGCCCACGGCGGTGGTCATGTCGGGGGTGCCGTCGCTCTTCAGCAGGCGCACTTCGCCGGTGGAATTCACCGCGAAATCGCTCACCTCGCCGGGGGTGAAAAACTGGCGGTCGGTGAAGGGGGAGACGGTCTTGACCATTGTCCAGTCGTTGAAGTGGGTGATGTCGGCCTGCTTCTGCAGCGTGTAGGAGTTGCCGTCGTCCGAGAAGGTGATCGCGACGTAGCGGTTCTCGGTCGAGGCCAGGAGCTTGGCCGACGAGAAATCGGCCAGGAAATTGTTGACCAGGCCGGTGATGCGCGAGTTGGCGGTGACGCTCTCCCCCACCCGCACCGACATGGTCACGACCACCGCCAGGACGGCCATGACGACCAGGAGCTCAATGACGGAAAAGCCTTTCTTGGTTTTCATCAGCATCTCCTTTTAATTAAAGCATTATCGATGCCAAGATCTAAAACTAATGACGGAGGATGGCAAGAGCCTAAAACGCCTTTTCTGAAGGGGTTTTCGAAGTGCTGTCCCGGATTTCATCCGGGCATCCTCCTGGGTACTAATTATACAACTGTGATGCAATCTCCACATCCCGATGCTTCCAGGCGCTGCTGTCGCCATTCTTTCAAAACGCCTTTCTCTTCTCTCCCGCCATGCGGCATTTCCCCTCCGGCATTTTTTACTTTTGCCTGCTGCCTTTTTCCTTTTGCCTTTTCAGCCTGTGCTTGCCCAGCAAAAACAGCGTCGCAAATAAGAGAAGGTCCAGCAGGATGGCGGCGAAAAGGCGGTAAAAATCGACGGTATGGATGACCTCCAAGGACGTGCCTTACATCCGCCGCCCGGGACCGGCGTCGCGGCTGCTGGTCATGTTCTGATCTTGAAGCGCGGCCCGGTGAAAACGAAGCACAGGGCGTTGAAGAAAAGGCCGAGCAGCAGCCCGAGAACGGCGAAGGCCAGGAAGCCGCCGATGCCGCCGACGGCCCCGAAGAACAGGCCGCCCAGGAACTTGCCGCGCATCTCCTGCAGCATCACCGGGAACTGGTAGATCAGGTCGCCGAAAATACTGAATATGCCGAATGAGGCCCCGACAACGACGCCGAGGACCAGCCCCAGGCCGCCGAGGAAAATGATCAGCGAAATCAGGCCCACCGAACGGAAATGGATCTCGTCGCCGATCGGGCGCCGCTCGGGCCTCGCCGAGGCCGCCTTGGGGCTGGCGCCGCAGAAGCGGCAGTAGGCGTCGTGCTCGTCCATGCGCGAGTGGCAGAACTTACACAGGCTTTCGGCCTTTTCGCTCTCCAGCGGCGATTCCTGGCGCCTGGGGGACGGCTTGACGGGTTCCAGCTCGATGGTCGCGGCCGCGGCGGCGGGCGCCGGCTCCTTCGCCTCCGTTTCCTCGCGGTCATAGGGATCGGCGGGGTTCCAGGCGCTGCCGTCGTAGACGTACCAGCCGCCCGTCTTGCCGCCCAGCATCCAGAAGCGGTTCTCCTCGTCGCGCAGCATCATTTTTTTCAGCTCGGACTTGGCGTCCTCGGCGGAGACCTCTCCCGTTGCCTGGCGCTCCTTCAGATCCCTATAGAGTTCTTCGATCTCCCTGAATTTACTGGCGTCCATCTTCATTTCCCTCCGCGCGCGATCTCTCTCATGCCGCCGACAAGATACAAGGAACCGCATATGATTATAGTTCTTTTGAATTTTTTTGCAACCGCCAGGGCGCGGGCGTAGTCGCGCTCGATGCGGCATTCCTTTCCCGGAAAGAAGCGCCGCAGCCTCTCGGGAGGCAGCGCCCGCTCCGAGCGCGGCTCGGTCAGGACGACGTGCTCCGCCAGCGGCGCCAGCAGGCGCGCCATGGCCGGGTACTGCTTGTCGCGCAGCACGCCGAACAGCAGGGTGAAGCCGCGGATGTCCTCCTCGCGCAGGTAGCCGGTCAGGGCGCGGATACCGGGCAGATTGTGAGCGCCGTCCAGGATGACCGGCGGCCGTTGCGGCAGGAGTTCGAGGCGCCCGGGAATGGACATGGCGCGGACGCCGCCGCGGACGTCCCCGGCGCCGACCCCCAGTCCGCGCCGCCGCAGCTCGTCGACGACGGCGACGGCCAGGGCGGCGTTGCGGCATTGGTGGCGGCCGCGCTGCGTTACCAGGAAACGGTACTCCTCTTCGCCGGCGAAATAGCGGCAGGAGTAGCCGCCCTGTTTCTTTTCCATGTCCAGCCGCCGCGGCGGGAGAAAGGCCTCGATCAGGGGCGCCCGCCGGCGCCGGGCGGCGGCGCGGATGACGCGCGACCCGACCGAGCGCGGCGCGCAGCCCGATACCAGGGGGACGCCGCGCCGGACGATGGCCGCCTTTTCGCCGGCGATGGCCTTCAGGGTCCCGCCCAGGATGTTCAGGTGGTCCAGGCCGACGTTGGTGATGACCGCGATCTCGGGCCGCAGCGTGGACGTGGCGTCGAGGCGGCCGCCCAGCCCCACCTCCAGCACCGCCCAGTCGGCCTTGATCTCGGCGAAATGGTGCAGGGCAGCCAGGAAGAGGGTCTCGAAGAACGTGGGCCGGTTGGCGATGCGGCCTTCATCCGCGAGCTTCTCGCCCAGCGCGCGCACGGCGCTGACCGAGCGGGCGAAGGCGGCGCGCGAGATCAGGCGCCCGTCGACGCGGATGCGCTCCCGCACGTCCTGCAGGTGCGGCGAGGTGAACAGCCCGACCCGCAGGCCGGAGCGCTGCAGGATGGCGGCGATGAAATGCGAGGTCGAGCCCTTGCCGTTGGTGCCGGCCACCTGAACGAAGCGCACGCCGGCGGCGGCAAAAGGGGCGCTGGCGATGACGCGGCGGATGCAGGCCAGCGAGAGCTTCCCGGTCTCCCCCTGAATATTCTCCAGGTAGGAAAGTACCGCGGCATAATGCATCGGCCCTGCAGCAGCGGGGAACGGCTAGTTGTCCTGGCCGCCCTCGCCTTCCTCGAATTCATTCTTGAGGCCCAGGATGTTGGACGCGCCGTCGTAGATCAGGCGGGTGGCCTTTTTCTGCTCCTGCAGCTGGGCGATGAGATCCTTGACCCGGGCCAGCTCCTCCTCGATCTTGGCGTCGATTATCTCAATCTGCTTCTTCGCTTCCCGGAGCGTGGACTCATAGAACGCCTTGGCCTCGACTTTTAGTTTTTCCATATATTCACCTCGTTATTTTTTAATGGACATCGTGATCGTCATCCAGACCTTGACGCGCAGGTTGTCTTTCCTGGCCGGCTGGAACTTGTAGGACTTGACCGTGTCGGTCAGGATGGTGTTCAACTGGCCGTTGTTGGTCTTGCGCAGCATGCGCAGGTTCTCGACGTCGCCGTTGTGGTTGACCAGCACGCTGAAGGTGACGGCCTGGCCGTCGGCCATGGCGGAGCGGATGGAGGCGGGGATGTTCGGGGCCGGCTGGGAGACGGCCACGGGCTGCACGTCGACCTCGTTCAGGGGCACGACGTCGCCCTCCTTCACCCGACTCAGCTCGGCGAGCCGCCGCTCCTCGGCCTGGCGCTTGTCTTCCTCCGCTTTCTTCAGGCGGTCGGCCTCCTCCTGCTTTTTGCGCTCTTCCTCCGCCAGCAGCAGGCGGTCGGCCTCCTCCTGCTTCAGGCGCTCCTCTTCCTCCAGCTTCAGGCGGTCGGCCTCGGTTTTCTTGCGCCGGTCCTCCAGCAGCTTCTTCCTCTCCTCCTCGGCCTGGAGCTTGCTCAACTCCGCCTCCTGCTTCAGCTTCGCCTCTTCCAGCAGCTTCTGGGTGGCCGCCAGCTCGTCGGCGATCCTCTTCATTTCGGCCTGTTTGGCGGCGTCTTCGGGAGTCTGGACGGCTCCCGCCGCTCCGCTTTCGCCGGGTTTCAGCGCCTGGGCCGCGCTGCCCTTCCCCGCCGGGGCGGAAGAGGCGGCGGGCCTGTTGATGACGAAGAAGTAGAGCCCGGCGGCGACGGCGACGAACAGCAGCACGGCCGCCAGCGGCAACAGGGGGGATTTCTTCTTTTCCCTGTCCAGCTCACTGAACAGCGACTCGGGCTTGAATTCCGCCTTTTCGGCCGCGGCCCGCTTCCTGGGAACGGCGGCCTGGTCCTCGTCAAAGCGGATGCTGACCAATCCTTCGGGCTGGGGCGGCAACGGAGGCTGCTTGGCCATGACCGGCGGCGGGGGCGGGGGCTCCGCGGGCGGCTTGGGCTTTTCGACCGGCGGCGGGGGCTTGGGGATCTCGCGCGCCTTGAGCATGTACGGCAGCGGCTTGAGGTCGACCTTGATCCCCTCGCGCTGGATGTCGTTCTCGAAAAGATTGAAGATGAAGTGGCTGAGATGGACCGGTCCCGGCGCGCGTTCCAGTTTTTTGTGCAGATAGGCCTCGAGATCGGCGATCATGGCCGCGGCGCTCTGGTAGCGCTTGTCGCACTCCTTGTTCAGCGAGGTAAGGAGGATCTTCTCCAGCGCCGGATCGATGTCGGGATTGATCTCGCGCGGGTTGATGATCTCGCCGTTCTGCACCTTCTTGAGCACCAGCATCTCCGAGGTGTCCAGGAAGAGCTTCTTGCCGGTGAGCAGCTCGAACAGCACCACGCCGGCGGAATAAAGGTCGGAGCGGTAGTCGATGCCGCTTTCGCCGCAGGCCTGCTCGGGGGACATGTAGAGCAGCTTGCCCTTGAGGGCGCCCGAGAGGGTCTGGTGGATCTTGATCGACGCCTTGGAAACGCCGAAATCGGTCAGCTTGACGTCGCCGTTGTAGGAGATCAGGATGTTGGGCGGCGAGACGTCGCGGTGGACGATGTCCAGCGGGCGGCCGCGGCTGTCCTTGGCCTTGTGGGCATAGTTCAGCGCCTCGAGGATCTTGATGGTCAGCAGGATGGCGATCTCCTCGGGGAACCACTTGTCGCGCTCGCGCAGCCGCGTCTGGATCTCGCGCAGGTCCTTGCCCAGCACGTACTCCATGGCGATGAAATAATAGTTGTCCTTGCGGCCCAGGTCGTAGATCTGCACGATGTTGGGATGCGAGAGCTCGGCGGCGATCTTGGCCTCATCGACCAGCATCTCGATGTACTTGTCGTCCTCACCGTAGCCGGAAAGGATCTTCTTGATGGCGATGACCTTCTCGAAGCCCTTGACCCCTTTTTTCTTGGCCTTGTAGATCTCGGCCATGCCGCCGCGGGCGATCATGCCCAGCAGGACGTAATCCCCCACCTCGTTGGGATTATCCACGGCAGCGGCCACTTTCTCGGGCTTCGCTTCCCTGGCTTCGCTGACCTCTTCGCCGCTGCGTCTGACCGCCGCTTCGGCCGGGGCAACGGACGGCTTCGGGGGAGGGGGAACCGGCGGTTTTTCGATCGGCGCGGCCGCGGCCTTGGCGGGCGTCCCCGGCTCCTCTTTCAGCATGGCCGCTTCTCCCAGGTCGATGACCTCGTCGGCGATCTCGTCGCGCAGCCCTTCAGCGAGCGGCTTTTCCGCAGGCGGTGCCGGCGGCGGGGCCATGGTCCTGGGCACGGCCTTGATCTCGGGCATGATGATCGGCTTCGGCTCGGGCCGCGGCGGCGGCGGCGGCGGCGGAGTTGGCGCCTGGGGCGCAGCGGGCCTGGCTGCCGGCGCCGGCTTCTTGCCCAGGCCCAGTCCGGAAAGGGTGTCCTCGAACTTGCGGGCGATGTCGTCCTCGATCTTGCGCATCTCCTTCTGCCGCACCTCGGGCTTGGCCTGCTGCGTCCGCAAACCCTCCAGGCTGGCGTCGATGCGCTGCGAGCCGGCGACCGGGACGGCCGTGGCGTCGGAGGCGGGGGCGGATTTCTTGGCCACGCGCAGGCTGTCGAGGTCGAACGACGGCGCGGCGATGCGGGTGCGGCTCTTGAGGTCCCCGCTGAAGGGGCCGGGGTCGGCCTTGGCGGGCGGCTTCAGCAGGACAGTGCTTCCGGGATCGGGCCCCGTCTGCGCGGGGCGGTTCGGCCCCGTCTGCGCGGGGCGGTTCGGCCCCGTCTGCGCGGGGCGCGGCGGCATCACCTTTTGCGCCGGGGCGGCGGGCGGCGGCGCACTCGCCGTCGCCGCTTTACCGGGGGCGGCCGGCGCTCCATCGCCCAGGTCGATCTCGAATGCCGGCACCGGATCGATCTTCTGGATGATGTCGCCGAAAATATCCGACGAACTCAGCTTGCCGCTCTCGACTTCATCGAATTTCGGCGCCGGGACCTTGGCCGTGTCGAACACGGGGACATGGGTGGCCGCCGCCTGGCTGGCGGGGGCCAGATCGGCCTCGGAGATGCCGAGCAGATCGACTACCCGCCGTTTGAAACGTTCCCGTTCCAGGGGCTTTTCGAAGAAGTCGTTGGCCCGATACTGGGTGATGGCCTGATGGCGGTACTCCAGTCCCTTGTAGATGGCGCTGATGACGATGATCTTGATACCGGGGTATTCCTGGGAGACGGCCAGCGCCAGGTTGAAGCCGTGGAAGCGCGGCAGCATGGCGGCGGTGATCATCAGGTCGAACGTGCGGTCGTGCAGCAGCTTCTTGGCCGTCTCGCCGTCGCTGGCGATCACCACCTCGAAGGCCGGAGGGGGGAAAAGCTCCCTGACGACGTGGATCGTCGACTCGTCGTATTCCACCAATAATATATTCTTGGTCATTATCCTCTCCTGTCCGGCCTTCCCGAGGCCTCTCCAGCCCGGGCGCGCCTCGCAGCCGCCCTACAAGATCGATTTGCCGGCATATTTCTCGAACATGCGGATCTTGTCGCGGACCTTGAACGTGACGGGCATGTTGATCAGGGCCAGCAGGAAGCCGGCGACGAAGAAATGGAACGTGTGTTGGAACGGCATGCCCAGCAGCGTGATGACCAGACCGAAAAGGGCGATGAGTTCGGCCAGCGACAGCAGGACGATGTCGATGATCCGCCAGCGCTGCAGCAGGGCGGCCAGGGTGAAGTCGTCGCGGACCAGGCGCGGGGAGAAATAGATGGTCTTGCGCACGGCCAGGACGGCGATGATCAACATGATCGCGATGATGTTCAGGATGTTCCAGGCTTCGCGGACTCCCTGTCCGGCCCTGAATGTTCCCGCAGAGGGGGACCGGACCAGGGCGGGGTACAGGTAAGCCACCAGGGTATACACGGCGATCGAGGCCAGCATGGCCAGGCTGATGATCATGGTCAGCCGCGACTCGCGCCGGATGTGCTCCCTCTCTATCCGTTGCTTTTCGAATTCTGCCAGCATGCGATTGCTTTACCATATCTATCCCTTATTTGTCAATAATCGCCGCGGGAAAAAAACGCCCCGCCGCCGTTTCGGGCGTGATTGACTTTTGGGCGGTTTCAAGCTATATATGGTGGCATCATGTGCGGAGTTTTGGGTATTTTTTCCACCGAGCCGGTCATCGGCCCCTTGTACACCGGGCTGCTGACCCTGCAGCATCGCGGCCAGGATTCGGCGGGCATCCTGACCTATGACGGCCGCTACCACTTGAAAAAGGGCAATGGCCTCGTGCGCGACATCTTCGAGGAGCGCCACATCGACCGGCTCAAGGGCACCGTCGGCCTCGGCCACACCCGCTACCCCACCGTGGGCGAGGGCACGGGCGAAGACGCCCAGCCTTTCTGGCTCAACCACCCCTACGGCATCGCCGCCGTCCACAACGGCAACGTGGTGAATTTTTTCGAGTTGAAGAAGGAGCTTTTCGAGAAGTCCCACAAGATCATCAATTCCAACTGCGACGTCGAGGTGATCCTCAACGTGTTCGCCGAGGCGCTGGAGAAGTCGGTCCGCCAGGAGATCACTCCCGAAGGGGTGTTCAACGCCATCCGCCAGGTGTACAAGCGGGTGAAGGGCGCCTATTCCGTGGTGATCCACATCGCCGACCGGGGCATGGTGGCCTTTCGCGACCCTTACGGCCTGCGGCCGCTGCTGTTCGGCAGCGACCGCCGCCAGATGCTCCCGGCCTTCGCCTTCGCCTCCGAGAGCGTCACCCTCGACCTGCTGGGCTTCGGCGAGGTCCGCGATGTCCCGCCGGGCTCGGCCGTTTTCATCGATCAGAACCGCGCCGTCCATGAAAAAAAGCTGCAGGCCGCCCCCTTCAAGCCCTGCATCTTCGAATACATCTACTTCGCCCGCCCCGATTCCTATCTCAACGGCATCAACGTCTACCAGGCGCGCGTCGACCTCGGGCGCAAGCTCGCCCGCCGCATCCAGAAGAGCGGCTTGTCCATCGACGTGGTCGTGCCGGTGCCCGACTCCTCGCGGCCGGCGGCCATCGAGATCGCCCGCCTGCTCAAGCTGAAGTACCGCGAGGGGCTGGTCAAGAACCGCTACATCGGCCGCACGTTCATCATGCCCGGCGACCAAGTGCGCCAGCGCACCATCCGCCAGAAGCTGAACCCCATCGTCGACGTGTTCCAGGGCAAGAACGTGCTGATCGTCGACGACTCGATCGTGCGCGGCAACACCTCGCGCTCCATCATCCAGATGGTGCGCCAGGCCGGCGCCCGCAACGTGTACTTCGTCTCCTATTCCGCCCCCCTGACCAATCCCTGCGTCTACGGCATCGACATGCAGACCCGCTCCGAGTTCATCGCCAGCGGCGTCCGCGAGGAGGAGGTCGCCGCCCGCATCGGCGCCGACCGCGTGCTCTTCCAGGACCTCCGCGACATGGAAGCGGCGGTGCGCCGGCAGAACCCGGCCATCCGCTCCTTCTGCACCGCCTGTTTCTCCGGCAAATACCCCACCGGTGACGTGTCGCGCAGCTACCTGGAGCAGATCGAGCAGGAGCGCGAGCAGCTGAAGCTGAAGCAGAAGGAGCTGGCCCTGAAGTTTTGATGAACAGCCACCTGCCGATCTCCGGTTCCCTGGGCGAGCTCGACGTCGCCGCCATCCTGGCGCGCATGCACGTCCAGGCGCTGGACGGCCAGCTGAAGATCGCCGCCGCCCGCTTCACCAAGACGATCTGGCTGCAGGACGGCTGCATCGCATTCGCCCAATCCAGCCTGCCCGACGACGCGTTGGGCCACTTTCTCCTGGGCCGCGGCCTGATCGACGCCGCCCAGCTGGAGAAGAGCCGGCGTCGCATGCAGAAGAACCACAGCCGCCTGGGCCGGGCGCTGCTGGAGATGGGCCTGCTCACGCCCGAGCGGCTGTGGAGCGAGGTCGGCGCCCAGTTGCGCGCCATCGTCTTCTCCCTTTTCCCCCTGCGCACCGGCCGCTATGACATCGGCTGCCCGAGTGAGGACGCCGGGGAGAACATCCGCTTGGAACTGCCGGTGCCCGAAGCGATCCTGGAGGGGGTGCGCCGGATTCTCGACAGCGAATTCATCGAAAGCCGCTTCGCGGCGGGCATGGACCTTTTCGCCTCCCCCGACCACGCCATCGGCGCCGTGCCCCTGAAGCCGTACGAGGCCCATGTCCTGTCGCTGGTGAGCGACGCCACGCCCCTGGATGAGGTGCTGGCCCGCAGCGAGCTGCTGCGCTTCGACACCCTGAAGGTCCTCTACGCGCTGCGCACGCTGGGCATGGTCTGCGACCGTCCCCAGCCGGGCCGCGCCCACACCCCGCACTCGCTCCCCAGCCCGCCCTCGACCTTCACCTCGTTCGACGAGGCCCTGCAAAATTACAACAGCAAGTACGAGTACATCTACCGCGTCCTTTCCAAGGAGATCGGCCCGGTGGCCCATGCCATCCTCACCGACGCCATCACCGCCATCCAGGACTCCATCCCGCCCTGCTTCCAGGGAGTGGAGATCCGCAGCCAAAACGGCCGCGTCGACGACAAATCGATCATGAAGAGCGTCTGGTACGAGAATTTCGCCGAAGCCGGCGGCGATTTCCTGCGCGGGCTCGAGGAGATCCTTTACGCCGAGATCTACGCGGTGAAACGCCACCTGGGCAAGGAACACGAGACCCTGCTCCTGCAATGGATCCGCAAGCCAGGCAACTGAGGCGGCGGCGTCTACAGCTGGTCTTCCTGGCCCTGCTGTTCGCCGTCCTGCTCCTGCTCGGTTGATGGACCCCGTCATCCAGATCCTCGGGCCCACCGGCGCCGGCAAGAGCCGCATGGCCCTGGCCGTCGCCCGCGCCGTGGGCGGCGAGGTCATATCGGCCGACTCGGTCCAGGTCTACCGGGGCTTCGACATCGGCAGCGACAAGCTCGACCCGGCCGAGCGCCGCCTCATCCCCCACCACCTGATCGACATCATCCCCGACTGCGCTCAGTTCAACGCCAGCCGCTTTCTCGAGCTCTCGTTCGCTGCCGCCTGCGGCATCCAGTCGCGCGGCCGCGTGCCCGTCGTCTGCGGCGGCACCGGCCTCTACCTGACCGTCATGATGCAGGGCATCTTTCCCGAGACCAAGGAGAGAAACCACCGCGAAGAGCTGAAGAAAATGGCCGCTGAAAAAGGCTGGGACGCCCTGCGCGCCGAGCTGGAGCGCATCGACCCCGAGTATGCCCGCAAGATCAGCGTCAACGACCATGTGCGCCTGGTTCGCGCCCTGGAGATCCACCGCAACAGCGGCCTGCCTCCCAGCCGGGTTTTCCGCCTCAGCCGCTCGCCGTTCGCCGGCTGCCGTTTCATCCGCGTCGGCCTGCACGTCGAACGACAGGCGCTGTACCGCGCCATCGACGCCCGCGTGGAGCGCATGCTGGCCCAGGGACTGGTCGACGAGGTCCGGGAGCTGCTGCGCACGCGCGGGGCGGCCTGTCCCCCTTTTCGCGCCCTCGGCTACAAGGAGGTCATCTCCTTCCTGCGCGGCGAGATCGACCTGGAGACGGCCCGGGAGCTGATCCAGCGCCACTCGCGCCAGTTGGCCAAGCGGCAGCTCACCTGGTTCCGCCGGGAGAAGGACATCCGCTGGCTGCCCGCCGCCGACCCGGATGCCGTCATCGCCTTCGTCCGCCAATGCCTGTCGAGCAAGCCGTAGCCTGCGGCTGGTTCCCGGCCGGCATGAAAGACGCCGAGATCGCGGCCCGCATGGGCGAACTGCAGGCCCTGTGCCGCGCCGCCGGCGCCGTGGTCGTCGGCCAGGCCTGGCAGCGGCGGCCCGCTCCCGACCGCCGCACCCTGGTCGGCCAGGGCAAGGTCGAGGAGCTGCGGCAGCTGATCGCCGGCAGCGGCGCCTCTCTGGTGGTCTTCCACAACGTGCTGACGACGCTGCAGCAGCGCAACCTGGAGGACGCCCTGCGCGTCAAGGTCATCGATCGCAGCCGCCTGATCCTCGACATCTTCGCCACCCGCGCCCGCAGCCAGGAGGGCAAGCTTCAGGTCGAGCTGGCCCAGCTCCTCTATCTGCTGCCCCGCCTCACCGGCAAGGGGGTGGGCCTGTCGCGCCTCGGCGGCGGCATCGGCACGCGCGGCCCGGGCGAGAGCAAGCTCGAGGCCGACCGCCGCCAGATCAAGGACAAGATCGCCCGCATCCGCCAGAAGCTGAAGGGGGTGACGCGCAACCGCGACCTGCAGCGCCGCAACCGCCGCGAGCTGCCGGTGCCGCTGGTCGCCCTCGTCGGCTACACCTCGGCGGGGAAATCGACCCTGTTCAAGGCCCTGACCGGCGAGAACGTCTTGATCTCCCCCAAGCTGTTCGCTACCCTCGATCCCCTGCTGCGCCGCGTCGACCTGCACGATTCCCATCCCGGCTATTACTTCATCCTGTCCGATACGGTGGGCTTCATCCGCGACATGCCCGCGGAGCTGTTCACCTCCTTCACCGCCACGCTGGAGGAGGTGCGCCAGGCCGACCTGGTCCTGCACGTGATCGACATGACCCACCCCGACTGGACGGGGCAGAAAAGCGAAGTGGAAAAGGTGCTGCGCCAGCTCGGCGTCGACCCGGCGCGCGTCATCCCCGTCTTCAACAAGATCGACCTCTTCCAGGACCGCGAGCGCCCCGGCGCCGGCGGCGAGGAAGGCCAGGTGTTCGTCTCGGCCATCGAGGGCACCGGCCTGGCGACGCTCCAGCAGGAGGTCTTCCGCCGTTATTTCGCCGACTACGCCGCCTTCACCGTCGACGTGGACGACGAACAGCAGCTGGATGCCCTGGGCCGCTGGGCCATCGTGGTGGAAAAAAGCCGCGTCGGCGCGGGATTCCGGGCCGCGGTTTTATGTTCCCGGGAAAAAATGCTACAATTCAGTAAACGCACGGAGGAATGATCCGATGAAAGCGATGCTGCCTGCAGCTCTGATGCTGCTCACCGTTGCCTGTGGAGGCGTCAAGCCCGTCACCGTCGACTTCCATCTGCCCGTGCTTGAAAGCGGCACCTTTCTCGATTCCTTCTACCGCCAGGGCTGGGAGCAGCTGCGCCAGGGCGACAGCGAGGCGGCGTACCGTTCTTTCCAGAACAGCGTGGCCCCGCTGGACAAGAAACAGGCGGCCTTCGGCTACGTCTTCATGGCGCGCCGGAAATACAGCGCCGCCAGCGAGCAGTTCGCCCGCGCCCTGGAGTCCAATCCCGCCAACCTCGAGGCCGGCACGGGCCGGGCCATGATCCTGGAGTTCGAGGGGCGCACGGCCGAGGCCTTTTGCGCCTACGGCGGCCTGCTGCTCCAGGCCCCCGACGACGCCTGGATCAAGCTGAAATACGAATCCATCCGCTCCGACGCCACCCAGGCCCACCTGCTGGAGGCGGAGCAGGCGAAGGGACGCGACGACGGCCGATATCTCCGCGCCCTCGAGCAGGCATCCTTCTATTCCCCCGACATGACGGCCATCACCCTGCAGATCGCCGAGCACTACTACGCCGAAGGCGACCTGCAGCGCAGCCTGCCGCGCTACGAGGCCGTGCTGGAGAAGGAACCGCACAACGAGGCCGTGCTGCTCAAGCTCGCCGCCATTTACGAGAAAAAGGAAAAGCTCGACCTGGCCATCGTCACCCTGGACCGCCTGCTGGCGCTGAAGCCCGGCGACCCTTTCCTGGAGAGCGAGAAAAAAAGGGTCCGCGACCGCTTCCAGGAAGTGACCCTGCCCGAGAAGTTCAAGCGCATCTTCTTCAAGACCGAGGTCAACCGCGAGGAGCTGGCGGCGCTGGTCGGCTATTATTTCGACCGCTACATCGAGATGGACCGCTCTCCCGAGATCATCACCGACATCGACGGCTCGTTCGCCAGGGAGCAGATCATCAAGACCGTGACCGCCGGCATCCTGCGCGCCCGCCCGGACCATACCTTCGCCCGCTTCGTCACCCCCGACCGATCCCGCTTCGCCGTGACCCTGCAGGCGCTGATCGACTACCTGAGGCAGAAAGGGCACACCCTGCGCTTCACGCCCCTGACCCCGGCGCCGGTCATCGCCGATCTCTCGCCGCTGCACAAGGAATTCCAGGCCATCTCGTCGCTGATCAACTCCCAGGTGCTGGCCCTCGACGACCGGGGCAATTTCAACCCCACCAGCCCCGTCTCCCCGGCCGACGTCATCTACGCCCTGAAAAAGATACTGAACGCGATCGAGAATTAGGAATATCGGCCAGTAGCAAGTTGCAAGATTTTTCACAGACGCTATTCAATACAACTATCGATCAATGCCCACTTCTACCGACTGTCAATGCCTCCTGATAACTCTTTTCTTCACTTTTGCCTTTTTCCTTTTGCCTTTTTACTTTATTTCTTTTAAAGGAAAGGGTTGGAATGAATTTGAAGACGCTTCTGCAACTCCGCTCTTCCCTTTTACCTCTTACCCCTCACCCCTCACCTATTCGCTAATAAGCATCGGGATCAATACCGGTAGATCGCCGCGACTCCCGTAGCCGTCGGCATCCTCTCGCCGGGGACGATAACGACCTGACCGCCTTTTTTTAACGCCATCTCCGCCAGATCGTCGAGCACATCATCCATCTCGGGGTTTGTCAAATCGCCGAACTCGATGTCGCCGGTCGCGGGTTGGATGCGTCCAGGGAGCACGCGGCCGGCCTCGACCAGCAGCTTGCCGACCCGCCCGGCCGTGACCGCCTTGGCAACCTTCGCCGGATCGTCGTCGGCCAGCCCCTTGGCTTTCGCAGCTGCGAACTCCTCGACCAGGGCGGCCAGGCGTGCCAGGTATTGCGGCTCGATGACCTGCCAGGCACGCTGGCGGAGATGGTCGACTGACGGCAGGGCATCCGGATGAACATCGATGCTTTTTTCCATTAAGTACGGATTGCGGCTGACCTTGTGAAACACATGATGATGCTCCGGCAAAGCTGCAAGGATCAGCGGCAGGCCCGACGGTTTGGAGTGCTGCTCCAGGATCCCCCGGTCGACTGCACGGAAAAATCGCTCCCGATCGATTTTCTCCTCGGACTTTTTCCCGCCATGGCCATGGCGCATGGGCGCCTGCCCGCCACCGACGCCACCGTATGAGGCGACGGTCTGGTGAGGCTCCGTCAATTCATCTCCCAGCGCTAGGGTCATCGTCCGCGGGACGCCGGCTTCCGGCTCGATCTCGTCCAGGGCGTCACGGTGGCCCTCATAGAGTTTGATCTCCCTGCTGTTCAAGCCCAGGACCTGATAGCGGTCGGCCGACTGCAGGATGCGCATCAAGGGCTTAACGTGAAAACTGTCCGCCGCCACGGCCAATTCAGGGACCGGCCGCTGGAGCCGGTAAACCCGGAAAATGCCCTGCGCGCCCAGCACGGCCAGACCGTCGAGGACATGATTCCAGAAATCGTGATCGTCGGCCAGATCCAGGAACGGTGTCAGCATAGACTGGATCGCGATCCTCGGGAATTTCCGCAGCAGGGACTTCTCCAGAACCTTCACGAGGTTCTTGTAGCGGATCGGGTCCTGCTGATTTTCCGGATAATGCCGGTGGGTCGGCTGATACAGTGAAAGGCATGGGGGCGACGCCTTGTCCAAAACCCCGGCCGCATAGTCCTTGTCGAGAATATTCATGGGCTCTCCTTTTTTTGAACAGGGAATCGGCAACGGCAGGCCGCGGGATTCGCGATTCAAGCCAACAGCTCGCTGCCTCTCATCGCCTGTCGTTAAGGGAATCTCCCGGTCCGATCATTCTGCCCTCGCATTTTATACCATGGCGTTTCTAATCGCAATCAACGTCTGAGGAAAAAAGGGCATAAAAAAAGGGCGACCCCGAGGCCGCCCTTAAAAATCATCTTAAAAAAAAGCGACTAGCGCCCCTGCATGTCCTTCATGGAGAGGGTCTTCTCCTTGGTGAAGCCGGCGGGAACGGAATAAATGCCGGCGGGGGCGGGCTTCTGCGCGATCTCCACCACCTGGCTGGTCACCTTCATCTTGCTGCCCATCATGTCCATGCTCATCTCCGATCCGATCTGGAAGCCCTTGATCTTGGTGAATTCGGCGATGGAGGCGTCGTCCATGAACTGCATCTTGGAGACGTTGGTGTACATCTTGGAGAACATCTTCCAGTCGAAGGGCACGTCGGTGCTGGCCCAGATGACCATCTTCATCTTCATCATCATCATGCTCATGTCGACGTCGTAGCCGGAGCAGTTCCACTGACCGATCTTCCTGGCCTGGCCGTTGGGCGCGACCTTGACCGTCATCTTCATCATCGATGCCATCGAGGCGGCCTCGGGGGGCAGGAGCTTGGCCATGTCCAGGGGCAGGGTCGCCTCCACGTAGTTCTTCTCCTTCAGGTTGACGATGTACATGATGTTCTTGTTCATGTCCAGGATCGTCACCCGCTCGCCCTGCCGGTTGAACAGCTGGTTGTTGTTCACCCACTGCTCGGTGACCTCGTCCTTGGCCGGCTGCTTCTGGCCCATCATCTCGAAGGCGTCGGTATGGACGTTGGTCTTGATGTACACGTCGGCGGGCAGCAGCAGCGCCACCGCCATGACAACGATCAATGCCAATAGTGCTTTCTTCATGGTTCCTCCTTGGGAAAGGCCATCATAGCCCCGAATGGCGTTGAAGTCAATACGGCTCCATGGATGCCGGGCAAGAGGTCAGGGGTTAGAGGTGAGAGGTCAGAGGACAGAAGTCAGACGACAGAGGTCAGAAGTCAGAAACGAGATGCGGAAGGGGATGCCATCGGCGCAGGGTTCATGGCGTAAGGCGCAGGGTGTAAGGCGCAAGGCGGAAGAAACGAACTAGTAGGAATTAAATTCCAAATAACAAATTCCAAGCTCCAAATTCCAATTTCCAAAACGAAAGCTCCTTACATAGAATTCTCTTTGTTTTGGTCAAAGTCCCCGCCAGGGGATTGGGTAATTGGAATTTGGAATTTGGTGCTTGGGATTTGGGATTTAAGTCTTCGAATTTCTTTTTCCGACCGCCAACCGTACACCGTCCACCGTAAACCGATTTCATCCGCTCCCTCCGCCTTGAGCCAGTCTCACTTCATGGCCGTCAACGAAACCATTCCGCCTTCCCGCTCGTATGAATATGTGGAAGAGGAAGGAAAGGTCGGCTTCGTACCCCCCCCTCCCCCTCCTGAATGCTGTTCTTGACTTCCTCTTCCTTCCCCCTTTTTTCGCGGACGATCGAACGTGGTGGCCGGCAAACGGCTCACGATGACCGCACGGGCTTGAGTCCGTATTTGAGCCTCAGGGAAGAGAAGGGGAAAAACCGAGGGAAAGAAGTTCAGAGAGGGCTTTTCCCGCTCACCCTTCCCTGGTTTCCTCCCTCGCGCTTCCCTCAGACTTCCCTGTGCCCGCAGACCAATGCCGGCTTGGCGCCGTTCGTCGCGTGCCGGGCCCACTTGACTCTTCCTGATATCTCTCCCATAATCCTTGCATGAAGATCGAAGATGTCGCCAAATACCTGCAAGGCATCCGCCAGGACGCCTTTTTCATCGACTACGACGTGCTGGAGACCGAACCCTACGAGAACAAGGGCAAGGCGACGAAGGTGGAGATCGTCCACCCCGAGTTCACCTCGCTCTGCCCCAAGACCGGGCTCCCCGACCACGGCGTCATCCGCATCCGCTACGTCCCGGACAAGCTGATCGTCGAGCTGAAATCGCTCAAGTATTACTTCCTGCAGTACCGCAACGCCGGCATTTTTTACGAGTCCCTCACCCCGCTGATCCTGAAGCACCTGGTCAAGAAGGTCCAGCCGCAGGAGATGACCGTCGAGGCCGAGTTCACCCCCCGGGGGGGGTTGACGACCAAGGTTATATCGACTTACAAATAGTGTGGCTGCGCACTCGGCGTAAGGCTCAGGGCGTAAGACGCAAGGCGGAATAAAGTCATTAATAAGACTTAAATTCCAAATTCCAAGCACCAAATTCCAAATAAATTCCAAATCCCAATTACCCAATGACCAAAACCAAGAGAATTCCCTGCAAGGAGCTTTCGTTTTGGAAATTGGAATTTGGTGCTTGTTTGGGATTTGGAATTTGGGATTTGGATTTTAAGTCTAATGATTGCTTTTTCCAACCGACAGCCGTAAACCGTCTACCGTACGCCGAGTCCTTTCTTAGAGTTCTCTGGCCAGCCATGCTCTCCTGCCGCGGCGGTAATAATAGGCGATCAGCAGGGCGTTGACCAGCAGGAAACCGGCGAACCAGGCGATGATCTCCGCCCAAGGGGTCGCCCGGTGCGTGAACAGGTGCCAATAGTAGACGCCGACCGGCCGCACCAGGAACAGCATGCCGGCGACCACGTAGATCATGCTCCACAGCATGTAGGAGACGCCCTGCTGGGAAACGATCACGTGCTCCGGCGACAGGGGGTTGGTTTCGTTGGTCTCGATGCCCAGGGTCAGCGCCAGCACGGTCAGGAAAACGATGGCCGGCGCCAAAAACGCCAGGGCGATGACGCGGGTAAAGAAGTCGAAGTGCAGCGCCAGGTCGCCCAGGACGTAGAGGGAGAAGCCGATGAGCAGCTGCGGCAGCAGGTGGAACCAGAGCTTGAAGCGGAAGAACGCCGCCTTGGGAAAAGGGGCGCTGAACAGGTGCACCTGGCCCGGCCCCTCGCCGGGGACCGAGGTGAAGGTGAAGCGCGAGTTCAAGCCGGCCACGATGAACACGGCCATGATCAGGTTCAGGTAGGAGACGAAGTTCTTCACCGAAGGGTGCGGCAGCGGGATCATCTTCATGTTGATGACGAAGACCGCCACCAGGGCGCCGACGATGAGCAGCTGCGACCACTGCGCCGGCGTGCGCAGGAAGGCCTTGACCTCCTTGCGCCGCAGCATGCGCGTATCGTTGCCCAGGTCCCAGGGACTCCAGCTCGACTTGAAGTATCCACGCCCGCCGCGGTTCAGCTTGTCGAACAGCTGCAGGTACAGCGTGCGGCGAAAAAGGGAGACCAGCGCCAGCAGGGCGGCGACCAGGAGCGCGAACAGGCCGATGGTCCGCCAGTAGGCGGAGGCCTGGCCGCCGGCGGCCTGGCTCAGC
>DCVK01000016.1 GCA_002335385.1 Candidatus Aminicenantes bacterium UBA2190
TCGCGTTCAAGACCGCCGCGCGCATCGGCTTCCGCGCCGCCGTCGAGAAGGCCGACCCGGTCATCCTCGAGCCCATCGCCACGCTTACGATCGAGGTTCCCGACGACTACGCCGGGGCGGTCATGGGCGACGTATCGTCGATCCGCGGCCGCATCCTCGGCATGGACTCACCCGAGGCGGGCGTGCAGGTCATCAAGGCCCAGGCGCCGTACGCCGAGGTGGTCCACTACTCACCGCACCTGCGCTCGATCACGAGTGGCACGGGCACCTACTCGCTCGCCATCGAGAGCTACGAGCAGGTCCCCGGTGACATCCAGAAGCGTCTCGTAGACGCCTACCAGAAGGAGAGAGCCGAGGGCCACTAGGGATTCCCTGGCGCGGGTGCGTACGACACCCGGAAACAAGCCAGTCCGCCGGACGAAGCTATGCTCCACGCCTGACGCCCGTGCCTCAACAGAGGTGCGGGCGTCGTGATGCGCGGCGAAGGTTCGATGGTGGGTATGAAGTCCCTAGCCCCCACGAGAGGAGCACCCGATGCCTCAGTACGGAGTCCTCGTCTACTCCCCGGCGCCCGCCGACCCGATGGCACTGTCCGCCGACCACATCGACGCCCTGGCTCACTACCCCGCCCTCGCCAAGGAGCTCGGCGGTACGGTGCTCGGCGGGTCCTACTTCCCGGCACAGCGGGGTTTCGCATTTCTGCCGAGCACGACCGCCGTGGCCATCCGTGGCGACGCAGTGCGCAGTGGTCCGCTCGTCGAGTCCGACCTGGTTCCCGCCGCCTTCTACGTCCTCTCCGCGCCCGACATGGACGTCGCCGTGAGAATCGCCACGGCACACCCCGCCACGCGTGACGGTGGGGTCGAGGTGCGGCCGTTGCTTGCATCGCTGGCCGAGTAGGTCACCAGGGCGCTCCAGCCGTCAGTCGCGACTGATGCCGACCGCTTGTTCGAGCAGACGCGTCAACGGCTCACGTCTAGCGGCAAGCTCCTCGAGTGCTCGGAGCTTCACATGCCGCACCAGCGCACCGGTGCCCTCGAGCAGTCCTTCAGGGTCATCGAGCTCAGCTCCACGGAACAGGATGAGCGAGACCCAGCCCTTGTGCGGCGACAGGGCGCCCACTCCCCAACCGTCGTAGCCGAACTGATGCGCGCCGTATCCGATCGCGGCATCGACGAGGTCCACCGAGTAGCGGACGTCCGGCACCGCGTCCAGGACAAGCCGATGGATCTCCAGGTACAGACCCCGGTGCGCGGGCTGCCGGTCCAGAATGAGGCGATCAAGTTCGTCTTCCGACGGCATGTCGGTGTGTGGGTGTTTCCTGGAAGCAACCATGCTCTCACCTCATCGAATCGTGGGTGCGCCGTTTCGATCAGACCGCTGCCGTCGCCAGCCGCTAGAGTGGGTCTTCGGACTGCCGGCCCCTATCGCTGACCGCTGATGTCCAGCGAACACCATTCCAGTAGCGGAGCTCGTGCTCGCCGGATGGATCCGGCAGCCACGCCGCTGGGACGATTTTGGGTGTGCCACGCCTCGGTGACCGCAGGGCCGGCATCGGTCCAGACCTGGAGCAGCAGGGCATCCTCGTTCCAGATGCCGCCTGGATGCTGCGACCGGTAGACTTCTGACGAGCCGCACTTGGGACAGATACCGTGGAGCATCGCCGCCCCCCTCGCACATCATGGCTGTATCTGACAGTCCGGGCCGTGACTCAGCCGCACCCGTAGCCGCGCACGACAGCCGCATGGCCAGGACCGCGAGCCGGGCGGCGTCTCGATCTGGGTAGCTCTACTGTGATTCATTCACCAGCACTATGCGGTAACGCGCCTTGTTCTCCTTCACCCTCTGGAGCGCGGCGTTCACCTCAGACATGGGCATCAGCTCGAGTGCCGGTTTGATGTCATGGTCTTGCGCAAAGGAGAGCATGGCTCGCATCGTGGCGGGGTTTCCGATGAGGGAGCCGGTGATCGAGAGCTCGTGTGCCACGAGATTGGTCGAGTTGAGCGCTATGTTGGGGAAACCAAGCAGGACGAGCCTCCCCCTCTTCTTCAATGACATGAGGAGCGACGACCAGTCGATCCCATTGTTCGCCGTGCAGATCAGCAGGTCGTAACCGTAATCGACCGGTCGCATGCTGTCTTTGCCGGTTGAGACAACGAAGTGGTCTGCGCCGAATCCCAGAGCCTGCTCCTTCTTGTCCGGTGAGGAAGAAATCGCCGTGACCTCGCAGCCGAGAGCATGGGCGCATTGGATGGCGATATGGCCGAGTCCGCCCACTCCGACAACGGCGACCTTGAGCTCGGGCCCCGTGACGTGTGTCTGCAGCGCCGAGAAGACGCTGAGCCCTGCGCACATCAGCACCGCGGCAACCTCGCCGAGCATGAACGCCGGGAGCGGGTACACGAATCGATGATCCGCGACCACAGAAGACGAGAACCCTCCATAGGGAACCATCACTGTGGTGTCCTCGATCCTCATGCACAGCTGGGTCTCCCCCTTCAGGCACCACTCACACTCACCACACGAACGGGCCTGCCATCCGATGCAGACCCGATCGCCTTCCTTCAGGCTGGAGACGTCGCTGCCGACTTCGGAGACGACCCCCACGATCTCGTGACCGGGTACGAAGGGAAACGAGGTGATCCCGTAGTAATCGTCGATGGCCTGGATGTCGGTATGGCACACGCCGCAGTGCGTGACCGAAACCCGAACGTCATGTGCACCGAGTCTCGGTGCAGCGTATTCGAACGGCTGGAGTGACTCGCCCACCGCGTTGGCGGCATAACCGAGTATCCGTGTAGTCATATCAGGACCGGCCTTTCCGAATCATGCCGGTCCACGGCGAAGCCCCGGCGACAGCCGACGCTACCGGCGCGTGAACCCGCTGCCTCCGAGAACGGACAGGACGATCCCCACAGCGAGGACGACGAGGGTGACCGGACACGGCAGCGGCCAGCCGAACAAGGGGTTGGGGGTGCCGGTGGCCATCAGCGCTGCATCGAAGATCAGAAGCACCCCCGCGACGATGAGGACTACCTTGGAGGCCTTGAGCATCGTTCTCCACACCCCCTCTGTGTGACACTCTCGGCGTGGACGACGCACACGTACCGCAGATTCCCCGAGGGCAGAACGCCGACCCCGTCAGGGTTCGCGCGTACGTCCAATGTACCCACACCGCTCGGTAGCCATCACTGATCAGCGTGGAGCACCGGCTACGTGCGGGCCTCGCGTCAAGACGACGCTGGTCCGTCTACGTCTTGGGTATGCACCTCGCATGGCCCCACTCTTCTGGACAGGCAAGCTCAGCGCGCCGATTCGGCTCCTCGCGAACGCGAACTGCCTGCTGTCGTGGATCACCGGTTCCGCCGGGGATGCAGAAGCGATGAAGCGCCACATGAAGTCCGGCTACGAGGGGGAGATGTCCGACGACGTCAGACGCTACGACGAACTGTGTCTCGACCAGTACTCGCAAATCGCCCACGCGCTGATCGACGGCGTCGACGTGGACGGGCTCGACGTGGTGGACATCGGCTGCGGGACGGGGGCTGTGGCGTTCGAGTGTCTCGCCCGAGGCGCGAAGAGCGTCATGTGCGCCGACGTGTCGGAACTGATGCTCGACTACTGCCGCGAGAACGCACGGGAGAGGTCGTACGGGGAGGACCGCATCGCCTTCCAACTCCTCGGCGAAACCTCCGGGCAACTCGAGTCCGGCCGATTCGATGCCGCATTGAGTTCGATGGTGCTCGGCTTGGTGCCGGACCCTGAGGCCATCCCGAGTGACGCCGCACGCCTTGTGCGTCCGGGAGGCCTGGTGGGAGTGGCAACTCATGGGCCTGAGTACGACTGGGAGCCCACCGACGCTGCGTTTCGCGCCATTCCCAAACGATACGTCCTGGGCTACAGGATCGAGTTCTGGCCGCAGTCGGAGGCACTCATCCGCGACCTCCTGGAACGAGCGGGCATGACGGATGTCCGAACAGCACGACGTAAATGGACGCTCGATTTCAGCGACCCCGGGGACGCATTCGACTTCTTCTGCGCATCCTCCGCTGCCTTCTGGTACGCAAAGATCCCATCGGAGCGCCGCGAGCGCGCCGCCGCGAAGCTGCGGAGTGGGTTCCGGCGCCGCGGCGTCGATCGGGTGACCCACGACATCGTCTTTGGGTACGGTCGGAAGGCGGCCCCCTGAGGCGAACCTCAGGCGCGCCCTCGGTCTAACGTCTCGCGCGTCAGCGCCGGTCGTTCGCTTCCCATCTTGGTGCCAGAGCGGGACCGTTCGGACTGGCCACACGTGGGGCGACGGCCCGCTCGCGCGAACCGTCGCCCCTCCCGGATGGCTGGGGATTGCAGCCCTAGGGTGCCGGCGGCACCCATCCGTCACTGAGCGTCATCAGGAACGCCACGATAGCGTCTTCCTGAGCGTCGGTCAGCCCGAGGTCGCCCATGGTGACAGTGTCGATGTTTACCGCCACCTCCGGCTCAGGCCAACCTGAGTCAGGCACGTCTCTCGTGTTGTAGAAGTGGACGATCTCCTTGAGCGTCGTGAAGTAGCCGTTGTGCCCGTAGGGCGCGGTCAGGCCGACGTTTCGCAGACTCGGCGTCTTGAACAGGCCGTCGAGCTCGGGATTGGCTGCGACACCTCCCGGCATCACGGCAGCAAGCCCGTGATCGATCCAGTCCGCGCCGTCGGGGTTGAGGTCAGGCGGCAGGTCGTAGAACGGGTTATCGGGATTCTTCGGGATCCCAAGGTTCGAGTAGCGGTAGTCGCTGAACAAGATGAGCTGATCGGGCAGGAACGCCATCCCGCCGCCGCCCATGTCCATCATGCCGCCCATCGGCGTCGTGTGGCAGACCCAGCACTGGGCGGCGCCGTTGAAGAGCTCCATGCCTTGCCGCTCCTGCATCGTGAAGGTCATCATGCGTTCGGGACCGAGGAGCGTCATTGCATAGTCGTGCTTCGAGGTGAACGGGTTGACCTCATCGCTGCGCTCGTAGAAGGCGATCACTGCCGCTATCCGGTCGAATGCAGCAGCCGCATCAGCAGTATCCAGACTGTCAGGCCCGAACGCAGCCAGGAAGTCCGGTGCGTACGCCGATGCCGCCACAGCCTCGACGACGGCCACGTCGTCGGCCATGTGCATCTCGAGCGGATTGAGGAACGGACCCTTGGCCTGCTCTTCAAGCGTATCCGCCCTGCCGTCCCAGAACTGTCCGCCGACGTATTCACCGATCTCATCGCTGAAACCGAACGGCGGGATGAACGAGGCGTACGATGCCATCGGCGCGTTGCGGTTTCCGAAGACATCAGGAACCGCCCCGGGTGAGATAGCGTCATGGTCGGGGTCCGCGAACCCGGTTGCCGGGTCGTGGCACGACGCACACGCCTGCCCAACGGGATCCGACAGGTTGGTGTCGAAGAAGATCGCCTTCCCGAGAGCACGGAACGCGTCCGCTGAAACGCCGTCGTTGAGCAGCGAGACGACGTTCGAGGCAACGGAGTTGAAGGTCTTGGTCGGGAACCCTATCGCGTCGGGGTCGGCCAAGGGATATTCGGCTGGGTCGCCGATGACGTTCGTAGCGTGGACGCGATAGAAGTACGTCACACCCGGAACCGTCGTGTCGTCCCCGTAGGCGGTCGCGTTCTCACCGACTAGGAACGTCACCAGGTCGGTCGTGAACTCGGCGTCCATAGCCCGCTCGATCACGAACCCGGTCTCGTTGATGGAGTTGTCCGTCCACGTGAGGTTCATCACCCCGAGTGCAAGCGACACGTCCAGGTTGCTGGGCGCCTTTGGCCTGATGCCGAACGCGATCGGACGCATCATGTCCATCTCTTCGTGACTGAGGATGTGGCAGTGCCACACGTACTCCCAGCCGAAGTCGGTGAGGACGTTGACGGTCGGCTCGGCGAGCGGCTGTCCCGTCGTCGGGTCGATGTTGGTGAAGCCCATCAGCGAGCCGATGGGCTCCGCGGGGTTCAGCGGCCGGATGCTGTCGGGCTGGCCGAAGGGCTGCTTGGGGGAGGTCGCCCTCAAGGCGACGATGGTGTCCTCCAGCGGGCTCACGCGGATCGTGTCCTTCCAGCCCAGCTCGTTGGCGTCGGGCTGGCGGATCGCGCCGTCCCACCCGACCCTGTTCAGCAGCTGCACGTCGTAGAGGTGGAAGTGGATGGTGTGGGTGTCGACCCCGTTGTGGGTGATCTTCCAGATCTGCGTGCCGTCACCGAGGACCGGCGACATCGGCGTCATCGAGTCCTCGATGACCTCGGTGACCGGGTCGACGTAGTTCTGCAGCACGAAGTTCTGGGTGAGGGAGCTTGTCAGCGGCAGCTCGAGGCCGAGTTTGCCGCTCATGCGCCCGTACTCGTCGTAGGCCTCGCCCATCTCGTCCTGGATCGCCTTCGGCCTCATCGGCAGCTCGAGCGTGTCGCCCTCGACCGTCGTGAACTGCATGGCGTTGTCCTGGATGCGCGAGTAGCCCCAGAGCGGCCACTCGGTCGGGAAGGTCTTGCCGTAGGTCGAGTCGTAGGACGACTGGCCGACGAGGATGTTGTTCTGGCCGCGGGCGAAGACGCCCGGGTCGCCGGGGGTCGAGGCGAACTCGCCGCGCAGCTTGGCGAGGTCGAAGGCCTTCGCAGGCTTCGTGTCCTTCACCCTGATCTGCATGATGGTCCGCGTGTTCGGTCCGTAACCCGCCCGGGTCGTGTTGGCGCCCCCTTCTTCGCGGAGGTCGGGGTTGCCGGTGTAGTAGTCGTAGCGCGGGTCGAGTGCCGGGAAGGCGGCCGGGGCGTCGTTGTAGACGATCAGCGTCTTGCCGGCGAAGTTGCTGAAGTCGACGATGACGTCGGCACGCTCGGCGGTACCGAGCAGCAGCGAGTGCTGGTCGACGTTGCCGAAGTTGAAGGTCGTGGGGTTTCCGTTCCAGGTGATGGGCTGCTGCTTGACGACCGCCGGGGCCGGCAGGAAGCCGCCCTCGGTGCCGATCTGGATCCAGCGGGGGCCGCGCCGCCTGGGGTCGGGGACCCCGCCCTCGCGGCCGTCGGTCGGCCAGTTGGCCGGCAGGTCGAGCGTCGGTGACGCGGCCACCATCCTGACCTCGGTGTTACGGCGTCCGTCCTTCGTCACCACCTTGGGGTCGGCGACGTAGAGCTGCAGGTTCCAGAAGCGGTCGTTGGCGTTGTTGAGGATGCGGAAACGGTAAGCCTTGGGCTCGACCGTGAGCTTCGGGTACGGCACGCCGTTCACGAGTGGGGTGTCCTGGAAGGACTCGCCCGGCATCGACACGTCGGGCACGCCCGGCGCCTCGGGCGGCTCCCACGGGGCGTTGATGGGGTCGTAGTAGGGGTTGGGGACGGGCTGCACGGTGTCCCGTGTCGGCGGCCAGAACCAGGGGCCGTAGTGCCAGCGGCCGAAGGCATTCATGCCACTGGGGTCCGCGGGATTCTGGTTGGGCATATAGACATGGGGCATCCAGAGGTCGCCGGTATGCGGCACGGGCGGCGTCGATCCCGAGTTCCAGGTCGGGTCCTGGGCCGCAATGGTGGAAGCGTCCACGAAGGTCTTCTCCTGGATGATCAGCGGAATGCCCAGACCGGGCAGCAATTCGCGATGGCTGGGGTTGACGCCGGTAACATCGGTGCCGTTGATCAGATCGGCCTCGATCGGATCGGTCACCAGGTAGCCCGCGACCTCTCCGGCATAGACGTTCAACCGGGTCGTGCCCAGCGCATGGTCATGGTAGAACAACAACCTCGCACTGTGCTGGTTGTTGAAGTAATAGGTGATCGCCCCGGGGCCGGGATCGGGCATGTCGGGGACATTCATGGCGCTGACTCCCCGGGGATACGAGGTGCTTTCGCCCGCAGGGGTGATCCATTGGTGCGGCGTGCNNTGCCCCACGAGTGGTCGTGGTAGAAGAGCAGGCGCGAGCTCTGCTGGTTGGTGTAGTAGTAGGTCTGTGCACCTTCGCCCGGGTCGGGCATGTCGGGCACGTTCTGCGCGCTCACGCCCTTGGGGTACGAGGTCATCTCGCCTGCCGGGGTGATCCACTGGTGCGGCGTGCCGTCGCTGATCCAGGGGGTAACGCCGCCGTGAAGGTGGATCACGGCCCGGTTCTGGGTATACGATTCTCCCATCAGCGGGCCCATGCCGGCGCCCATCAGAGTGGTGTCGACCGGGATAAAGAGATCGCCGGCCGCTCCCGTGCCCAAGCTGTTGGTGAATTTGAGGCGCACGGCCCGGTCCTTCTCGGCGATGATCAGCGGGCCGAGATAATGGAACTGGTTCACGCTGGGATCGGGGGCATTGGTCTGGCGGTAGCCGCGCAGCTTCGTCGGCGGCAGGTCGGTATGCAGTTTTTCATAATAATCGTCCACTTCGAGCTCGTAGTAATCCGAGCCGGAGTAGGCTGACGCGTTCGGAACAGCAACAGGAATGTACTGCCCAAGGCCATTGGCGTTGGCGCTGCCGAGTCCCGGCAGCCGGTCGATGAATTTGCGGATGCCGCCGGAAAGGACACCGCCGATGAAGGCGGTGGCATCGGCGTCGGCGCCGGTGGGATCGGTGATCAGCACGATCGGGGCAGTATAGTTGCTGCCGGCGGCGGTCAGGGTGATGCCCCGGATCACGCCGCTGGCGTCGATCGTGGCGCTGGCGGTGGCACCGGACCCGGTTCCGTAATAATCCTCGATGCTCACGACCGGGGCGGTATACCCGCCGCCGCCCTCATTCAAAACGATGGCGGCGATGCCGCCCTTGGGCATCGGGCTGTTGGCGTAGTTGGCCCACGGGCCGAAATAGTGGGGCACTCCGCCGGGGTCGAGCACGGGCGGGATCATCATGTCCGTTTGCGAAAAACGGTCGAGCAGCATCTTTTTGAAACGGAGCGCAGCTTGCTCCCTGTCAATGGGATCGATCTTCTGCTGGGCCGCATTTGCGCCCGGCTTCCTGGCTTTTTCCTGCGGTGCGGCAGCCTGGCCTGAATTGATGGCCAGACCGAGAACGATCAGGAACATTGCCAGACAAATGAAACCGATTGCCTTTCTTTTCATTTTTCGTTCCTCCTTATCCAAACGAATCAAAAGCACATCAACAAAAAACCACTTTGTCGGTGATCGCAAAACCTGAAGCAAATTCAATGCCAAGCGATAAATTTCTCCAAAACGGTGAAAAAAGACCATCCTAGTAGCATATCGCCCACCCGGATGAGCCGCGAATGAGGATCGCGAAACAGATCGTCCTGAAAAAAAGGAAATTTCCTATTTGCCAGGAGGGCCGTCTGATCAGTGGCTCGCCTGGACCATCTTTCTGACGATCTGGTGCAGGCCGGTGTAACTGTCATTCTTCTCGCAGCAAAAACGCGGCCGCAAATGATGGGCCTGCCTCAAGGTGCTATCCTGCCAATCGGGAAGCACCAGGATGATGCCGATATCCTGGATCAGATCGCCGAGATCCTGCATTTCCCTGAGTTCACTGGCGTTGGCCGCGGCCAGGACGGCGATGGAATCGGGTTCCACGAATGCGTGCATCCTTTCCCTGAAATCCGCCAGCCGGGTGAAGTGCTCGATCTCCCATCCCGGGGCGGCCGCCAGGAGCGCGGCTGCCAGCCGCGGGCCTTCGCTGCTGTCCGCAACCTCATAATGGAATATCTGCATGTTTCACACTTCCGTTGGTGATCACTCAATTGCCGGAATGTTTCCAAGAATGTTCAATCAAGAAACATGCCAATTCCCGGGCCGGGGGAAGCGGCGAGCGGACGAAAACTCAATGGCTCTTCTGGCCGGGCAGCAGTTGATACTTTTGCAACAGGGCATACAGGCGCGAACGGGACAGGCTGGAAACGCGGCAGGCATCCGCGATGTCGCCGGCGGTGAAGTCCATCAGCTCCTTGAAGTATTGCTTCTCGGCGGCCGAAACGGCCGTCCGGTGGAATTCCTTCAGCGATAACGGCGTTGCCGGGGCCGGGAGCTGGGCTGCCGGCGCCTCCGGATCTTTCGCCGGGGACTGGACCCGGTCACGGGCCACCTGGATGCGGATATGGGTGGGCAGGTGCTTGGAGTGGATGACCGATTCTTCGCCGGCGGACAGCAGTGTTTTTTCCAGGGCCTGGATCAGTTCGCGGATATTCCCCGGCCAAGGGTACTGGCCGGCCACATTCCAGAAATCGGAGGAATATTGCTTGGGGGCCAGGCGGAAGCGCTGGTACAGTTGGTCCATGTAATGGAGGATCAGATCCTTGATGTCGTCCCGGCGCTCGCGCAGCGGCGGCAGCTTGATCACCAGTGAACGCAGGCGGAAGAGCAGGTCCTCGCGGAATTTCCCCTGGCGGACCATCAGGTCGAGGTCGCGGTGGGTCGCCACTACCAGCCGGAAATCGCTGGTGACCTCCCTTCCGCCTCCGACCGGACGAAACCGGTGCTCCTGGATGACCCGCAGGAAGCTTTTTTGCATGGCCAGGGGCAGCTCGCCGATCTCGTCGAGGAACAGCGTCCCCTTGTCGGCCTGCTTGATCAGCCCGTCCTGGCTGGCATAGGCCCCGGTGAAGGAACCGCGCGCATGCCCGAACAGGACGCTCTCCACCAGTGTTTCCGGCAGCGCCGTGCAGTCGACGACCACGAAACTGCCCTGGCTCCTGAGGCTGTTGGCGTGGATGGCCTTGGCGAAGAGTTCCTTGCCGGTCCCGGTCTCACCGGTGAGGATGACATTGACGTCGCTTTGCGCCGCCTGCGCCAGGAGACCGAGGCTGGCCGCCAGGGGCTTCGAATTGCCGATGATTTCCCTCCTGTCCAGAAGCAGCGAGGATCTGCGGAGTCCCTTTTCGCTCCGATAGTCCAGGATCTGGTCGATGTGCAGCTGGATGAGCGCCGGCGATACAGGGGCGGCGATATAATCCCAGGCGCCGTTGGCGATGGCCTGCTCCGCCTCGTCGGGACTGCCTTGCGTGGTGGTGATAACGATCTCCGGGGAGAACTCGTTGACCTTGATCTTCGCTATGCCTTCTACGCCGCTGCCGTCGGGGAGCCGCGCTTCCAGGAACACAAGGGCAAAGGCGCCGGATGTGATCTTCTGCAGCCCCTCGCTGAGGGTATGGGCACAGCTGGGGGCATGTCCCATCTGGCTCACCGTATCGAGGATCATCTGGCAGCTCTGCCGGTCAGTGTGAATGACCAGGATGTTTTCCGACGCCTTCATGATCTCCCCTTTCGGGTTGGAGCTTGGTTTCTCATGGCGTACGGCGCCAGTTCTCCGCTGCCCCCTGGCGGTCGCTGATGTCCATGCAGATCCCGAGCATCTGCACGGGCTGGCCTTGTTCATTATAGACGCCGGCGCCCACGGCGTTGATCCAGCGGACCCGCCCGTCCGGCAGCACGACGCGGTAGTTGCTGTCCAGGAATGAATGTGCTTTCAGCGCCCGCTCGATGCGCAGTCCGGCCTCTTCCCGGTCCTCAGGGTGCAGCACCGCCCGCCAAGCCGCAAATGAGGCGGTGCTGGTCTTGGCATCGAGTCCGAGCAGCTCGAACATCTGCGCCGACCAGACGATCCGGCCGCTGGCGACGTCCCAGTCCCACGTACCCGCCTTGCCGGCATGCAGCGCCATTTCCAGGCGTCTGGACGTGGTCTGCAGCTCCTTCTTCTTGCTGATGAGTTCGCTGATGTCGTCGAAGATGGCGAACACCTGGTAGGGGACGGTCTCTCCAGGCAGGAACTGCGGTATGGCGCTGACCTTGAGCCAGCGGATCGCTTCGCACTTGGGATCGTAAATGCCAATGATAACGTCATTCACCTCCTGCCCGGTGCGCTGGGCGACCGGGATCGGGTGCTCCGGGCCGGGGAAATCGGAGCCGTCTTCGCGGACGGCTTTCCAGCGGGGGTCCAGCGATGTCAGTCCCAGCATCTGATCCAGCGTCAGGCCCACGATCCTTTCGGCGGCGGGATTGGCGCTAATGATCTTCCCGTCGGCTCCCTGGTACACCACCCCCAGGGGCATGGATTCGAACAGGGTGCGGAATTTCAATTCGCTCTCCAGCAGAGCCGTTTCGGCCAGATGCTGCTTCATTTCCCGGTCCAGGGCATCCAGCGCGAAGCCGAGGTCGTTGACCACCTCTTCCAGCAGGCCCACCTGGGCGCGATCGAAGTAATCCTTCTCCCCGGCATACATCATCAGGGCGCCGATGCATTCGCCCTGGAAACGCAGGGGCAGGGCGGCCGAGGAGCGGTAGATGCGCCGGGTGGCGTCCCCGCGCCAGGGGGCCATTCTTTCGTCGCTGCCGATGTCGTTGCAAACGACCAGCCGGTTCTCGCGGATGGCCGTCCCGGTCGGGCCCCGGCCCGTGGGCACATCATCGATCGAGATGGAAATGTGGTTCAGGTATCCGGCGACCTGGCCGGACTGGCAGGCGGGACGCACGGTCCGGCTCGGCTTGTCGACCAGCCCGATCCAGGCCATGCGCATGTCCCCGGCGGCGACAGTCGCTTCGCAGACGTCCTGGAACAGCCGGCGGCGGTCCCTGGCCCTGATGATGGCCTGGTTGACCTGGCTGCGCACGGCGAGCAGCCGGTTGGCGTTCCGGAGCCGGATCTCGGCCGCCTTGCGTTCGCCGATATCACGGATGATGTTCTGGAAATATCTCTTGTCCTCGATCACGATCGCCCGGGCGCTGACCTCGACCGGGAATACCGAGCCGTCCTTCCGCTGCTGCCGGGTCTCGAAGAACATCCCGCCGCCCTCCTGCATCTGCTGCATCCGCGCCGCCAGCCTGTCCCGTTCAGCGGGAATGACCAGGTCACCCAGCGTCATTTTCAGCAGCGTCTCCCGGTCCAGGTCGTAGGCGACCTGGGCGCTGTCGCTGGCCTCCAGAATGTTCCCCTGGTCGTCGCAGAGCAGGATGATGTCATTGGCATAGCGGGTCAGGTAGTCGAACTGCTTTCCCAGGGCCTGCTTCTGCCTTTCCGTTTCGAGCTGCTGCCGGCGGAAGATGGCGTCCCGGCGCTGCCACAGGAAAAGGACGAGCAAGGCGCTGGCCAGGATCAGGGCCAGGATGGCCGCCAGAACCCCCAGAGCGGTACGGCGGACCGGCTCTTCGACCTCGTTACGGTCGACCTTGACCACGAAGAACCATGGCATTCCGGGGACGGGCCGGCTCACCGACCAGACGGGGACGCCGCGATAGTCGTGGCCGGCGAAAGCTCCGAAGTTGCCGCGAACGGCCTGGGCGGCGGGAAGTTGCGGCTGGATGGGCAGGCGCATCTGCATGGCCGCCCCCCGGCGGTGGCGCAATTCGTTCAGGAACAGCACGGAATCGCCCTCGCGCTTCACCAGCAGGGTCTCGGCCGTGAGGCTGGGCGTGGGCCAGGATTGGATCAGGGGGAAAAGGAAGCCGGCCGGGTCGATGCGCAGGAAGACGAACCCGCTGACGGCATCCGCCGCCAGCAGCGGCACCACCAGGTCCATGTGGATTGCGGACACGTTGCTGGAACGGTGCAGGTCGGAAATGCTCGCCGTTTTCTGCTGCCGGACCGCTTCGATCTGCGCCCGCCCCTCGCTGCCAATCACCGGAAAGGGCCCTTCCAGCGCCAGGGCGATCTCCCCGGCGGCGTCGACCAGCAGGACGTTCTGGTAATGGTAGCCGCTGCGCAGGGCCTGCATCCAGTCGAGGACTGCCGCGCGGCGCGGCGCGGAGGAACGATCGCTCAGGAACGCCAGCAACTCCGCTCGGCAACTGGGGTTGGTCTCGATCTGCCGGGCATTCCCCATCCGCTCCCCCAGCCAGTTCTGCAATTCCCTGCCCTTCAGGTCGGCGATCGCCTGCAACTTGACGATCTCCTCACTGACTACGCCCTTCTTCAGCTGCTGATAATAGAAATTTCCCAGCCAGACGATGGCCGCGGAAACGACCAGGAAGACGGCCGGCAGTGCCCAAGGCGAATGCCTGATCCGATCCGGAATCACGTGGCGCGTCCCGATCTCCTGGGTCATGGCCTTCTCCATTTTTCAGAGCTCCGTTTCGCTAATTTACAAAATCCGCCCTTCGTTGTCAATAAAAAAATATTTCTGCCTGTTTCCGTCCTGCGCACGCCTCAAGCCGGCCGATCTGTTTTCCCAAGGTCCGCGCAAGGCCAAGTGCCTGATCACGTTCCCAGGGCAGAGACGGCAGGGGGAGGCGCGTTTCGTTCCGGAGCGCCGGCGGTCACGCCCGGGCCAGCAAGGCTAGGCCATGCGCCCGTCGAGCAGGGTGATGGTGCGCCGGGCCCGGGCGGCCATGCGCGGGTTGTGCGTCACCAGCAGAACCGTCATGCCCTCCTTCTCGTTCAGGGTCTTGAAAATGTCACCGATCTCCTCGCCGTGGCGGGAGTCCAGGTTTCCCGTCGGTTCGTCGGCCAGCAGGATCTCCGGCTTGTTGACCAGGGCGCGGGCGATGGCCACCCGCTGCATCTCGCCCCCGGACAGTTCGCCCGGCCGGTGGCGGAGGCGTTTCTCCAGCCCCAGGAAGCGGATGATGGGCATGGGATCGGCGGCGGCGCCCGGCTTGCGGAAGAAGGCGAAAGGCATGACGATGTTCTCGTACAGGGTCAGGGTGGGAACCAGATAAAAACGCTGGAAGACGTAGCCGAAGACGCGGCGCCGGATCCGGGTCAGCGCCGCCTCCGACAATCCCCGGCCGCCGCGCAGGACCTCTTCGCCGCCGACGCGCAGGCTGCCGGAGGTGGCGTTGTCCAGGCAGCCCAGCAGGTTGATCAGCGTGCTCTTGCCCGAACCCGAGGGCCCGATGAAGGAAATGAATTCACCCCTGGCCACGCGCAGCGAGATGCCGTCGACGGCCACGATCTCTTCGCTGCCGCGGCGGTACACCTTGCGCAGGTCCCGGGCTTCGAGGGCCGGTGTGTCTTCGACCATGGTCAATCCCCCTCGCTGCGGATCGATTCCAGCGGCCGCACCCGCGCCGCCCGCCAGGCCGGATACATGCCGCTGACCAGGCCGATGCCGAGCACGACGGCGAACGTCGTCACCATCAGCGGCACGTCGATCAGGATCAGCCTGCCGGTCGGGGTATAGGGCAGGAGGCGGCGGATGAGCAGGTCGGTGACCTGCGCCAGGCCGAAAGCCAGGGCCAGCCCCAGCGCGCCTCCCAGCAGGCAGAGGATGATGGTCTCGGTCCAGATCATGCGGAACACGTCCTTGGGCATCGCCCCCATGCTTTTCATGATGCCGATCTCCTGGAAGCGCTCGAAGACCGACATCAGGATGGTGTTGATCACCCCCACCATGGCGATGAGGATGGCGATGACCGCGATGGAAAGCACCATCACCTTGGCCGTCGCCACCAGGCTCATGATGGTGTTCTTCACCTGGGCCATGGAGACCACCTGGACGTCCGGCAGGTCGTACAGCCGGTTTTCCAGGGCGGCGGTGTCCGCCTTGCGGTCCACCTTGATGCCCACCGCGGTCAGTTTGCCCTGCTGGCCGAACTCTTTCTGCAGCATGCGGATGGGGACGAAGATCGTGCCGTCGTCCTGGGTGCCCGAGCGTTCCAGGATGCCCACGACCGTCAGTTCGATGTTCTTGTCGGGGATGAGCATCTTGTCGCCCACCTCCCGCTGCTCGAGCTCGGCCGCCTCGTAGCCCAGCACGGCCACGCGCGCCGCCGGGTCCGTGAACCAGCCGCCCTGCTTGAACTTCAGGAACGACTTCATGCCCGGGAAAGTGGCCGGGTCGATGCCGAGGTAGGCGTCGATGGCGCCGCTGTCGCCGCGGTCGGGGTCGAATACGGCCTGCATGAGCATCGGCGTCACGCTGTCGACTTCGCGCTGCAAAAGGATGTCGTCGATGACGCTCTCGCTCATGTAGCGCAACCCCGTGCCGCCCTTGAGCATCAGCGTCGCCGCTTCGTAGGGGCAGCCCTTGGCCGTGAGCAGCACCTGAAATCCCATGTTGTCGATGTCTTTTTTCAGCGCCGCGTCATAGCCGCGGTTGAAGCCGAGCAGGCTGGCCAGGACCCAGGCCGACAGCCCGATGCCGACGACCGTCAGGACGCTGCGCGTGCGCTTGCGCAGCAGGTTTTTCGCGGCGATCTGGTAAAGCGAAAGCTTTTTCATGCGCCCGGCTCCTTGGCCAGGAAGCGGTTGCCCAGAAGGAACTCGTCGCAGAGGATCAGGTTCTTCTTGACTGCGCGCAGGGTGGCGCGGAAATCGTCCTCGGCCTTGGGTGACGGGTTCCGGATGGCGGCGATCGGGCTGCCCGGGCCGGCCCGCCCGGACGCCACGTCGTAACCGTCAAAATCGCGCAGGTTCAACCCGATGAACTGCCGTCCGAATTCCGGCGCGCGCAGCAGGCGCGCCTGGTTGTTGGTGAGCTTCTGGAAGTAGAAGGCCAGGATGCGTCCCTCGCTGTCGAGCGCCAGGATGGGCTGGATGCCGCCGTAACGGCCCTTCTGGTTGACGCCGTGGATGTAGCCAATTGTCTCCTGGCCCCTGAAAATGCGGTACAGCGTGTAGGGCACGTCGGCGGTCTCGAAAAGGCCCTTGAACGAGTCGCCCAGCCGGCGCTCCACCTGCTGCAGCAGCGCGGCGCCTCCCCGGCCGAGGATGGAGGCGTAGATCGTCCGATAGCCGGTGGACTGAGGAAAAAGGCGCTTCACGTCGCGGTCGGGGTCATTGAGCTCGCAGCCGACCGCCGCCAGCAGCGGCAGGACGCACAGGAGGAAGACGCCCGCCGCGGCCGCCCATTTTTTCATCGGTCGTCCCTGCTCATGACGGGTTTCTCCTTGGCCGTCAAATGGCGAGCCCCTTGTAAAAATAGATCTGGAAAACGAGCTGTGAATCGCGGAAGCGCCGGTCGTACAGGTACATCGCCCGCAGCGTCCAATCCGCGTTGGCCAGGAAGGTCAACCCGGCGGAGAAGTTGAGGTTGCGCCGCCCCTTGTCGACGAGCAGGGCGGGTTGGACCTCCAGCTTGAGCCGGTTCTCGCGCAGCAGGTTCAGGCCGACGCGCCACAGAACGGCCGCCACCGGGCCGAGAATCCTGTCCCCCAGTGCGATCTCGAGACGGTTCTCCCAGTTGTCGTACAGCCAGGTCATGTCCAGCTCCGCCATGCGGATGGGCACCAGCGTATCGGAAAGCAGGTAATTGCCCATGACGTCCAGCACCTTGCCGAAGCCGAAGGAAAGGCCGATATTGAAGTTGTCTCTCTCCAGAATGCCCTCGGCCAGGCGGGCGGCGAGCAGCCAGTTCCGGCGCAACCGCAGCGACATCCCCGACCCGCTGGTCAGCGAGATGCCGAAATCGCCGCTGGCGGTATCGCGCTCGAGGCCGACGCCCCAGTCGCGGTCGAAACTGAACCCGCTCATCACCAGCGGCTGCAGCAGGTGGGCATGCTGGTCGAATTGCGAGGCCAGGCCGAAATGCGGGCGATTGTGGCCGATCCAAGCGTCGAACGGCCGGAACTTGAATTTCAGGAAGGCATTGTAGATCTGGAGGACCGGGGCGGTCTTTTTCGCGACGCCATAGGTCAGCCGCGACTGTTCGGAGAGGATGTCGAGGGCCAGCCGCGCCTGGACGGAGAGGACGGCTACATCCCGCTTGGCGATGGAAAACCGCTGCACATAGTCAAAGCCCAGGCTGGACTTCTGCATGGTCTCCAGCTCATTCTGAGAATGGAATATGCCCTCCCCCAGCCGGAAGGAGTAGCCGCCGATTCCCTGCGCCTCGAAGAACAGCAGAAAGTCGGCGGCGGCCAAAGGGGCCAGGCTGCAGGCGACCAGCCACAACGCGAGGAACAGCCTGCGTTTACACATCAAAAAGGATGCGGGCGCGCAGGACGATCCGCTCGCCGTCGCGGAAGGTGAGCTGGATCTCCCAATCGCCGGGCATGACCACGTTGACGGGCAGCAGGTAGTTCCGCGACTTGTTCAGCTTGAGGGGAACGTCTCCGGAATCGTGATGCCCCGCCATCGAGGGCATGTCGGAGCGGCCGCTGATCGTCAAAGGCGAGATTTTTTCGCCTTTGTCGTCGAACAGCTGGATCTTCAGGATGACCATGCCGATCTGCGGCCTCTGGGTGAATTCCCACGTGCCGTGGATCCCGGCGCCGACTTCAAAACGCTTGCCGGGCTCCAGGACGCGCATCTCCTCGGCTGGTTCCTGAGGCCAGACGCTCGCGGACAGCAGAAAAAGAGTAACGGCCATCAGGCTCGCAGTCAATTTACTCATGCTTCCTCCTTGAACAGATTCGCCACAACCAGAGGCCAGTCTTGCGACCGCCTCCCTGCTCATAACCGGTAGATCACCGTCGCGATGAAGCGCCGGCCGGGCTCATAGACCCGCGCCCCGGTGCGGAACGGGTCACGGGCGTTGGCCAAGTGTTCAGTATACAGCCGGTCGAAGACGTTGTCCAATGCCGCCTGGATGCGAAAGCCGCCGAGGGTCGCACCCAGCCTCAGGTTGAGGATCTGCCAGCCCGGCGTGGCCCCTTCCAGCAGGTCGGTATCCACCCGGTTCTGGGCCCCGGTGATGACGCCTTCGCCTTCGGCAAAGAAGCGGCCCGAATCGTAGCGGACCAGCAGCCGCGAACTCAGGGGCGGGACCTCGCCCAGGGTTGCCGAGTGGATGTGGCGAGCCGGATCCGTGTCCTTTTCTCCCCGCAGCCAGGACAGGCTGCCGGCGACGAATAACCGTCGGAGCGGGGCATAGCTGAATTCGACCTCGGTCCCCCACAGGCGCGCGTCGGTATTGGCATAGGACCGCGCCATGGTGTTCATCACCCCGGGTTGGGCAGTGACGCGGGGCTGGTTGATCAGGGCGATCCAGTCGACGAGCGACTGGTGGAAGACGGAAGCGCCGATCGATCCCCTCCGGAGCTGCCAGGTCGCTTTCACGTCGGCTCCCGTGTTCCTCGTCGGCAGCAGCTCGGGATTGCCGACCCAGTCGCTGCCCGCGCGCTTGAGGGCGAAATAGCGCTCTGCCGGGTCGGGCGGGCGCACGGTCCGCCCGCCGCCGGCGGAAATTTCGATGTGCGTCGACGGCTTCCAGGCCAGGCGGACGGTGGCGGAGGGCATGGTGTCCGTGCGCGAGGTCGAGCGGGTCGATTGGTAGGCGAAGTAGAGATTCGTATTGGCCAGGCCCGGGTCGGCGACGGTGCGCATCCGGTCGATGCGCGCGCCTGTGCTGAGTCTCAGGCCGGAGCCGAGCCGCCATTCGCGCGAGATGAAGGCTCCGAGCAGGCTTGTATCCACGTCGGGAATGGATGCCTGGGCGGCATAATTCATCTTGGCCATCATGGTACGGGTGTCCCAGTTGCGGCGGACGCCCTCGATCCCGAGCCGCAGGCCCTGCACCGTCGCCTCGGCCTTGAGTCCCAAGACCTGGGTCTCAGCCTCGGTACCCATGCTGTAGCCCCGCGGAGTCCCCTGTCCGGAGATCCTCTGCTCGTCGGTCATCCAGTGCCTGACCTCGCTGGCATAGGCGCGGATGCGGAAATCCCCGATGAAACCGGGCAGGCCCAGCCGGGTCCAGCTGATGCCCAGGCGATCGGCGTTGTCCCAGGGGGAGTCCATCAGCAGGCCGGGATAGAAGATCAGGTCAGCTTCCTGGCGGGTATAGGCGATCTCGATGCTTTCACCGACATGCGGAGTGAGGTAGAATTTGCCCCAGGCGGTGCCGACATTGAAGGCCCGGGAATCGAGCCGGCCGGGGAGGTAATTGGCGGTCTCGGTAAACAGCCTGCCCGCCCCGTCGCGATAGGGATCGGACCTGCGCATGGAGAACCCGAGCGATCCCGAGACGAGATCGCCGCCGTACGAGAGGCTGAGCGAAGGATTGAGATAGGCGGAGGATCCTCCGACCAGGGTGGCGGCCAGGTGGAACCCGGATTGGGGCCTGAGGGTCACGATATTGACCCTGCCCCCGAGACTGCCCTGGTTCTCGATGTCGAAGGGGCCCTTGGTCACTTCGACGTGTTCGATCTCGGAAAAATCGACATGAAAGGCGGGGGAGTCCATGCGGTTGGGGCAGGCGCCGTATATCCGGCAGCCGTCCACCAGGACGTTGACATTGTCACGCTGCAGGCCGCGCAGCACGATATCGTTGGCAATGGCCCCCTTGCGGACCTTGGCCAGGCCGGGCATGCGCATCATGGCCTCGCCCAGATCGATCGCGGGGCTCTCCCTGATCTCGGGAATCGACAGGGAAGCGCCCGTTCCCTGCACCGTAATCGCTTCTGTCAGCCGTTGAAAATTCACCAGCAGCGTTGCTCTCGCCGTACTGCCGGATCGTACCACGAGCGGAACGCCCTCCGATGTCATGATCCCGTCGAGCGCTGCCGACACCTCGTAGTCGCCGGGATCCAGCTCGGAAAAGCTGAACTCGCCGCCGTAGCCGGTGATCGTATGCCGCGGCGCCGATCCCATCCTGGATATCGTGACCGTGATACCGGGAAGGCCTTCATGGGTGGGTCCCAGGGCAATGCCGAAGACCCTGCCCCATGGCTCCGGTGTCGCTGGACCCAGCGCGGACAGCAGGATCAGACTCGATAGCACAAAATAGATCAACCGTTTGCCTTGGTTCATACTCGCCTCCTTTCTTCCACAGCGCGCATCCTGTCGGCGAATGGCGCGCCGTTCTCCTTCATCTATATCCATCCCGCGATTCCCGGTCCTGCCTGAACTTTTTCCCGGGCGGCACATTGTTTTTGACCGGCAGTCTGATGCCCGCAAGAAACATGCCAATTTGTTCGCTGGGTGAACAAATGAGTAATATTTATTGAAATGACGAATTTTGACCCTATTTCCATATGTGCAGCAGAGTTCCTGTCCTGAAAAACAGGACGAGGATCAAAAAAAAAGACGGCTTACCCCCGCGCCGGGAGAGACCGGAAAGCTTACCCTGGCTTTTGTTAGCAAAGATCCAAAAATGGCGGTACGTTCAGGGGAATCCATGGCTCATGAAGAAAGCGGATGACAAGGCAGCCAGGAAAGCGGCCGGCAAAAAGAATCTCGCCGAGTGAGAGGATCACTGTCTGCATTTCAGGACCAGGTGGATGCTGACGGCATTGAGCGCCGCCGGCGTCACCCCCGGGATGCGCGCCGCTTCCGCCAGCGTGAGCGGACGTGCCTTGGCCAGTTTTTCCCTGATCTCGGTGGAGAGCCCCTCGACCTTGGCGAAATCAAGATCCTCGGGGATGACCGCTTTCTGCAGCTTGCGCATCCTGGCCACCTCCTTGTGCTGGATGGCGACATAGCCCTCGTACTTGACGCAGGCCTCGATATAGGAGGCGTCGCTGCAGGTCGCTTTTTTCATCAGCTCCCGGCCGTGCAGCTCCTGCAGGCCGGCCAGGGTCATTCCCGGCCGCTTCAGGATCCGGAACAGCGTCTCGGTCCTGCCGCCGTAGCGCGCCCGGGTGGCGGCCAGTCTCCGGATCACACGGCGGCGCTTTTCCAACTGGCGCATCTGGCGGTCATGGTCGGTGCGGGAGACCAGTCCCAGGCGCAGGGCGTGACCGCCCAGGCGTTCGAAGGCATTGTCTTCGCGCAGCTGCAAACGGTATTCGGCACGGGCGGTGAACAGGCGGTAGGGCTCATCGACGCCGCGCTGGACGATGTCGTCGACCATGACCCCGATGTAGGCCTCCTGCCGCTCCAGGACGAAGGGTGCCTCGCCCTTGATCTTGAGAACGGCATTGATGCCGGCCATCAGTCCCTGGCCGGCGGCCTCCTCGTAGCCCGATGTTCCGTTCACCTGGCCGGCGAAGAACAGGTTGGCGACAAGGCGGCTTTCCAGGCTGGCTTGCAGCTGCGTGGGCTGGATGGCATCGTACTCGATGGCGTAGGCCGGGCGCATCATGCGCGCCCTGTCCAGGCCGGGAATGGCCGCCAGGATCAGTCTCTGCACTTCGATCGGCAGGCTGGAGGAAAGGCCGTTGACGTAGATCTCCTTGTTGCGCAGCCCCTCGGGTTCCAGGTAGAAGTGGTGCTGCTGGCGTTCGGGGAACTTGACGATCTTGTCCTCGATGGAAGGGCAATAGCGCGGTCCGATGCCCTGGATCGTCCCCGAGTAGAGCGGTGACAGGTGCAGGTGATCGCGCACGATGCGGCCGACCTCGGCCGGGGTGCGCCCCAGGAAGCATTGCACGCGGTTGCGCAGCGGGCGGCGCGTGTGCATGGAGAAGCGGGGCGGCGGCTCGTCGCCGGGCTGGGGAGCGAACCTCGACCAGTCGATGCTGTCGGCGTGCAGCCGCATCGGCGTGCCGGTCTTCAGGCGCAGCGCCTCGAAACCCAGGCCACGGATCTCCTTTGCCAGCTGACGGGAGGGAGGCTCGTTGGCCCGGCCGGCGGCGTAGGAGGCGCTGCCGATGAAGATGCGCCCGCCCAGGAAGGTCCCGGAACAGACGATCACCGCGTCGGCGTCCAGGGTCTCGCCTTCCTCCAGGCGCACGCCGCAGGCGCGGCCGTTGCGGACCGCGATGCCGGCGGCCAGGCCCTGGTAAAGGGAGAGGCGCGGGAGGTTCTCCAGGAAATCCTTCATGAACAGGCGGTAGGCGGCCTTGTCGTTTTGGGAGCGCGTGGCGCGCACCGCCGGCCCCTTGCTGCGGTTCAGCACCTTGAAATGGATGCCGGTGGCGTCGGCGGCCCGGGCCATGACCCCGCCCAGCGCGTCGATCTCGCGGACCAGGTGCCCCTTGGCGATGCCGCCGATCGAGGGGTTGCACGACATCTGGGCGACGGTCTCCAGGTGCATGGTCAGCAGGATCGCGTCGGCTCCCATCCGGGCCGCGGCGCAGGCGGCTTCAATGCCGGCGTGGCCGCCGCCGACGACGATGACCTTCATTTGCCGATGCAGAACCCGGCGAACACGCCGCGCAGGATATCGTCGACGCCGATCGCGCCGGTCAGCTCCCCGACGAGATGCAGCCCCTGGCGGATCTCCTCGGCGACCAGCTCGCCGGGCGCCGGCTCCTGCGCCTGCAGGCGCAGGATGCGGCCGATCGTTGCCCGCAGCTTTTGCAGCAGGTCTTTCTGTCTCAGGTTGACGGCAACGGCGTCGGCGGGCGCTGCGAGTTCTCCCGGCAGGGAGGCTAGAAAAGCGGTCGCCGCCTCGAGGTTGTCGCCGTACTTGGCCGAGATCAGGTTTAAATCCTCGCCCGGAAAGGCCGCGCAAATGGCGGCGATGACATCTTCCCGGCCGCGATCGCTCTTGTTGGCCAGCAGGATGTGCTTCCTGCCGCCCAGCAGGCGGTGGATCTCCAGGTCGCTCTCCTGCAGCGGCTGCGAGGCGTCGACCATGAACAGCACGGCGTCGGCGGCGGCGATGCGCTCCAGGCTGCGCTGCATGCCCTGGTTCTCGACGTCGTCGCCGCCGGCGGCGCGGATGCCGGCCGCGTCGCTGACGCGGAAGGTAAAGCCGTCGAGAACCAGCGTCTCCTCGATGTAGTCGCGGGTGGTGCCGGGCAGCGCGGAGACGATCGAGCGCTCCCGCAGCAGCAGGGCGTTGAACAGCGAGGATTTGCCCACATTGACCCGGCCGGCGATGACCACCTGAAAGCCCCGGCTCACGACCTCGCTGAAGCGGCTGCAGGCCAGGATCTTCTCCAGGAGCACGGCGGCGGCGGCCAGTCCGCCCTGATCCCTGCCGGCTTCAATGTGCTGGTCCTCGGCGAACTCGATGCCGGTCTCGACCTCGATCGCGGCCTGCAGCAGGGCGTCGCGCACTTCGGCGACGGATGCGGAAAGACGCCCCTCCAGGTTGTCGAACTCCAACCGTGAACCGGCGCGGGAATTCGCCCGGATCAGCTCATTGACCGCCTCGGCCTGCAGCAGGTCCAATTTGCCGTTGCGGAAGGCGCGGTAGGTGAACTCGCCCGGCAGCGCCGTGCGGGCGCCGTGGCGGCAGGCCAGCGCCAGCGCTTCTTCGACCAGGAACAGGTTGGAGTGCAGCGAGATCTCGGCCATCGCTTCGCCGCTGTAGGAACGGGGGGCGCGGAAAAAGACCGCCAGGCCCTCGTCGATGCGCCGGCCGGCGTCGTGAATGAATCCGTGGTAGCTGTGGCGGTCCCGGACCCTGGCAGGCAGCGGCTGGAAGACCTTGCGGACGATGTCCTCGCTCAAGGCTCCCGACAGGCGGATGACGGCGATCCCCCCCCGCCCCGGCGGCGTGGCCAGGGCGACGATCGTCTCCTCATCCATTCGCTTTTTTGCGGATGGTGATGACCTTCAGGAAATTGTCGCCGTCGCTCTTGGACTCCAGGTCGGAGTACTTGTTGATGGTCATGTGGATGATGCGCCGCTCGAAGGGGTTCAGCTCGGGCAGCTCGACGGCCTGGCCACTGCGCCGCACCTGGCGGGCGAAGCGGTGGGCCTGGGCGCTCAGTTCGACTTCCTTTTTCTTGCGGTAGTTCTCGCACTCGCAGTAGATCTTCTTGCCGACGGCATCGGCGAACAGGCGGTTGATCAGGTACTGCACGGCGTTGAGCAGGCTGCCGTTCTGGTAGAGCATCAGCTTGTAGTCCTCGCCGAAGAAGTTGACGCGCAGGAAATCGCTCTTGGCCTCCAGCTCGAACTTCAGGTTCAGCTTCATCTCCTCCAGCAGCAGGCGGACGAATGCCTCCAGTCCCTGCTGCTCGCCGCCGTCGGAGCGCCAGGCCTCGATGAAGATCTCGCGCTGCTTATGGCCGAAATATTTGGTTTTTTCCGTGATGATGCGGTACTTCAGCTGTTCTTCCTGGACGCCGAATTCCTCCGCGGCCCTCTGGATGGCATCCTTCAGAGAATTCGCGACGAATTCCTTTTTTTCCGTCATTTCTCTTTGGCTCCTTTCTTTCTTTTCAGCGCCTTGAACTCCCGCTCCTCATCCTTCTTCTGCTGGTAGATCTTCTGGTTGACGATGTATTGCTGGCCGATCTGCAGCACGTTGGAGAAGCACCAGTACAGGTTCAGCCCGCTGGGAAAGGAGGCGAACATGATGACCATGACGAACGGCAGGATATACATCAGCTTCTTCTGGGTCGGGTCGCCGCTCGAGGGGGTCATGCGCTGCTGGATCAGCTGCGTCACCCCCATGAGGATGGGCAGGACGTAATAGGGGTCCTTCTTCGACAGGTCGGTGATCCACAGCATCCACGGCTCGTGGCGCACGTTGATCGAGACCGACAGCAGCCGGAAGAATCCCCACAGCAGCGGCAGCTGCAGCAGCAGCGGCAGGCAGCCGCCGGCGGGGTTGACCTTCTCCTGCTTGTAGAGCGCCATCATCTCCGCGTTCATCAGCTTGCGCTGCTCCATGTCCTTGTTGTTCTTGTACTTCTTCTGGATCGCCTTCAGCTTGGGCTGCAGGGCCTGCATCTTGGCCATGGAGACGCTGGAGGAATAGGTCAGGGGGAAGAGGACCAGCTTGAGGAACAGGGTGAACAGGATGATGGCCCAGCCGTAGTTGGGCAGGAAGCCGTGGATGAACGTGATGCCCTTCAGCATGACCTTGGCGATGGAGCCGAACCAGCCGTACTCGATGATCTTGTTCAGATCGGGGAATTCACTTTCCACCGCGGCCAGGACCTTTTCGTCCTTGGGGCCGATGAAGGCCGCGACCGGGTCGGTGACGATCATGTAGGAATACAGCTTGCCCTTGTCCTCTCCCTGGAGCGGACGGATCGACTGCCAGGAGAGCTGCGAGCGGTTTCCGGGCGCCGACTTGAAAACGGCGGCGAAATAGGTGGTCTCGTAGGCCGACCAGAAGAAGCCCGTCCCCATCCCGCCCGCCGCCTTTTCGAACGCCTGGCTGGCCTGGGGCAGGGTCTTCTGCTTGGCGAAATCGAGCGACTGCAACTTTTCGTTGGCGTAGGCGGCGATCTTCAGGTTCATCATCATGGCGCGGTCGCGGCTGTCGTTGTTCTCCAGATCGGGGCCGAAGACGACCGGCAGGTCGGCCACCAGGCGCCCCTCCTTGATCACCTCGAATTTCAAGCCGATCACGTAACTGGAAGGGCTGAAAATGAATCTTTTGACGGCCAGCAGGTTTTCGGCCGCATCGGCGTATTCAAAGACGATCTCCGTCTCCCGGCCATGGGAGACGTCGACGGTCGTTGCGCCCTGGTAGCGGAACATGGCCTTGTTCAGGGTGTCCAGGGTCTTGGTGTTGTTCAGGAAATAGAACGGGTAGAACCCCGAGGCTACGGCGTTGCCCGAAACCAGGTCCATGGGCTGGCCGGCATCGTCCTTGTAATTCTTCAGGACCAGGGAGACCAGGCCGGCGCCGCGGTTGGTGAAACGGGCGGTGAACAAGGGTCCTTCCACGGTAATGGGCTGCTCGACCGGGGACGAGAGGTCCTCGGGCACGGCCGGGAGGACGGCTTCTTTTTCCTCGGCTGCCGGCTCGCCCTGGCCCAGGATCGAACCGATGTCCGTTGCGGCCGATTCGGGAGCGGCGTCGGTCGGGGGCGCGGCGTCCCGGGGCTGAGTGGCCCCGGCCGGGATGGCGGCCGGCGGCGTGGGCTTGGGCATGAAGAAATACTGGTAGGCGAGCAGGACCACCACCGACAGGATGGTGGCCAGGATCAGCTTTTTTGTGTCCATGTTGATTTCACCTCAAAGAGTTCAGGGACGGGATCGTGTCCGCCGGCGTGGAAGGGGTGGCACTTGAGCAGGCGGCGCAGGCCGAGCCACAGCCCCCGGGCGGCGCCGAAGCGCTCGATCGCCTCATAGGTGTAGCGCGAGCAAGTGGGCAGAAAACGGCAGTGGCGGCCGAGCAGGGGCGACAGCGTCAGCTGGTAGCCACGGATCAGCAGCAGCAGGGGGTTTTTCATTTCAGCGGTGGCGGATGCGTGACAGGGCGTCGAGAAACAGGTTCTCGACCTCGGCGGCGCGGCCGCGGTCGAAGGGCTTTTTCATGGAGATCCAGATGTCATGAGGCGGCTGGAGCAGGAGGCTGTTCAAGCGGAACCACTCTTTCATTTTCCTCTTGATGTAATTGCGCTGGACCGAGTTGCCGATCTTGCGGTTAACGGAGACGGCGAAGCGGCTGGCCGCCCGGCCATTCTTCAAAAAGTACAAAAAAAAAATCATTCCGTATCTTCGGGGCGGTTTTCAGCAGGCGGACGAACTCGGTCTCCTTCTTGATCCGCTGGGATTCCCCGAAAGTGAAGGCCATGGGTCAGGCGGTCAGCTTCTTCCTGCCCTTTCTTCTTCTGCTGTTGATGACCGCCCGGCCGCCCTTGGTCTCCATGCGCGCCCGGAAGCCGTGCGTCTTCTTTCTTTTCAGGTTGTTGGGCTGAAACGTTCTTTTCACCGAAACACCTCTTTCTATCTTGGAGTTAAGGAATAACTATATAGAAAAAATGGGCGCTTGTCAAGAAAGGCGGCGGTTCCCTTTTCCCCGGCCATCGTTTATAATGGCCCCGGAGGTCCCCATGAAATACCCCGATATCCTGGAGCGTTTCCTCAGCTATGTGCGCATCGACACCCAGTCCAGCGACACGTCCGAGTCCTTCCCCTCGACCGCCAAGCAGAGGGACCTGGCCGCCAAGCTGAAGCCCGAGCTCGAGGCCCTGGGCCTGAGCGATGTCCAGATCACCCCCTGGAGCTATGTCCTGGCCACGCTGCCGACCAACCAGCCTCGCAAAGTGCCGACCATCGCCCTGCTCGCCCACCTGGACACCTCGCCCGACGTCTCGGGAGCTGGCGTCGAGCCCAAGTTGCACGAGAACTACCAAGGGCAGGACCTGGTGATCTCGGAAAGCGACAACGTGGTCCTGAAGGTGAGCGAGAACCCCTACCTCAAGGAGCAGGCCGGCAAGACGATCATCACCGCCTCGGGCAAGACCCTGCTGGGCGCCGACAACAAGGCCGGCATCGCCGAGATCATGGACGCGCTGACCTACCTGGTCGAGCATCCGCAGGCGCCGCGGCCGAACATCCGCGTCGTTTTCACTCCCGACGAGGAGACGGGACGGGGAGTGGAGCACATCACGGCCGCCGAGATCGGCGCCGACTGCGGCTACACGGTCGACGGCGAGAAGCCGGGCGAGATCGAGGACGAGACGTTCTGCGCCGACTCGCTGGAGCTCACGGTCACCGGGATCAACGTCCACCCGGGCATGGCCAAGGGCAAGCTGGTCAACGCCGTCAAGGTCGCGGCGCGCATCATCGACAAGCTGCCCAAGGCGGCGCTGTCCCCCGAGACCACCGCCGACCGCGAGGGCTACGTTCACCCGCACCAGGTCACGGGCAACGTCGAGACCGCCACGATCAAGTTCCTCATCCGCGATTTCACCGTCAAGGGGCTGAAGCGCTGCGAAAAGAAGATCGCCGGGATCGCCCGGCGCGTGACCGCGCAGTTCCCCGGCGCCCGCAGCGAAGTCAAGGTGATCGAGTCGTACCGCAACATGAAAGTGGTCCTGGACAAGCACCCCGAAGTGCTGGCCAAGGCCGAGAAAGCGATCGCCATGGCCGGATACACGCCCCAGCGCGCCAGCATCCGCGGCGGCACCGACGGGGCGCGCCTCAGCTTCATGGGCCTGCCCACCCCCAACCTCTTCACCGGCGGCTTCAACTTCCACTCCAAGCAGGAGTGGATCGCGCTGGAGGACATGAAGAAGGCTTCCGAGGTCATTGTCCACCTGATGAGGCTCTGGGCCACGGAATGACCCTCGGGTGACGATCCCGGCCTCCCCGGGTGTTGCAGGGGAGGTACGAAAGACCCAAGGAGGATCACCCATGGGAAAGCGCTATATCGCCCTGCTGCTGGCGGCCATTTGCACGGCCGTCGGCTTGGCTGCGCAAGCGATCGATCCAGCGCCGGAAAAGACCCCATTCTGCCTCTGGGGAGGGATGCAGCTGGGCGGATACGGTGACGAGATGGCCGCCATCGAACTCAGCCTCTCCACGCAATTCAGCCGCGCGGGTTATGCCTCGGCCTACTGCCTCTGGGGCAGCGTCCCGTTCAGCGCCGGCGACTCCCTGAGCGAATACGGCTTCATGATCGGCCGCTGCGTACGCAGCCGCGGCGCGTTCGCGGGCGCGGCCGCCGGCCTCTGCATTGTGAGCGGCTGGATGGGCCCCCGCTACAGCCGGCAGGCCGGCGTCGGCATCCCGCTCAAGCTGGAGGGCTCCCTCATCATCGGCGGCTTCATGGCCCTGAACCTGCAGCTGCGCGCCATGGCCTGGAAGCATACCCATGCCGGGATCTCGCTCGGGATCCAGCTGGGAAAAATGCGCTGAGGACTCTGGGAGCGGGGAGGCGCGCTGTTTTTTTTCGGACATCTGCGCTACAATGGCGGCATCGGCCCCGTGGAGGTGCCACCATGAAGAACGCGCGTCTTTCCCTCTTCCTCATTTTCGCCGCCTGCGCGGCCCTGGCTTGGGCCGCTGAGCAGCCGGCCGAGCCCCGGTTCATGACCCATCCCGACATCCACGGCGGCCAGGTCGTCTTCGTCTACGAGGGCAACCTGTGGCTGGTCCCTGATGCCGGCGGCACCGCACGGCGGCTGACCAGCTTCCCCGGCAGCGCCGTCGCCCCCAAGTTCTCCCCCGACGGGCGCTGGATCGCCTTCAGCGCCGACTACGACGGGCCGCAGTCGGTCTACCTGATCCCCGCCGCCGGCGGCGAGCCGCGGCGCCTGACCTGGCAGCCGGGCAGCCTGCAGGCCGTGGCCTGGACCCCCGACGGCCGGCGCGTGGTGTTCCGCGCCGATACCGAGCAGTTCATCCACCGCGACCCCAACCTCTATTGGGTGGCGCTGGACGGCACCGTGCCCGAGCGCCTGCCCGTCGACCGCGGCACCCTGTGCAGCTTCTCCGCCGACGGCAGCGAGATGTTCTTCACGCGCAAGGGCAACGAGGAGTACCAGTGGAAGCGCTACCAGGGCGGCCAGCACACCGACATCTGGCACTTCGACTTCAAGAACCGCCGCTTCACCCCGGTATCCGCCTACACCGGCAAGAACGCCTACCCGATGTGGATCGGCGACGCCCTGTATTTCGTCTCCGACCGCGAGGGCGGCATCGCCAACCTCTACCGGCGCGACAACGCCTCCAAGGCGGTGACGCGGGTGACGGCCCACGAAAAATACGACGTGATGATGCCGGAAACCGACGGCGGGAGCATTGTCTACGTCCAGGACGGCTTCCTCCATGTCCTCGATGTCCGCGCCGGGAGTTCGCGCAAGCTCGCCATCGACCTGCCCACGGACCGCTGGCGGCGGCGCGACCGCTGGGTCGACGCCCGCGGCACCATCCACGGCATGGACGTGGGCAGCGACGGTAAAGCCGTCCTGCTCGAAGCCCGCGGCGACATTTTCCTGCTGCCCACCGGCAAGGGTGGTGCGGTGCGGAACCTGACGCAGACCCCCGGGTCGCGCGAGATCCACCCGCGCCTCTCGCCCGACGGCCAATGGCTGGCCTTTTTCTCGGACCGTAGCGGCGAGTACCAGCTCTACATGCGCCGGGTCGCGGGCGGCGACTGGGTCCAGCTCACCCAGACCCTGGACCGCGCCGTTTACCGGCTGGCCTGGTCCCCCGACGGCAAAAAAATCCTCTTCGGCAACAAGGACCTGGCCGTCTTCCTCTGTGACATCGAGAAAAAGCAGCTGACCAAGATCGACGAGGTGAACCAGCTGAAGAACGACGAGTTCACCTGGGAGATTGACGACTACTCCTGGTCCCCCGACAGCCGCTGGGTGTGCTACAGCATGGTGGCCCGCAACCGCAACAGCCAGGTTTACCTGTATCACCTGGAGGAAAAGAAAAAAGTCACCCTGACCGACGATTTTTACAACAATCTCAATCCCTGCTTCGATGCCAACGGCGATTATCTCTATTACCTGTCCAGCCGCAACTTCGAGGTGGGCATGGACTTTTACGAGGACAACCACGTCATCGCCCGGCCGTTCCAGGTGATGGCCGTGCAGTTGCAATCCGGCCGGAAGCCGCCCTTCGCCGAAGACGGCGGGGACGCGGAAGCTGCCACGGCGGCCCCGGCGCTGCCCATGCGCGTCGACCTGGAGGGCCTGGCCGCGCGCACTTTCCCCCTCCCTGTTCCGGCGGGGAATCACTTCTTCCTTCGCGCCGGCAGAGGCAAGGTGGCCTGGTGCTCGGTGCCCGAGTTCGGCGATGACGAGTACGAGGAGATCTTCAAGCCCCGGGGCGACGTCAAGTGGACGCTGCACCTCTTCGACATGAAGGAGAAGAAGGCGGTCGCCGTCGAGGAGAAGATCGGCGACTACGCGCTTTCGGTCAACGGCGAGCACGTCCTCATCGCCCGGGGCACGGATTATTTCGTCTCGAACCTGGGCAAGCTGTTCGTTGAGAAAAAGACGGCGGGCAAGCTCTCCCTGGACGGCATGGCCTGCTACGTCGACACCCTGGCCGAGTGGAGCCAGATCTTCAACGATGCCTGGCGCTGGTATCGCGATTTCTTCTACGACGCCGGCATGCACGGGCAGGATTGGCGGGAGGTCGGCGCGCGCTACCGCGCCTTGATCCCGCAGCTGTCGTCGCGTTCCGGCCTCAACTGGCTGCTGTCGCAGATGGTCGGCGAACTGTGCGTCGGCCACGCCTACATCCGCGGCGGCGACATGGGCGGCGTCAAGCTGCCCGATAGTCCCGTCTTCACCGGCCGCCTGGGCGCCGACCTGGCGTATGACCCGGCCGCCGGTCTTTTCCGCTTCGAGCGCATCTACGGCCCCAGTTCGCACAACCTCGACCTGGTGGCGCCACTGGCCCGACCCGACATCGCGGTCAAGGAGGGGGATTACCTGATCGCCATCAACGGCCAGGCGCTGCAGAAAAACGAGGATTACCACCGCCGGCTGCAGGTGGCCAAGGGGCAACAGGTGTCCCTGACGGTGAATTCGCGCCCCGCGCTGCAGGGCGCCCGCACCTACGAGGTCGAGCCGCTGGCCTTCGACCGCCACCTGCGCTACGACCGCTGGCTGACCGGCAACATCGAGAAAGTGCGCCGGGCCACGGGCGGCCGGGTGGGCTACATGCACATCAACGCCATGGGCGTGCGCAATATCGGCGAGTTCGACAAGTTCTGGCGCGCCTTCCGCACCAAGGAGGGCATCATCATCGACGTGCGCCGCAACTCGGGCGGCTGGACCGAGTACTTCATGATCGACAAGCTGGAACGGCAGCAGGTGGCGTTCAACGTGCTGCGCGGCATGGAACCGTTCGTCTATCCCGGCAGCGTCGGCCCGCAGAACTACGTGGCCGTCTCCAACGAGTACAACGGCTCCGACGGCGAGGCCTTCATCCAGCACTTCCAGGCGCGCCGCCTGGGGCCGGTCGTCGGCACCCCCTCCTGGGGCGGCCTGGTCGGCATCGTCAACGGCCAGCGCACGATCGACAACGGCATGGTGCAGCAGCCCAACAACGCCTTCTACGGCAAGGAAGGGGAATGGTGGGTGGAGAACCGCGGCGCCATCCCCGACATCGAAGTGGAGAACGACCCCAACCTGGTCATGGCCGGCCGCGACCCGCAGCTGGAAAAGGCCATCGAGGTCGTCCTGGCGCAGATCGAAAAGAACAAGGAGAACCGGCTGCCGCCCGTCCCCGCCTACCCCGACAAGCGCTAGCCGTATCTGCAGCGGAGTGGCACGACGCGCCGTGCCCCTGCGCGCGACTCACCCGTACCGGACATCGATGCGGCAGGCAAGGCTATCCAAGCCCGAGCTTGAGGCAAGGCGAAATATTTTTTCTATCATTTCAGGATGTTCAGGAAGTTTTTCCTCCAGGCCGGCTTTTAAATGCTGTAAAAGGGTTTCGTCTCTTGGATAGGATGGTTTCATTACATAACAATCCATCGCTTGCTTTCGCCAGAGGCTGTCTTCTGAAATCTCAAGGAAGGAAGCCAGCTTGTCAAGGAAAGCAGGATGAAATTCATTTTGAAGAAATGAAAGGAATCGCCGGGGATATTTGGACTCGAGATCAAGAAACCATGCGATTTCGGAAAGTATTGCGTTCAGCACTGTTGTGAGGGAGTACTCACTGATCGTCTTGAAGAGCTTATGATGCTTCGTTTTCATGTTTGAAATGGCAGTATCAAGAGGATCTCTGATGGGCAGGAGGAATTTTATTTTTGGATTCAGCAAAAATATTTTTTCGAAATCAGCATGATTCTCTTTCAGCACATTCGCCATGCGCAGGGATTCCTTCCAGAAAAAGCATGTGATTTCCTTTTTCATGAGGGAGGTGCCGAATCTGGCAGCATAGGCATCGCGCAGAAGAACGCTATCAAAGGCATGGGAAAATGTGATGGAGCCCCCATGATCACCCCGCTCTCCGGAATCCGAGATGGAAAGAGCATAGGATATGAAATCATGGAAAGCTTTCTCAGAGCAGGTGGAAATGAAATTTCTTGACTCATCGGCAAAAACCCTATCCATTGCGTGATTTAAAACCTGGCATTCCGGATGCAAGAAAGCAATGCTTGCGGTCAGGGTTGTCAGATTCCTGTACGGACCCAGCATGATACATACGGTTTTAAGGGTGTTGGGGAGAAAAGGAACGCCATTCATGTTTTTTTGTCCTTTTGCGTCGGTTTTTCAGTGTTTCTGGGGAAATAATTTTTCTTGCAAAAACATATGTGATGCCAAGAACATTTGCCAGTTTTTTGTCATCACAACATTCTTGGCGTTTATCCAGAAAATACGGGATAAGATAGTTTGACAGATGAATCTTTTTGAGAAGGCTCAGCGCAGTGTCAATTGAAGGTCTTCTGCCGTCGGTCATATCGCTTGAACAACGGACAGGAAAATCCATTTCCCGCATGAGGGGATTCTAAGAGGAATTTGATGAAACTGCAACCGCGGAGTGCGGATCCCTTCCCCAGGCCATGAAATCACCCGGCACTGCCGTCAGAACAGGCCGCTGATGTTGCCGTCGGCATCGATGTCAATGCTCTCGGCCGCCGGCTCCCTGGGCAGGCCGGGCATGAGCATGATCTCGCCGCAGACCGCCACCACGAAACCGGCGCCGGCGGAGAGGAAGAGGCGGTCGACGTCGACGTCGAAATCGCGGGGCCGGCCCAGGGCCTTCGGATCGTCGGAGAGCGAGTTGGGGGTCTTGGCGATGATCACGTGCAGCTTGTCGTACCCCAGGTCGGTCAGCAGCTCGATGTCCTTGCGCGCCTGGCGGGTGTAGTTGATGCGGGCGGCGCCGTACATGCGGGTGGCGATGGCCTCGATCTTCTTCACAATGCCCCATTCCGGTTCATAGATGGGCTTGACCCGGGCCCCGGAGCGCGTGGCCGCTTCGACCGCCCCGGCCAGGTCCAGGCAGCCCTCGCCGCCCTTGTTGAACGGGTCGCTGACAAAGGCTTTGACCTTGCGGGCGGCGGCATGACGGACGGTGAGCTGGAGTTCCTCGGCGTCGTTGTCGGGGAAATAATTGATGGCCACCACCAGGGGGACGCCGAAGGTCTGCATGTTCTCGATGTGCTTGTCCAGATTGTCGAAACCCTTGACCAGGGCCTCAAGATTCTTCTCGGCCAGGTTTTCCTTCCCGGCGCCGCCGTGGTACTTCAGCGCGCGCAGGGTGGTGACCAGCACCACCGCGTCCACGTTGAATTTTCCCGTGCGGCTGACGAAATTCATGAACTTCTCCCCGCCCAGTTCCGAGGCAAAGCCGGCTTCGGTGACCGTGACCTGGGAAAGGGCCTGGGCCAGGCGGATGGCCTGGATGGAATTGGTGCCATGGGCGATATTGGCGAATGGACCGCCGTGGATGATGGCCGGGGTACCCTCCAGGGTTTGCACCAGGTTGGGCTTGATGGCGTCCTTGAGCAGCAGTGCCATGGACCCGACGGCCTTGAGGTCGGCGGCGGTGACGGGCTTGTTCTTCGAGGTATAGCCGACGACCATGCGCGCCAGGCGGTCCTTCAGGTCCTGGAAATCCTCGGCCAGGCAGAGCACGGCCATGACCTCCGATGCCACCGAGATGTTGAAGGCGTCCTCGCGGGCGAAGCCGTTCTGGCGGCCGCCCAGGCCGATGACGATCTCGCGCAGGGCGCGGTCGTTCATGTCGATGACCCGGCGCCAGGCGATGCGCCGCGTGTCGATGCCCAGGCGGTTGCCATGCTGGATATGGTTGTCGATCATCGCCGCCAGCAGGTTGTTGGCGGTGGTGACGGCGTGGATGTCGCCGGTGAAATGCAGGTCGATCTCGTCGGCGGGCAGCACCTGCGAGGCGCCGCCGCCGGTGGCGCCGCCCTTCATGCCGAACACCGGGCCCAGCGAGGGCTCGCGCAGGGTGACGATCGAGCGGACGCCGATGCGGTTCAGGGCCATCGACAGGCCGATGGCCATGGTGGTCTTGCCCTCGCCGGCGGGGGTGGGCGTGGTGGCGGTGACCAGCACCTGGCGGCCGCAGCTTTCGCAGCGGGCCAGGCGCCGGGCCAGCGACGGCTCCAGTTTGGCTTTATAAGGCCCGTAATAATACAACTCCGCCTCAGCGATGCCGAAACGGGCGGCCATCTCCTTGATCGGAAGCATTTTTTCGGCCATGTTCATCCCCTCCTAGTTTCCTGTTCCCGGGCCGCCGGCGGCGCGGACGGCCGCCGGATCATCAGGCCGGCAGCTCGATGGTGAAGCGCGCCCCATGCGGCGGGTTGTCGCTGATCGAGATCATGCCGTTGTGCTCCTCGATGATGTTGTGGGCGATGGCCAGCCCCAGCCCGGTGCCGCCCTGGCTTTTCTTGGAGAAATAGGGCTGGAACACCTTCTGCTTGTCCTCGTCGCTGATGCCCGGGCCGTTGTCGGCGATCTCGACGGTGAGGAACCTGCTCTCGGCGTTGTAGCGCGTGACGATCCCGATCTCGCCCTGGTTGCCCATGACCTGCAGGGCGTTGTCCAGGATGTTGACGAAGACCCGCTTGATCTGCTCTACGTCCAGCTTGACCAGCGCCGGCAGGTCCACGTCGAAGGCGACCTTGAACTGGACGTTCTGGTAGACCGAGGTGTAGGTGGCCACCAGCTTCTCCAGGATGTCGTTGACGTCGCCCTGGGTGAACTTGATCTCGGGCAGGCGGGCGAAGTTGGCGAACTCCTCGGCCAGGTTCTTGATCGAGTCCAGCTCCTGGGAGATGATGTTCAGGCTGTCCTCGACGATGGCGCGGAACTTCTCCGGCGGCTGGTCCAGGCTGCGCATGATGCGCTGCGAGGAGATCTGGATGGGCGTGAGCGGGTTCTTGATCTCGTGGGCGATGCGCTTGGCCACTTCGCGCCAGACCAGCATGCGCTGGGCCTTGATCAGCTCGGTCAGGTCGGTCAGCACCACCAGCAGCCCGGCGAAGCGGCTGTTGATCGGGTTGCGCAGCTGGGTGATCTTGACGGCCAGGTTGATGTACTGGCCCTGCAGCTTGACGTCGACCTCCTTTTCGATGAGCTTGAAGCGCGCGGCGAAGGCCTTCTTGACCAGGGCATGGATGTCGCCGTAGAGCGACTCGGAGATCACCTCGGCGTAGTTCTTGCGCACCGCCGTCTCCGGGTCCAGCGACAGCATGCGCGCCGCCTCGTTGTTGATGACCATGATGTCGCCGCGCAGGTTCAGGGCCATGACGCCGGTGGTGATGTTCTTGAGGATGGTCTCGATGATGCTGCGGCGGTGGCGCAGCTCGATGGTGCGCCGGTTCAGCTTGTCGCGGTTGTCCTTCAGGTCGATGGCCATGCGGTTGAACTCATTGATCAGGGTGTTGAACTCGTCCTTGGTCTCGTAGTCGATGCGCACGTCCAGGTTGCCCTTGGCGATCTCGGAGGTGGCCGTGACCAGCTTCTCGATGGGCACGGTGATGCCCTTGGCCAGGTAGAAGCCCAGCCAGGAGGCGGAGAAGATGATCAGGATGGTGATGAACAAAAAGAGCAGGATGTAGGTGTTCTTGACCGGGTCGCGCAGGACGCGCATCTGGTTGTGCTTGCTGACCATGCCGGCCAGGGAGTTCAGGCTGCGCGTGTAGCTGTCCGGGAAGTATTTCCCGGTGATGATCAGCATCTTGTCGCCCTGCCCGATGTCGAAGGCCACGCCGTTGCGGATCAGCTCGGCCGATTTCAGCGTGTCGATGGTGGTGAAGCCGGCGCCGCCCAGGCCGCGGTAGACGACGTTCAGCGGCAGGTCCCGGTATTCCTGCATGGGGATGCGCGGGTGACAGATGGTGTAGACGTCCTTGCTGTTGCGGTAGAGGGTGACCACGTCGAGCTTGTATTCCAGCATCTTCTCCTTGAGCTTGTTCATCAGGAAGACCTTGTTCTCTTCGGCGTACATGCGCTTCTGCTGGATCATGGCGGCGATCAGGTTCGAGTAGTGCCGCAGGTCCTCGTTGATGTTGCCGTAGTAGTTGGTCTTGACCTCCTCGACGTTCTGCATGATGTTCTCGATGGGGGCCTTGAACCACTGCTCGATGCTCTGCGAGATGACGTCGGTGGCGAAGAAGAAGAGCAGCAGGGTGGGGACGATGGAGAAGGCGATGAAGAAGAAGACCAGCCGGTTCTTGAAGCTGTGGCCGGCGCCGCCCTGGTTGCGATCCAGGTACATCTTCAGGATGTTGCGCGCCAGGATGAAAAGGAAAGTCAGGCCGAAGAGGATGATGATGATCCACAGGCCGAAGATCACGGTGTTGCTCTTCAGGGCCGGCGGCGAGAAGTTCTTGCTCTCCTCGAAATAGAGGCGCAGGATGACGAAAACGATGAAAGACATCACGAAAGCCGCCACGATCAGGCGCGTGCCCTTGACCTTCTTGCTCTTCATTCCTCCACGTTCCTCGCCGCCGCGCGCCGTGAGCGGCCTGGGGACGGCGCATCCTGTCCAGCCAATGTAGCATGATTGGCCGCGCAGGTCAATTGACAGGAACGGCAAAAAATGATATGGGTGTATCCTTGCGCCTGTAGCTCAAAGGATAGAGCATGGGATTCCTAATCCCAGGGTTGGATGTTCGAGTCATCTCAGGCGCAATGGTGAGGTCAACCATGAAGAAGAAGGAAAAGGAACACCTGAAGACCGACCCGTTCATCCGTTTTTTTGAAACGGCGTTCGCCTTCATCAAGAGCCATCGCCGCTGGATCGTCATGGGCGCCGCCGCCGTCGCCCTGGTCGTCCTCGCCCTGATGCTGCTGCTCCTGTTCCGCAACCTGAGTTCCTCCGGCGAGAACACCCTGTACGCCGAGGCCTTCCGCGTGCGCAACGACGGCAAGATGACCCTGGACCAGAAGATCGCCGCCCTGCAAAAGATGAAATTCAAGCGGGGGATCTCGGCCTCCGGCCGGCTGTTCCTCGCCGCCCTGCACTACGAAAAGGGAGAGCTGGCCAAGGCCGAGGCCTTGCTGACCGCGATGCCCGCCAGCCGCCTGCGGCTGCTGAACGACGAGAAGCACGCCCTGTATGCCCAGGTGCTGGCCGCCGGCGGCAAGAGCGCCGAGGCCGAGGCCGTGCTCAACCGCCTGCTGGCGGAGAAGAAGACCGTCCTGTCCCGGGAACTCATCCTGATCCAGCTGGCCAAGCTGCAGCGGAAGGACAGGCGCTACGCCGAGGCGGCCGCGACGCTCCAACGCGTCATCGCCGAGCATCCCGACACCCCGGGCGCCATGGAAGCGCAGAGCCTGCTGTCCACGATCGCGAACCCGGCTCCGACAGCCCCCTAGCCCCCGTCTTCTTCTATTTACAGCCCCGGCGAAGCGTGGCATAATCCGATCATGCAAGACGAACGCGGCCTCATCGAGGAATCCCGCGACCTCGGCAACGGCTACCATCTGCTGAAGGTCGCCGCCCCGCGCACCGCCGAAGCGGCCAAGCCGGGCCACTTCGTCATGGTGCGCATCCTGCCGGCGCTCGACCCGCTGCTGCGCCGTCCGCTGGGGATCCTGGACGCGCGGCCGCCCTACATCTGGCTTTATTACCAGGTGCTGGGAAGCGGCACGCGGCTGCTGGCCGGCCAGCGCCCGGGTGACAGCCTGGACATCCTCGGCCCTTTGGGCAACACATTCCCGGAGCTGCCGGGCCAGCGCGTCCTGCTCATTGCCGGCGGTCGCGGCATCGTCCCTTTGTTCCACTACGCCCGGACCTACGGCGAGCGCCGGCCGCTGCTGCTGTTGTACGGCGGCCGCGGCAAGGCCGACCTGCCGCTGCTGGACCGCGTCCGCTCCCTGCGCCTGGAACGGCTGTTCGTCTTCAGCGAGGACGGCGCGCTCGGCCAGCAGGGGCGGCTCAGCGACGGCCTGGAGAAGATCGTGCGCGACGAGCGGCCGGACGTCACCATGTCGTGCGGCCCCGAAGCCATGCTGGCCGCGCTGGCCACGCTGCTGAAGCCGTTCCCCACCCGCGACCTGGTCTTACTGGAGGCCCGCATGGGCTGCGGTTTCGGCGCCTGCCAGGGCTGCGCGGTCCGCGCCGCGGACGGCTCCTATCGCCGCGTCTGTGACGAGGGGCCGGTCTTCCCCATGGAGGAGATCCAATGGCCGACCTGAGCGCCGACCTGGGCTTCTGCACGCTGAAGAACCCGGTGATCACGGCATCGGGCACCTTCGGCTACGGCGAGGAATTCCTGCCGTTCTACGACCTGGACAGCCTCGGCGCCATCGTCATGAAGGGCATCTTCCGCGAGGCGCGGCCGGGCAATCCCCCGCCGCGACTGCACGAGTCCCCGGCCGGGCTGCTCAATTCGATCGGCCTGGCCGGCCCGGGAAGCGCCGCGCTCCAGGAGGCCATCCGCCGCCTCCATGCCCGTACCCCGGTGCCGATCATCGTCAACGTCTGCGGCGGGGACGACGACGAGTTCGCCGAGGTGGCCGCGATCTTCTCCGCCATGGATGAAGTGTCCCTGCTGGAGCTGAACATCTCCTGCCCCAACGTCAACAAGGGGGGCGCCTGCCCGGCCCAGGACGCCGGCCATACGGCCCGCCTGGTCCAGCGCGTCAAAAAGGGAATCCACAAGCCGCTGATCGTCAAACTCTCCCCCAACGCCGCCGACATCGTCGGCGTGGCCCAGGCGGCCCAGGACGCCGGCGCCGACGCCCTTTCCCTGGTCAACACCTTTTTGGGGCTGGCCGTGGACCTGGAGGCGCGCCGGCCGGTGTTCGCCAACGTCTATGCCGGCCTCTCGGGACCGGCCGTCAAACCGCTGGCCCTGCGCCTGGTCCGCGAGGTCTGCCTCAAGGCCTATGTGCCGGTCATCGGCATCGGCGGCATCGCCAGCGGCCGCGACGCGCTGGACTACATCCTGGTCGGCGCCTCGGCCGTCCAGGTCGGCACGGTCAACTTTTACGATCCGGCCGGGGCCGCGCGCATCGTGGCCGAGATCGAGGCGGAGATGGTGAGGCTGAAGATCAAGAGTCTCTCAGAGATTCGGGGCAAGCTGCAGGCATGAACCGGCGCGGCGGACTTCTCCAGGACGGGATCGGGCGCCGTTGATCCCCCTGAAGCCGGGACGAATCGCCAGGAGCTTCGTGGCCCCGGTCCTCGTCCTGGCCGTCATCATCGCCGTCTTCTTCCGCGACCTGACCCCCGCGGACATCCTGAGCAACTTCCTGCGGATCCCGCCGGCTTTTCTGGCCGCCTTTGCCCTGCTCTCGCTGCTGGGGACCCTGCTGCGCACCTGGCAATACAGCGTCCTGCTGTCCGGCGAGCTGCGTTTCGGGGGCCTTTTCCTGATCACTCTGGTGCGCAACTTCTCGGTCGACCTGTTGCCGGGGCGCACCGCCTCGCTGGCATTCTATTCCTGGCTGACGAGAAAAAGGGGGATCGCCCTCGAGAAGGGCGCCGCCAGCTTCGTCCTGTCGGTCTTTTACGATTCCATCGCCCTCACCCTGATGCTGGGCATCCTGCTTATCTCCTTTTCGACCGGCATGAGCCGCTGGCCGATCTTGGCGGCCATGGCCGTCCTGTTCGCCGCCTCGGCGCTGGTCCTGTTCTTTTCGCGCCCCCTGCTGCAGTTCCTCCTGAAGAACGGCAGGCTGAGCCGTTTGCGCCTGGCCCGCATCGAGGGGACGGTCCGCCTCGTCCACGAATACCTGGCGGCGCACGAGGGGATGCCCGAAAGGCTGAAGCTCCTGGGGATCAGTTTCGCCAGCCGCCTCTGCAAGTACGTGTACAACTACATCCTGTTCGAGGGGGTGCTGCATTTGGGCATCAGCCTGAAACATTTTTCCCTGTTCTGCTTCGGCCTGGCCGCGACCGAGGCCTCGGCGCTGCTTCCCATTCATGGACCGGCCGGCTTCGGCACCTGGGAACTGGCCTTCGCTTTCGTTTTCTCGGCCCTGCGCGTGCCCGCGGCCAACATCCAGGAGGCGGGCTTCGTCATCCACATCACCAGCCAGGCCTGGGAATACGCCATCGGCCTGCTGGCCCTGGCCTACCTGGCGTTCGGCTCCGGGGAAAAATCCCCGCCGCTCAGGGGGATGGCGGCGGCCCCACCCACAGGTCCGGGTCCCAGCCGCAGCCGATGAACAGCGCGGCACCCGTATCGACATTGCGCACGTGCATGCGCGTGTTGCCCTTGTGGCCGAACATGTGGACGGCGAATTGCGGCAGGTTGGACCAGTTCAAGCGGTAGATCTCCTCCCCGGGGGGCGCCGGGAGGTCCTTGAGGAAACGGCCGTCCGCGGCATGAACGATGCGGTAACGGTCGTGCGGCCAGGGCAGCCATGCCGCCCGGTCGTCGACGGCGGCGCAGGGCCGGCAGCCCTGGCCCTGGGAAACGCGCCGCCCCGGCTCCCTGCCCCCGAAGGGAGCGGTGCGGATCTGCCGGCCGTCATAATAGACGACGAAGCGGCCGCTGCCGGTGATCTCGCAGTGTTTCTTGACATCGCCGGCGCCATGGGCCGTGCGCATGGCGGCGGGATCGGACACGCTGACCAGGATGACGTCCCCTTGGTGCGAGGGCCCCGCCAGCCAGTCGCTTCCCCGATGACGATGCCAGCTCCAGCGCGTTTCGTCGGAGCAGTCCATGCGGGGGTTGAAGACAGTGTGCTTGCGCCCCTTGGGGTCGCAGACATGGATCCTGTCGTTGAAGCGGTAGGCGAAGCGCATGCCGTCGGGAGCCCAGGATGGGCGTGGCGATCCGCCGCGCAGCCTGCGGCCCGGGGCTCCGGCGACCTCCACCCCGGGGACCTCTTTCTCGACGCCGGAAGCCAGGTCAAGGCAGAACATCCTGGGCGGGCGGGCGAAGACCACTCTGCCCGGGAGCCCTCCCGAGAACGCCGCCCAGCGCCGCGCCAGGACCGCCGCCGATCCCGCGTCACAGGCTTCAGCGCGCTCGCCGGGCGCGGCGCTGCCCGCCCCGACGATCCAGACGACGGCGAGCAACTGCGCCGCCGGGAGTGCCCAGCACGCCCGGCGCCTCCCGCTCAATGCTCTCTCCCACCGGCCAGCATGTCGCGCAGCGTGACCTCCGGATGGTGGTAGCGCTCGTAGCCCGGGGTCTTCTTGCCGAACTGAATCGCCTCGCGCGGACACCACTGGATGCAGGCCAGGCACTGCTCGCAGCGGTGCTGCCAGGCCGGCCGGCCTTCCTTCAGCTCGATGTTCCCCGCCGGACAGACGCGGGCGCAGACGCCGCAGCCGTCGCAGCGGTCGTCGCACCAGAAGTCCTTGTCCATCTTGTGCACCTGGCCGAAGCTCAGCCTGTACATGGCCGTGAAAACGACGCGCTGCCACAAGGGGCCCATTTCCACCGGCCCCGCCTCGCGGGCGGCGATCCGGTCGGCGGCCGCGGCGATCTTGAAGCGGGCGGCGGCGATGCGGGCCTGGCGCCGCTCGAGCGGACCGGGACCGCCCCAGGGGATGTAGTTGCTGGGCAGGACGATGTCGAAGCCGGCGGCGAGCGTCAGGCCGCGCCGGGCGAGCATCTCCCGCAGCTGGACCAGGGTGCGCGCGACCTGGCCGGCGTTGACCGCCAGGGCGAACAGGTAGGCGTCGGGTCGCAGGGAAAGCTTTTCGATGAACGCCGCGACCGGGCCGGGCACGCCCCACATGTGGACCGGGAAGACGAAGCCCACCGCTTCGGCGTCGCCGGCGGCCAGGGCGTCGGCCCCCTTCATGGGCCTGACGCTTGCCCCGGCCAGGTGTTCAGCCAGAAGCCGCGCCGACCACAGCGAATTGCCCGTCCCGCTGTAATAAAAAATAATGGTTCTCATGCTGTCCCTCTGCAGAAGAACATTCTAGGGAATTCACCAACGAAATTCAACCGGGCAACGGAATGTAAACGCCCCGGTGGCGCCTCGAGCCGCTATTTCTTTTCCAGAACGGCCTTTTTCAGCTTCTCGTTGACCGTCACGCCGTTGGCCTCGGCTTCCTCCAGCAGTTTTAGGGCACCGGCCGGATCGCCGCCGGCGAAGTGGATGCTGACCAGGTTGTTCCAGGCGTTGCCGTGGCGCGGGTCGGCCTTGACCGCCGCCTGGTACTGATCGCGCGCCTCGCCGAAGCGCTTCAGCTTGAACAGGATATTGCCGTGGATATAGTGGAACTCGGCCGGGACCTCGAGGGTCTGCGGGATGGGCTCATGCAATTTGCGGTCGATCTCGGCGATATCCTGCCGGGCTTTGCTGATCGCGGCCTGGGCGGGATTGCGCCCGGCGGAAGAGCTCTTGTCCGATGCCCCGGCAGACATGTCCTGGACATACTTCTCCATCTCGTCGCGCTGATCGCGCAGGCGGGCGAGATGCTCCTGGTAGGAAAAGGCGTAGAGATCCTTGACCGTGACGAAATCGCTCTTGGCGGTCTCGATCTCCTTCAGCGCCTCCTCATACTGCCCGCGCTGGTAGCCCAGCTCGGCCCTGAGCAGGCGGGCATCGGCGTACTGCGGCAGGATCGCCAGGCTGGTATCAGCTTCCTTCTGGGCCTTGTCCAGCTTCCCTTTTTTCAGGTACTCCCCGCCCTTGAGGAAATGGGTCCGGGCCTGCTTGTACTTGGCCAGCATCTCCTTTTCCGACTGGTTGAAATCCTTCTGCGCGGCCAATGGCAGCGCCAGCAGCAGGCCGACGGCGACCAGGGCCGGCGCGGCCATCCGCAACGTGTTCTTGCCGATCACTTTCATTTTTTCCTCCTGCAATTCATTCCTGAAACTGCGCCAGGGCAGCCGAATTCCCGGCGGCAAAGCCATGCTGGCGATTATAGGCCGATGCCATAAGGAAGTCTAACTCCTGGAAGTAGCCAAGCAATTCCATTGCCAACAAAACAACCTGATGGTGTCCTTTTTCATGGACAATCCACTTCATGCCACTGAAAAACCAGGACAGGGGCTGAACCGGTGACCAGGCCATCGGGAGGAAGATCAGTCCTTTTCCAGCTCGGCGAGCCACGTCGAGGCGAAGGTGCGGGCCGCGACGGTCGCCTCCTTGCCGGCGCGGAAGCAGAGTTTCCATTCGGGCGGCTTCTGTTCATAGTCCTCGCGCACAAAGACCATCTTGTCGCCGCGCGGCATCAGCCGGGCGGCGAAATCGACCCCGGCGCTGACGGCCAGGAACTCCCTGATGCGTCTTTGGATCAGTTCCCCGGGATCGGCGGGATAGCGCTGTTGCCATTCCCCGAGCGCCTCTTCATGGCTTTTCCTGTCCTCGGCCGAGGACATTTCGCTCATCTGCCGCATGAGGTCGCGCTGCTCCGGGTCCTTCTCCATGCGCTCCAACTGGGCGCGCATCTCCTGGATGAAACCCTCCATGGCCTTGCGCGTCTCGGCGTCCATACCGGCCATGTTCTTCTTCATCTCGGCGATGCTTTTCTCCGTCTCGTTCTTCATCTTCTTCAGTTCATCGTCGGCGGAAGGGCGCGAGGCCGGCGCTTCAGGCTTCTCGCTCTCGCGGAGCTTCTGGTAGGCCGCCTTGAACTCGGCGCCTGCCGCGTAGGACTTGATCCAGCCGAGGCCGGCGGTGACGACCGCCGCCCTCGAGGCGGCGGGAAGCGCCCTGAAGGCCCGATAGGCGGCGTCGTTGTAGGCGGTGCCTCCGGTCAGGGCGTCGAGGATCCCCTCCTGCGCCGCCTGCGGGGTCAGGCCAAGCCGCTTCAGGATGTCGTCGCCGGATGAGGCGGTCAGCACGAGGGCGAGCGACAGGAGCGAAGCCAGCATGAAGGGATGCAGGGAAGAACCGTTCTTGTTTTTCATGCCCTGATTGTGAAGCGAATGACCGGGCAAGTCAAGTGCGGCTGGCGACAATTCGGGCCCTGAAGTGCCGGGGCATAAGTTCAAATGCATGTTCCATCCACACCTCCGGTTGCCCGCGGCCGCCTTTTGCGCTACAATGATTTCCCCGCGAGGTGGCACCATGGCCCGGACGACCGTCAAGACGATTTTCGCCGACTGCGAACAGCTGCTGAACCGCGAGCTGGAAGTGCGCGGATGGATCCGCACCCAGCGCGAATCCAAGAATTTCGCCTTCATCGAGCTGAACGACGGCTCCTGCTTCAAGAACCTGCAGGTCGTCTACGACGATACGCTGGCCAATTTCGCCGCCGTGGCCAGATACCCGCTGGGGACCTCCCTGCAGGTGACGGGCCGGCTGGTGCCGTCCCCAGCCGCCGGCCAGCCCTTCGAGCTGCAGGCGGCCGCGATCGAGGCCATCGGCCTCTCGGCGCTCGATTACCCGCTGCAGAAAAAACGGCACTCCTTCGAGTTTCTGCGCACCATCCCCCACCTGCGGCCGCGCACCAACACGTTCATGGCCGTTTTCCGCGTGCGCAGCCTGGTCGCCTTCGCCCTGCACAAGTTCTTCCACGAGAACGGCTTCGTCTACGTGCACACGCCGATCATCACCGGCAGCGACTGCGAGGGCGCCGGCCAGATGTTCCGCGTCACCACCCTCGATCCCGTTCATCCGCCCCTGGACGGGCAGGGCGGAGCGGATTTCAGCCAGGACTTCTTCGGCCGCGAGACCAACCTGACCGTATCGGGGCAGCTGAACGTCGAGGGCTTTTGCCTGGCCTTCGGCCGCGTCTATACCTTCGGTCCCACCTTCCGCGCCGAGAACTCCAACACCCAGCGCCACGCCTCCGAATTCTGGATGATCGAACCCGAGATCGCCTTCGCCGACCTGGACGACAACATGCGCCTGGCCGAGGAGATGCTGAAATACGTGATCGCCTTCGTGCTGGAGCAGGCGCCGCAGGAGATGGAGTTCTTCAACCGCTTCATCGACACCGGGCTGCTCGAGCGACTGCAATTGGTGCGGGATGCGAGCTTCGCGCGCGTCACCTACACCCGGGCCGTCGAGCTGCTGCAGAAGGCGGACGCCAAGTTCAACTTCCCGCCCGAGTGGGGCAAGGACCTGCAGACCGAGCACGAGCGCTACCTGAGCGAGCGGGTTTTCCGGAAACCCGTCTTTGTCACCGACTATCCCAAGGAGATCAAGGCATTTTACATGCGCCTGAACGACGACGGCCGCACCGTGGCCGCCATGGACCTGCTGGTGCCCGACGTGGGCGAGATCGTCGGCGGCAGCCAGCGCGAGGAGCGTCACGACGCCCTGCGGCGCCGCATCGCCGAAATGGGACTGAAAGAGGAGGACTACGGCTGGTACCTCAACCTGCGCCGCTTCGGCGGCGCCCCGCACGCCGGCTTCGGCCTGGGCTTCGAGCGCGCCGTCATGTACCTGACCGGCATGGAGAACATCCGCGACGTCATCCCCTACCCGCGCACGCCCAAGAGCGCGGAGTTTTAACAAAAAGGAGCAACCATGAAAAAAGTCATCCTTATGCTGATTTGTCTTTCACTGGCCATGTCCGCTGCGCCTCTGTTCGGCGGCGGCAAGAACAAGGCCAAATACGAAAAACGCTACAGCGACCCGGTGCTGAAGGCCATGGAGGAAGCGCGGGAGAAACAGCAGGCCGTGCAGGACGAGGAGACGGCCCGGATCCGCAAAAGACAGGCCGAGGAAAAGAAAAAGGACCGCGAGCAGGCGCGGAGCCTGCTGTCCGACATGACCGGGGTCTTTCCCCCGTCGTCGCCGGCCGCCTTTCAGGCCATGTTCCACTTTCCGCCCGTGGCGCAGTACAACACCAACATCTGCTGGAGCTTCGCCGCCACCTCGTTTTACGAATCGGAGATCCACCGTCTCAGCGGCAAAAAGATCAAGCTCTCCGAGGTGTGGACGGTCTACCACGAGTACCTGGCCAAGGTCGGGCGCTGGGTGCGCGAGCGCGGCGCCTCGCTGGTCGCCGAGGGCGGCGAGAGCAACGCCATCAACCGCATCTGGAAGGAGCACGGCGTCGTGCCGGCCGCGGCCTATCCCGGCCGCCGCGTCGACGGCGACAAGCTGGACCACGAGCGGCTGATCGAGGAGGTCAGGGCCTACCTCGATTACGTGAAGGCCAACAGCCTGTGGAACGAGGAGGATGTGCTCCGCCACGTCGTCCTCATCCTGGACAAACACCTGGGGGCGCCGCCGAAGACCTTCACCTACCAGGGCCGGGAGATGACGCCGCTGGAGTTTCTGAAGAACGAGACGCCCCTGGACATGGATGACTACGTCGACGTCATGTCGACGACCTTCTATCCCTTCTATACCTTCCAGGAGTTCGCCGTCCCCGACAACTGGTGGCACAGCCGGGAGTACCTGAACGTGCCGCTCGCCGACTGGTATGGCCTGATCCTCAAGGCGGTCAAGGCCGGCTGCACGGTGAACATCGGCGGCGACGTCTCCGAGCCGGGCAAACTCGGCTTCCAGGACGTCTGCTTCATCCCCAGCTTCGACATCCCCGCCGCCTATATCGACCAGGACAGCCGCGAATTCCGCATCGCCAACCGCACCACCGAGGACGACCACGGCATCCACATCGTCGGCTACACGCGGCTGCAGGGCCACGACTGGTTCCTGGTCAAGGACTCCAGCCGCTCGGCGCGCTGGGGCAAGCATGAAGGCTATTTCTTCTTCCGCGGCGACTACGTCAAGCTGAAGATGCTTACCTTCACCGTGCACAAGGACATGGCCAAATCCCTGCTGGCCAAGGTGAAAGAATAGGGAGAACGGTCGTGGGCCAAGTCGTCGCCGAGGTAACGGTGGTGCCGCTGGGCACGGGCTCGGCCTCGCTGAGCGCCTGGGTCGCAGACGTGGAGAAGGTCCTGAAGGGCTTCCCCCGCCTCAAATCCCTTCTGACCCCCATGTCGACCATCCTGGAGGGCGACTTGGACGAGGTCATCGAGGCGGTCAAGGCCATGCACGAGGCTCCCTTCCGCCTGGGCGCCCTGCGCGTGTCCACGACGCTGCGCATCGACGACCGCCGCGACAGGCCGCTGACCATGGCGGGCAAGCTGGAAGCGGTGAACGAAAAACTATAACGGCGTCGCCGACAGGATGCCGGCCGGCCACTCGCGCAGGACGCCGGCGGCGGATCGACTCCATCAATGTCCCCCTCCGCCGGCTCCGCTCAGGCGCCGTTGTACACCCGGATGCGGCCGTACATGGAGACGACGACGCGGCAAACCCGGCCGCGCCGCTCCAGGGTGATGGTGCACAACGGGGAGACGCCGCCCAGCGGCGAGAACACCGGCCGGGTGTTGGCGTGCACCGCAACCTTGTTCCCCAGGTCGAAGCCGCGGAACTCCCGCCAGCCCTGGCCGTCGTCGCGGCTGAGCGACAGGCGGCCGCCGGCGATCTCGGCCCGCACCGACCGATTGTCGCGGACGGCCTGGCAGCGCGCCGTGCTCAAGCCCGCGGTGACGCAGCGCAGGGCGGCGTGGAACTCCATTCGTGTAAAGAAGGCGCTCAAGCCCGGGGCGGTCAGCAGCAGCAGGATCCAGAAAACGCCGATCGTCACCAGCAGCTCCAGTACCGTCAGCCCCTTGTCATTCTTCATGGCCCCGCTCCTCGATGTAATGAACGCGGAAATTGCGCAGCAGCTTGAAGCCGTTCAGACGGACCCGGCGGTCGAGGACGAAATCCCCCCTGGCCCCGTTGACCAGCACATGCCCCTGGTTCGCGATGTCGGCAGCGAACAGGCCCCCGCTGATCTTCACCTTGCCCTCGCCATTGACCAGGCTGCCGGCGGCGATCACCTGAGCCTGGACGGTCGCTTCGCCGGCGGCGGTGATGACGATATCGGCTTCGATTTTCTCATTGCTGAAGAAATCGCCGGCACAGGTCATGAGCAGCAACTTCGGAAAGCGCTCCCTGCCCGGCGCCAGGTTCTCGCCCTCGAGCCCCGAGGCGACGACCAGGCGGCCGCCGACCAGCAGCTCGACGCGCGCCGCGTCCAGGAACGCCGCCACGCTCCTTTGGGTGACCGACCAGACGCTGCCGTGGACGACGATCTTTTCGCCGAAGCGCGCGCCGGCGACATCGCCGGCGCCGCTCCAAGCCAGCGAATCCTCGCCGGGCCGGTAGCGCAGATCAAAGGACCGGCCGCCTTGCCTGAATACGATCGCCTGCCATCCGCCGCCGGCGCTGAATTCGAGCCCCTGCAGGTCGCCCTCGACGAACACGGCGCCGACCCCGTTGTCGCCGCGCGCCAGGTAGATACCGGCCGGAATGGGCGCGGCGCCCGGCTCCAGCCCGAATGCTGCGCGGATGCGCCCCCAGTCCGGGACCTCGACTGGCAGGCCCAGCGCCGCGGCCAAGAGGCTTCCGGCATCGATCCCGGGCGCCACCCCCTGGACTAGGGGCAGCTGCGTGCCCGAATAATCCACCCCGTGCTCCGCCAGAAAGACGGCGGCATTTGCTGCGCCCGGTTTTGTGATCAGCAGCCCGGCCTCGCCGACGGGTATATCGCCCTCGACCATCTCCACCCCGGCGCGCCCGGCATACTCGATGCCGCCGCCGCCACGCCGCATGCGGATGACATCGTCGATGCGCACGACGCGGAAGCCGTTCTCGCTGCGCAGCTCGCTGCCATTGAATTCGTGGCTGCCCATGACCCCATTATCATTCCAGGCGGGGAAGACATCCGTGTTGAAAAATCCGGCCGACGGCTCCGGCCAGGCGTTCATGTCGCTGGCGGCCAGCTTCTCGCGGTAGCGATGCAGCCCCAGCAGCAGCGCCTGCTCCAGGGCCGCCGCCTCCAGCCGTCTGTCCCTGCGGGCGGCGATGATCGTGTTGTGGTAGCCGGTATGGGTCAGCAGGGCCGCTCCCGAGGCGGCCAGCAGCAGTGCGAACAGGAGCGTCAGGACGATGTTGCCGCGGCATTTCAAGGTTACACCGTATTGAGCAGGAAAATGTAGCCGCGCACCTGCTCCTTGCGGTCGATCTCGATGCGGTAGAGGACCGAGTTGGCGTCGGGAAAGAAGGTCACGTAGAAATCACTGACCTCCTCCAGCAGCGGCTGGAAGGTGCCGTTGTCGCTGCGCCGCTTCAGTGCGCGCTGGGCCGGGAAATACTTGTACTCGACCTTCTTCAGAGCCACCAGCGTGCTGTTGCGGGGAAAGTCGCTCCGCAGCGGGCGTTTCATGACCAGGGCGCCGTCGAGGCGGTACTGGACCTCGTTCACTCCCAGGCCGGTTGCGCCGGGTCATAGATCAGCACCGCCTTGTCCTTCTTGAAGCACTCGCCGGCGGCGACCCGCAGCGCCTGCTGCCCGCGCAGGGCCCCCTCCAGGAGCGGCTCGTCGGCGATGCCGTAGGTGCTGGAGAAGAAGCCCGGGGTCGAGGCGAAGGGAGCGATGTCGCTGAACGGCCGGACATCCTGCAGGCGCATGCCGCACTTGTTCAGATCGGCCTTGATGGCGTCCACGGCGTGGAAGATCGCCTCCAGCCGCTCCTGGCTGCCGCCGACCTTTTTCTCCACCCGCGCCGCCTCGGTCGAATGGGCGATGATCACGGTCAGGATGCCCAATCCCAGGGAGAGGGCGATCAGCATCTCCAGCAAGCCGAAGCCCCTGATCATGGCCGCACCGCCAGGATGAAGCGCGAGCGGTGCAGGACCAGCGCCAGGGCGTAATGCCGCGCCTGCGCCAGCAGGCGCACCCGCTTCAGCGCGGCGCCGGCGTCTTCCACCCGCCAGTCGACGCGCAATTCGCCCTCCTGCCGGCTGTGGGATCCCGCGGCCAGCTCAGCGGCGTCCATGGGTCGCGATCCCAGATAGTTCTTGTAATAATCCAGCTGCTGCAGCACGCGGAAGCGCATGGCCGCCCCGCGCGTCTGCCCCAGCGCCGCGACCAGGATGCGTGTCCCGGACAGGACGGCCAGCAGCAGCACGGACAAAGAGACCAGCGTCTCGATCAAGGTGAAGCCTTTGTTCATGTTTTCCTCCTGCAGGGAGGGATTCAATTCACGTGCCAAGGCGACTCCCGAATCGGCAAGCGCTCCAGGAAAGGGTTTTCAGATCCAGGCTCGTTCCTGGCCCGTACAGGTTGCTTTACCGGATCGAATTGCCGGGTAAAGATCGATTTACATCCCGGCAAACGGCCTGACGGGAACGGATCAAGTCTTTTCCTTCTGATATAGGTATTTCCCGCCTATTGATCCGCCGCCGACGCAAGATGGCACCGGGCATGAATGGTACGCGGCAGGAGGACACATGACAAAAACCAAACAAATTCTCACCCTGCTGGTCATCCTGGCGATGGCCGCTGTTTCTGCCGTTTCCCTCGACGCCGCCGAAATAGCGGCGGGCGCCGGCGGCGACAAGCTGATCAACATCAACACCGCCGATGCCGTTCAGCTGGCCAGGCTGCCCCAGGTCGGGCCCAAGATGGCGCAGCGCATCCTGGATTACCGCAAGAGCAGCGGCGGCTTCAAGCGCGTCCAGGACCTGCTGAAGGTCAAGGGCATCGGCGAGAAGGTCTTCGCCAAGCTGCAGCCGCTGATCACCATCTGAAGAAAGGAGGGGGCCGCAAGGCCCCCCAACCAAAGGAGAACGCCATGGAAGAAAAACTCAAGGAACTCAATCTGCTCCTGCTCTACCTGACCGGCTGGGAGGAGGACTCGCGCAAGAACCCGGGCGAGAAAGTCTTTTGCACCTGGAACGGCTACAGCTTCAAATCCCTGAGCCAGCTGGCCGACGACAAGTTGATCGTTCAGTTCAAGGACAAGAAACTGGTGATCGTGACCGAATCAGGCAAGCAAACGGCCGAGAAACTCAAAGCCAAGTACCTGAACTGATCCATTCCCCGCTATCCCCGTTCCCGGAGGCGCGCCCCGTCGCGCCTCTTTTTTATATGACAAGTAGGGATGAATGCACGGATCAGGGCGAACACAAGGTTCGCCGCTGCGGATTCTTTGTGGTTACCGTTCCCGGTTAAGCACGCGGAAGCGGCGCTCGAGGCGATGGCCGTCCTCGTCGATGAGCACCAGGCGGTGCTCGCCGGCAACGGGCCGCGCCGCGACCTGGTGGAAGCGGCGGGTGGCGGTGAGGAACTCCCCGTCCAGGTGCCAGTAGATCGCCGTTTCCGGGCGGCGGTGGACGGCCTCGAAGACCACCTCGCCGGAACGGCCGTCGAGATCGACGGGGATATAGACCGCCGTGTTCACGTCGGGATAGACCAGGCTGATCTCCCGGCGGCCCGATCCGGCCTGGAAACTGCCGGCGCAATCCCGGCGAAAAGGAGGCAGGGAGCGATACTCTGGGTGATAGCGCCGGTAATAGTATTCCTGCACCGGCGGCAGGACGAACCACGGCCGGTGGAGCATGCGACCGGGCGACTCGCAGCCCGAGTCGACGCGGAAGCGGCCGCCGGCGTCCAGGTGCACCAGCTGGTGATACGGACACGACTGCTGGAAGTGGCTCTCCCTAGGCACGGCAACGGCGACGGCCGGGCAGAGTTCGCCGGCCAGAAAGCCCGAGTCGCGGCAGACCTGCACTTCCTTCAGCCAGAGGCGTGGCGGCGTGACCCGGCCCCCGGTGTCCAGTACGTTCAACACGTCGAAAAGGACCGGCGCCGCCGTCGACAGGCCGGTCAAGAGAGGGTTGCCCTCGCCGTCGGCGTTGCCGGCCCAGATGCCGACCGTGTAGGCGGGGGTCACGCCCACCGCCCAGGCGTCGCGCAGGCCGAAGCTGGTGCCGGTCTTCCAGGCCACCCAGCGCGAGGAGGAGAATTCCTTCCAGTACCCCTCGTCGTCGGGACGGCTGACCTCGGTCAGGGCCTCGAGGGTCAGGTAGGCGGCGCCGGGCCCCAGGTCGCTCATGCGCGACCGGAGCGGCGGCTCGTCGCGCAGGAGACGCACCTCGCTGCGGCGCCCGCCGTCGTCCAGCGCCAGTTGCGCCAACCCGGCGTACAGGGCGGTCACTTCGTAGAGGGTCGTCTCGGCGCCGCCGAGGATCAGGGTCAACCCGTAGCCGCCGGGCGGGCGGCTGAGGGTGGTCAGGCCCCACTTCTTCAGCAGGTTATAGAAACGCGGGATGCCGTACTGTTGCAGCATGCGGATGGCGGGGATGTTCAGCGACCAAGCCAGCGCCGCGCGCGCCGGAACGGCGCCGCGGAAGCGGCGGTCGAAATTCTCCGGAACATAGCCGGCGAAATGGGCGGGCGTGTCGGCGACCAGGGTCGTCGGCGCCAAGCCGCCTTCCTGCAGCATGGCGGCGTAGAGGAACGGCTTGAGGATACTGCCGCTGCTGCGCGGCCGGTGCAGGAGATCGAGGTCCTGGCCATGGGCGGCAGCGGACTCGCGGGCGACATTGCCCACGTAAGCCGCCACCGTCCCCCGGCGGTTGTCGACGATCAGCGCGGCGAGGTTGCGGACGCTTCCCGCCAGCAGGCGCTGGCCGTTGGCCTGGACGATGCGCGCCAGGGAGGATTGCAGCCCGGGATCGATGAACGTATAGAACGGCCGCCGGCTGCCGTGCCGCGCCGCCAGCGTGTCGAGCAGGTGCGGCGCCGGGCGCGGCAGCGTCCGCATGCCGGCGGGCATGGGCTCGGCCAGAGCCAGCGAGAGATCCAGGGCGGAGATGAGCCGGCGCCGCTCCAGCAGGCGCAACAGCCGGTCGCGCTTGCGCTGCAGCAGGCGGCGGTTGGCCGCTCCGGCGATGAGTTTGGGATCGTTGGGCAGGACGGCCAGGAAGGCCGCCTCGGCCCAGCTCAGCGCCTCGGGACCGCGGTCGAAATAGAACCAGGAAGCGGCGTCGATGCCCACGATGTTGCCGCCGAAGGGAGCATTGGCGGCATGCAGGTCGAGGATGCCGCGCTTGGATATGGACAGCTCGAGACGCAGGGCCAGTGCCATCTCGCGCACTTTCTCCAGGTAGGTCCGCGGCGGGTTCTTGCGGCTGATGCGCACCACCTGCATGGTCAGGGTGCTGCCGCCGCTGACCACCCCCCGCTTGCGGACATTGGTCCACAGGGCGCGGGCGATCGCCCGCAGATCGACGCCGCGGTGGCGGAAGAAGCGGCGGTCCTCGTACTCCACCAGCGCCCGGAAGAAACGCTCGGGCACCGCCCGGGTCCTGGGAAAGCGCCACTGCTCGTCAGCGGCCAGGCGCGCCCCCAGCAGCCGGTCATCGGCGGAAAACAGCACCGGCGAGAGTGGATCCCGGAAAAGCCGGCGCGGCGCCGCCCACCAGGCGAGCAGGGCCAGGCCGCCGGCAAGCGCGCCCAGCAGCAGCAGCGCCCGGCGATGCCTGCGCAGGAAGGGGATCAGCGCCGGATCTCCATCCACTGCCCCGTCGTGTTGGCGTGGAAGGCCGCGTCGTACATCGCCTCCACGCTGATCCCGGGCTGGTAGAACCGCCCGCCGTAGGAGGCGTTGAGCATCGCCGTGAACGTCTTCTTGGCGCCGGCCTTCAGGCTGAAGTAGGTGAGGATGCGGTCGTCACGGACATCCTGGTAATCGAAGTATCCGCTTCCGGGCTCGTCGCTGAACAGGCGCGGGTTGGCGATCTGGCAGCCGGCGGGGACGATATGGGTCAGGGCCAGGTTGTTCAGCGTCTGCCGACTGAGGTTGGTGACGTGGATCTCCACCTTCACGTCGCGGCCCTGGGCGAGGCGCGCCGGGTCGATGGCATTCTCGTCCGCGTCCCGGAAGACCACTTCCAGGCGCAAATTGCTCTCGTGCGCCGTTTCGCCGCCGGCGGGCGGGATGCCGGCGATGGTGGCGGTCACGTACAGGCGGCCTGCCCCCGGGTTACTGATCTTCATCGTCCGCTCCGCGGCGGTGAACGGGGAGAATTCCTGCTGGAAGAAGGGCACAGCGGCTTCGACCTCCTTCAGCGGCTCTCCCTGCCAGCCGGCCTGGAAGCGGAATGGCTTGGCCGGCGAACCGCCGTAGTAGGTGGCGATGGCCATCAGGGCGTAGGCGGTCTCCTGGGTGGAATACCAGGTATCGCTCGACATGGCCGAGATGATCTCGTCGAGGAATTTCTTTGCGCGGCCCTCCTGGCCCATGTGCACCAGGGTGCGCACCATGACCGCCTTGTCGCGGAGATCGGAGCCGAAGGTGCGGTTGTCGTCGCGGTATTTGGCCACCTGCCACGAACATTTGCCCAAGAGGTCATCGGCGGCTTCGCGCTGGCCGCCGGCCTGGAAGGCGCCGGCCAGCAGCACGGCGGCGGGGCCGTCCAGCCCCGCGGTCTCGCGCAGCCGGTTCATGGCCCCCAGGTCGGGCGACCCGGCCAGGGCCAGCGTATACAGGCGGAAAGCCTGGACAATACGGCCGTGCTCCGGCCCCGCGGTCCAGGAGTTGGCCAGCGCCCGCTGGTGCTTTTTCCATCCCTCGAGCATGGCGGCCGGCACGCGATAGCCCGCGCGCTGGGCCTCGAGCAGGAAATAGCCGGCATACGACGAGGTCCAGTGGTGGGCCTCGTACTCGCCGGGCCAGTAGGCAAAGCCGCCGCCGGGCGCCTGGAACGTGCGCATCTTTTCAATGGCGCCGGTGACGTTCGCCTCCACTTTCTTCCGCTGCCCGTCATCGAGCTTGATCAGGTTCTTCAGATAGAGCTGCGGGAAGGCGGTGGAAAGGGTCTGCTCGAGGCAGCCGTGGGGATAGCGGATCAGGAACTGCAGCCGCTTCTGCAGGTTGAAGGGGGGCAGCATGGAGTATTCCAGGGTCACGTCATTGGTCCCACTGATCCCGAACGCCCGGATCGCGATCTGCCGGGTCTCGCCCGGCGCCACTTCGGCATGCAGTGTCTCGAGGATCCTCGGGTTGGCGGCCAGGATGGGTATGGCGGTCCGGCTCTCGGCCTTGCGCGCGCCGCTGGTCGCCTGGATGCGGACGCTGCCCTGGCCGATCCCGGCGCTGACGGTCACCGGGAAGAAGACCATCTCGTCGCCCGGCTTGCTGAACTCGACGGTCCTGATCTTCGGCCCGTCGACCAGGAAGCGGTCGCCGGCGTCGATCTGCACCTGCACCTTGCGGATGTCGGCGCGGCTGACGAACACCGAGACGGGGAGGTCGAAGGTCTCCCCCGGCCGCACGACGCGCGGCAGCGTGGGCAGGATCATCAGGTCCTGGCGCACCGGTACCGATCTTTCCGCGACGCCGAAGGCATTATCGCGGCCCGCCACCGCCATGATCCGCACCGCTCCCACGTACTGCGGCATGGTGAACGTGTGCTCGGCCGTCTTGCCGGCCTCCAGGGCGAAGGGGCCGGCGAAGAGGACGACGGGCGGGAAGCGCCGTTGCTTTTTCTCGCCTCCGCCATCGCCCCCCTCCTCGTCGCCGCCCAGGGCCAACAGGCGCGAAAGGTCGGCGCCGTACGCCTCGGCCACGTCGTCAAAGAGGTCCCAGGTGCGGACGCCCAGCGCCTCGCGGTTGTAGAACCTCTTGCGCAGGTCGGGGGCGGCGTAGCGCGTCAGACCCAGCAAGCCCTCGTCGACGACGGCCAGGGTATAGGTCATCGGACGGCCGGACTTTTCCTCGATCTTGACCTTGAAATCCGCCATGGGCTTCAATTCATCGGCCACCTTGAGCAGCGGCACCAGTTTCGTGCGCGGGTCATCCACCAGCACCGGGATGACGCCGTAGAGGCGGATGGGCGTGTCGCTCTTCTTGCCCGAGTGCGGCTGCAGCAGGGTGACGTGGACATGGATGTTGGGGGTCATGCTCTCGTCGAGATCGATCTCGAAGCGGTTCTCGCCGCTCTGCGTGCTGACCCACATCTGCTTCAGGACGCGCGAGTTGTTCTCCAGCGAGACCAGCGCCCGCCCCTGCGGGGCGTCGGGCAGGAAGATGGTCGCCTTCTCCCCTACCTGGTAGTTCGGCTTGTCGGCGCTGAAATTGAGACGCGTGGCGCCGCTGCCCTTCTCCTCGCGGGCGCGGCCGGCCCAGCCCGGCCAGTCGATGTAGACGGCCCGCCCGGCGGCATGCCCCCCCTGTGGGTCGACGACGCGTACCAGGTAGCGGCCCCACTGCGGGTACTTGACCTGGAACTTCCAGGCGCCCACGCCGTCGCGCGTCGCCACCTCACCCTTCAGGACGGGGACATGGCTGGTATTGGCCACGTACTGGGCCAGCGAGTCGCCGCTCTTGTCCCACCACCACTTCCATTCGACCTTGTAGAGGCTGACCTCCAGCTTGTCGCGGGAGACGGGATTGCCCTCGGCATCGACGGTGACGATCTGCAGCACATGGTCCTGGTCGGTGAGCAGCATGCCGCGCGTCTCGTCGCCCTTGGGCAGGCGGATGCCGACGAAATTCTGGTAGGGATAGAAGGGGATGGTCACGGCATCGGTGGAGAAATCACCGCTTTCCTCGAAGACGCGCACGGTGAACAGGGCGTCCATCATCCCCGGCGCCGCCTTTTCCATTTCCAGGGCGATGGGGAAGCGGGCGTCGCCGTTGGCGTCCAGGCGCCCCTCGGCCAGTGCCTGCTCGGAAGCGCCGACCTCACGGGCCGGATCGTCGAACACGTAGTCGGCCCAGCGGGGAAAGCGGGTGGGGCGCGGCGCCAGGCGCACCTGGGCATCGAACTTCAGGTCGGCCGCCACCGCTCCGTGCAGCCACTGGCTGCGCAGGACGGCGGTTGCCGGCCGGCCCTTGACCAGCTTTTCCGCGCCCGGCTGGAAATCAATCTTCAGGCGGTTGGGGGCCACCGTCTCGATCTTCAGGTTCTGCTCGAAAACCAGGCCGCCGACCAGCACCCGCGCCTTCCAGTTGCCGGTGGGAGCCGATTCGCCGGTGCGCAGGCGGAAGGAGTGGAAGGCGTCGAGGGAACGCGCCGGCAGGGCGGTCTGGATCAGCTGTCCCTTGGGATTGTAGAGCTCGAGAAGCAGCGGGTGGCCGGCCGGCAACTTGCGCTCGCGGTCGAAAAGGACAAACGTCAGGTAGAGGTCGTCCCCGGGGCGCCAGACGCCGCGCTCGCCGTACAGGACCCCCTTGATCCCTTTCTGCACTTTCTCGCCGCCCACGTCGAAATGGCTGGTCGCCAGCGCCCCCTCGCCGCTCAGGCGCAGGTAGCCCCGATCCTTGCCGTGCTGGGCCTCGATGAAGAACGGCTGGCTCTGCAGGCTCAGGGTCAAAAAGCCCGAGCCGTCGCTGCTGCCCTCGCCGAGCAGCTGGTTCTGGAAATTGAAGGCGCGCACGCGCACGGCGGCGAGCGGCTCGGCGCTGCGGATATCGGTCGTGACCACGTGCAGGTCGAAGTTGTCGCCGCGCTTGGCCACCAGGCCGATGTTCGAGGCCAGGAAGTTGCGCGCCTGGATCGCGTTCTCGTTGAAGCGCGGGTTGTAATAGGCGTCCTTGCAGGGGTCGCTGCGCTCGGCCCAGCCGTCGCTTCCATCCTGGTAATAATAGGAATATGAATAGTCCCAGTTGGAAAAGTCGCGCCAGGAGGCGTCGTCTTGGTTCTGCAGCTCGGGCTCCGGCACCGGCTTGCCCTGGTTGGCGCAGGGGAAAACGGCGTTGCCGCGGTGGAAGGAGAGGATGATGCGGAACAGGCTGCCCGGGTTCTCACCCAGGAGCCGGGTCACGTCCAGGCTGTAGCGCCGCCAGACCGATGCCTCCTCGGGCTTGTCGGAAAGGGGCACGGTCTTGCGCCACAGGAAGCGGCCGACCTGCGAGAGGTTCTCCTTGCCATCCAGGTTGTTCTGCTGGAAGAACTGCGCCATGTTGTTGGCATAGACCTGGAACGCGGTCACCTGGACCGCGCGCAGGCTCACCGCCTCGAAGGGAACGGTCAGCCGGTCCTTGTCGGGGAGGATGATACCCTGGCCGACGAAGCGCACCTGCGGCGCCAGGCGCTGGAAAGTCACCGTGCGCGTTATTCGCTTTTCCAGCCTGCGGTCGTTGAAGTTGCGCACGCCGGGATGGATGGTCACATCGACGGCGGCGTCGAAGCTTTTGGCGGAATAGGCGCGGATCACGTTGTTGTCGACCTCGAACGTGGGCTCGTGGCCCGGCACGGTGACCAGGCCGCGCAGGTTCTGGTTTTTCTTCAGGGGATCGGAAAAGCGCAGCAGGATGCTGGTGGCCGGTTCGAGGACGGCCTCGGCCTCCAGCAGGTCGAACTGGCCCAGCGAGGGAACGTCGATCCGCCGCGAGCCTTTCTGCTCGGCGCCGAGCGCCGATCCGTCCCAGTCGATATCGACATGGCTGGGGGTTTCCTGGCGCCGGATGGCGCGGATGACGAAGGAGTGGCTGCGCCCCTGGTTCTCGTGCGCCCAGTCAACGGCCAGCGCCTTGCCCTCCTGCCGCGCCGCAAGGACCTTCTGGACGACAGCGCCTTCCTGCACGTCGCGGGTGGTCAGCAGGCCGCGCAGCAGGAACTGGTTGGGCGAGACCTCATCCAGCGGCGCCAGCCCCTGCAGGTCGATGGCGATCGACTCGCGGATGACGGAGAAGGCGAATTCGAAGCGCGCGTACTCGCGCGGCAGGCTCATGAACTTCTTCAGGTTCAGGACGGCGCGGTAGGCCGCTCCAGGCTGCAGCTGCCGGTCGGGAGTGAAGACCAGCTCGCGGGGCGAGCTCCATTGCGCCTTGCCGGCGATGGCGGGGATGAATTCCAGGTAGTCCTGAAGCTCGGAGGCGCCCTGACCTTCCGTGCCGACGTTGTTGACGAACAGCACGCGGATCGGCGCCCGGCGCGAGATGTCGCCCGAGGTAAAGGCGCTGATGTAGCGGTACCACTCCTGCGCCTGCGGCGGCTTGGCCTTCTTGCAGGAGAACTGGAAAGACGAAAGCAGCAGCAGCACCCATACCAGGACCGGTCCTGTTTTTTTCATGCGCCCCCTCCTTGAGAATCTTGGCAAAAGGCAAATATAGCACAACAGGGGAATAAAATCATGGGCCCGGCCGGCGCCGGGAAGAGCGGGCTGCGTCTAGAAACAGTCCTTGCCGTTGACGGTGACCTGCTTGGCGATCACGTTGCCCGCGTCGTCGCGGACCAGGGTGACGCTGCCGACATACTGCGCGTTGTCGCAGATGGCCTTGAACTCGAAGTAGATCAGCTTGCCGTTCCCGTCCAGCTTGGGATTCGACAGGCTATAGGCCACGCAGTTGGGCATCACGAGCTCGTCGCCGTCGAAATAGACCTTGTCGCAAGGGTCGGTGGAAAAAGCCTTGCAGCCCGCCGCGGACAGCAGCGCCACCAGGATGACCGTCAGCAAGCCCAGCCGGATCTTCATGTCGCCTCCAGGAAAGAACACATCATAAGCATTTCGCCACGGTTTGTCAACGGCGGCTCAGGGCGCCGTCGTTGCCGTTCCGCCCGGCTTGGCATTCCAGAGTTCCAGCAGATAGGGCTTGCGGATCTCGAAGATGCGCGCCTGCTCCTCGACCACGGCCTCGGCCTCGGCATTGGTGCGGTCGCCGACGCGGCGGATGAAGGAGGCCACGCGGGCGAAATAGAGCGGCGAGAGAACCTCGATGATCTGCTTCTTGGCCGCCGGCCGCTGGTGGTAAGCGGCGGCGAACTCGAAGAGGATGCGCGCCCAGAGGTCGGTACCGATCTGGAAGACGCCGCGGCCGGCATCAACGCAGGCCTCGAGCTCGGCGTACGTCTCGGGCTTCAGCGTCGATTCCCAGGCGCCGCGCAGCGTTTGCCAGGAGAAGTAAAAATGCTCCACCAGGCGCTGGAAATCGATGGGGAACGCCTCCGGCTCCTCATCGCCGGGAACGCCCCAGGCAGCGACGGCCTCGCTCCTGCCGGCGCGGGTCCAGTAGCCATCGGTCTCTTCCATGAGCGCGAAGAGGGTGCCGACCACCTGGCGGAACATCGGTTCCAGGCTCGCGGCAGGGTCCTTGGCGTCATGAACCTTGACCCCCAGGTGGGTCTGGCACATCGGCACTTCGCGGATCAGGGCGTTGACCGTCAGCCAGATATCGATGCCGAAGCGCGCCACGTCGGTATCCCAGATGGGCAGCGCCTCGAGCTCCCCGACCAGGCGCCCGGAAAAAGCGAACTCGCCGCCGATCGGCTGGCGCACGCGCTTGCCGTACAAACAGCGCAGCATGTTGTAGGTGACGTTGTTGGTGATGGTGCCGTCGAACTTGTAGCGGCGGTAGAGCGGGGCGACGAACTCATAGCCGTCCTTGACCACCGGGCCCAGGAGACGCTCGACCCACAGCGGCGTCACCGAACGCAGGTCGGAGTCAAGCAGGGCCACCGCTTTGGCTTCCAGTTCGCCGGCGGCGGCAAAGATCATGCGCACCGCCGAGCCCTTGCCCGGCAGGCCGCGATAGATGCCGACCACGCCGGGGACCCCCTGCGCCTTCATCTCGGCCAGGGCCAGTTCGCGGGTGTCGTCCAGAGTGGAGCCGCCGTCGGCGATGATGATCGCGCTCTTGCTGCCGGGGAAATGCTCGCGCAATCCTCTGGCGGCCGCGGCCACGACGTGGGCGACGGTGGCGGCGTTGTTGAAGCAGGGTATGCCGACCAGCAGGTCGGCCTTGCCGATGCGGCCGATCAGTTCCCGGGTGATGGAGCGCAGTGGCTTCACGTCGTTCATCGCCGGACCTCCTGGCAGGGGATCATGAAACGATCATATCACGACGAAGCGCTGATTGCCAAGCGCCGGTCGCGGCCGGAGAAAAAATCCTGCGCGGGCCTTGACACTTGATTTTCTTCGGGAATTTGGTTATAGTTCCAGCAATGATCGTGGGCCAGGCATGCCGGCCACGACAAAATTCAATTAAAAGGAGATGAACGAATGCCGAAAGCAATGACCAAGAGCCAGATCGTGGCCGGAGTCGCGGAGAAGGTCGGGATCAACAAGAAGCAGGCCGGGGAAGCCATCGAAACGCTGGCGACCATGGCCTACAAGAACGCCAAGAACGGCTTCACCGTTCCCGGCCTGGGCAAGCTTGTGCTGGTCAACCGCAAGGCGCGCATGGGCCGCAACCCGGCCACCGGCGCCGCCATCAAGATCCCGGCCAAGCGCGTCGTGAAATTCCGCGTCGCCAAGGCCTGCAAGGACGCCATCCTCGGCTAAGCCCGGATCGTTTCCCGATCGACTCGGCAACCAGGGCCGCGGCCGGATGGCTGCGGCCTTTTTTTTCTGCCGTTTCATGTCCGCTTGTTGCTTGGTCTCCGGTCTTAACCCGCTCAGTTAGGAGTACGCGATCCCCATGGGCTTGAACGTCGTTCTTCTCGGCCTCGGCCAGGTCGGCTCGCACCTGGCCAAAATACTGTCGCGCGAAAACCATGACATCGTCGCCATCGACAGCGATCCCGCCCGCTCCCGCGAGGCCGACGAGACGCTGGACATCAAGGCCCTTCACGGTCAGGGCAGCGATCCCCGCCTGCTCGAAGAGGCCGGCATCGAGCGGGCTGACATGCTGATCGCCGTCACCGGCAACGATGAAGTGAACGTCGTGGCCTGCAGCATGGCCGCGCGCTACGGCGTGAAGCAGAAGATCGCCCGCATCCGCAACCCCGAATTCTTCGACCATCCGCCGCGCTTTGCATTCACCGACTGGGGCGTGGACCTGGCCATTCATCCCGAGCTGGAAACGGCCCGGGAAATCGTGCTCCTGATCAAGCGCAGCGCAGCCACCGATGTTCTGGAATTCGCCGACAATCGCGTGCAACTCATCGGCATGCGTATCGACGCCACCTGCCCTCTCCTGCACAAGACCCTGGTGGAGGTCAACCAGAAGTTCCCCGAAAAGGTGTTCCGCGTGGTGGCCATCCTGCGCGGGCTCGAGACCATCATCCCCGGCGGCAACGACATCCTGCTCAACCGCGACCAGTTGTTCATCGTCGCCGCCAGCGCCGACATCCCCGCCATCATCGCCCTGATGGGCAAGTCCGAGGAGAAGCTGCAGCAGATCATGATCCTCGGCGGCGGCCGGGTCGGCCGGGCCACCGCCCGGCTCCTGGACCAGGAAAAGGACCTGGCCATCAAGCTTATCGATCCGGATGCCGACCGGGCGCTGACCTTGGCCGATGAAATGAAGAACACGCTGGTCATTCACGGCGACGGCCGCGATTTCAACCTTTTGTCCACCGAGGGCATCCTGGAGACCGACGCCCTCATCAGCGTCACCGAAGACGAGGAGACCAACATCCTGACCAGCCTGCTGGCCAAGCACTTCGGCGTGACCAAGACCATCGCCCTGGTCAACCGCCGCGAATACATGTCGCTGATGGCGCCCATCGGCGTCAACGCCGCCGTCAACACGAACCTGGTCACGTCGAACGCCATCCTGCGCCTCATCCGCCGCAAGGACGTCGTTTCCCTGGCCACCCTCCCGGGACTGGACGCCCAGGCCGTCGAGTACGTCGCCCACGCCGACTCGCGCATCACCCGCAAGCCGCTGACCAAGGTCGATTTCCCCCGCGGCGTCATCGTCGGCGCCATCACCCGCGGCGACCAGGTCATCATTCCCGTCGGCGACACGCGCATTAAGGCCGACGACCACGTGATCGTCTTCTCCCTGCCCCAGGCGCTCCCCGATGTCGACAAGCTCTTTTAGCAGGTGAGCCTGCCGTGAACAGTGGAATCGTCGGCCGCGTCTTGGGTTTCATCCTGCTGTTCGTCGGCATGTTCATGGCCCTTCCGGCGCTGTTCGCCTGGTATTACCGGGGCGGCGACCTGGCGTCCATCCTCATCTCATCGGCACTGACCATGGCCCTCGGCGGTTCGCTGATCCTGATTTTCCGCGCCCGGGGTGAGCTCATGCTGCGCGACAGCTTCGCGGTCGTGACGTTGGGCTGGCTGATCATATCGGCTCTCGGCGCCCTGCCGTTCTTTATCTCGGGCTATATTCCCTCCTTCACCGACGCCTTTTTCGAGAGCATATCGGGTTTCACGACCACCGGCGCCTCCATCCTGGCTCGCGTCGAGGATCTGCCGCGCGGCCTGCTGTTCTGGCGCAGCTTGACCCACTGGCTCGGCGGCATGGGCATCATCGTCCTCTCCCTGGCCATCCTGCCCATGACCGGCATCGGCGGCACCCAGTTGTACAAGGCCGAGATTCCCGGACCCACTCCGGACAAGATCACGCCGCGCATCCGCCAGACGGCCAAAACGCTTTGGAAAGTGTACCTGCTGCTCACGCTCCTGGAAACCCTGCTGCTGATCATCGGCGGCCTTGACCTCCACGAGGCTCTCTGTCAATCCTTCGGGACCATGGCCACCGGCGGCTTCTCGACCCGGACCGCTTCCATCGCCGGATTCAGCAGCATCTTCGTCGAGGCGGTCGTGCTCATCTTCATGTTCCTGGCGGGGATGAATTTCACCCTCCATTACCATTTTCTGAAGGGGAAAAAGACGGCCTTCTGGCATAGCGAGGAATTCCGCTTCTACCTGGGGATCATCGCCGTCTTCACCCTGCTCCTGACAGCCGACAATCTCCTGGCCGGGACCCTGCGGGCGGGAGGAGCGGTGCGCCATTCCATTTTCCAGGTCGTCTCCATCACCACCACCACGGGATTCGCAACTTCTGATTTCGGCATCTGGCCAGCCACGGCGCGGTTCGTCCTGCTGTTCCTGATGTTCGTCGGCGGCTGCGCCGGCTCGACCGGGGGCAGCATCAAGGTCATCCGCGTCCTGATCATCCTCAAACAGGGGTTGGCCGAGCTGAGGAAGCTGCTCCACCCGCGAGCCGTCATCCCGGTCCGGGTGGACGAGCGCACGGTTCATCCGGACGTGGTGGTCAACATCCTCGGCTTTCTGTTCCTCTATATCGGGCTGCTGTTCCTGTCCACCCTGGCCATGACCCTGATGGGGCTCGACATCCTTACCGCGTTTTCATCGGTTGCAGCCTCGATCGGGAACATCGGACCGGGCCTGGGCGCCGTGGGGCCGGCGGCCAACTACCAGCACATCCCGCTGGCGGGCAAGTGGCTGCTCTCCTTCTGCATGCTGGCCGGCCGCCTCGAGATCTACACCGTGTTCGTGCTCTTCACCCGCGATTTCTGGGAATAGGGCGGGAACAGGACTTTCCCCAGCGTTCCCGCCTCCTGGCCAAAGCCCTCAACAAGGCCGGCTCATTTCGCTTTCATTTTCAGGTTGATGAAAAGAGAATGCTCGCCCTGCCGCCATTTCACGATGATCCGCGCGTCCTGGGTCTCGGCGCTGTATTCATCGTGGGGGGCGGTGGACTGGGGCGGGAAATCCCTGAGGTCCCGCACCAGCCATTCGCTCGTCGACCGCTTCAAGGCCTCAAGCTTCTCCAGGTAGGGCTGGCCGGCATCCCGCATCAGGGTATAGTCCAGTTCGCAGCCGACCAGGGTGCCGGCATGGAAAGTAAGATCGAAGGCGGCCGTGCCCTCGGCGACGGTCGCCATCCAGCGGCATGAGCGCTCAGCGCAGCTCGCCGGGCCGTAATCCACGATCGCTTTCTTCACGGCGTCCATCTCCATGAACCACTGCAGGCCGAAGGGAAGGTAGAGCGCTTCCGAAGTGGCGGCAGGCCAGGGAAGCGGCCTGGCATTGACCTGGATCACGCAAGCCGTCAGGATCATCATGATGACGCATTTTTTCATCTTCCCTCCTTGGGCTCGAAAGAAATCGATCCGCCCCGGCCGTGATTTTATTGCCGCGCCGGAAAAAAGTCAAACCCGCAAAGACAAGCTTTGCCCGGGAGGACAACGGCGCAAAGCAAACGGATCGTTGACCATGGCCGGCTTGACTTTGCAGTCGGCCACAAATAAACTTACCATACCGTTTGCGAATACGGCGCCTCAAGGAGGGGAAATGAAAGCGCGCGCCTTGGATACCCAATCCGCTGTCCGGCTACTGCCGGTGTTTTGTCTTGTCGCCTCCTTCCTTTCTCCCTGGTTGCCCGCTCAGGCGGTCCTGAACCATTCGGATGCCCTCACGGCCCTGATCCAGCAGGCCGACCGGACCTATGCCCGGGCCGCGAACACCTCCATCCAGCATTTTTTCAACAACATCCCGGTGAACGCGGCCATCATCCTGGGGCTGGCCATGCACGGCCAGAAGCGCATTGCCGATCCAAACCCGCAATATCTTAAGCACTACGAGGCCCTGCGCCGGGAAGCCCATGAGTTTCTCGAAGGACTGGCCAAGGCTCATCATTTCAGGAACCCCGTCGACGGCCAGCCGATGAACCGGCAGTCCCTGGCCGCGATCTTTGACAGCAACGCGTCGGGAGAACAAAACCAATGGGCGGTCCAGAACCGGTTGCCCAACCCGGCGGCCGTCCGCCAGCCCTTGATCCTGGATCGGGTCACGCCGCAATCGCTGGCCAAGCTCCACCTGAAGGACGATTCCAACTCTATCCGGTTGCTGGACCAGACCGCTCCCCCGGTGATCCAAGATGACCCCCGCCTCCGGCAAAACCCAGCGCCGCCACCCGGCTGCCCGGCCAGTTACGTGGTCGGCACTTGGTGGCTGCAAAAATCTTTCACCAAAACGATTCATCGATATGATATAACCCAGACCGGTGACTGCACCTTCGTCATGCGATCCCCAGAAACGGCAGATCATCTCGAATTCCGTTATAGTGGAGAATGGTCCCGAGGTTTTCAGCATGATAGTGGAATATGGATCCCTTCAGCACCTCGTTTCATCCTGACCCGCATCCGGAGCCAAAGTGGATGGGTCCAAAAGAATGAGGCAATTCATATCTACCGAAAACCGGGGGGCGATGAGATGCTTATTCTGTTGATTGATTTTAAGCTTTTTCGCAACAAGCCCAGGTGATGAAGCGGACGACGTGCCAGCCGATAGTCCATAATCATTTAAAACTGAGGGAGGAAATGCGGATGATGTTTTTTAGCAGAAACCATGTTCTCGCGGGCTTGACCTTGGTTCTGGCAATCTTACTCCCGGCCGCCCATGCCTGGGCGCAAAAACGGGATGCCCAGGACCGGATCGACGCCATCGAAGTCCGCAGCGACCAGGCCGCCAAGCAGCGGCGGCAGGTGCGCGAGGAGCTCAACCAGGCCGATCGCCTGGCCGGAATCGCGGCAGACTGGTTCCAGAAGAAGAGCCAGGTCGACACGGAGATCCGGCGCCTCGAGGAACAGAAAAGAAGCGGCGGCTTCAACATCTACGACACCCGGCAGCTGGACGACCAGCTGCAGGCCTTGCGCAGAAAGCTCGACGGCATCATGCGGCTGGATGGCGGACTGGCGATCGACGGCGTCCCGTTCAGCTCGCTTTTTCAACTACAGGAGGAGGTCAAGCGGAAAAACAGCGAGGCGCTGCAACTGAACGACGAATACATCCGGCTGACGCAGGAGCTGAGGGCCCTGGACCAGGAGCGGGACGCACTGCTCCCGCAAGCGCTGGACCAGGCAAAAACTCAACTTCGCTCCGACAAATCCACGCTCAGCTACCTGCGGGAGGACCTGGAGATGCTGCAGGAGCTGGTGGGCAACAACGGGCTCTGGATACTGCAGGGCGCGATAAAATTGGGCGCCATGGCCCCGCACATGTCCCGCGAGAGGGCCATCACCATGCTCACCAACGAATACATTCTCTCGGTCCAGTCCACTCCCGGGAAAAAGGTCGACCACCGGGAACTTGCCGAAAAGATCAAGAAATACCAGGCGGAATCGGAGGCGATCAAGCGCGAAGTGCGCGAGCGGATCATTCCGGAAAAGATCCGCGAGATCGAGGAACTGCAGCGCCGGGTCAGCCTGCTGGAGGGCGGCCCCCGCGAGATCAAGGGCTGTTGGGTCATCGTGGTGGGCAGCGGGAATTACCCGGTCGTCGAGATCGCCGGCAACGCCCAGGGGGATTACGAGGCGATCCTGATCCATGTCGGGCAGCTCGACTTTTTCAGGCGCGGCAACCGGCTGTTCTCGGTCAGCCGGGTCAACGACGACACCTACGACGGCACCGAGCACTCCTTCACCGCCGATGGCCGCCCCGTGAAAGTCGCGCTGCGGCTCGTCATGAGCCGGGACGGAAAATCCATCAGCTATCGTGCCGACTCCATCCTGACGCTGCGCCGCTGCGATTGAAGCGCCGGCCTTTTCTCAACCCGCAAACCTTGACCCCGCCAACAGTACTTTCGAACAGGAAAAGCATGGCCACGCCAAGCCATGCGACCAGCGTGCCGCTGATCGCCCGGGACGTGATCCTATCCCTGAACAGGAAATGGGAGACCGGCGGCGAAAGGGTGAAGGTCAGTCTTGGGCGGCCTGCCAGGTGCCGCTGCCGCGGCAGGGATCGGTGCTGCCGATCTCTTCCCAGGTGCCCTTGATCTGCCATTTGCCGAGCCGCTGGCATATGGTGCCCTTGAAATTGACCGTGTTGCCGCCGGGAGTGACGATGCTGCCCTCGAGCAGGCAGCAGCGACGCAGCCCCCGGCGCAGGGAGCCGGTCCAGTGGTTCAACGTCCCGGAGGAATCGACGATCGTTCCCCTTATGGACGCCGAGCACGGCTTCATCTGATGAATGACCATGGTGAACTTTTCCTTTACCGGGGCCGGGCAGTTCGGCTTGGCATAATTAACCTGGAACCCCTTGTACTCGCCGGCAATGCAGCATAGTTCCAGGGATTGCGCCGGCAGGGAAATCGCTGACAACCAGCCAATGACGATCAATGCAAGAGCGACCGGGAATGCGCCATGATTTTTTTTGCTCACAATTTCCTCCTGATTTTCTATCCTTAAATAGAAAATACCCGGGAAAATCTCGTGAACAGTTTTCTTTCCTGCCCCGATTCGCATCCGGCGGCAGCCTTTTCCGGCGCCAGGGAAACGTCAGCTCAGGAAGAGCATGACCACCCCGAACAGCGCGACCAGGGTGCCAATAATCGCCCGCGAGGTGATCCTTTCCCTGAACAGGAAATGGGAGACCGGCAGCAGCATCACCGGGGTGAGCGACATCAGCGTCGAGGCGACGCCGATATGGGCGTGGGCAATGGCCACCAGCGAGAGGGTAACGCCCAGGACCGGGCCGGTCAGCGAGCCGGCGGTGATCTGCAGCAGCGCCCTGCCGTCCTTCATCGCGGCCAGGTGGCCGCGCAGCTTCCCCTGGAAGAGGTTGAGGAGCGCCAGCAGCAGTCCGGCGACGCCGACGCGGACCAGGGTGGCGGAGATGGCCGAATAATCGCCGGCCAGCCCCAGCCGCGAAAACAGCAATCCCAGCGCCTGCCCAGCCGCGCCGCCTACTGCCAGCCATATGCCCAGGAATTTTTCCCGCGGCAACGCAGAGCCGGGATCACCCTCCGGCGCCGACCGTTCCGCCACCACCCAGGCGACGCCGCCGAGGGTCACCACGATGCTGGCGATCTCCAGGATTCGCAGCGTCTCGCCCAGGAACGCCCAGGCCAGGAAGGCGCCGAAGACCGGTACCAGCAGCGCCAGCAGCATGGCCCGGCGCGGGCCGATGAGCAGGAAGGACTCGAACAGCATGGCGTCGCCGATGACGAAGCCGATCACGCCGGAGAGCCCCAGGTAAAACAATCTCTTGAGCTCGATATCCACGGGCAACGGCGTGCCGAACAGCGCCCCGTGCAGCAGCAGCAGGGCCGGGAAGGCGATCCACAGGCGAACGGAGTTGACGGCGGACGAGCCCACCCGCTTCCCGGCCAGGGTAAAGATCACCGAGTTGAACGACCAGCAGGCCGCCGTGAGCAACGCCGCGATCTCGCCAATTATTTGGGACATATGAATTCCCCTCGGGGATCATTCAGGAAGCCGCATTATATCAGGAATCACGGTCATACATAAGAAGGCGGATCGCCCTGGGCACTCCCTCCCGGATCATGCGCCGAGTCCTCTGGGCAAAAAACGTCACGCGGCAGAGAGGAAATATCGCCGCAGGGAAAAAGTTTTTAAAGGGCCTGGTTGCGGCTGTATGCGCCCGGCTTACTGCAGGGCGAAGGGAGCATCGCTGGCATCGACGATCTCGGTACCGATCTCGCGGACGCGAATAAGATAGCCGGTCCCGGCCGGGGCGATGCCGCCCTGGGTTGAACCGGCCGTCCAGTCGAGGACACCGAGAAGCGGGTCCACTTTATCGGCGATGACCCCCACTTGCGCCCCCCCCCGCCACAGGGTGATCCGCAGCAGGCCCAATCCGCCGGCGCGCCAGGAAATGGGCGCAGTACTGCCGATGCCCGGGTTCTCGCCGCCATTGGGAGACAGCACCCGCAACTTGACCAGGGAAAAAGGGGCATCGCAGGCATCGTTCGTGATGCCGGGCGCCTTGATCTTGATCCTGTAGCCGTCATCCACGAGCGCCGAACCGCCGATATAATCGCCGACCCGCCACGTGTAGGCCCCGGAAAGGGGATCGAGGTTTTCGGCGATGGTGCCGATCAGGACCCCGTCCCGCCACAGGAACATCTGCAAGGGCTTCGAAATCCCGGTCGTTTCCCAGGAAATCCGACGGAATGTTTTCTTGTTCAGCCTTTCGCCGCCATTGGGGCTGACGACGGCGATGGCGGGTTCGCTTTTGACCAATTCGATGCCGCTCCCGGTGCCGAGGTTCCGCGAATACTGCCGATCGACGGCATTGTTCCAGTGTTCGTGGACCCCCAGGTTCTGCAGGGGGGTGCCGTCTCCCTCCGGATCGTACACCGATCCCGAGGGTGGGCTGCCGGCCTGGGCCGCCTCATGCAGGTAATTGCAGGTGTTGGCGGTCATGGCCGCGACCTGCATGGCGGGCTCGTTGCGCAGGAAATCCAGGCCGACGGAGTCGATGGCCACCGGATCCAGGGACACCAGCAGGCTGGAGAAGTAGCCGTTGTCAAGGGACTGCCAGCGGCTGATGGTCTTGGAGCCCTGGTGAACGGCCGTGTACAAGCCGTCCATTACGTAAAGAACGGTCTTGCCGCCCAGCTGCCCGTGCCCGGTCAAGACCGGGTGGCAATGGGGATCGCCGAGCTCATTGACGGGATTCCTGACGGTGCCGAAGCCGTGCAGCAGGCTGGGGGAAAAAGCCGTGCCGTTAAAGACCGATCCAAAATTGTTTTTGCCGGCCAGGGTGACGCCGAAGAGCTCGTGGGCACGGAGCAGCGACAGGTTGATGATGTAGCCGGCCTCGGTGAAGCAGGTAGGCGGGTAGTGATCCGGTATGTCGGCGGCGGCAGAATCGGGCTTGACGAACTGGATGGCATGGGCGTAATCGGGGCTGGCCGCCGATCGGCCGTTCTTGCTCAAATCGGGCCTGACCACAAAGTTCACCGCCTGGAAATGGGGGTCGGGATTGCCGCGGATCTTGTCGTAGATCGGATCCCCGATGTAGCGCGAGGCATCGGCGATGGTGATGTCGGCGCCGGCCACGCCGGCCGTCCCGATCAGCTGGCTGACCAGGGCATAGACCAGATGCGGGCTTTGAAATCCGCCGTTGTCCCAAGTGCCGCTGAAATCCTGGTTGCCGTTGATCTTGATGACGATCTTTTCCCCGGCCTGGTAGCCGCGGTCACCGCGGCCCCTGGACACGTTGGAGAAACGGAACAGGGCTTGCCAGGCAACGGAGTTCGTGGACGCGCCGCTGATCAGCTGCAGCGAGCGCGAGAGCATGCTGCTGACGGCGAACTGGCTGGTGTTGCCGTCGCTCCACCAGAAACCGCTGGCCCCGTCCCACGGCGTGGCATTGGTGTCGCGTACCCAGACGACGCGGCCCGGGAAAATTCCCTTGGCCGTGCCGACCGGCTGATTGGGGGCATCGCCGGGCACAAAGCCCTGAACGGCGATCTCCGCTTGCGCCTCGGGCGCCAGATAAGGCGCCGCCACCGCCATCAAGGCGATGCCCGACAGGGCGATGATCGGCAGGCGCAAGCGGACGGCATGCCGGTTCAGCCGCTGCAGTAAAACGGCCGGGACGAGCATGGCCAGGAGGTAAGTGAGAAACCCGCCTCCCAGTCCGGCGGCCACCCGCTGGCAGGGGTAAGCCGCCCGCGAGGGTTTGGGGACGACCCGGATGAGGAACCAGATGAGGGCCAGCAGGCCCACCAGCGGGAAAAGAGGCACCGCTGCCTTGCGCGCCATTATTTGCATGGTTTTCTTGTTCATACTATTCCCCCTGCCTGATTTATAACCTTGGCAGTTATATATATAGCACAATTCCAGGTATTTGCAACATATCTCTGCAATGGCTGCGAAAAGTAATTAAATGGCCGCTCGGGCGGCCAGGGCCAGGCCTTGCGCTTCAAACTCCAGGCGGAAGCTTGGCGCGCATCAGCTCCCGGTGGCTGAATTTCCTGCCGTCGGCGATGAAGGTCCCGTCGCCGACGGCATGGAACATCCGCCGCTCCCGGCGCTTCGGGTCGATCCAGGCGCGCACGGCGTCCAGGACGAAGATGTCGTGCTTCCTGATATGGTCGACGACGCGGCACTCGATGTTGGCCAGGCACTCGGCGACCAGCGGCGCCTTGACCGCCTTGGCCCGGAGCGGGGTCAGCCTGAACTTTTTGAACTTGTCGGTATCGGTGCCGCTGCAGGCGCCTATGGCCACGACCTTGCGCGCCAGGTCGACTCCGGGCACGGCGATTACGCACTCGCGCTCACGGACCAGCGCCTTGTAGGAGTGGTTCCACGACCCGGTAACGAAGGCGATGCGCGGCGTGAAGTCCACGACCATGTGCCAGGAGAGGGTCATGACGTTTTTCTTCTTCGCCGTTGCCGTGGTCAGCAGGACCACCGGTCCCGGCTCCAGCAACATGAACGCCTTGGCCAGGGGCAGTTCTTCCATCGCCGTGCCGCCCGCGAACCGCCGTCAGCGCCCGCGCGGGAAAGGCTGTGGCCGGAACTCCCCGGCCGGGTTCTTGCGCAATTCCTCCAGCAGCCATTCCACGGCCTTCTCGAGCTGCGGGTCGCGACCGGCGATCACCTCGGCGGGCGTCCATTCGACCTCGATATCGGGCGCCACCCCCTCGTTCTCCACTGTGAACTTGCCGGCGGGGTCGACGAAAGCCACCGTGGGCGCCGTCACATAGCCGCCGTCCATCAGCGGCGGGTAGCCGGAAATGCCGACCAGTCCGCCCCAGGTGCGCTTGCCGATCAGCGGGCCGATCTTCTGCTGCCTGAAATAATAGGGCATGGCGTCGCCGCCCGAGCCGGCATACTCGTTGATCAGCATGGCCTTGGGACCGAAGTGCGCGGCCTGCGGCGTCCTGCCCAGCCCGCCCCAGCGCGGTTTCCAGTAGTTCATCAGCGGCCGGCGCAGCAGGTCGATGATGTAGTCGGCCGCGTAGCCGCCGCCGTTGAAGCGCTCGTCGAGGATCATCCCCTGCTTCTGCAGCTGGGAGAAGTAGTAGCGGTTGAAGAAGGTGTAACCGCCGACGGCGGTGTCCGGCAGGTAAACGTAGCCGAGTTGCCCCTGGCTGAGCTTGTCCACCAGGCGCCGGTTCTCGTCGATCTTGTCGCGGAAACGCAGGCTGCTATCGCTGTCCAGGGGGACGACGGTCACGATCCTGGCCCCGGCCTTGTCCGGCTTGTCGTTGACCAGCAGGCGCACCTGGCGGCCGGCGCCGGCCAGGAAGTAGGAATGGAAGTTCTTCTTCACGTCAAGATCGCGGCCGTCCACCTGCAGCAGGTACGTCCCCTCCCCGACCCAGTTGCCCGGCTCGGAGAGCGGCGAGCGCAGTTCCGGGTTCCAGCTTTCGCCGCGATATATCTTTTTCAGGAAGAACCGGTTGTCGCGGACGCCGATGTCGGCCCCCAGCAGCCCGACCGGCGCCTGCTGGATGTGCGGCTGTTCGCCGCCGCCGCGGTAGGCGTGGCCCACGCAGAGCTCGCCGATCATCTGGCCGATCAGGTAGTTCAGGTCGTCGCGATGGGAGACATGCGGGAGATAGGCCTCGTAGCGCTCCCAGACGGCCTGCCAGTCCTGGCCGTGCATGCCGGGATCGTAGAAGTAGTCGCGCTCGATGCGCCAGGCGTCGCGCAGGATCTGGCGCCACTCGCTCTGCGGCTCGCGGTACACGCGGATGTCCTGGGTCTTCAGTCTGCCCTTGCCGGGCTCCACCTTGGCGGCGTCGACCAGGAACCAGTCCCGCTTCTGGCGGTAGAGCATCTTCTTGCCGTCGGCCGACAGCATGAAGGAGGCGATATCGCCGGCCAGCACTTCGCTCTCCCGTTTCTCATGCGTGTAGATATGCAGCGTGACGCTCTGGTCGATGCCCGTGTCGCTGCGCTGTTTCTTGACCAGCTCGGTGTAAAAGAGCCTGTCCTGCCCGGCCTGCAGGCGGACGTAGCTGCGGGTGGGAAGGGGCAGGGCGACGATGCGGCCGAGGATGCCGTCGAGATCGATGCGGATGGGCTTGACCGCCGGCGCCGGCTGCGGCTTCTCCTTGTCCTTCTTCTCCGGCTCCTTGTCCGCCGGCTTCTCCTCCTCGTCGCTCCTGGGCTTCAGGGGCGAGGGCTCGGCGCCGGAAAGGACAACGAGGTAGATGTTGGCCACCGGCTCGTGCGGATACTCGGAAAGGTCGACCCAGCCCATGTCGTGGGCCAGGTTGGTCGAAGCCGCGAAGTAGAGGTACTTGCCGTTCTTGTCGAAGCAGGGCGAATAGGCGTCGCTCATGCCGTCGCTCAGACGGTGGGACACGCCGTTCTCCGCCTGGTAGAGGTGGATGGCGCGCAGGTTGTTCTCCCCGTGCAGGGTGTAACACAGCCAGCGCGAATCGGGCGACCATTCGTATTCGGGATAGTTGATGAACTTGGGATCGGTCGCCACCGCGGCGACCTTGCCGGCGGCGACATCGGCCAGGTAGACCGTTTGCCGGTTGCTGACGAAGACGATGCGCTTGCCGTCGGGCGACCATAGCGGCGCATGGTAGTACGCCTTCTCCGGCAGCGGGATGACGCGCGCCGGCCGGATCCCCTGCTGGTCGCGGATGAACAGGGCATATTCGCCCGGCTCGTCGCTGAAGTAGGCGATCTGCTCGCCGTCGGGCGACCAGGCCGGCTCGCGCTCGGCGCTTCCCGGAGTATTGGTGATGTTGCGGATATCGCCGTTCTCCACCGGCACGGTGACGATCTCGCCGCGGGATTCAAAGACGGCACGCTTGCCGCCGGGGGAGACATGGGCGTTGAAGATAAGCTCTCCGGCCGGGACATGGCCCGGGCGGCTCAGGATGCGCTCGCTGGGGATATTCACGGCCAGCGCCCGGACCTGGCCGTCGTGGAGCAGGGACAGGCGGCCCTCGCGCTCGAAGACGACGGTCCCGTCATGGACGCCGAACGACTTGATGTCCGCGCCGTCATAGCGGGTGAGCGGCTCGACCTGCCTGCGGCCGGCGTGATAGCGATAAAGGTTCATGACCCGGTCGCGGTCCGACAGGAAGTAGACCCATTCGCCCGCGAAGCGCGGCGAGGTGTCGTTGCTCCCCGAGGACTGGATCTTCTCCGCGGCATGGCTTTTCAGGTCGAACACCCAGATGAACGGGGCATGGCCGCCGCGGTAGCGCCGCCAGGTATCGAAGGACTGGCGGTTGGAGAGCGAAGTATAGGCGAAGCGCGTGCCGTCCGGCGATATCGACCCCAGCCAGGCCATGGGCATCGGCATCGCCTCCGGCGTGCCGCCGTCAATGGAAACACTGAAAATGCGCATATAGCGGTTGCTGCTGTCGCGCGGGCTGGAGAACAGGACCGAGCGGCCGTCATGGGACCAGCCGCTGACCTGGTCCGGCCCGGGGTGGAAGGTGAGGCGTTTCGGCTCGCCGCCGGAAACCGGCACGATGTAGACATCCATGTTCTCGTCGTATTGGCCGCTGAAGGCGACCCAGCGGCCGTCGGGGGAAAAGCAGGGGGATGATTCCAGGCCGGGATGGCTGGTCAGCTGCACGGCCTGGCCGCCGGAGGCGGGGCAGGTCCACAGGTCGCCCCCGTACTGGAAGACGATGCGCCCGGCGAAAATATCGGGATTGCGCAGCAGCCGCGCATTGTCGATGCCCGCAAGCGGGGCGACGGACAAGACCAGGGATGATAAAACGAGAGCCAGGAACATCTTCGCGAATGAATTCAAGGTCCACCTCCATGACTTATTTTCCCGCACCCAAGGCGGAGCTGACAGATTCATTCGCTTATTACTCGCTTTCGGCGGAAAAAGTTTAGCATGCGGCCGGCTCGCCGGAAGAAAAACGGGGCGTGGCCTTTCCCGGGGAGCTGGCCACCGCGCTTCAGCGCCGGTTGCCGATGCAGGAACAGAATCCATGGAAGATGGCGCAGATCCCCCCCAGGATCGAAAAGAGCCCCCAAAAAAGAGGGCGTCCCAAGATATGGGCCGGAGTGGGCTGGGAAACCGGCAGCAGGTAGATACCCCAGGTCACCAGGTAGCAGCCGGCGATGACCGCGCCGTGGCCGAAAAGCAGCAGGGCCGTCCGCCCGCCCCTGATCCCCAGGTAGACCAGCGAAGCGCCCATGAATACCGCCATAAGCCCCAGGCCGGCCCCTCCCATGAAAAAAAGAACGATCCCGGCCAGGAATGCGATCGCGCCTATTCCCAGGTCAATCCAACTGTTGACTTTCACGTTCACGTCCTCCCCGCCATCCGCACTATTTTTCCCCGCCCCGCGGCGAACCGATGCCCGATGCCGTTCCCCATTCCACGGCCGAAACCGCCAGCGGCCGCTGCTTTCCCCTGAGGACGATCTCCGGCAGCGGCCGCACGACGATCTCCGGGCCGGGATTCATCTGTTCCAGCGCCTCGAGCGAAACGATCAGGGAGCGGTTCAATTCACGGCAGGCATCCACCATGCGGGCGGTTGTGTTCAGCACGTCGCCGACAAAGGCGATCTCCTTGCGGATGAAGCCCATTTCCCCGGTCACCACCATACCGCCGTGCACGGCCGCCCGAAAACGGGGCAGCTCGCCATAACGTTTCAGGTAGGTTGCGCTTTTACGGGCCACGATCTCTCGGGTCATGAAGAAACAGCGCAGCGGCGCCGCATAAGGCGCCCCGTGCTTCATCTTCCAACTGATGATCGCCTCGTCGCCCACGTATTTGTAGATCTCCCCCCGGGTGGCGATGACCGGTTCGGCGAGATCGTGATAAAAATCGTTCAGCAGCGAGAGATATTTTTTATGGCCCAGTTTCTCGGCCAGCGCCGTGGAATCGGCCAGGTCCAGGAACATGAAGAGCCGCTTCTGCTCGAAAGGATGGTTGTAGCGGCCGGCAAGAATTTTGAAGAGGAAATTCTTTCCCAGCAGGGTATCGAACATCTCCACGACATGGAACAGAAAACTCAGGGCGAAACCGAAGGCCATTCCGACCAGGATGATCTCATGGACCTGAGGGTGGCTCAGGATGCGCAGCACTGCCGTGGCGCGGAAACCGTTCAGGATCAGCAGGGCCATGAAGATGGCACCGGCGATGCTCAGGATGTGGGCCAGGGTGTTGACGAGGAGCATCAGGAACATGTTTTTCCTGCGCAGGCGCTTCTTTATGAAATCGGAAAAAAGCGAGATGTAGGCATAGACCTGCAGGCCGGTCAACAAGCCGAACAGGCAATTGACCCGGCTGGCCCCAAGAAACAGGCAGGAGAAGAAAGCGGAGACGGCCGCGGAAACGAGCAGTCCCAGCGCAAAATTGACGGCGATCTCCCTGCGCACCGAATTCATGTTCGTTTCAGGCGGCGCAACTTTTCCCCATGAGCGGGCGGTCAGGGACTCTCCTCGAAATCAGCGACCACGCCCCCGAGTTTTTCAGCGGCACGGCCAAACTGGACGCGCCGGCCAAGAAGAAGGCCAGAGGCAGTTCCGGCCCGGGGAAATGCGCAGCGAACAGGCCGGCAAACTGTTCCTTCAGACCCATGAGGCGATTGTACGAAATCGGCGGCCAAAAGGCAACCGCGGCGGGCGGCTTGATTTTTCATTTTCTCTCGTTTATGATAGCCGCGGCTCAGGGGGGCGCATGAAAAAAACAATATTGATCCTCATCGCCATCGCCGTCGCCTGCGCGGGCCTGGCCCCGGCGCAGAACATCGACGTCAGCGCCAATGCCGGCATACTCACCCGCAGCGACTTCAAGTTCGATCCCCTGGTCCTGTCGGGGAACGTCACCTTCGACATCTCCGTCGGCAGGTTCATCCTGCTCAGTCCCGAGTGCACTCTGTACACCGACAGCAAGTTCACGACCGATTCGCTGGTCCTCGCCCCCGGCGGCACGGTCAATTTCACGACCGGCCAGCTCTTTCTCGGCGGCGGCATCATCAAGGAGATCTGGCTCAAGTCGAGCGCAGTCGCCATCCCCCTGGAACTGAAGCTGCAGGCCGGAGTCCGCGCGAGCAAGTTCCGCCTCGGCGCCTACATGCTGACATTCTTCGAGGAAATGTTCAACGACATTTCCTTCGGCTTCACCATCGGCTTCGCGCTGTAGGCGAAACAGGCCTCGGGCGGAATGGCGGCTCGGGCACGGCCTGACTGGCAATCACTCTCCCGTTCAGGCAATAAGATGTTTTTTTTCTCAATACGTGGTATACAATATGGGAAACCAGGAGGGAACAACATGCCAGACAAGGGTACGAAAAAGAAAGTGACCAGAGTGGAAGGCGGGGAAACCTCATCCGCCGCCAGGGAGACCAGGACATTCGTCGCCAGCGACGAAAGCAAGGCCAAGGCGAAGAAGTTCCGCATATTCGCCATCCTTTCCTGGATCGTGGCCATTGGCCTGGAAGTCGTTGCCATTCTCCAGCTGAAGAGCCCGCCGATCAAGACATGGCTGCTCATCGTCCTGATCGTGGCCGACCTGGTCTTCGCCGTCATCGGTTCGCTGCTGTGGAAGAAGGCCAACCGCTTTGATCCCGCTTCGGAAAAGGACAAGTTCAGGTTCTTCGTCCAGAACCAGCTGGGCGCGATCATCGCCGTCATCGCCTTCCTGCCCCTGGTCCTCCTGATCTTCACCAACAAGGACCTGAAGGGCAAGCAAAAAGGTCTCGTTGGCGCCGTCGCCGTGATCGCCATGCTGATCGCGGGTTTCGTCGGCGTCGATTTCAACCCGCCCTCCATCGAGGAGTATGCGGAGCAGACGGCGCAGGTGGAGTCGCTGACCGGCCAGAACCATGTCTACTGGACGAAATCGGGAACGAAGTATCACGTGCTGGCGGACTGCCAGCATATCAACACCAAAAAGACCGACGAGATCTTCGAGGGCACCGTTGCCCAGGCCAGGGAACTCAAGAACATCAGCGAACTCTGCAAAACCTGCGCCGAGCGCTGGAAAAAGGAAAAAGGCCTGCCGGCCGGGACAGCGGCCGCGATTGAGGAACAATTAACCGAATAGCCTGGCGGCGAACGCCGGGAGGATAGGCGCCCAAATCCTCTCTACCAGTGCCGGCTGTCGGGGCCCAGCCCCTCCGGCTCGGGAACCTCGACCTGCTGCAGTTGCCGGCCGTTCAGGCGATCCACTTCCCGGCGGATGGCCACGGCGGTGATGGCCGCCGCGGAGACGTCGGCCAGCGGCCCGGCCAGCCAGATGCCGTCGATCTCCAGCGCCAGCGGCAACAGCAGCACCAGCGGGATCAGCAGGATCACCTGGCGCAGCAGGTTGAGCAGCATGGCCGTCCTGGCCTTGCCGATGGCCTGGAAAAAGTTGGAGCTGACCACCTGGAAGCCCACCACGGGGAAGGCGGCCAGCAGGATGCGCATGCCCCTGACCCCGATCGCCAGCAGGCGGGGATCGTCGCGGTTGAACAGCCCGATGATCGCAGCGGGAAACAGCTGCACCGCCAGGAACCCGGCCGTGGTGACGGCGGTGGCGGCGATCAGGGCGATCTTCAGCGTCCGCTTGACCCGCTGGAACTGCCGGGCGCCGTAATTGAAGCCGATGATCGGCTGCGCCGCCATGTTGACGGCGATCACGCAAAAGACGAACATCATCCCCGCGCCGTTGATGATGCCCATGGCGCCGACGGCCAGGTCGCTGCCGTAGCGGATCAGCTGGATATTGAAGATGGCATGGATGACGCTGCCGGCCAGCTGCATGGCGAACGGCGCCATGCCGATGGCCAGGATCTCGCGCACGATCCGCCGGTCCAGGCGGAAATTCTTGGCCCGCAGCCGCAGAAGGCTTTTCCTGCCGGTGAAGTGGATCAGCACCCAGTAACTGGTAACGGCCATGGAGATCACCGTGGCCAGGGCCGCGCCGGCCACACCCATCTGGAAGACAAAAATAAAGAGCGGGTCGAGGATGATGTTCAACAGGGCGCCGAGGATCATGGTGACCATGGCGATGCGGGCATGGCCCTCGGCCCGGATCAGGTTGTTCATTCCGAAGCCGATGCCCTGGAAGACGTTTCCCAGCAGGATGATGGTGATGTAGTCGCGGGCATGGACCAGTGTTTCGGGACCGGCGCCAAACAGCGACAGCACCGGATCGCGCAGCAGCAGGCCCAGCCCGCTGAGCGCCAGCGAAATGCCCGCCAGCAGGACGAAGGCGTGGCCCAGGATCCTTTCGGCCTCGTCCCGCTTGCGCTCGCCCAGGCGGATGGAGACCAGCGAGGCCGAGCCCATGCCCACCAGCATGCCGAAGGCCATGACGACGATCATGATGGGAAAGGTCACGGTCACGCCCGACAGGGCCAGCGCTCCCACCCCCCGGCCGATGTAGATCCGGTCCACGAGATTGTAGAGCATGTTGGCCAGCACGCCGATGATGGCGGGGACGAAGTATTTCCAGAGCAGCCTGCCGACCGGGGCCTGCCCCAGTTCCTTGGTATGGTCCAATCTGATCGCTCCAGGGTGACGCGGCGGACGGCGCCGCCGGCGAAGAGGACTTCAGGTTACGATCAATTATAGCGCAAAATCGGGCCCGGGTGAAGCCCGACTCGTTCCGTCCCCGGCCGCCTTATTTGCCGGGACGCCGGCGGGATGCATTCTCCAGCAGCGCCCGCCATTCCAGCAGGGCCCGGCGCAGCTTGCAGGTCGGCAGCGCCAGATCGGCGCTGCGGCCGAATTCGGAGCGGATGCGGGACTTGTGCTTGAAGGCGGTCAGGGTGTGGGCGTTGCCGGTCAACTGCCGGCGCCGGGCGCGGCCGGCAACGACATCGTCCAGCGCCGCCAGCACCTCGTCGCACATGAGAATGCTGTCCTGGATGTCGGCCTCCAGGAAACGGCCGAGCAGGCGCAGACCGCGACCCGTCTGCGCCCTGAGATCGCCGTCGTCATCGCGATAGAACCGGTAGGACATGGTCAGCTCCTGTCAGGGGAATAGATGGGATACGCGGTCTGGATGCGGCCGTTCTGAAAATAGCCCTCGATGATGAAGCCGAGCCCCGAGGGGCCGCGAAACACCTCGCCGGCGCGTCTGCCCTTTTGAAAAGCGGCCAGGATGGCCCCGATCACCTGGGCCCGGGCCAGGCGGTCGGGATAGAAGGTCGAGAACTTGGTCCGATTGCGGCGGCCGATCCAGGCCACGGCGGTGTAGACGCCGAGGCGATTCGGCCGGTCGACAATACGCACGATGCCGCTGCCCCTGGGATCGACTCCCCCGGGACGGGAGTGGAAGCCGACCGGCCGGCCGCGGCGGTTGATCTCGCCGGCGAAGACGTGGGTCAGGTTGACCTGCGGCCGGGTAGCGGACCAGGCGCGGGTGCGGTGGTCGATCGCCCGCTCACGCTCCGTTCCGGGCCCGGGCAGATGCAACCCTTGGCCGGTCAGGAGCAGCCCAGGCAGCAACGACACGGCCAGCAGTAAAATCGACCAGCGCCTCATGCGGGTCAGCCTATTCCGCCCGGGGCGCAATGTCAAGCACCGGTCCCCATTCACCTATGCTCTAGAAAGGCATCGCCGGCCACGTGAGATCCCATGATCATTCCACCTCAGGATCCTTCAGACCTGAGCCAGAGGATCTCAAAATAACCATCCGCTGTTCCTTGCCGTATCTGGAAGTGAATCAAGGAGGCTGTCATGGCGATCCGCTGGAAGACGGTGGCATGTTGGATATTTTTCGGCTGGTTCCTGGTTTCAGGCGTCCTGGGGGGGAATGCCTTTGCGGCGGCAGAGGACCTGGATGGCCGATTCAGCGAGCATGAATACCGGGGACACCTGGAATTCCTGGCCGGCGATTTGCTCGAGGGCAGGGCCACGGCCGACCGCGGCGCCGCTTTGGCCGCCGCCTACATCGCCGCCCAGTTCAAGTCGCTCGGGCTGCAGCCCTGCTCCGGTGAATACGGCTACCTCCAGCCCGTCCAGCTCAAGGGGTTCCGCACCGACTACGAGACGGTGCGCTTCGCCCTGAACCGCGGTAAGGACGAATGCCCGATCGAGGCGCTGGCGGAATTCTGCGTCACCAGCGAGGTGATGGCGGAGGAGATTTCCGCGGACGACGAACTCCTCTTCGTCGGCTACGCCATCGAGGCGCCCGAATACAAGTGGGACGATTTCAAGGGACAAAGCGTCGAGGGCAAGATCATCGTCGCCCTGGTCAACGATCCCGACTTCAAGGCCACCCGATTCGGCGGCGAATCGCTGACCTATTACGGGCGCTGGACCTACAAGCTGGAGATGGCCCGGCGCAGGAAGGCCAAGGGGATCATGCTCATCCATCACGAGCGCGAAGCCACCTACGACTGGTCGGTTGTGCGCAACAGCTGGCTGGGCGAGCGCTTCACCTTCGCCGACTTGAAGGACGCGCCCCTGCAGATCTTCTCCTGGATCGCCCACGGCGCCTTCGAGCGGGCGCTGCAAGGCACAGGGCTCGACTACGCGACCCTGAAAAAAAAGGCCGACAGCCGCAGGTTCAAGCCCATGGTCCTGCCGCTGCGCTTGAAAGCCTCCTTCCGGCAGAAGGCGAGACGGGCCGACTGCCACAACGTGATCGGCGTCATCCCCGGCAGCGATCCCCTGCTGAAGGATGAATTCGTCCTCTTCACCGGCCATTTCGACCATTTCGGCATCGGCCTGCCCGATGAAACGGGCGATCGCATCTACAACGGGGCGCTGGACAACGCCAGCGGCACGGCCGCCCTGATCTGCCTTGCCCGCGCCTTCGCCCAGTCGCCGGTGAAGCCCAGGAGGACCGTGGCCGTCATGGGGGTGACCGGGGAGGAGATGGGCCTGCTCGGCTCCACCTGGTTCGTCGAGCATCCCCCCTTCGACCTGAAGCAGATCGCCATGGTGATCAACAAGGACTGCATGAACCATTTCGGAAGGTGCGATTCCTTCTCCGCCTTCCCGGTGGAATACGGCAGCGCCCTGGCGGACGTGCAGGAAATCGCCGGCGCCAGGGGATTCACGCTGAGGACCCGCGCCGTGGATACGGAGGGCGGCTCGTTCCGCAGCGATCACTTCCCCTTCGCTGCCCGCGGCGTGCCGGCCATGTCCGTGGGCATGGGCGGCAAATTCCTCGACCGCAGCGAGGATGAAATCAGGGAAGTGCGCCGGAAGATCGGCTTCACCTACCATCAGGCCGGCGACAACGTCCATCCGCTGTGGGTCTACGACGGCGTGCTGCAGGAACTCGACCTGCTCTATGCCCTCGGGCGCCATTGGGCCGACGGCGCGGCCAAGCCGACCCTGACCATCGACCGCAACAACCCGTTCTGGGCCACCCAGGTCTGGTACGGCCTGGCAAAACAGGCGAATTCACGCTGATTAGATTATTTCCCATGCCCGCGGGCGGCGCGGCGGCGTAATGGAAGGTCAGCGGCAGTTCGGATCCCGCGAAATACCTGGCGAAAAGTTCCGTGAATTTTTTCTTCAGTTCCAAGTCCAGGCCGGGATTTTTGTGAGCTTCCAATAAAAGCGCAAATCCGCATTGAAAAGCGCATGGATGCATCCACATCGAGTATAATCCTTTCATGTCCAGGAGTGGCACTGCCGATCCCGTCAAGGAGACCTGCCGCCTGATCCGGCTGGCCCGCTCGTACTGGGACGCCCGCCGCAATCATGCCTGCCGCACCCACCGCGCCATGGCCATGCGGATGTACGAGGGACTTTCTCGGGAGCAGAGGGAAAAGGTCCCCCAGGTGCTGCGCGTCTGGCTGCGTTACCGCAGCGAAAAGTACTTTGGCCCCGAGCGAACGGCGCCCGGGACCGGGAGAAGAAAGAAAAAGAACAAACCTTGTTTTAAATAGGATAACTTTCAATAACCATCGACAGCACGGCTTGGCCTGCCGGATAATATTGATATTGAAGCACCCGGCCCAACTTCAGTTCTTTCAGCTTCGCACCAACTGGGTGTTCGCCAAACTCCAAACTGACATCCGATTGTTTCCTTGAAATTCCGGCTCGACTCTCGCTATAGATTAATTCTGAACGCAGCAAACGATCTTGTTGCAAGGTTATTGGATACACGCGTTGCCTGGGAAAAGGGCTGAGATCCATTTTCCTGGCTGACAGACTCAAAATATTCTTTCCTTCTGCGTCGACTTTGCAGTTTATCCATCGGTCATCGCTTTTAAAATTGATATCCGCTAAAAACTCTGGAAAATTAGCGATCTCAACCCCTGTATCGCGAGCTATTTCAGTCGTGACCGGCAGATGGAGAAGGTAGATCATGGGAACTTCCGGGGGAGTGCGCAGGATGCCTGTCAAGACGGGTGAAACCCTATCCAGAACAAAAGGAACGCCGATCGATACGGCATTATATGGGCCAATATCACTATTTTTATACTCGGAGGCAGTTATGGAGACGATGCAATGCCAGTGAGTCAGGCGAAACGGGTGCATTCTTTTAGAAGGCAAAATGTTTTTTACCGCATCCAGGGGAGCAAGCAGGAACACTCCCAAATATGCAACGTCCCGATAAAACAAAGGGAAGGGGACGGTCTGAGAACCGATTTTTACTGGTAATTGCTTGATGCCATCAAAGAAGTCATTCTCCTGCATGAATACCCCCTCTCCCTGCTATCGCCTACTTGTGAAACTTCCTGATGAACTCCTCGACCTCGGGGATGCCCCCTGGAATATCAGATAGCCGTTATAAGGCTCGCGCCCGATGATCTCGCCGGCGCTGGAAACCATCGATCGTCTCCCCGTCGACGTTTTAACGATTCCCTAGTTTGCCGCGCCGCGGCATTGCAGCCTGTTTGCAATCAGCGCCGCGATGAACACTTCGACCAAACTCCAGGGAACGGCGATCCACAGTAGATCGAGGGGCAGGGCCGCGGCGTTCCAAAGCACGATCCAGTGCATGACAAATGCAGCAAGGTATGAAAGGTAAAAGGTATGCAACATGCTGAATTTCTTGGACAGGAAAACGACCAGAACCGCCGCCAGCACTCCCCATAGTATCCAGAGGATGTTATTGGCCAGCGCATTGGGAAAATCCAATCCCCTTCCTTTGTAAAGGGCGTCGAATTTTGGCTTGGCGAACAACATCCACCTGACGGTTCCCGAAAAATTGATCCAGATCGCGACCAGCAAGACCTGCCACCCGGTTTTTACCTTGATTGCCAAAGTTCCTCCTTTACCCTGAATAGAGAGGCTTAAAGTGCCCCGGAAAATCAGATCGCGGCACTTCTCGTTGCACAAAGAATATTCCCTTCGAAATGAGAAAGTCAAGGTTCGGCCACTACAACCAATTTATTTGTGGAACTTGCGGATGAACTCCTCGACCTCGGGGATGCCGCCCTGGAATATCAAATAACCATTATAAGGCTCGCGCTCGGTGATCTCGCCGGCAATCGGCGTCAACATCAATTGTTTGACCTTGTCCAGATCGGTCGTCTGGCCCAGGGCCCAGGCCAGCTTGACGTAGGCCACCTCGGGCAGCATGTTCTCCGCCGGCACGATGCCCTTGGCCATCAGGTCGCGGCCGGTATCGTAGACGAACATGTGCACATAGCCCCACAGCGTCTGCACGGTCATGTAGATGGCCACGCCCTTTTCGGCGGCGCGCACGATGGCCGGGTAGAGCGGCTTGTTGACGTGACCCAGCCCGGTGCCGGCGATGACGATGCCGCGGTAGCCATTGTCGACCATCGAGTCGATCATGTCGGGCTGCATGTTGGGGTAGTAGTAGAGCATGCCCACCTTCTCCTCGAAGTACGGCTGGATGGTGACCTCGCGGTCGTTGCGCCGGCGGTTGTAATCCTGGCGCAGGGGGGTGATCTTCCTGCGGTCGACCATGGCCAGCGGGATATCGCCGATGGTGCGGAAGGTGGAGCNNGGGCCGAACATGCAGACCATGACCTCGGCGATGTCCGACTCGGCGGCCGTCTTGGTGGCGTGCATCAGGTTCAGCGCCGCGTCCGACGACGGCCGGTCGGAGGAGCGCTGCGAGCCGACCATGACGATGGGCACGGGCGGGTTCTGCACCATGAAGGAGAGGATGCCGGCGGTGTGGTGCATGGTGTCGGTGCCGTGGCCGATGACGATGCCGTCGATCCCCTTGCGGATCTCCTTGCCGATGGCCTTGGCCAGGCCGATGTACTGCTCGGGCCCCATGTTCTCGCTGAAGACGGCGAACAGCTTCTCGGTCGTCAGGTTGCAGATGTCGGCCAGCTCGGGGACGGCACCGTAGAGCTCGCCGGGCGAGAACGCCGGGATGACGGCGCCGGTGCGGTAGTCGAGGCGCGAGGCGATCGTGCCGCCCGTGCCGAGGAGCTTGACGAGGGGTTTCGCCGGATCGTAGGGGAAGGCCTTCTCCGGGATCTTGTAGTGCGCCTCCTTGCGGCCGATCTCGTTCATGCCAGTGATCGTGCCGACAGCGAGGCCGACGTTGTAGCCGTTGCGGAGCTTCATGAC
>DCVK01000015.1 GCA_002335385.1 Candidatus Aminicenantes bacterium UBA2190
CATCGAGGACCCGATCGAGTACCTCTTCGACAAGAACCTTTCGGTCGTCTCGCAGCGCGAGATCGGCCCGGACACCGAGTCGTTCGCCTCGGCCCTGCGCGCCGCCATGCGCCAGGACCCCGACGTGCTGATGGTGGGCGAACTGCGCGACCACCAGACGGTGGACACCTGCCTGAAGGCCGCCGAGACCGGCCACCTGGTCATGGCCTCGATCCACACCCCGGACGTCATGCGCACCCTGAACCGCCTGCTGGGGTATTTCCCGGCCGAGGAGCACCCATCGGTGCGCCAGCGCCTGTCGGAGAACCTGGTGGCCATCGTCTCCCAGCAGCTGCTCCCCTCCATGGACAAGAGCGGCATGTTCCCCGCCTGCGAGGTCATGCTGGCCAACAAGACCATCGAGATGTGCCTGAAGAATCCCGAGAAGACCAACGAGATCCTCTCCCATATCGCCAAGAACCGCGACCTGGGGATGCAGACCTTCGACCAGCACCTGATCGAGCTGGTCAAGGCGCGCAAGATCTCCATGGACGACGCCATGCAGGCCGCGGAGCAGGCCGAGCAGCTTGAGCGCGACATGACGATCGAGGAATGAAATGACCCTTGCAGGAATGGGTAATGTGCCTACGTGACGCGTAACGCGTGACACGTGACACGAAAGATAAAAAAAGTGCTTTCCTCTTTATCATCACGCATCACGGAGTTCTGAAAGTTCGTTCCCGCATCACGTAGACTAATTATCCATCTCTCTTTCGAATCACGGATCACGGATCACGAATTACGGAGTTCAGTCAATCTCGATTCCCCTTCTCCCGGCCGAAGAACACGATGACCAGTCCAGGAATGAGGATCAGCAGGTCGCGGAGAATGAGGCCCCAGGCGTTCTCGGTATCGCTGGCCGAGGTGGAGAAGCAGCCGCAGTTCACGTCGATGCCGCGCAGGGCGTTGACGCCCAGGGCCAGGATGAAGACCAGCAGCAGCAGCGAGAGCAGGCCGGCCGCGCTGCGCGTCCAGATGCCGGCGACCAGCAGCAGCCCGGCGGTGAGTTCCAGCCAGGGCAGGACCAGGGCCGGCAGGGTGACCAGGATATCGGGCAGGATGGCGTAATTGGCGATGATCCTGGCGAACTCGTCCGGGTGGGCGATCTTGTCCAGGCTGGAATAGATGAAGATCCCGCCCAGCGCCAGGCGACAGAGCCCCTGCAGCCACGTTGAGGAGAGGATCCCGCGCAGGCTACTTTTCAACGGCATGGCCCCTCCCGATCCATTCCTCCATCCCCCCCTTGAAGAGGAGGATCTTCCTCAGCCCCTTGTCCCACAGGCGGCGGGCCAGCTCGGGCGAGTCGCTGCAGGTCGGATCGCTGCAATACAGTATCAGCAGGTCCGCCTGGCGCAATTCCGCTTCCCAGCGGGAGAAGCCCTCGGCGAATTCTCCCAGCGGCAGGCTGAGCGCGCCGGGAACATGGCCCAAGCGGTACGCGGCGGCGGCGCGGGCGTCCACGAGCAGGGTGGCGGAGGCCCCGCGCACCTGGTCGACGAAATCGGCGTCCACCTCGCCGACGGTCGGCATGGCGGAGACCGGAGCCGGCAGCGGCCGCAGCAGCGGCAGCGGTTCGGCGGAAAAAAAATTGACGGCCAGGCCCACGGCCGCGGCGACGGCGATCAGGACCAGCATCTGCGCCAGGTGCCTTCTTTGGAATGTCATCCCGCCGTTCGCTCCTCAGAACCGGCTCATGTCCAGCGAGCGGTACTGCAGCGCCTCCTGCACGTGCGGCGGCGCGATCCGCTCCTCGCCCTGCAGGTCGGCGACGGTGCGCGCCACCTTCAGCACCCGGAAATAGCCGCGGGCGCTCAGGTCGAACTTTTCCACGGCCTGGCGCAGCAGCCGCTCGCCCTCCTCGTCCAGCGGGCAGAAGCGGCGGATCTCGGCGTTGCGCATCTGGCCGTTGGCGAACAGCTTGCGCTTCAGAGCGCGGAAACGCTGCGCCTGCAGGTCGCGCGCCCGGGAGACCCGGGCGCGGATGGCGCCGGAGCCTTCAGCCAGCGCGGAAGAAGTGATCTCCTCCAGCTTGACCTTCCTCACCTCGAGCTGCAGGTCGATGCGGTCCAGCAGCGGCTTGGACAGCTTGGAGTAATAGCGGCGCTTCTGGTAAGAGGCGGCGCCGCAGCCGTTATCGCCGAAGCCGGCGGCGTCCTGGCTGGGGTTCATGGCCGCCACCAGCATGAAGCGCGCCGGGAAGGTGGCCGAGGTCAGCGAGCGCGAGACCGTGATCTGGCCATCCTCCAGGGGCTGGCGCAGCACCTCCAGGGCCGAGCGCTTGAAATAGGGGATCTCGTCGAGGAACAGGACTCCGTTGTGCGCCAGGGAGATCTCGCCCGGCACCGGGTACTTGCCGCCGCCGCTGATGCCCACGTCGGAGATGGTGTGGTGCGGCGAGCGGAACGGCCGGCGGCGCATCAGCCCGCCGCCGGCACCCAGCAGGCCGGCCGCACTGTAGATCAGGGAGGTTTCCAGCACCTCGTCGTCGCTCATCTCCGGCAGGATGGAAGGCAGCGCCCTGGCGATCATTGACTTGCCCGAACCCGGGGCGCCGATCATCAGGACGTTGTGCGAGCCGGCGGCGGCGATCTCCATGGCCCGTTTGGCCAGGTACTGCCCCTTGATCTCGCAAAAATCATTGTCCGCGGGGTCGGCGGCGGGACGGACGGCGGAGCCGCGAGCGGGGGCGAAACGCTCCGGGTGCTCGGCCAGTTCGATCACCTCGGCCAGGTTCTTCAGGGCATAGACCTCGATGCCGCTGACGAACTGGGCCTCCTCCCGGTTCTCATAGGGAATGACGATGCCCCGCCAACCGTGCTGGCGGGCGAACAGGGCGATGTTCAGCACCCCCTTGACCGGGTTCAGGCCGCCCTCGAGGCTCAGCTCACCGTAGAACAGCAGCTCGGAGAAGGCCGCCCCGGACAGGCGGTAGCGGTTCATGACGATGCCCGCGGCCATGGGCAGGTCGAGGGCCGAGCCCTCCTTGCGCACGTCGGCCGGAGAGAGATTGACCACGATCTTGGTGGCCTGCGGATAGTCGAAATTCTGGTGGCCGATGGCCAGCTTCAGGCGTTCGCGGCTCTCCTTGACGGCGTTATCCGGCAGGCCGACGATAACGATGCCCGGAATGCCGCGCGAGAAGCCGACTTCGACCTCGGTGGCCACCACCTCCAAACCGTTGAGAACGGCCGAGTGGATGCGGCTGACCATTACTCTCCCCCGGGGATGATGAGGTGCATGCCCGGCCGGATTAAAGTGGACCTCATTCCGTTGGCCGACTGGATGCGCCGCACCGAGGTGCCGTGACGGCGGGCGATGGCGGACAGCGTGTCGCCGGAACGTACGCGGTAGGAGTTGTAGCGCGGGATCTTGCCGGCCGGGATGCACTCCAGGCCGGCCAGCGCCGTCTCGTCGGCTGCCGCCGGCACGCGCAAGGCATATGCCGAGGCGTTGCTGGGGGTGAAGTCGCGCAGCAGCTCGGGGTTCAGCTTCTTCAGTTCGGCCAGCGGCATCTGCAGCCGCTCGGCCACCCGCGGCAGCGACACCGGCGAGGGCACCTCGACCGTCTTGCTGCCGGCCAGCAGCGGCTCGCCGCCGCCGAGGCTGAAGCCGTACTCGGAGGGAGAGCGGGCGATGATCAACGAGGCCAGGAAGGCGGGCACGTAGTTCTTGGTCTCGCGACGGATGTGGTGGCTGCGGTTGATGGTGAAGAAGTCGGCCGTCTGCAAAGCGCGCATGGCCTTCTCGACCCGGCGCGGGCCGCCGTTGTAGCAGGCCAGGGCGATGTACCAGTCGTTGTACTCCTCGTACAGGTGCTTGAGGAAGCGAGCCGCCGCATCGGCGGCCTTGAACGGGTCGAGGCGCTCATCGACCTGCCAGTCGACGCGCAGCCCGAACAGGCGCGCCGTCGCGGCCATGAACTGCCACGCACCCCGGGCGCGGGCCCGCGACGTGGCGTCGACCCGGAAGCCGCTTTCGATGATCGGCAGGTAGGCCAGGTCCTCGGGGAGGCCGTGACGGCGGAAGATCTCCTGGAAGGGGCCGATGAACTCGCCCATGCGATCGAGGGCCCGCTGGATGCCGTCGTGGCGGATGGTCTGGAAAGCCTTCAAAAAGGAGACCACCTGGGGATTAACGATCACCGGCAGGCTGTAGGCGACGGCGGCGGCCTCACCGACCTTATGCTGCAGGTCCTGGACGTCCTTCTCCGAGGGCAGGAACAGCGGCGTGGCGATGACCTGGTCGAGGAAGGCCTCGTGCTTGCCGTTCTCGGGGCTATTCTTGTCCTTCAGGTAGCTCAGCTCGATGGCGGCGATCCTGCGCACCAGGCCGTCCAGCGCCGCGCGGCGGCCGTCCTCGGCCGTGCCGGCGTCGAGCAGCACGTCCAGCGAGCGGTCGAAGCATTCCTTCGCCCCCTGCATGTCCTTTTTTTCCAGGAGGGCCTTGCCGCTTTGGAAAATGGCCTCGGCCCTGGCCGCCGGGCCCGGGATCGCGCGCGGGTCAGGGACGGTGCGCGGCGACGAAACGGCGGGGCGGGAGGAGGCGCAGGCGGCCGCCAGCAACAGGGCGGCAAGCGGCAGCAACGACCTAGCTTTTGACATCCAGGATGATCGTGACCTTTTTGGTCTCGGGACGCAGGACGATATCGAGCGACCGCAGGGAGCGGCCTTCACCGTCGCGGATCTCCACGCCCAGACGGCCGTTGCCCGCGGTTATTCTTTCGATGCGCGTGATGCGGCTGGGATCCTCCAGGCCTCCCAGGAGATCGCCCAGCGACCGCCCTGCCGGGGCGGGGCGGCGCGGCTCGGAGGCGGGCTGGGCCGCGGCCCTTTCATCAGCCGGCGCTGCCGCCGGCGCCTGGGTGATCACTTCCCGGCCGGCCTCGCGGGCCTGCAGCTGCTCGACGCTTACTTTCTTCACCGGCAGATCCTCCATCTTTACGATCTGCTGGTCGTGGTTGACGTCAAAATGAACGGCCACGTTCTTGGGAGTGCGGATGGAGTGGTCCAGCGCCTCCTTGATGCGCACCAGGGTCAGGGACGATATCTCGCGCAGGGTCTCGATGACGCCGCGGCCGTTGCGGGCCACGGCCTCGAAATGCGGCCGGCTGAGCTGGTTCAGGGCGCCGTTCATCTTTTCCACCGGCGAGATGTTCTTCAGGTCGCGCTTGTTGTACTGGAAAACCATGGGCATTTCCTCGATGCGGTGCGAGTAGAATCCCAGGTTCTCCCTCAGGTTGTCGAAACTCTCGCGGTTGGCCTGCTCCATGAGCTCCTGCGAGTCGGCCACGAACACGATGCCGTCGGCCCCCTTGAGGACCAGCTTGCGCGTCGAGTCGTAGAAGACCTGGCCGGGCACGGTGTACAATTGGAAGCGCGTCTCGTAGCCCTTGACCAGGCCGACGTTGATCGGCAGCAGGTCGAAGAATAGGGTGCGCTCGATCTCGGTCTCCATGCACACCAGCTCGCCGCGCGTGCGCGGGCTGGTCACCGAATAGATGTACTGCAGGTTGGTGGTCTTGCCGCCCAAGCCGGTGCCGTAATAGACGATCTTGGCGGTCACCTGCTTCGACGTATGGTTGATCAGCATTTCTTTCCCTTCCCCGGGGATTTTCGCATTTTTCCCGGGCAAAGTCAACGCCCGGCCGGGGACGGGGAAGAAAGAAAAGAGGTAAAGGGGTAGAGGGGTAAAGGGGTAGAGGGGTTAAGCGGTAAAGTGGTAGAGTAGTAGAGTGGTAAAGAGGGAAAGAGGTAATGAAAGAGCACTGGCCGGCCTCTCCCGGGGGCAGCTTCTTACTTTATCCCTTTACCCCTTTATCCTTGTCTACCTGTTTTTCTAGAAGTCGAAGCCGATCCAGAAATTCACGCCGGCGTATCTTTTTTGCGTGAAATCGGTGCGCCAGACCCACTCGACGTGGAAGGGGTAGCCGAAGAAAAAGAACTCGACGCCGTAGCCGTAGGAGGAGAGCGCGTCCTGGACCTTGAATCTCCCCTTCTCGAAAACGCGGTACGGCTCGTCATGGAACCACAGCCCGCCCAGGTCGAAGAAGAACACGCCCCGCAGGGGACCGACGACGCCGATGGGGGTCAGGGCGGCGTGGATCAGCGGGAAGCGGAACTCGGCGTTGAAGACGAAGCCCTTGTTGCCGACCACGCCGCGGAAATTGGCGGCGCGCAGCGTGTTGTTGCCGCCGGTCCAGAACAGCAGGGAATTGTCGCCGCCCGAGTAGAAGCCGCTCAGGCGGAAGGCCAGCAGGGTGTTGTTGTCCAGGCGCAGGTACTTGCGGGCATCGCCTTCCAGGGCATAGGCGTCGAGCGAGTTGGAGAACAGCTTGAGGTATTTGGCGGCGCTGAGGCGGAAGGTGTGGCCGCTGTTGGGCCCGTAGTAGGAGAAGCGCGTGGTCTCGGAGACCAGCGCCGCCTGCAGCGGCAGGGCGAAGCCGTTGAAGAACTGGCCGTATGGCAGCTCGAAACCGTAATAGAAGAGATCCGAGTCTTCCTCCTGATGGTAGGCTGAAATGGTCAGCTCGGCGCGGGTCGCACGGGAGAAGGGGTAGATCAGGGAGAAGTCGCCGCCGATGCGGCTGCGCAGCGAAAGGTACAGGTCGCTGACATAGGGGTAATAATAGGCGTCGCTCTCGGAGAACAGGTGGCCGTAGAACTGCAGGCGGCGGCGCTGGTTGAGATAGGCCAGGTGGTAGGAGCGGTAGCCGTAGAAGGAGGCCAGGTAGAAGATGAAGTTGTGGTCGCCCAGCATGTCGGTGACGTTCAGGTAGGAGGAGCCGTAGAACCCGCCGCCGCTGTCGATGCCCAGGTTGACCGGCGGCAGCGAGCTGATGACCAGTTTTTCAAAGGGCTTGTATTTCTTCACTTCCAGCGTGTCGGGTATGGCCGCGGCGGCATCGCCGCTGGCCACGGGCGCGGCCGCGGCGGCATGCTGCGCCGCGCTGAATTCCACCGCCTGCTGCGCCAGGGCGGGCTCGACGTCCTTCTTGAACAGCAGGAAGCTGCCCTTGTGATACGAGGAGATGACCAGCTTGCCCTTCTCGCCGGGGATCTCCACCGGGAAGAAGTTGCCGGTGCGCACGTCGCTGTGGCGGCGGAAGATCCCGTTGTCCAGGTCCAGGGAGCAGATATTGTGGGCCCCGAGCTCGTCGGAGCTGTAGAAGACCGTCTTGCCGTCGAGGGCGAAGGCCGGGGCGATGTCGTTGAATTCGCCGCGGGTCAGCTGCACGGCCTGGTCGGGGTTCTCGCTCGCGGCGAGGAACAGGCGGTCGAAGCCGCCGGCGGTGGCCGAGTAGACGACCTTCTCGCCGTCGGGGGAAATGTCGACGGCCTTGACATAGGTGCGGCCGTCGGTCAGCCGGCGCACCTGGCCGCTTCCCAGGTCCAGGGAATAGAGGAAGGAGCGGATGCCTTCGATGCCGGTGAAGAGCAGCCGGTCCTGCCGGGGATGAAAGACCGGCGAGCTGGGTTTCTGGATGTCGTTGACGCGGAACTCCTTGACCGCCCGGTTGCTGAGGGCGTTGAGCACGACCAGGTAGGTATCGAGCTCCTTGCGCGCGAAGAAGGCGATGTTCTCGCCGTGGCGGTCCCAGCTGAAGGAACGGCCGTCGGAAGGGATGAACTTGAAGTCGATGCCGTCGTAGGTGGACTTGAAGCCCGGCGTGACGTTCTTGATCACCTTGCCGTCCTTCAGGGACACCAGGATGATGTCGATCTTGTAGTCGCGGTAGTTCACCGTGACGATGGCCAGCAGCTCGCCGCCGGGGGAGACCTGGTGGGAGAACGAGTAGGCGAAGGGGAAATCGGGGCCGATGATGAAGCTATAGTCCTCCGGGTTTTCGCGGCCGATGAAGGCCCGGAAGCGGTCGCGGGCGTATTTCTTGAACTCGTAATTGAAGGTCTTGGGCGTGTAATTGAACTGATCCAGGAAGGAGCGGCGCTTGCTGACCAGGGCCGGGCGCCGCTGGCTGAGCAGCAGGTCGCGGATGCCCTTCCTGCCGAACTTCTCAAAGAAGAAATCGTACATCAAATGGCCGAAATCATAGGGAGTGCGGTTGGTGCCGTAGGGGGCGTTGATGTCGCCGTCCTCCTGCACCTCCGGCATGCGGTCGCTGAGCACGGCATCGATGACGGTCATGAGGTTGAAGCTTTCCCAGTGGCCGGTCATGAATTCGGCGTGCCCCTCCAGCACCCACAGCGGCGGCCGGTTGTAGTCGAACATGCCCGCGGGACGGTTCTTGTATAGGATCTCATGCTGGAACGAATGGGACAGCTCGTGGATGATCAGCCGGCCCAGGTCCTCGGCGGTGCGGTTGCCGTAGATGACCACGCGGTGGCCGACGGGCTCGGTGAAGCCCTCGAAGCTGCCGGGGGAGATGATCCCCGGGTAGAGGTTGGTCTGCTCCAGGTCGGTCTGCTTGTTGTAGAAGATGATCGGCGTCCTCTCCTCGATGGTCAGGTTCAGCAGCGAGGAGAGCTTCTCGTACGCCTTCTCGGCCTCGACCGCGATGCGGTTCAGCAGATCCTTGTCGTCGATGTAGTGGTAAATGCGGAAATTCTTGGTGTCGGCATACTTCCAGGGGAAGGCCTGGCGTACGACCTTGTTCTTGCCGTAAAACATGGAATACTGTGCGGGCAGCGCCGCGGCCCACAGCAGCAGGGCCAGGGCCAGGATGTTTTTTTTCATGGGGACCGTCCTATTTGCTCAGGATGAACCGTTCCTGCAAAACCTTGCGGGGCTGCAGCGCGGTGGTCAGCTTGGCGGCCAGCCTGGCGAGCATGCTGTTGAAACGCAAGCGCGATGTGGCCCCGGGGACGGGCTCGCCTTTTTCGGCATACTTATCCTGCCAGAGGACCCGCGATCCGTCGCCGTCGATCAGCGCGACCTGCATCTCCATCTCCCACATCTCCGCCGTTTCATAGGCGTTCTTCTTGTTGCCCAGTTCGTCACGGACCTCCTTGATCACGCCCATCTTCTTGATGCCCAGCTTCAGCTTGCCGGTGAAGAAAAGCGCCTTGGGGTTGGCCTGAAAGACCCGCTGGAAGAAAACGCTGTCCTCGTAGCGGATGTCCACGGCCAGGCGATAGCGCTGCAGGATGCCCAGGATGGCGGCCCAGTGCTCGGGCTCGAGCCGGACGACCTCCTTGCCGGTGGTGAAGGGGATCTCCTCGAGGAAGATCCGCCGCACCTCGGCGCCGGCGTCGAATCCCAGGTCCGGGACGTCACAGACGAAGTCGATGAAGAAGAGGTCCTGGAACGCTGCGAAGTCAACCACGCCGCGGGGGGTGTAGGGGACGGTCACCGGGGCATAGGAATCGGAACAGGCCGCGCCCAGCGCGGCCAGCAGCAACAGCAGGGCGAGCTTATTTTTTTTCATGAACGGCCTTCTCCTGGTTCTTTTTCAACCGATCGAGGTTGCTCTGGATCCGCTCGTTGCCCGGGTCCTTTTTCAGGGCGAGTTCGTACTCGCTGCGCGCCTCTTCATAGCGTTCGAGGCCCTCCAGGACGACGGCCAGGTTGTTGTGCAGGGCGGCCGAGTCGCTGCCGGCGGCCCGCGCTTTCTGCAGGCGGAAATGGGCTTCCTGCCACAGCCCCTCCCGGGCCAGCCTGTTGGCGAACTCGAAATCGGAGCGGTAGCCGCGCGCGGCGCAACCGGCCAGCACGGCGACGGCTATGGTCAAAAAAATGATTTTTTTCAATTCAACCTCCCCGGGCAAGGCCGAAGCCAGGCCCATGAAACGCCCAGACATTAAAAACGCGATGCGCTATTGTTTCTTGCATGTCTTGCTTGCAGGCGATGCTATGCGGATAACATAATGCAACAGTTTCAGCATTTTTTCAAATTATTTTTCCGGGGAGCGCTTCCCTGCCCGGCAAGGGGTGCCGCTGCGCATTTTTTTACCAGACATGTCCACCCTATTCACAAGCATTTTGGCTTCCCAACGAGTTGCAAGCAAGCCGCTTGCCAGGAATAATCGCCATAAATGTACCCATTTTAGGACAGTTTCAAAAAAATGAATTCATCCGGCCCCGGCGTACTTGAAACCTGCGCTTGACTTTCCTGTCCGCCGCGGTTATAATGCTTTCTTGGATCGCGGGGTGGAGCAGCCAGGTAGCTCATTGGGCTCATAACCCAAAGGTCGTAGGTTCAAATCCTACCCCCGCTACCAACTCTTTATTGGAATTTCGTGACGCGTGACGAGTGACGCGTGACGCGTAAAGAGAAGCAAGCCATAATTCAGACCATTGTTCGTCCCCTTTTTCCCACCGTCCATCGTAAACCTTCAACCATCCACCATTTGCCTTCATCCTACCCCCGCTACCAACTCTTTATTGGAATTTCGTGACGCGTGACGCGTGACGCGTGACGAGAAGTAAACAATAATCGAATTCAATCCCCATGTTTTTTCCCAAATCCTAATCCATCTATTGCACAACCAAGCTTTCTCATAGTCGGTCATAGGTTCAAGCCGAGGTGGACGCAAAGCGGCCGCCGAGACCCATCAGATCGGTCTTTCTTCGATCTTCTTTCTGCTTCCTGGAGAGCCAAGACGCCCGGCTTGTCGACGGAACGCCGTCAGTCGCCCAATCGCACGCCGAAATCAAGCCGCGTCTTTTTGCCGCCCAAGCGGCAGAAAACCCCGTCGTCCACTTTCCAGGCTTCCCGGCGGCTGGTGTTGACCTGGAAGAAGAATTTTTCCCAGTTCGCCTGGCGAAAATGGTAGAGATAGGGTTTCAAGCGGCATACGGTCCAATCCTCGCCCCGGGAAAGGACCGCCCCGGCGGCGGCGATCTGCACCACCTCGTCAGAGGGAACGTAGACCAGGTAGGCCTCGGAAAAGCGCAGCAGAACCCTTTCGGGCTGGGCCTCTCCGTCGCTGCCGACCGGGTCGACCTTGATATCGAGTTCCTTGCGCTCTCCGGTCGTGATCCTGCCGAAGTCGCCGTTGCGGATCATGATCACCTCTTTGCGGCTGGTGTTCACCTGCCAGAAAAAATCGCTCCAGTCGTTGCGGCGCAGGTGGTAGAGATAGGGCTTCAGCTGCACCTTATCCCACTTCTGCCCGTAGGAGAGGGCGCTGTTGCCGGCCACGATCTGCAGGGTGCTGCCGGCCGGTTCGAAGACCAGGTAGGCGTCCTGAAAATCGATGAAGAAGCGCGGCGGCGCCTCGGCTTCGGCACCGGGGTCTTCATCGAGGCCGGCTGTCTGGACCGCTTCCTGCTGCGCGGTCGAGCGGCAGTTGATGCGGAAATGGGCGCGGTTCGATTCGACATGCTTCGGGAAGATGATGACCAGCTGCACCCAGCCCGAATAGTCGCCGCCGATGGTCCAGGTGGTGCTGACGGTTTTTTTACGCAGGCGGGTGAAACGGACCACCTCGACCGGCGAAGTCGCGCCGTCGCTGCGCACGAACTTGTAGCGCACGGGACCGGGCAGCGGCGGCGGCAGGATCTCGGCCCGGAAGGTGATGATGGCCGGGCAGGGTCCGCTGTGCAGGTCGGGATAGGCCTTCAGCTCCGGCCGGGGAAGGTCCCCAAAAACCGGGATACTCGCAGCCAGAATTACAAAGCCGAGGATTAATAATTCGTAAGGGCGCATCGATTCCTCCTCTCCTGATTGAATATCCTTCAAATCAGTTCATTTCCCATCCACCCTGATTGTACAAAAAAATGAAAATAAAAACCAAGTTCTGGAGCCATCGTGCCTGACGAAACGATCTTTCGTCCGGCCACTGCCTGACGCCAGAATGTTCCAGGGCCCGATTCAAAAAAATGCCGCTGGCTTATAATAGGCGCGGAAGAAAAGTAGAAACCATGCTCGAACCCGCATCCCGATCCGGGGTGCTTGGGATTTGGAATTTTCGTCCTATGGTTTTGCCCGTGAGCCGTCTACCGTTGTTTTTCTAGAACAACAGCAGGTCAAAGCCGTCCAAGGCGAAGTAATACAGCACTCCGATCGAAAAATAGCCCGCTTTCACCCAGCCGGGGACGTGCATGCAGTCGATCAGGGGAAATCCCTTGTATTCGGTCTGCAGGCGGATGTTGAGCAGATGATAGCCGACCCATTCATAGATGACGAGAATGACGATGAACGCTCCGTACCAGATCGGAAAATGAAGCGGCGGACTCTTATGGATCGTCGCGAAAAAGAGGCGCAGCACGATCATTCCCGACGGCAAGCCGACGCTCCAGGCCAGCATGGGGAACAGGGGAATGCCGAAAACACGGATATCTTCGCGGTTGTAACGGTACAGGTTGCGCAGCAGGAAATACCAGGGGAACAGGATGAGCCAGGCGATCAGGTAGTGGGGCAGGACGTTGATCCCCAGCAGGAAATGGGAAAACAAAAAGAGGAGCAGCGTCCCGATGACCAGGGCGATGACCGGCTTGATGATGCGCATGAGGACGAATATCAGTGCCAGCGAGGGCAGGGCCAACCCGATCTGCAGCAGCGGCGAACCAACGGCATGGCTATTTCCGATCATGGGGGGATGATAAAAAAAAACAACAGGAATTGCAACCGGCTGGTTGCACAAATCAATTATTTCATGATGTCGATCCCGGATGCCTAACGCCCAACGACATGCACAGCGCGGCATTCCTTCGCCATCGCGCCCTTCCATTCAGCCGCTGCCGGCTCCGGCTGGATCCTCTCCAAAACGACCTTCGTGCAGCCGTTGAAGCGGGCAAATTCACCGAGGGCCCGGCCGAGTTCGGGGACCAGGCTGTCGAGGCCGATGAACGCGGGCTCGATGGACAGGGAACGGATGATCAGCGTCCGGTTGGGCCGGTCGGCCTTGGGGTCGAGGCGGCCGACGATCTCCTCGCCGAAAAGGACGGGCAGGACGAAGTAGCCGTGATTCCGCTTGTGCTTCGGCACGTAGCATTCGAAGGCGTAGTCGAAGCCGAAGCGCTCCTTCAGGCGCAGGCGGTTGATCGCCAGGTTGTCGAAGGGCGAAAGCAGGCGGACCCCGGGCTGCCTGGCGCGAAGCCGGCCCGCCTCCGCCAACTGGGCCGGCAGGGCATATGCCTCGCCATGCCGACCTTCGACGCCGAGGCGGACGATCTCCCCTGCCGCAAGCATCTCCTGCAGCGCGGCGGCGACGATGCGCCGGTCGCCGATGCGGATGTAGTCGCGGATCTCCCTCTCGCCGGCGACGCCCAGGGCGCCGAGGGCGCGCTGCACGATGAAGCGGCCGAGTTCGCCGTCGTCCGGCACGCGCGTGTCGGTCCCGGCCGGCAGCACCCGCTCGCTGAGGTCATAGACGCGCTCGAATCCCCTGCGCTCGCGGATCATCAGCTCGCCGCGCCAGAAGAGCGTCTCCAGCGCCGCCTTGGCCGGCTTCCAGTCCCACCAGGGGCCCTTGCGGCCGGCCCGGTGCTCGAAGTCGCGCGCCATCAGCGGCCCCTCCTCCCTGATGCGCTTCAGCACGGGTTCAAGATAACTGCCGTAGCGCTCTCCCCAGCCCCTGAACCATGCATTCTTGGGATCGTAAAAACTCTTCATCATCGGCAGGTAGAACCGGTAGTCCTTCAGCGGCAGGTACGACGCCGCATGGCCCCAGTACTCGAAGATCGTCCGCTCTTGGGCCAGCGCCTGGTGCAATTGCCCGGGCTGGTACCCCGGCATCCGGGTCCAGAGCACGTGGTGGTGGGCCCGCTCGATGACCGAGATGGTGTCGATCTGCACATAGCCCAGATGCTCGACGACCTTCGCCACCCCTCCCCTGCCAGCCCTGATCTTCGTCCTGCCGTCCAGCAGCTGGGCGTGCAATATCATCCGCCGGGCGAGCTTCTGTGAAATTGAATCGATCATGGCCCGATCATCTTATCAAAAATTCAGTTTAAAGGAAAAAGAAATGGCAAGATCAATTAAAAGGCAAATTGCAAACCTATTCTGATCTGTTCAACTGAAAACTCGAGGAAACATGAATCTCGCTGGGCTCAATTATTCATTGCATCGGCCGACTGCCTTCGAAAAGTCCATTCCCCAGGAAGTCCTGTATCAAAAGCCAGTCCCCCTGTGTCCCTGATCATTACTTCCGGCTGTTGAGCATCTCAATCAGTCATGGTGAACGGGGCGTCGCTATAATCCTCCTGCGAGCCGTCCCCGGCCAGCAGGCGGATGGAATAGAGGTCTCCCACCGGGGCCATCCCAGCCTGGTGCTGGCCCACGGTCCAGGAGTAGGATCCCTGGGCGGCGGGGATATTGGCCACGATCTGCCCGACTTTGGATGCTTTCTTGAAGAGGATCAGCCGCACGGTCCCGGAGTAGCCGTTGGCATTCCAGGTTATGTTTTGCGTGGATCCCAGGGGCCAGTTCTCGCCGCCGTTTGGTGATGTCAGCTGAAGCTGCGCCGCCGGGGCGATGAGTGCGAAGCGGTAATCACTGGGGTCTACTAGGGAATTGTCAGCGCTGCGCAAATACATGCGGAAATCGGACCCGGCCGGCGCCATGCCGCTGTCATAGGTTTGGCCGACAGTCCAGGCGAAGGAACCCGACGTCGCGTCGACTCCGGTGGCGATGTTGCCGAAACGGACGCCGCCCTTGAAGAGCACCAGGCGCACCGTACCGGTATAACTGCCGGCTGTCCAGGTGATATTCCGGGTTTCTCCCAGGTTCCAGCGCTCCCAGCCGTTGGGGGAATCAAGAGAAAAAGCAGGCAATGCCAGTGAAAAGATCACGCCCAAATTGCTGTCGCCTCCGTAATTGGTCATTCCATAAAGAATTGAGTCAGAAAAAGTCAAGGATCCATATGGATATGCACCGTCTTCTGCACTTCCGTCGAATTCATGCAGCAGAGTAAAGCTACTTCCATCCGTCTGAACCTCGAATATTGTTCCTTTGCCATAGTCGCCGCCCTGAATAGTCATTCCATAGAGAGTCGAACCCGAAATAACAAGGGAACCCCTGGCGTCAGCTCCATCGTCGGTTCCTCCAATAAATTCGTGCAGTTTCATATATCCGGTGCCATCGGTCTGCATTTTGAATATTGTGCTTAAACCGCTGCCACCAGTCCCCGTCATGCCGAATAATGTTGCACCGGATAGGATCAAAGATCCCGTTGGCCATACACCATCGACAGCCATTCCGGCAAATTCGTGCAACAACGTGTAGCCACTGCCATCGGTTTGGATTTTGAATACGGTGCCGCAACCATAAGCACCCCCTTTGGAATTCACGCCAAAAAGAGTCGTTCCTGAAATGACAAGAGTGCACCCTGGAGCTTCTCCATCAGTTGGTCCGCCAGCTAATTCGTGCAACAGACTAAAGCCGCTTCCATCCGTCTGAATCTTGAATATCGTTCCTTTGTTATAGTCGCCACCCTGATCGGTCATTCCATAGAGAGTGGAATCGGCAAGGATTAAGTCTCCCATGGGGACACTCCCATCATCAGCACCCCCGGCAAATTCATGAAGCAGGGAAAAACCACTGCCGTCGGTTTCCAGCTTGAATATAGTACCCGCGTCATTATCACCGCCTGCCCAGGTCATCCCATAAAGAGTTGATCCGGATAAGATTAGGGAACCCCATGCCCCTGCTCCATCGGCAACACCGCCGGAAAATTCATGCAGCAATTCAAATCCGGTGCCGTCAACTTGAATTTTAAAGATTGTACCCAAGCCACTGTTGCCGCCACCCGCGGTCATTCCATAGAGAGTCGAACCGGATTTGATCAGTGATCCTCTTGGTCTATACCCATCATCAGGTCCGTTGGTGAATTCATGCAGCAGGTTGAATTGGGCTAAAGCAGGAAAAGCCAAGCAGAGTCCGATCAGTGCAAAGAAAAGCACTTTTCTGCCGACTTGCCGAATTGATTTTTCAATACAAAGCGGGATGTTGCTCATTGCTCTCACTTCCTCCTCAAGATCGTGCCTTTTCTCCATTCATTCCTCACAATGACTTTCATATATATTTGTTATTCGCTTAATTCCGTTTTTGGATCCTCCCAGCCGGCCAGGCGGGCCAGCAGCCACCAGGCTGCCGCACCCTGGCGGCCAAGGTTCTCTTCGCTCGGCATGCCCTGTAGCCGGTAAGCCGGGTGGCGCAACGAAACCTCGTTTTGCAGATGCTGTTCCTCGCCGCGCCAACTCTCAATGTCGGCTGTGTCGAGCAAGATGCCCTTGTTCTGCAGCATCGACTCCCGCACCTGGCGGTTGAACTTCGCCAACAGCTCGTTCGCCTCGTCCATACCTATTGTGGAGCAGACCAGCCTGACCTGCGGCAACCGCTCGGCCAGCTCGCTCATCACCTGGAGATAGCTCTCGGCGTTCAGCCTGCCGGCCAGAAGCGCCCCCACGTCGGGCCTGACGACGGCCACCGTGGCCTGGCTGTCCAATATCGCTTTCTCCAGACTCCAGCACCACTCCTGCGGATCGAGCGCCGCGCCTTGCGGCAGCCAGCTTTCTTCCCGCACCACCAGCCCCAGTTCATTGGGCGATGCCACCGGCGCCAGCCGGGCGTCTTTGCTCCCCAGCAGCCTCAGCCCCAGGGTGACCGGGTCATCGCCCTGGGCGCTCAGCACCAGCAGCCTGTGCTGCTTCGCCTGTTCCAGCCACCCGGAGGGGATGACGTTCATGGACGTGTGGTGGTGATCGACCACCAGGGCATCGTTTTCAATCAGGGTCAGCGGACCGTCGCTGAAGTCGTCCTGCGAGCTGTCCCCGGCCTGCAACCGGATTGAGTAGTTGATGCCGGCCGCGGCCGTGCCGTTGGCGTTGGCCCCGACCGTCCACAGATAACTGCCTTGATCAGCCGGCAGGCTGCCCGCGATCTGCCCGATCTTGGCGGCCTTGTTGTAAAGCGTGAGCCGAACCGTGCCCACGTAGCCGTTGACGTTCCAGGTGATGTTCTGCGTCGTCCCCAGCTCCCAGCTCTCGCCGCCGTTGGGCGCGGTCAGCTCCAGCTGCGCCGGCTCGATCAGCCCCAGCCGGTAGTCGCTGGGGTCGACAAGGGTGCCGTCGGTGCTGCGCAGGTACAGGCGGTAGTCGGAGCCCTCGGGCGCCATGCCGCTGTCGTAGGTCTGGCCCACGGTCCAGGCGTAGGAGCCGGCCGAGGCCGGGATGTTGGCGACGATGTTGCCGAACCTGACGCCGTTCTTGAACAGCACCAGGCGCACCGTGCCGGTGTAGTTGATTGCGTTCCAGGTGATGGCCTTGGTTGTGCCCAGAGTCCAGTGCTCCCAGCCGTTGGGGCTGGTCAGCTCCAGCGCCGGAGTCAAAGCCGCCGAGTAATCCTGGCCGGTCTGGTCGCTGGTGACGTTGCTGTAGCTGCGGCTGGCCGGGGTGAACACATAACCGGCCAGCGTGGGCGTGACGGTGCCCGACCAGTCGTAGTCGACGGTGGATGTATAGAAACCGGAGCCATCGGTGGAAGGATTGCCCGGCAGGCCGTTCATCACTATGCCGGCCAGGGGAGAGGAGTTGAATAGGATGGTGCCTGAAATGATCGGCGTATCGACAGGCACATCCTTGATAGTGACCGCCAGCGTGGCGTTTTTCGTCACCCCACCTTCGCTGAAAGAGGCGGTGACCTGGCAGCTCTGGTCTGAAGGCACTTCAGTCGTCGTCAGCAGCCCGCTGCCGCTTATCGAGGCATAAGCCGAGTTCTCTCCCCAGGATGGCTCAACCAAGGCATTCGTATTGTCGCTATAATACGCCCGGCAGTTGTAATCCTGGGTGGCATTCTCGTTGACCTGATTGGGCCCCTCAATGGCGATTGACGACAATGTCTTGACTGGATTGACCGTCAGGTTGACCGGGATCATTTGTGGAGTATTGGCCGCATTCGGGTCACTGATAGTGATGGTTGCGTTATAGGATCCGGCGGGCAGCCCTGACGTGCTATAGGTCACATTGACCATGTCGGTTTCGCCTGTCGAGCTTCCGGATGCCGGAGAGCATTCCAGCCAGGCGCAGCCGCCGTCGGATATCGTGTAGTTGAGTATCCCGTTGCCGCCATTATACAGATAGATCTTTTCTCCCGGCGCATTGTTGCCCGCGGCGCAGACCGGCGAAAGCAAGTCGGGCATCTTGTTGATGATCGGGATGCCTGTATATGTGCCTGAAATTTGCGTCAATTGTCCTGGGATAATTACTATATTGTTGTTTATTGGCTTATTCCATCCTGAGATAGCTTTATATTCAATTTCATAGCTCCCAGAGACCAACTGAATTGTCGTACCACTATTGCGCCAAATCGTGTCGGTTGTCAGTTTCCATTGTGCTCCAAGAGCAATGATTTCAGAAGGAAGTATTTCAACATATAATTGGCCCAATAAATTTGAAATTGTAATCGTCCCAGAAGCCCTGGCAAACCTGGGTGTATGCACTCCATCATAAATCATAGCCCAGATTGTATATGTTCCTTCTGGAACAGAAGTCGTGTCCCAATAATAATGATCACCTGACCCATCGGGATCTTCTGCAATCATTAAAGAATCACTGCCAAGCCAGGCATGCTCTCCAGTAGCCCAAGGTTCATCAACAATATCTAAATCTCTTGCAATCGAAATAGTTGCATTGCTGTCAGCGTCGCTATCCCCCCAAGATATATCGACAATCTGTCCTTGTGTAACAACAAGGTTAGCATTAGGCGAGTTCATTGCAATTGAGGGAATAGAAGAGCTTGGAAATGATTCCAATGTGATCGCAGCATCGTCCATCCCAGCAGAGGAATACTTTTGAGGGTGAGACAAAAAAAGTGTTCCGAATGGAATCCTTGTACTAAGATAGTTGTATGTTTCCAGGCATGACACTTCTCCGTTCCCATTGCTGTCCCCTCCTCCATCAATTGCACCGCATAGATGGAATGAAAACAAAGAGGTGCTCCATGGATGCAGTATCAGCCAACTGAAAATTGGAGTTACTTCATCTGATCTCGCTGAACTTATTAAAAAAGTATTCTGTCTACTCGACTCGGCAAATTCCTCAACAAAAATCCCAGAATGGCACGCATTTAAAATAACAACTTTTTTAGAGCTATTGGGGATAAAAGAATCAATATCAGAAGTTAATTGGATCGAGCCATAATCATCTAAATTAAAAAGGGTTAATCCATTCTCGTCGCCATGGCCGCTATAATAAAACAGCAGCACATCATCTCCATCCATTTGGCTACCAAGATTTTGAATGGCATTACTTATCGATGCTCTTGATACTTGGTCGTTCGCCAACAAAGATATATGATTGACTGCCCAATTTAAAGAATTTCCAATTAATACATCCCGAATTTTATTAATATCATTATTTACGACAAGCTCATCCCATGCATCACGATTATTTGAAAAAGCCCCTGACCCCACTAGTAAGCCATAGTAGTTTGCAATCCCATCAGGATTGGAAATGACATTGAAGCCCCTAGGCCAATCAATTGACTTAAATGTTGTGTCTCCGGTTGATGACTGAATTTCAGCATAAATATCGTACTGGCCCAGACTTGCATCTGTTGGAATTTGCCAATCAAAACTATAATAATCTATTTCATTAGTGTTTAGTGGAGAATCATTATTATTATATCCGCTAAACAAGACATTTGAATGGTTGCTGTTTAACGCAATCTTTAGCCAAGTTCTTACTTCAACCGACCCACCAAGATTCGCAGCTCTAACTGTTATTCTTACTGTTTCCCCACCAGTAAAAACGCCTTTCTCAACTCCCGGATTATCAGTATTAGTACTTCCATCATTGCTCGAAACCCTATAAATACTAAAAAATTCAATAGAAGGTGCTTCTGCAATTGTTACCGAAGTTGAATATATGTTCATTCCCTGCTGATCCAGAGTCCCCGAACCAGTCGAATCCGGGTCTCTCTCATCACCGATCGTCCCCCTGTATCTAAACAAAACCGTTCCGGCGGCAGCATCTGACTTTACCGTGACAGGAAATGTATATGAATAGCTGGAATTGAACCCAAAATTATTCAGCCTTTCTCCCGAAATAAGATATTCATAACTAGTCATAGTTGAAATGTTGCCCGAACTGTCCCAGTGGTAGATTGTGGATCCTGGCGCATAAGCTGCTAGGTTTGTCCATGATCCAGCAGCGGCCGTGGGTGTGCCAACAGCAAATTTTTCAGAAGGGAAGGAAACATCTAAATAAGAAGCAATGTTCGCCAGGGCCGTGTTGATGTTAGTGAGTGACACAGTAACATTAAATGTCTCTCCAGGAATCACCTCTGTCTTGCTGACGCTGATACCTACTTGAGCCGTTCCCTTGCAAGCGAATTGATTGAAATTAATATCATTTCTATTACTGCTTAATGTAAAACTTTGCGAGACAGTATTACTGGTCCCCGTCGCCCAATAGTCATAATTGGGGTGATAAGCGGTGATCGTTCGACTTCCTTGGGGGACATTGTACAAGATATAATCTCCATTCCAGTCCGTTGTCGCGGTCTGTCCAGAATCGGAGTCGACTTTAATGCCATTTATCCCACTATACGGCCATCTCCTTGAAGTGACCCGTCCGGAGACATTAAAATTTGTGACTGGGACCGAGTATGTCACCTCCAGGCAATAATATTGAGTATTGGTTGGATACCACCTGTGTTCTTTGCTTATAAACGTAATCGCACTATCCGTCGCCACATCCCCTTTCACTAAAAAAATCCCGTTGTTTGCTCTTGATCCATTTACCCATTCTTGTGCAAGTGACCCAATATCAATAAAAAAACTACTTGGATTGGTCAAAGGATAACTGGCTGAGGCGATTTCGGTGACGTTGGTCGGCTTGTTCGTCCACGTGATCGTGCTTTCCGACCAAGCTTGGTCCACTCGGAAGCAAGTCATCGTAAACACATAGGGATTGTACCAACCCGTACTTTTTAGCCTGATCTTAGCCGAAGAGATTGTCGCGCCTGAAGGAATGGATGAAAGATCATATCTAATAAAGGATCGACCATAGCCAACAGGATCACTTCCAAGGAAAATATTCACATTGTCATACCCGAGAAGGAGTAGTGTAGACGATCCAAAGTTAAGCGCAGGAGATAAACTCCCTACAACGGCATCCGCGGATGGCGGACAGTAAACCGTTGTCTGGCCGAAGGAAATAAACGATAAGAGGAAAGAGCATAGAGCGATTGGAATCAATCTTATTCTTTTCATGGTACTCTCCTTAATAATGATAAGGATTAAGCAATAGAAATGCCAAGTCGAGCTGCATTTTGAAACGGCAAGATAATATAAATTGGGAAACCCGAAACTGAAAGTTGCAGACAATTTTTGTCTGCAAAAAAAAATCTTAGTTTATAAACCAGTTGCTATCCATAATAGGGATAAGATAAAATCTTCTTATGAAATATTTGCTCTACTTCCACGACGGTTTTATTCGCAAGTATGCATTGGAGAAGAAAGTCTTCACAATCGGCCGGGCGAAGGAATGCGATCTAGTTATTGATGAAAACTTCATCTCCAGGCGCCACGCCCAGGTGGCAGTCGGCGAGGAATGCGTCACAGTCAGCGACCTGGGCTCCAAGAACGGCCTGTTCTACAAGGGCGGGCGGGTCGCCGAAGCCCGCGTCGGCCTCAACGAATCGTTCTGTCTCAAGACCATTGAATTCTACCTGAAGCAGGGCGACGCCAGCGAGTTCCAGGCGGCGCCGGAACTGATACCGATCTTCAGGCAGATGGGGCGGCGCGCCGAGGACCGGGTCCGGGACATCGAGACGCGCTACATCGAGGACGCCTCGCTGGAGGTGCTCAAGCAGCTGCTGGCCGAGGGGTTGAAATGCCGCAGCTTGAACGACTTCCTGCTCGGGCTGACCAACTACCTTTCGGTCTTCAGCGATTTCGGCGAGCTGCTGCTGGCCTGCCAGGACAAGGATGAGCCGATTTACGCCTACCGCCACGCCGGCAACGAAGCGGCGCTGCTGGCCGCCGCCAGACGCGCGATCAAAGCGCCGGAAACCCCGCAAATTTACGAACCCCTCCCCAACCTGGGCAAAGCCCGCTTCTATTCCTTTCCCCTGGCATTGAACGGGGTCGACGCGAGCTTGCTTTATTTCCCGGCACCGGGCTCGGGCCGCCCCACCCGAAAAATCGAGGCGTTCCTGCGGACGCTCGCCCGCGAGATCGAGCTGGTGGCCCAGCTGATATCGGAGCCGGCCGCCTCCCGCCTGCCGGCCGCGTCCGATTGCGCCAGCGACGCCATCAACACCGGAAACCCGCGGATGAAGCAGCTGATCAAGGAAACCAAGCGCATCGCCGCCTCCGATTTGTTCGTGCTCATCGAGGGCGAGAGCGGCACGGGCAAGGAGCTGTTCGCCCGCCTGCTGCACGCCCATTCCACCCGCCATTTGAAGCCGCTGGTGGCCGTCAACTGCGCCGCCATCCCCGAGAATCTTCTTGAATCGGAGTTTTTCGGCCATGAGCGCGGCGCCTTCACCGGCGCCCATGCCCAGAAGAAGGGGAAGCTGGAACTGGCATCGGGGGGCATCCTGGTCCTGGACGAGATCAGCGAGATGCCGGCCAGCCTGCAGGCCAAGCTGCTGCGCGCCCTGGAGGAGAACGAGTTCTTCCGCGTCGGCGGAGTGACGCCGATCAAGGTCGACCTGCGCATCGTCTCGCTGACCAACTCGCGCCTGCTGGAACTGATCGAGTCCGGCAGGTTCCGCTCCGACCTCTACTACCGGCTGGTGCACCACACCATTTCCCTGCCGCCCCTGCGCGAACGGCGCGAGGACATCCGTCTGCTGCTGAACCATTTCACGCTGGTCTTCTCCCGCCGGTACGGCCGCGACTTCAAGGGGGTATCGGTCAAAGCCTTCCGCGCCCTTGAAAAATACGACTGGCCGGGCAATGTCCGCCAGCTGAAGAACGAGGTGCACCGCCTGGTCAGCCTGGCGGGAGAGAACGGTCTGTCCGATCACGACATGCTGTCCGAGCCGATCCGCCAGCCTGCCGCTGGAAAAATCCCCGTTTCACCTGCCATTCCCGGTGAACCAGAGGACGAGCGCTCCTTGCTGAAACGCCTGCTCGACAAGCACCGGGGAAACAAGTCGCGCGCGGCCCGCGAGCTGAACATGACCTACCAGGGGCTGCACAAGAAAATGAAGCGGCTGGGGATCGCCGGCAAGGAAAAAGGCTGACGATTTCCCGGCCAGAACCCCGGCGTTCCTTCTGCCGGGGACGAACCGAGAGAAACACTTGCAGAGCACCGAGGTCTGGTCTACCTGGACCTGCGGTTGTGCCGCTGCCGGCAATGGGGGCAGATGTCGCTGTGCACGGTGAGCAGCTTGCCGCACGACGGGCAGGAGTAGCGCTTGATTTCGCGCTTCAGGAAAGCCGGCATGCCCCGCTTGCGGATATAGTTCAGGTTTTCCACGAAACTGTAGTTGTGGGCCCTGAGATAGCGCTTCTCGACCAGCAGCAGGCTGGCGCAGGGGAAGTGTTCGCACTGGTAGCAGAAATCGATCTCCTGCCTGGCGAGCTTTTCACACAGGCCTTTTTTATGGATGCAGCCCCGGCCGCGCGGCCGGCAGCCGGCGCATCCCGGCTTGGCCGGATCGAGCACCCAGCTGCACAGGTTGCAGTTCATGCCGCACGGGGCCACCAGCTCGCGCCTCATGACGACGGTGCCCGATATTGCGCTTTTGGCTTTCATTTGTCTGATTATGGCATTTCACGCCCAATGGCTGCAAATGGCCTTCATTTCCGCTTAAACGCCAATTAGAAAATTGCAAGCGCCGTCCCCGATGCCCTCCAAGCTTCCGGAGTTCTACGCCACCGTGATGACCACCTTCCCCCTGGCGTGTCCCTCCTCGAGATAGCGGATGGCGTCGGCGACCCCGGCCAGCGGGTAGCGCCTGTCGATGACGGCATTCACCTTTCCGGCCTCGATGAGCTCCCTGACGAAAAGGAGATCCTCCCGGCTCGCCCTGGCCGTCATGGCCCCCAATTTCTTCCCGGTTCCAAGCGATATCCACGGGCCCAGCAGCAGGGCCTGGAAGATCTGCCGGTTGGAGCCGCCGGTCATGACGTAGGTCCCGCCGGCGGCGAGGGCGCGCCTGTAGTCGGCGAGCGTTCGGTCGCCGTTGGCCCCGAGGATCAGGTCGTAGCGCCCGCCGCCGCTGGCGAAATCATCTTTCGCGTAGTCGATGACGAAATCGGCGCCGAGGGCGCGCGCCTGCTCCAGATTCGCCGCTCCGCACACGGCGGTGACCTCCGTCCGGAAATGCTTGGCCAGCTGCACCGCGAACGTGCCCACGCCGCCGGCGGCGCCGTGTATCAGCACCCGCTGCCCGGGGCGGATCCGTCCCTTGTCGCGCAGCCCCTGCAGGGCGGTGACCGCCGCCATGGGCACGGCCGCCGCCTCGGCGAACGTCATGGCGGCCGGCTTCGGCGCCAGCATATCTTCCCGGGCGCAGACGTACTCGGCGAAGCCGCCCGAACCGCAGGCGGAGATGTCGCCGAACACCTCATCGCCCGGCTTGAACCTCGCCGCGTTCCTGCCAACCGTCTCGACCCTGCCGGCGATGTCCTCGCCGAGTATCTTGTGCCTCGGCTTGAACAGCCCGCCGGCCAGCCGGGCGACGAACGGCTTGCCCCTCAGCATGTGCCAGTCGAAGGCGTTCACCGACGCCGCCTCGACCTTCACCCGCACCTCGTTGTCCAGCGGGACCGGCTTCTCCGTCTCCCTCAGTTCAAGAACGTCGGATGACCCGTATCTCTCATAGACGATCGCTTTCATCTTTGTCGCTCCTTGATCCCGGTCTTGTCTTCCCCATCCACCGTGATGACCACCTTCCCCCTGGCGTGCCCCGCCTCGACATAGCGGTGGGCCTCGGCGGCTTGCTCCAGCGGGAAGCTGCGGTCGATGACCGTCTTGATCTTCCCCGCCTCGATCAGATCCCTGACCGCGAGCAGGTCCGCGACGCTCCCCGGCGCCAGCGCGCAGATTGCCTTCCTGCCGCCGCTCAGCGAGGTCCACAGCATGCGCAAAAGCTTTCCCGTCTTGAAGCTGGCCGCGAGATAGCTTCCGTCCGCCGCAAGCGAGTTTTTGCAGCGCGAAAAAGAGCTCCGGCCCAGCACGTCGAAGATCAGGTCGTAGGTTTCCCCGTTCCGGGTGAAATCCTCCATCCGGTAATCGATCACCTTGCCGGCTCCCAGGGACCGCACGTACTCCGATCTCTCGACCGCGCACACGCCGGTGACCTCGGCCCCGAGGTGCCGGGCGATCTGCACCGCCGCCGAGCCGATGCCGCCGCTGGCGCCGACAACCAGCACCTTCTGCCCCGGCCGGACCTTCATTCTCCGCAGCAGGCCCAGGGCCATGACGGCGCCATAGGGGACGACTGCGGCCTCCTCATAGGTCATATTGGCCGGCATGAGCGCCAGGCACGCGTTTTCGGGCAGGCGCACGTACTCGGCATAGGCGCCCATGCTTTGGCCGCGATAGCCGAAGACCGGGTCACCCGGCTTGAATCGCCTCACGTCCCTTCCCACGGCCTCGATCTCCCCCGAGAACTCGCTTCCCAAGACTTGTACCCGCGGCCGGCCGATGCCGAAGTACGTCCTCGTGAAGACCCACAGGATGAAGGGCATGTTGAATTCACGCGGCGAGACGGCCTTGAAATTCCGGGCCAGCAGGTCCCCGTAGTTCACTGACGTTGCGCGGACCCTGACCAGGACCTCCCTGTCCCCGGGGACCGGCTTGCCGATCTTCCGCACCCGCAGGACCTCGGGCGGCCCGTATTCGCTGACCACCACCGCGTTCATGAACCGGTTCGCTTTCCGCTTTCTCATTTGGAATCCTCATCCAGCCGGAAGGAGAAGACCTCCGTCAGCGGCAGGCCGAAGACATGGGCGATGCGGAAGGCCAACTCCAGGGAAGGGTAGTATTTGCCGTTCTCGATGGCGGCGAGCGTCTGTCGCGTCACGCCCGTCCGGTCGGCCAGCTGCTGCTGGGTCATCTCGCCCGCGAGGAAGCGCAGCTTGCGGATCTCGTTGCCGATGACGCACTTGGCCATGCTAATGCCCCCTGCGGTAGTAGTAGATCTTGGCCCCCTCCGAGATGACGGAGGCGATGAACCCCGAGCCGAGGAGGGCGGCGAACATCACCCAGGGCGGCATGCCCAGGGCCTGCGACCCCATGGCCAGGAAGAAGCCCAGGATGAACAGCCAGTGGGAGATGCGGATGGACTTCAGCTCGATCAGCTTGTCCCGCTCGTCGTCAACGGTGGACAGGTCCTCGTCGGTGGCGATCTTGTTGACGATGGCAAAGACGATGTGGATGACGATCTGCGCGGCGATCCCTACCGGGATCAGGATCAGAAAGGCCCTGCCCCAGAACTTGAAGTCGTTGATGATGGCCGGGTTCGCCGCTATGTACTTGTGATACACGTACAGCGAATACCCCCCGAGGATCAGTATGGAGCCGATGACGGACACGAGTATCTGTCTTTCCTTCTGTTCCATGTTCACCTCCTATTGTCAATAAGACTTAACTTTATGTTATCTATCATGTGCATAATGTATTATTTTTTTGTCATCTTGTCAAGCATATTTTACATTTAATTATTTTTTCCCCCTTTACTAAGCGCATACAGGCTGCCGATGGCCCGCTGACAAGACCGATCGATCGCGGAAGACGGCGGCACGGGATTGATTAGCCGCCTTCATGCCGCTACAATGTGGCTTCAAAAAGGGGTTATCTTCATGGAAAAATATCACGAGCTGCACCGGAAGGAGAAGGAGATCCGGGACGAGCTGCGCCGGCGACGCGGCCGAGAAGTGCCACGCCTTGTCCGTGATGATCCGCCAGCTCGAGCGCGAGCCGAATAAGGTGGCGGCCGAGCAGGTCACCGACGTCGCGGTGACGAAATTGTGCATCGGCCGCATCGACATCGAGTTCATGAGCGGCAAGAGATCGGAAAAGACGGTCCTGTCGGAATGAGATCACCGGACCCTCATGCCGGGATGGTGTGATTGCGTTTGCCGGTTCATTGGAGTATATTTCCGCCAGCAACATGGCCCCTGTAAAGAATTTCCTTTATTTGGCGAGGACCCTGCGGCGCGTGCCGCGCATGGCCCTGGTTTCTCCGGCGCTGAACCTGTTCTTCCTCCGCTATATCGGAAACTTCCGCATCAAGAACAGCGCCGGCCATTGGACCGTTCATTCCCACCTGCCTCCCCTCAATCACCCGGCCTTCGGCCGTTTCGTCGGCCTCCATCTGCTGGAGCGGATCGCCGGCCCTTCTCACGCCCAGATCGGCCTGACCAACGCCTGCCCTCAAGCGTGCGCCTATTGCTACAACCGCGAACGCCGCGGCCAGGCCATGGACACGGAGACCATCCTCCGCGCCGTGCGCGAGTTGAAGGAGCTTGGGGTCTGCTGGCTGGGGCTTACCGGCGGCGAGCCGCTGCTGAACCCGGATATCGCGCGCATCGTCGCCAGCGCCGCCGACGGCTGCGCGGTCAAGTTGTTCACCACCGGCAGCACCCTGACTCCGGAAAGGGCGCGGGAATTGAAACAGGCCGGGCTCTTTTCGGTTTCGGTCAGCCTGGACCACTGGCTGCCGGAGATCCACGACCGCAACCGCGGCCTGACCGGAGCGTTCGCCACCGCCTTGAGCGCCATCCGCCTGTTCAAGGTAACGGGAGGCGTCCAGGTCGGCGTGTCGGCGGTGGTCAGCCGCGACATGATCCAGCGCGGCCAGGTGGAGGAATTCCTGGAATTCCTGCAGGGGCTGGGCATCGACGAGGCCTGGCTCTGCGAGCCCAAGCCGTCGGTGGCCGCGTTCTGGGATGAAAGCCAGGTGATCAGCCCGGCCGAGCACCGGCAGCTGTCCGACCTGCAGGACCGCCGCAACCGCCGCGCCGGCATGACGGTCAACTACCTCGGCCATTTCGAAAGCCGGGAGAATTTCGGCTGCAACGCCGGCCACAAGATGGTCTACATCGACGCCTGCGGTGAGGTCAGCCCCTGCGTGTTCACGCCCATGACTTTCGGCAACATCCGCGACCGCTCCCTGAAAGAGATCTTCACGGCGATGAAGTCCCATTTTCCTTCCGGCGACACCTGTTTCATCAACCGGAACTTCCCCCTGATCCGTGATGCCGGCCGCGGCCAGGGCTTCCTCGATCCCGCCGCCTCGCTGCGGGTGATGGACAAGGCCGAATTCGGGGAGCTCTCCGGATTTTTCCGCCTTTATCTCCGCGATCGCAAGGAAAGGCGCGCATGAAGGCTCAAGGCCTGATCCTGTACCGTGTCGCGAGCCTGGCCATGGCCACCTGTTTTGCAGCCGTGGGCCTGGCCTTTTTTGCCGCGCCGGAGCCGGTCCTCGAATGGTTCAACCGCCTGTCCGCTCCCCTGGGCCTGCCGCCCGCACCGGTCCAGGCCGGAAGCTTTTTCCCCGTCCTGGCGCTGGCCTACATGTACCTCGTAACCCTGCTGGCCGGGCTGATGTTTAAAAGGCCGGGGAATCCCCTGTTCCCGATACTGTTGGCCCAGGGAAAATTCGCCAGCTCCATCCTGTCGCTGGTCTTCTTTTTTGGCCGCGCCCCGTACCTGATCTGCCTGGCCAACGCCGTCATTGACGGGGGCATCGGCGCGCTGGTGCTGTGGCTGTTTTTCCTGCAAAAGCGCTGCGCCGCTTCATGGCCAACCTACCCCTGAGGATACTGCTGGCAGGCCTCCTCACCGCCGGCCGGAAAAAAGGCCTCAAGGATCTTTTCAAGCTGACGGCAGAGGCGTTCGCCCAGGCGCCACCCGACCTGCGCGGCTTGTCCCGCGGCGAAATTCTTCTTAACTATGGGCGCTTCACCCGCGCCGAGGCCGAAAGATCGCTCGCCGGCGGTACGGCCCAAGCGGTAAGGGAAAAGCTGCGCGACCGTTCCCGGCGCCTGGGCCGGGATATTCGTTCCCGTCTGCCCATCCGCAGCCGCGCCGACGCCGCGGCCGCGCTGCGCAGCCTCTATCGCATGCTGGCCATCGACCTGGCGGTCGACGCCCGGGGAGACGTGACGGTCCGCCGTTGCTCTCTCGCGGCCCATTACACTCCGGAAGTCTGCCTTTTCATGTCGGCCATGGACGAAGGCATCGTCGCCGGCCTGAGCGACGGCCGGCTTGTCTTCACCCGGCGCCTGACCGAAGGCGCCGACTGCTGCCGGGCCCGCATCGACTGGGACGGGAAAAATGAATAAGGCCGTGGTGATCGGCAGCGGGGCCGGAGGCGCCATGTGCGCCCGGGAGCTGCAAGGGAAATACCAGGTCACCGTGCTGGAAGCGGGCCGCGCATTCCGCCCTTTCAACCTCAACCTCGACCTGATCGCAGGCTTCAGAAGAACCGGACTGCTGTTCGACGCCCGCGAGATCGGCTGGATCTTCCCGGCCATGAGGATCCGCAGGGCCGGCGCGGGCATGATCCTGGTCAACGGCCACGGCAGCGGCGGCACCACGACCATCAGCACCGGCAATGCCCTGCGCCGGGATGGGGCTTTGCGGGCGCTGGGGATCGACCTGGATGAGGAATTCGCCGGGCTTTCCGGAGAGATTCCCGTGTTTTCCGGCCATCAGAAGATCTGGCGCCGCCTCACCGCGGATTTTTTCTCCATCTGCCGGGATATGGGGCTTGACCCGCAGGCCATGCCCAAGATGGGCGACTACGAGCATTGCCGCGGCTGCGGCCGCTGCGTGCTGGGCTGCCCGCACGGCATCAAGTGGGACAGCCGGCGGCTCCTGGAACAGGCGTTGAAAAATGGCGCCCGCCTGCTGACCTCCCATCGGGCCGAGCGGGTCGTTCACGAAAAGGGCCGCGCCAGCGGGGTACTGGCCCGGAACGGCCTGCGGCAGAAATGGTTCCCGGCCGACCTGGTCATCCTGGCCGCCGGCGGCCTGGGCACGCCGAAGGTCCTGCAGGACTCGGGCGTCGACTGCGACGCCACGCTGTTCGTGGATCCGGTGCTCTGCGTGGCCGCTGAAATGGAAAACTGCCAGCAGAACCGCGAGCTGCCCATGCCCTTTGCCGTGCAAATGAACGGCTATATCATTTCCCCCTACTTCGACCATCTCAGCTTCTTCTTCAACCGGGAATGGCGCCGGAAGGCCGGGAATATCTACAGCCTGATGATCAAGCTGGCCGACGAGAACCGGGGCGGCATGACGGGGGGACGCCTGCGGAAGACGCTGACCGCCGCTGACCGCGAGCGCCTGGAGCAGGCCGTGGGCACCTGCGCCGAGATGTTCCAGCGGGCGGGCGTGGACAAGAGCCGTCTTTTTTTCGGCACGCTCAACGCCGGGCATCCGGGAGGAATGCTGCCCCTGACCGCGGCGCAGGCCAAAACTTTCCACGATCCCAGGCTGCCGGAAAACCTTTTCGTGGCCGATGCCAGCCTGTTCCCCACTGCGCTGGGCAATCCACCCATCCTGACCATCCTGGCCATGGCCAAGCGCGTCGCCAGGCTGTGCCGCCAGGCCGGTTAAATCAGTCCCAAGTCAACCGGGTCACAAAGCCCGTAATCCTGGCGCCTGTTCCTGCGAATATGGCGCCGCCCGCAATGGGGCACTTGTCGCTGTGCGCGGTGAGCAGCCTGCCGCATGCAGGCAATTGGGGTCTTTCATTATTACTTTCCCTATCCAAGAATAAATAAAGAAAGGTCCTTTCAGATCAATTATCATAATGTAAGACGCCAATGATCCCGCTACCACATCTTGCCGTAGGTCGGATGGTAGTTGAAGCCGCGGCTCCACATGGTGGTGTTGAAGGTCTGCTGGCGGATGTTCATCATTACGTTGTGCTTGATCATGTTGCCCACCGCGTCGCCCCCCTTGCCGCCCTTGCCCGCCCGGCCTTTCCCGGCCGGAGTTCCGGGCTGGGCCTCTGCGGCCGTCAGCGAGAGGAGCCGGCCGAGGGCATGCCGCCGCTGCTCGGCGTCGCCGTGGCTGACCAGGGTGCGCAGCACCAGCCACAGGCCCGGCGCGGTCGCCACCTGGGCGCGCTCGGCGGCGGAAAAGCCGGGCCAGGCGCGCAGCAGCTCTTGGCGCACCCCGGCCACGTCGGCGTCGTCCAGCTGCGCCGGCAGCGCCGCCCCGTTCCGGCGCAGGAGCCGGGAGTAGGCGTACAGTTCGCAGAAGGCGGAAGCGGCCATCTCGGTCAGCGGCGGATCGCCGGCAACGAGCGCCCTGCCGCGCTCCGCCAAGCGGGCGCGGACCATGGCCACCACCGGGTCGGAAGCGGGCGACTCCCGCAGCCACTGGCGGGTTGTCTCCTCAAGGCTCCCGCGCATCTCTTCAAGATCCTTCTGCCCCGCCTTCATGATCCAGGCCACGACCTGCGGGTACTGGCCGAAGGTCTTCCTTTCGCCGGCGCTCTTGCCGGCCCACCAGGCGGAGCTGAACTGGCCGAGGATGAGCCGTTCCTGCGCCGCGGTGAACGGGGCGCCCAGGGCGAACTCCAGGACGAAGAGAAAGGAGCGGCGCACGCTATCCAGTTCGCTGTCCGTTGCCGGCGCGCGGGTGGCAACGGGCGACGGCAAGCGCGGCTCCGCGGCCAGCCGGCGGCTGAGCGCGTCGATGATCTTGGCCTCTTCGGCCTGGCCGGCGGCCAGCCTGGGGTGCACGGTCCGGCCCGGGGTGATGATCATCTGCGTTGCCTTGCCGCCGTTCTTGCCGAGGAACAGGATGTCGCCGGGGCGCGCCCGGGTGGCCGGGATCTCCTCGGCCGCGGCCAGGTCGACCAGGCGGTCCTTGTCGTACACGACCAGTTGCAGCAGCTTGTCCTCGTTCTCCAGGTCGCGCAGGATCAGCTCCACGCCGCTTCCGGCCGGGCGCAGCTCGGTGATCAGGTAGGCCTTGTCGGCGGCCGCCAGGAAACCCGGCAGCACCAGGAGCAGCAGTATCGTCAGGATGGCAGGTTTGCTTTTTATCATGGGGCGATTGTAGGGGCGGAGAGGGAAAGAGTCAAGCATGCGCCTTTCAGGCAGATTACTATATGGGTCAACGATACCCTCTTTAAGTAGATTTTAAAGAGGCAATGCGCAACGAACATCGGCCGCATCGACGTCGAATTTCTCAGCGGCAAAGGGACGGAAATAATCGACAAGACTCCCTGAGCCGATTCAAAACGACGCCATCCTGCACTCCCCCAGGTAGCAATCGCTCTCCGGTTCGCCGCGCAGCTGGATGGAGTTGGCCGGCAGGCGCTCCCAGGGAATGGCGGCTTTTGAACGGACCTGGTGGAAAAGGCCCCGGCCGATCATCACGGCGATATTGAAGAAGTCGGACTGCAGCGGGCGCAGGTACTCCAGCGCTTGGACCGCGGCGCCTTTCAGGACGGCCGCCCGGGCCAAGGCCATCGCCGCCAGCGATACCGCCGACGGCGCCGGGTGATCGAACGTCGCCGCCGCGACGGGCCGGAAATCAGCGAGGTTCGCTTCGAGCCAGCGGCCCCGCTCCCTGAAATTTCCCATGTAGGCGGCCAGGGCGTCCATGGTGCCCGCCCACGTTTCGTCGGTTTCGCGGGCCATGGTCACGGCCAGGAGCAGGGCGGCCGCGTCGCTGAGAAAACCGTCCTCCTGCATTTGGCCGCCGGCCAGGGAGTGGGCCAGCCGTGAGCCGTCCCAGAAGACCGCGATGAGTTTTTTCAGCGTTCGCGCTCCCTGCGCCTCCAGCTCGGGCCGGCCGAGCAGGCGCCCGGCCTGCAGCAGGGCGCAGACGGTCAGGGCGTTGACGCCGCAGAGGACCTTTTCGTCGCGCCCGGGCTGCGGGCGCAGCCGGCGCCGGGCCAGCAGCTTCCTTTCAATGCCTGGCAGCGGCCGGTCGTCATTGCGGGTCAAGTGGATGGCGCCGGCGAAATTGCCCGCCTCCGGCAGGAGATAGGATGCGGCAAGGGCCGCGTACTCGTCACCGTCGAGCGCCTCCCTGATCTCCTCGATCCGCCAGACGTAGGTCGCCCCTTCTTGGTGGTTGGTGTCGGCGTCGAAGGCCGTGGCGAAGAGGCCGTCCAGGGCAAAGGTCTCCTCCAGACAGCGGACGATGCCGGCCGCCATCTCCTGGTACGCTTCTTCGCCCAGCACCCGGAAGGCGAGCGCATAGACCCACAGGGCCATGGCCTGGTCGTAGAGCATTTTTTCGAAATGCGGGATCGTCCAGCGGCGGTCGACGCAATAGCGGAAGATCCCCCCCTGCAGATGGTCGTGCAGGCCGCCCCAGCGCATGGCATCCAGGGTGAGGCGGCAGGCTTTCTCCAGGCCCGGGTGGTTTTCGACGCTCAGGCGGTACAGCATGTACAGCAGGGTCGTGTGCGGCGGGAATTTCTGTCCCCTGCCGAAACCGCCGTGGAGGGGATCGTGCCCGGCCAGCAGTTCCGCGATCAGGCTGTCGGGGCGGACCGTTTCGGGCGTCTCGGCGCCGAGCCGGAAGGGCTCGATCGAATCGCCGTGGGCGCGGATGGTTTCCAGGACTTTTTGGGCGATGAAAAGCAGCGGCTGCATGCCCCGGCCGGGATCCGCCGCCGCCGGGGCATAGGTCAGGGCGAAGACCGGGCGCTGGTCCGCGGTAAGGAATACATTGAGCGGCCAGCCGCCGCTGCCGGTCTGCGCCTGGATGAAGTGCATCAGGTACTGGTCGATGTCGGGCCGTGTTTCGCGGTCGACCTTGACGCAGATGAAATTCCCGTTCAGGAATTCCGCCGTCGCCGGGTCGGAGAAGGCTTCGCCGGCCATGACGTGGCACCAGTGGCAGGTCGAGTAGCCGACCGAGACGAACAGCGGCTTGTTCCGCCGGAGCGCTTCCCGCAGCACCTCGCCGCCCCACTCCTGCCACCACACCGGGTTGTCCAGGTGCTGCCGGAGATAGGGAGAGGCGGAGCGGTCGAGGTTATTGCGCTTCCAGTCAAGGGTCATTGGCCAACTCCCATGCGGACCGGATTCTGTCTGCCATTATAACGCAAATGGAATGGATTGGAACCGCGACGGTCTCTCTTTTTTCAGCCCGCGGCTGCCAATTACTTACTTCTATTTATGAAACCCCACCCTGCAGGCACTCCAAGACATTTTTTAAAATCGAACCCATTCGGCTTTTCATTGCCCGTCATCTATCCTTCCCCGCGGACTGCAAGCGTCCCCTCTCAGCGCCCGAAGGGATTCCCCAAGCCCGCCCAGTTCCTAGAGCCCCTCCTGGCACTCGAGGGCGTCGCGTTCCAGCAGTCCGGCCGTCGTGCGCTCCTTGCCGACATAGCGGGCCAGCAGCCAGGCGGGCGACGACTCGTTGACCAGGCCGATCGCCTCGACCCAGTCGCCCCGGACGACGTAGCCGGGGCGCGGCTCGGGCGGCAGCGGGCCGACGACGAGGAAGTGGGCCTTGGCAACATTCACCCGGCAGCGGTAAGCGGGCTTCCACGAATCCGGGGTGAAGGTTTCGCCGGGCCAGCCGGCGCCGCAGAAGGAGGCGATGCCGTCGGTGACCTGCATGGTCACCCTGCCGTTTTTAGTGGTGAAAGTGACGGCGCCCTGGTCATCGCGGTATTCCCAGCGGCCGTCGCCGACGAAGCCGGCGATGCCGATGCCGTCGCAGATGTGGGTGGTGGCGCCGAACACGGCCGAATAGGAGAACGACAGCGTGTCGCCGGCGCGCATCAGCGCCAGCGGCCCGTGCTGGCCCATCCAGACGCCGCTGGGGTCGAAGCCGCGGTCGTCGGCTGCCGCCGGAGCATCGGTCGCCGCTGCCGAAACGGCGATCAGCAAAAGGAGAACGGAACATTTCCGCATGAACGCCTCCTGTCGCACCAAGCCCGCTTCTTCAGGCGCAGGCTTGGGGATCCATGATAGCGGAGTCGTCCCGGCCTGGCAAGCGGACGGCCCGCCTGAGCCGTAATCTTCATGTCACCGCGGTGAAGCGGCCCGCGCTCAAAACGTCGGACACTGCTTCTGCAAATCGGTGCCGGTGCCTGACTTTGTGATGTCGCAAAATATCCGATCCCGCCATGTTCAAGTCGGCATGGATGTTGTATATTCTGATGGATGATGAAAAAAGCAAGCGCATACCCGCCCCTGGTCAGGCTGTTCAGCACACCGCCGCTCACGCCGCCGGGCGCGGGCGAAATGAACGCCCTGCAAAAGTCCGAGCGCTTCAGCATCCGTTTCGAGGATTGGGACCTGCCCTGCTACAGCTGGGGAGAGGGCCCGACCGTCCTGTTGTGCCATGGCTGGGGCAGCCGTGCCGGGCACCTGATGCTGCTGGCCCGGGTCCTGGCCCAGGCCGGCCACCGGGCCGTCGTCTTCGACGCCCCGGCCCATTACTCCCTGCCGGTCGAACACAAAAAGGAAGGATCGAGCATGTTCGAGTTCGGCCGGGCCATCGCCCGGGTCGCCCGCGGCCTGGGCGAACTGCACGGCCTGTTCGGCCACTCCCTGGGCGCGATGGCGGCCGTTTTCGCCATGGCGGCCTATCCCCATTTGGAGGATTGCTCCTTTGCCTGCCCGAAATTGGTCCTGGCCAGCGCCCCGGCGACGACGCGCCAGGTGCTGGCCAACTTCTGCCGCCTGCACTCCCTCGGCGCGGCCGATTGCCGCATCCTGGCAGAGGAACTGGAGTCGGAATTCTCGATGGCCATCGACGACTACGATTGCGCCGCGGCGCTGGCGGAGGTGCCCGCGGAAAAGATGATCGTCCAGGGCGCCGACGACGAATACTTCGCCCTGGAGGATACCCTGGCGCATACGGCGGCCCCGGGCAGCGCCCGCGTCCTGATCGCCGAAAAGTGCGGCCACAACCGCGTCCTGGCCAACAAGCAGGTCTTCACGGAGATCATCGATTTTCTGAAATCCTGATCCGGGACGATCTCCTGCGGCGCCGTGAATCCCATGCGCGACCGCTTTCGCTGCAGCGCCCCGGGAGCCAGCCGTGGCCCCGGTCTTCCCGCCTTTTCCCATGGATATTGCCAATGGTCTTGGATAGGCATCAGGATTGTCTTTCAGTAATCGAGACTCCCATCCGTCTCAGGTCGTCGATCATTCTTTTTTCGTGAACGATATTGCCCATCAAGTACAAATCCGGCTTAGTGAAGCAGCCATCGAGATATTGTTTCAGGCAGGCAATCACAGCCAGGGCCGTGAATTCAAAGGCATCCGGAGAATACGCTTCCAATGCATAATTCGTCGGCGAACCGTTTTTCATTCCGCTCGCCAGCAGCTTGAATTCCACGCCCGGCTGGCCGGCATAGTATTTGTTGATCCCCCAGTGCATCAGTTTTCCGCAAACCTTCATCCCCATCCCCTTCTTGACAGACTGCAGCAACAGGGTCAGGGGAAAGACAAAGTTGTCGACGAAGGAATTGAATCCGGCCGAATAAACTCCCATGTTCGAAATGGACAACTCTTTCTCAAGGCCAATGATTTCCCTCATGTGCAGGGGATAACAGGGGCGGACTCCAAATGGATCGGAAAACCGGATTTTCAGGGCATCGCGGTAGGAAGCTTTCTTCCATAAGCCGTTTTTCAGGATTTTCGCGTTCGCTGCTCCGATTTCATGGATGATTTCATGGGTGGATTCCGGCTTTTCGAAGATGGCATTCATCACCATCACCACATAGGCGCTCTGGTAAACATCGAACTGGTCTCTTGCATATTTGATAAACGGCGCTGGGAGTCCGGGATGAAATCCCGCCTGGGTTATGAAGACCCGATGATGGGAGATCGCGCGCGCGCGGAACGCCTCCAACCTGTCGACCACATCGCCTCGTACAAGGATGTCGATCATGTCGGTTCCGGTCTCGATGGCGGCTTCGGCGATCGTCCCGATGTCATCCGGCGTGGTGGCGGCAACGATCACCAAATCGACTTCCTTGAGCGCGGCGGCCAGACTCGTTTTCTGCCTGGCATCCGCTTCAACGGATGATACCCTGCGGCCCGCATGTGCTTTCCTGAGGGCAGCCGCGAAATTTTCAGCCTTGGCCGCGTCGCGGCCCGAGACCGTGACATCCGCAGCGGTATGCCGCAGAAGGTTGCGGGATATTTCCCTGCCTACGCCTCCATATCCGCCCAGGACCATAATTCGCTTTTTCATGATTGCCGCCGACCCATCATTCTCGTTGCCTTTTTCAGTTACAGTTCCGCGGGTCCCGGAAAATCGGATGGGATCAGGCGGTGAACACCGTGCCCTGCAGGCTGGTGATCTTCTCGATGAAGAGCCTCTTCTCCCCGGCGGGGACGGTGACGACCACCGCCTCGCCGACGGTGCGGTTCTGCAGCGCCCGGCCCACGGGCGAGCTGAGGGAGATCTTGCCTTCGACAGGGTCGACCTCAATGGGGTGGACGATGGTGTACTCCGTGCGCGTGTCGGCGTCGAGATCGAGCACCACCACGACCGAGCCGAAGCCGACGCACTTTTCATCGCCGGGGGAAGAAGCCACTTCGTTGTACCGGCTCACCAGGTGGGTCAGCTGGGCGATGCGTGCCTTGAGGAAACCCTGCCGTTCGCGGGCGGCGTCGTATTCGGCGTTTTCGCTGAGGTCGCCCATGCTGCGCGCCTCGGCGATGCGCTTGGGCAGCTCGACCTGGTACTCTTCGCGGAGCTTGTCGATCTCGTCCAGGAGCGCCTTCTTCTTCCGTTCGATTGAGTCCGTCATCCGTGACCGCCTCCAAAAACCCGTGGTGATTTGCCAGGAGAATGTACAACGGATCGGAAAAAATTGCAAGCCCCGGCCCCGGCTCGCCGCAACGGGAAAAGATCTACCTGGAGGCGGGACCGGTCAGTCCTTGGCCTGAAGCAACCAGCTCAAGCACCGCCCCCGATTTTCCCCGCCCGCTGCCGTTGCTTGACAATCCAAAGCTGCGGACATATGATCGCCCCACAAGAGGATTGATTCTCAGACCATTTTCTCATCGATTGTCGTGACCTTGCTCGGCAATTCAGCAGCCAATGCGCAAAGGGAGGATCCATCATGACTTCACGCTCGGCCGCAACTGAAAAATGCCGGGTTCCCTTCATTTCCCTGGCACCCTTTTTATTCATATCCTTTGGATTGGCTTGGGGGATCCTGGCCCTTTTCATCTTTCTGCCGGCCCCGATGACCGCGATGTTCGGCAAGTTGACCGGCCAGCATCCGCTCTTTTTCCTGGCTGTCTACGCGCCGGCCATAGCCGCCTTCATCCTTGTCGCCTACAATGGCGGCATGGGAGGATTGCGCCGTTATCTCTCCCGCCTGCTGCTCTGGCGCTGCTCGCCGTTGTGGTACGCCTTTTTGATTATCGGCATCCCGCTGGTCTTCATTAGCGGGTCGGCGTTGAAGGGAAACCTTTTTAAAGAACCGTTCCCGTTCGCTTCCATTCCGGCGCTCGCAGCCGCATTGTTTTTCATGGCCATCAAGGGCCCGGTCGAGGAATTCGGCTGGCGGGGCCTGGCCCTCCCCCTGCTGCAGCGCAAGCTGGCCCCGATCTGGGCCGGGCTGCTCCTCGGGATCATCTGGGGCTTCTGGCATCTGCCGGCGTTCCTGCTGAGCGGGACGCCGCAGAGCGCCTGGTCGTTCACCCCTTTTTTTCTCGGAGCCGTCGCCATCAGCGTGATCGTGACCCGCCTGTTCAACGCCGCGCGGGGCAGCATACTGCTTCCCGCACTGTTCCATTTCCAGCTCATCAACCCCATCTGGCCCGACGCGCAACCATATGACACCTACCTGATCATCATCATCGCGGTCCTGGTCGTCTGGCTGAACCGTAAAACCATGTTCACCAAGGCCGGGGCCGTCACCATGGTCATTCCCGGGCTTGAGGACCGGGCAATGATTTCTTGAAACAGGCCATGTCTTCCAGTCCATCTTGCTCCTGAATTGAAGCATCCTGTCAGCGGAGGGATGCTAAATACATATTGACAGGTACTGTCCCCAGTCCAGTCTTCTCCTGCGACGGGAAGCCGGCGAATTTCATTTGGGAAGTAATATAATATAACCGGGCGGTTAGCGAAAATTTCCCCGGAGCTTGGGAAGCTTCGCAGGAGTCCGATACAAAAGGATTTCAATTCCAGGCCGACTTGGCAGCGCAAATGCATTTCTCCAAATGGGCAGACCCGCTTTTTCAGGGAGGGGCATGCCTGGCAAGGTGACAGCCGGGGCCGGACTCAGGTGTTCAATTGCCGGGAGGTGAAGGTTTTGCCGCGGATCATGATGCGGCGGGAGAAGAAAATGAACACACTGCAACGATCGACGAAAGGCTGGAAAAACGTAATGGCCGGGATCCTGGCATTCTTTTTAGCCGGGGGTGGGTCTATCTTGGCCCGCGGCGAGAAACCGGGGGCCCTGATCACCGTCCAAAAAAAGGACGGGCTGACGATCAAGGGCGAGCTTTTACAGGTTAATCACGGGACCCTGCGCCTTCTGGTCAGGGAGACCGCCGCCAAAGTGGATGTACGCCTCGATGAACTCCACCATTTGCGCATCAGCAAAAAGGGCTCCGTCGGCAAGGGCCTGCTGAAAGGTTTGTTTTTCGGGGCTTCGCTCGGAGGCGGCATCGGCCTGCTGTCAGGCAGCGATGACCCCGGCTTATTCGCCTGGACGGCCGGACAGAAGGCGCTGGCACTGGGCTTGGTACTTGGCGGCGGGATGGGGATCTGCGGGGCGCTCATCGGGGGACTGACCGGCATCGATGAGTCGATAGTCCTGGACGGCCTGCCGCCTGAAAAAACGGCTGAAATCGAGGCCAAGCTGGCATCCAGGTCCCGCTTCCGGTCGCTGCGGAGCCAGGTGCCACGGGCCGCGCCGCCGGCAGCGCCGTCCTCCGCCCCCGTCCAACCCGGCGCAGTCCCGGAACGCGTTTTGCCGGCCGCGGCCGCAGTCCGGTCGCCGCGCCTTATGCCGTCGCGAAAGAAAGTCAGCCGCTGGCATTTTTCCGCATCCTGGGGGAGATCCACTTTCGCAGGGACGGGCAAGCTCGCCTCGATCATCGAGAAGGCCGGGTTCGGCAGCGACCGCGTCACGCAAGGATTCTGGATCTTTCCGGGCTACACCACCAGTTATCCGAGCCAGGACACTTGTCCCAAGTTTTCCTGGAGGGATTTTCGCGCCGAGTTTTCGCTGACCCGGAAACTGGCGCTGGGAGTGTGCTTCTCCCCATTGGGTGAGCACGAGATATGGGGATGGAGAAAGATGGACACAGTGCATGGGATCATCGGAATCGATGAATTCGGGCCGTATTTCGGCGGCCGCTACCGGGGCAACGCCTATTACCTGACCGCAGCCTTCATGCCCGTTCCCGACGCGTTTCTCCAGCGGTGGATGCTCAAGCTGGGAGGCGGGATCGGCCTGGCTTCGGTCCGGGGGGCCTTTTTGACCTCATTGGAGAGGCCCTTTTCAAGGGCGCACGAGGGCTATCCCGAGCTGCAGGTCGACAAGCTGGAATTCGATCGCCTGTACCCGGCGCTGCTGGCCGGCGCCGGGGCCGAATATTTTTTTGGCAGGCACTTGTCCCTGGGACTCGCCGCCAGCTACCGATATGTCCCGTTCCATAATGGCGCCGGCGTTCTGGAGATCCCCTACGTGCACGCCCGCAGCAATGCACTGGAAGTGATCCGCGTCAATGTGCCGAAGGAGCGCATCAACGCCGGGGGATTCGGAGCCGGTATCTCCCTGGGCATTCATTTCTAGCGCGGTCCGGGCTCCCTGCACGATCGACCGCTCCGGACCAGGTCCGCTCAATCGCCGTCGGCTGGCCCGCCGCCATCATCCTGACCGAAGCGGACGGATCGAGCCTCTTTTGCATCACGGGGAAATCAGGGCCAGCAGTTTAATTACCTGACTCCCGAACATCTTCTTTGTTCAATGTCGAAACTTAACCACATTTTGTCTCTGGAATCCTGATTGCTTGTAAAAAGCACCGTCCCCAGGCTCCCGATTGCATCCCTGGCGTCTTTTCGCTAAGATTATTATTTGAAGACGATCGATCGCCACAGGAGATCCATCCCATGGAAAGATACCACGGCATGCGCCGCAAGGAGAAGGAGATCGGAGACCCCGCCGAGATGCGGGCGATCCTCGAGGGCACGCCCTACATCGTCGTCGCCATGTGCCGGGACAACGAGCCCTACCTGGCGACCCTGAGCCACGGCTATGACGCCGGGCGCAACGCGATCTACTTCCACTGCGCCCGCGAGGGGAAGAAGATCGACTTCCTCAAGGCCAACGACCTCGTCTGGGGCCAGGCGATCCTCGACCGCGGCTACGTGCAGGGGAAATGCGACCATTTGTTCACCAGCGTGCAGTTCGGCGGCAGGGTGCGCTTCGTCGAGGACGCGGCGGAGAAGCGGCACGCCCTGGGGGTGATGATCCGCCAGCTGGAGCGCGAGCCGGAGAAGGTGCTGGCCGAGCAGGTCACGGAGGCCGCGGTCCGGAAGGTCTGCATCGGCCGCATCGACATCGAGACCATGAGCGGCAAGCGGTCGATCCAGGTGACCGGGCAGCAATGATCTTGAAAGACCGTAGGGGCGGGTCTGTGACCCGCCCGATAAGAAGGGAGGATCCGTCATGAAGCCGATCAGCAAGCAGAACGCCGAGCATTACACCTGGGGCGATGCATGCGACGGCTGGCACCTGCTGAAATCGCCGAGGCTGAGCGTCATCCAGGAGCGGGTGCCGCCGGGCGGGGCCGAGACCCGGCATTTTCACGAGCGCGCGCAGCAGTTTTTCTATATCCTGTCAGGCGAAGCGGTCATGGAGATGGACGGCGGGGAAACGGTGCTGAAGCCCGGGCAGGGACTGGCCGTGCCCCCTGGCGTTTCCCACCGCCTGCGGAACCGCGGCAACATGGACCTCATCTTCCTCGTCATATCGGCGCCACCGAGTCATGGCGACCGGATCACAACCGCATAACGGCACCAATCGATCGGCTGATCCAATCCGTCCCCAATCCCACCCGGACCTTCTTTTCCAGATTGAAATGGTAAAACAACTTCGCATTATTTGGACTCTCAACTCCGATCATGACTTGCTCCAAATTGGATGCTTCATGATGGAACTGTCCCATATCAAAGCAATTTCAGCAATCTTTCTTCACAGGAACATCAAATTATTCGATCGATATATTTCCGATTTGGGCAACAACCCGTGGAGACCTGACCCCCATGGCTCCTCCTCGCCTTCCGGTCATTGCCTCAGGCTCGTCTCCCGGAAGCGTTCGATGATGCCGGCGCTCACCCAATAGATGTCGCCCCCGTCGGCGGAGTTGCGAGTGAAGAACAGGTAGCGGCCGTCGGGCGAGACGGTGGCGCACCAGTCGGCGGCGGCGGAATTCAAGGGTTCCAGGTTGACCGCGCCGCCCCATGAGCCGTCAGCACGACGGAAGCTGACGTACAGGTCCCCCTCCCCCTTGCCGCCCGCTCGTGGCGAATTGAAGATCAGGTATCGTTCGTCGGGCGCGATGAACGGGTGCGCCTCCACGGCGGGCGTGTTCACGCCGCCGCCCGGATCGGCGTCACGCCGGTATTCTTCGTCGCACCGGATCCACCTGGCGATGATCCCGCCGTCCCGGCCCTCGACGCGGTAGCCGGCGATGTCCGTGGCATAGATCGCCCCGTCCCGCGTCGAAGTCGCCCTCATGCCCTGGGGGATGAGGAAGCGGGCGTCGCCCCAGCCGCCGTTCGCCCGGGGCAGGGACCAGATGCCTCCCGTCTCGCCCTCCGCCAGGCGGGCGTAGCGGTTCATGAGCAGATGCCTGCCGTCGGGCGTGACATGCACCTCCCCTCCCGGAAAGCGGTCACTGAACTCCGCGACACGGGGTTGCGTCCAGCCGGACTCGGTCAGGATGCAGGCCATGACGCCGACTCCGGCGCGGTTGAAATAGATCTCACGGCCGTCCGACGTCAGGGCCAGGCAGTACTCGCGGGAGCCTTTCATGGAGACGATCCCGGCGGCGAAGACCTGGGGCGTGTCGCCCGGCGGCGTCTGGCCGAGATACGGGCCCCGGAGCCGGGCCTGAGAGGACGCCGACGCGTCCGCGACCGTCGCCAAGAACATCGTCAGTGCCCAAATCGGCCATTTCGCGTTCATTGTTTCTCCTCACTGTCATTTTCGCCGATCTCGAAGCGAATGTCACGAAGAAACCGGGGACGGACCATGAAAATGAGAAAATGACTGGTTCATTCAGATCGCAGCTTTGTAAACCTTTTAAATCGAACAAAATCAGTTTGACAAGGTCCGTTAGCAGACTTCCTCTCTCATAATTCACCCGAAATGCTTCACCTGCGGCCAGATCTGTTCCAGGGTGACCTTGGGCCTTCGGCAGATCCAGATGGGCAGGTCGCTCTCATAGGGCATGGCGTAAGGGTTGGTGTGGACGGCGAAGAGGGTCACATCCTCGTAGGCCTGAAGATGATCCTCGCGATCGCCGCCGATGATGATGAGTACCTTGCCCGAGCGCTCGCCCGGGCCCCAGAGCCAGTAATTGTTGTGTCCCGCGATGGCCTTGGGCAGGCCGTAGCGCCAGCCGAAAAAATCCACCGCCCCGGCCTCGCCATAGTTTTGCCCATAGATGGCGCATTCCGCTTGTTCATCTGGAGTCAGGGATCCGTAAGCCCTGGCCACCACGGCGACCATCTCCTGCCAGCCGAAGCGGTCGGCATAGACCTGGTGCAGCTCCGTCTTGCGGCCGCGCTCCATCTGCGGCGGATCCATGCCGATCGCGCGCGTGTAGCGGATGTGGCTCTCTACCGGCAGCAGCGGCACCCACATTGGCAGCAGGGCCAGGCCGCCCAGGGCCAGCAGCGCGGCATAGGCGCCCCGGGCGACGCGACCGAGCCGGCCGGAGGAGAAGCGATCGACGAGTACGGCGCCGGCGGCCAGCAGCAGGGGGAAAGCCGGGGAAAGATAGTAGGGCTTGCCCCGCTGCGCCACGAACAGGATGAAGAGGAAGACAAAGGCGATGCCGAAGCAGCGGAATTTTTTCAGGCGCGGGTGAAAGAAGAGGGCGGCCAGGCCGGCCAGCCAGAGCGGCAGCGTCAGGGGATGCTGCAGCAGGATCTGGGCCTTGAGAAACTCCAGGGGGGACATGGGCAGGTTTTTCCATGCCTGCGCGTTGCGCATGAATTCCAGCGTGGCCCAGTCGTTACGGAACAACCACAGCAGATTGGGCAGGAAAAACCACATGGCGATGGCGCCGCCGATCCAGGGCCACTTGCCGGCCAGCAGGCGCCGTTCCCTGGTCAGCAGCAGGCCCGCCACGAGCGTAGCGCCGAAGAAGAGCATGCTGTGCTTGTTGAGCAGCGCCAGCCCGGCCAGGACGCCGAAGGGGACCCAGAGCTCGCGGCGGCCGCTGTCGACCATGCGCAGCAGCAGCCAGGCGCAGCCCATCCAGCACAAGGGCTCGAAGATGTTCATGGAATAAAAGCTGCCGACAGCCAGGTACACCGGCGCCATGCCGCAGGCCAGCGCGGCCAGGAACTGGGCGAAGCCCGTGCCGCCCATCTCTTTGGCCAGCTTGGCGCTCAGCCAGGCCAGCGCCGCCACGGCCAGCGCCGGCACCAGGCGCAGCACGAACAGCGAATCGCCGAAAGCAAGGCGCAGCAGGCGCAGGATGAAGATCGACAACGGCGGGTGATCGACAAAGCCCCAGGCGAGCCGGTCGCTGCAGGCGACATAATAGAACTCGTCGCGGAACATGCCGAAGCCCCCGGAGAGGACCGCCGGCAGCTGCACGGCCATCACCCCCAGCGCGACCCAGAACCCCGGAGACAACGAGGCCAAGAAAGCAGTGACCTTATTCATTCTGCTCATGCAGAGATCATATCCGAATCCGCTGGCGGCATGCAACCGGTCCTTCCGCGCGGATGGCCAACCCTATCCATGCAAAAGCGAAGGATCCAACTCTACCAGGTCACCGAGAATTCAGGGTTCCCCCCTGATTCCTTCCTGAACCTCATGTTTACGGCCTGGCTGTCTTGTTTTACGGACATATTTTGCAGATAAATTTGGAAACGAACTTGCTTGAATATGTACGGCCTTGGAAATTGATTTTTTCATCGCCAGGGAGGTTCCCATGCGACGGACAAGCAAGGAAGGTTCGCTCAAGGGAGCGACCCGCGGCGTGGGTCTTGCCTTTGCCGGGCTTTATGTCGTGCTGGCCACCGGCTGCATGACGGTTCGTCATGACATCCGCACCCTGCCGCCTTTTCCCCCCGCGGGGCCGCTGAAGACATACGAGTTGCGGCAAAGGGCCTGGACGCTGGGCGATCAATTCGTCATCGAGGACGATTGCCGCCGGCCGGCGTTCTTCGCCAAGGGAAGGGCGTTTTCCATGGGGGACAAGCTCTCCTTCCGGGATGCCGACGGGAACGAGATGGCCTACATCTCCCAGAAAGTCCTCAGCCTGCGGCGGAATTACAGGATTTACAGGGGGGGCGATCTGTTCGCCAGGGTTATAAAGAAATTGAACCCCATCCGGCAGCACTTTGTCGTGGATGTGCCGGGAGCCGATGACTACCGCGTGCGCGGCAACTTCTGGAATTACGAATACACCTTCACGCGCGGCAATAGAACCGTGGCCGTGGTATCGAAGCGCCCCTTCGCCTGGCCCGACACCTACAGGATCGCCATCACCGCCGGCGAGGACGACGTCCTGATCCTGGCCGCGGCCGTGGCCATCGACCTGATCGCGCACGACGACCCGGACCCCCCTGTCCCGCCGCCCTGGGCTTACCATCACTGAACGCCGCCGTCAGGGCCTTCTTCACGCCCGCTAGCGATCTTCCTCATCAGCGGAGAGTTCGGCATCACCAGCCGGACATTCGAATACACGGATTAACAGTCCGTCCCCAATCCTTCCGTCAGCTGGAGCGCGATCCGAATTTATTTTGTATGAATCGCAGCAACGAATATGTTTTGAACTTCTGGCTGGCCTAGAATGGCAATAAAATGTTTTGAGCTTTTGGGCAACAGCCCGTGGAGACCTGCCCCCTACGAGAAGTGATATGATACACAGCCCCGGGAAATTCAATGCGCATCGGCCTGAACATGGAGCCATCATATCAAATCAAATGTAATAATGTAAGACCTGACACCAATGGTACTTGAGTTGATTGTATTTGATGCTTGTTTACACCGCGGCGCTATGAATATGTATCCTGTACTGTCATTAACCCATTTTCTGTATTGTGCTCATAGCAGTATCATGCAACATCTTGGAAATTATGGATAACATCTGTAGATACTGCTGGATTTTCTGCAGATGGTTCTGTATATCAATATTTGCGAGTTGTGCATCATCACCAGCCGTGCTGAGTCGTTCCTCCATATTCCGCAACAATGTATCCAACTCATCTATCGTTGCTGTTTTCTGCTTCAGATTGGATAATATACTCAATATCAGCTGCCTGTTGCCGGGCAGGTTATTCTGCAAATCATTAATTTTCAGAAACTGCAAATCGATTTCATTTATGGTTCGCTTCATGTCAATCATGATCTTTCCCATCGACGGGGGTACTGTGATGCGATTGAAGTAATCCATGGTTTCCTTTTTTCTCTTGGACCAATTCAACAGGCTTTCCTTGCTTATCAACACGGATTCCTTCGTTTGAGCGAAACCGACTTCCGCTGCAGCGAGCGTCACAAACAACAGGAGCGGCAATAACAAAGATTTAAAGGTTGACATGCTTCCTCCTCGGTGGTTGTTGAAGAAATCGACTCTTTCAGTTTCCATCAAACGGACAAGCCCACTCTCCATGGATAGCTGAATAACCGCGTATACAGCCTTCCATTCAATATAGCCGGCGGCTTCCTGACAAGCAACCGCCTGCACACAATAGGAAAATCATTTTTCTCCATAATGGGATGCTAAAGGAAATATTCAGAAATTACAATAGATTGATGTGAATTATTTGTGAAAATTCAATTACGGTTCAATTTTTAAGGGAGTTTGGGGACGGTGCTTGACTTTGTGACTTTGTACAATTTCAGCTGGTTCAATTCTGCGGAGAATTCCCAAGGGCGGGATAACCCCGCCCTTACGCCCGAGCTTGTCTCTCGGCACGTTATATTCAAATCAGATTAAAGACCATCCAAAGGCGCACGGCGTGCCGTTCCCCGGGGTGCCCTGTCAGAAAGATATCGAATAAAAAATTTACCAACTAAGTTTTTAGTTGACAAACTAAGTTTTTAGTTACATAATTATTGCATGAAAGAATTAACCCGAGCCGAAGAGCAGATCATGCACGTGCTGTGGGAGATCGAAAAGGGCGTGGTCAAGGACATCCTCGACCGCCTGCCCGAGCCCAGGCCGGCCTACAACACCGTCTCGACCATCGTCCGCATCCTGGAAAAGAAGGGCTTCGTCGACCACGAAGCCTACGGCAAGACCCACCAGTACTTCCCGCGCATCACCCTGAACGAGTACCGCCGCGGCTTTTTGAAATCTTTCGTAACCAGGTTTTTCGGGAATTCGTACCAGGAGATGGTCTCCTTCTTCGCCAGCGACCGCAAGATCACCATCCAGGAGCTCGAGGAGATGAAGATATCGCTGGCCGAGGAGATCGAGCGCCAGAGGACGGAGGGGCACGATGGACACAGCGATGATTGACTACCTGTTCAAGGTGGCCGTTTTTCTCGGCACGGCCTATTATTTCTACCATTACCTGCTGCGCAACGATGTCAGCTTCCTGGCCAACCGCCTGTTCCTGCTCTCCATGCTGCCCCTCTCCTTCCTGCTGCCCCTGGCCCCGCTGCGTTCGCCCTTCCGCTCCCTGACCGTCAGCCCCGCTGCGCTCGCCGCCGCGCCCGCCATGCCGGCGGCCGCTGCCCCTTCGGGCCCGTCGTTCGCCTCGATCATCGTTTTCCTGTACTGGGCCGGGGCGGCGCTCCTCCTGCTCCGCATTTTCTTCCACCTGTTCCACCTCTACCGCCTGCAGCGCCGCAACCCCCGCGAGCGGCTGCGCAACGTAACCCTGGTCCGGGTCGCCTCGCCCATCCCGCCCTTCTCCTTCTTCAACCGCATTTTCCTGCACGCGGATAAAAGCTGCAATGCCCGGGAAATGGAGCAGATCATCTCCCACGAGTCGGTGCACATCCGCCAGCTGCACTCCCTCGACATCCTGGTCATGGAGCTGGCGGTCGCCCTGCAGTGGTTCAACCCCGTCGCCTGGCTCTACCGCAAGGCCCTTAAAGAGACTCATGAGTACCTCGCCGACCGCGAAGTCATTGCGCAAGGCTTCAACGCGGACGGCTATAGGCTGCTGCTTTTCGAACAGCAGTTCGGCGCCAAGCTGTTCGAATTCGCCAGCCATCTCAAGCAATCACAGATCAAAAGGAGAATGTCCATGATGAAGCGGATGAAAAACACGGGCAAGGTCCCGTACAAGATCGTTTTGGCGCTGCCCCTGGTCGCCCTGCTGGCCCTGGCCCTGGCCCAGCCCAGGCTGGTCCTGGCAAAGGCCGCGGTCGCGGACGACCAGCAGCAAACCGTGCAGAAAGAGGAAAACAAAGCCATGAGCGAACAGGAACTCAAGGACCTCCAGCTCAAGCTCGAGGCCAAAGAGAAGGACCTCAAGGAAAAGCTGAGCGCAGCCACCGATCCCGAGGAGAAGCAGAAGCTGAAGCAGGCGCTCGAAAACATCTACAAGAAACGCCAGTACCTGATGAGCGAACAGGAACCGGCCGCCAAGGAAGAGGCCAAGGCCGATACCCAGATGGACAAGGAGAAGCGCAAGGAGCTGATGGCCAAGCTCGAGGCCAAGGAGAAAGCGCTGAAGGAGAACTACGCGGGCGCCGAAACGCCGGAGGCGAAGGAAAAGGCCAAGCAGGACCTCGACACCTTTTACAAGAAACGCCAGGCCATCTTCGACGAGTACGGCATCGTCAAGGTGAAGAAGCAGCCCAGCAAGGAGCAGCTGGAAAAGAAGCTGGCGTCGGTCCAGGACATGCGCCTGAAGCTCAAGCAGCTCATCGCCGAGGAGAAGAACGAGGAAAAGCTCAAGGAGCACAAGCTGAAGTTCAAGGAGCTCGGCAAGTTCGAGGAGGAGCTGAAGCTCAAGCTCGAGGAGATGTCGCTGAAATGACGCGCAGGGGAAGTCCCATCATTCCCCTTCCCGACCGTTAGTCCCCTTCCGGGTGCGGGGCGGTCTTCACGGCCGCCCCGCATATTTGTTTTATGCCTCCTGGCAAGTGAGACCGATCATGCCCGCCTTGACTTGAGCGCATGGACTCGGCCGCTCCGTGATCGTGGCGATGCCTGAGCACCCCGGCACCCAGCTGCTTCCGGATTGATGTTCCGCCTGAAATCGTGTAAAATCCATCCAGACGAAAATGGGGGGCGCCAAACATGTTGAAGCAACGACATTCCTTATCATGGACCGCCCTGCTGGCTGTCGCGATCCTCTTTCCCGCGGCCGCGATGGCTCAAACGGCCGCCCCGGAAAAAAAGGGGACGCGGACGATCTACCTGGTCCGCCACGGCCAGTACGACCAGGCGGACAAGCGGGATGAGTTCACCGGCAGGGCGTTGGTGCCGCTGGGCGTCGCCCAGGCCAGGCTGCTCGCCGCCAGGCTGAAAGCGATGCCGGTCGCCTTCACCTCGCTCACCAGCAGCACCATGACCCGCGCCCGGCAGACCGCCCAGGTCATCGGCCGCGACTTTCCCGGGCTGGAGCCGAGGCAGGATCCCGCGATCAGCGAATGCACCCCCCCGACCTGGCGGAAAGACATCATGATGGAGGAAAGCGCGGAAGCGATGGACGCGTGTGTGAAAAATATCGAGGGCTTCTTCAAGGAGCGCTTCGTCCCGTCGCCCGACGCCGCCGACCGGCATGACCTCGTCGTCTGTCACGGCAACGTCATCCGCTATATAGTGGCCAAGGTGCTGCGGGTGGACCCGATGTCATGGCTGCAGATGAGCATCTCCAACTGCAGCCTGACCATCGTCCGCGTCAACCCCGACGGGACGATGAAGCTCGACGCCTTCGGGGACTACGGCCATATCCCCGAGAACATGAGGACTTTCACCGGCGGGGACGACCCGGCCAGGGAACTAAGCACTTTCATGCCATAGAAGGCGTCAGCGGGGCATTTTCAGGCCAGCCTTCACAAAAGCAGGCATCGCTCCACAAGCTCCCGGTCTTCCTTTCCGGTCAGTTCAGTTTCCGCAAATGAAGAATTCTGTCGTTCAAGGGGTCATGGACGACAAGCTCATTTTCCCCGGCGGGCAGGCAATACGGGTGCGCATCCGTTTTTATCGCGGAAGGCACGGTTTTTTGCAGCTGGTAGAGGTCACGGTTGACATCCAGGTAATACCTGGAGTCATCCGCGGTCACGATCTCCCAGGTGGGGGCAAAAGGATAAGCCGCGAGCCGGTTCCCCATGAATATCCTTTCCATTTTTTTGATGCCGGCGGCTTCGAAATGGGAAGAAAAAACCTTTACGGCTTCCTCCCGATCCGTGATCGGCCTGGAAGTGCGGGACGCCTTGATCCCGCCGAAGTACAAGCCGCTGGCCAGCAGGGAGAGGCGCGCCACTTCATTTCCCTCCCTGTCTTTCAGCAGGATCAGATACAGGAATTCGTCGGGAAAGCTGACGGTCCGATTCGCCACTCTTTCTATTTCCGCCACATGAATCCCCGGATCCGGCGCGAGCAGTTCCAGCAAAATCTCACTTTCAGGGGATGCGTTTCCGATCGCCGGCCCATGATGCAGGCGGATCGCATGCTTCACGTCCTCGATGATCTCATTCCGGGCGACCGGGTAAGGACAGGGAACATAGGACGGGCTTCCGGGATCCTGCAACTCCTTCAAGGGCAACGGCGGTTTCCGCTCTCCCGCGTCAGCCCGGATCCAAACAACGGAACAGGCCAGAACCATGACCAGCATGACTTTTCGCATATTCATTCCTTCTCCTCGCATCCTTGCCGCCTTTTTTTATCATTGTATTGCCAATTTAAGGATACATCAACGGGTTATTTCAATTCATCAAAACATAGCAAACCTCATCTCCCCCTGCTTCTCCTCCACCCTAAACCCAAGCCCCTGGACCCTCAACCCTATGCTCCTTATTTCGACACTTCGATCTCCAGCCCCGCCGGCGAAGACGGCGATCCTCGCCGCCGCGGAGCCGCCGTCACTTGAAGGTCGAGACATCGCCCAGGTGAATGAGTTCCTTCCCGCGGCGTTCATAGAGCGTCATCCAGGCACAGGTGAAATCAAGGGGCCGCTGCGAGCCGTCCGCGGCGCGGCGGACGCCCTCAACCTTGACCCGGCTGACGGCCCAGACCAGCGAGCCGTCCCGGGAGCAGCCGACCAGGGGCTCCGCCAGCTCGCGGTACTCGGCGAAGGTGGCGTTGTTCAGATAGTCGACGAACCCCTTGATCGTGTCCTGAAACCTGGGAAAGCTGACTTCACCGTCCTTGACGGCGAAATACCTTTCCGAATAGTTCCGGGTCAGAAAGCTGACGTCCTTTTTCAGGTGGGCCTCGATGGCGGCCCGATGCAGCGTCCGCACCTCCTGGGTGACCGCGGCGATGTCGGCGGAACGATCGCATCCGCTCAATGCGATCAAGGCCAGTAACGAGACCGTTCTGAAGTATCCCATGCTTCGCCTCCATTTCAACGGCAACGGCGTCATTTTATCAAACCGGCAAGTTCCGTTGAAGTTCAATGCCGGCATCGGGCGAATCGGGTGCGGAGCGTGGCTTAATGCAAGAATTTTACAGCCTGTTTTCTTGCCCCGGAACGGGGATCCCAGCCGTTCCATCTGACGCCGGCAACGGCCTGATCGCACCCGAACAGGCGCCGTCCCCCGACTCCGGCAAGCCGCCCGGAATGCCTTATATGACGGGATAATTCAAAATAATGATCATTTTTTTCTGTTGGCAAACGGCCGGATTAAGTTTATCATTCGACTTGAGCATGAGATCGACGACCCGGTCTCAGCGCCTGAAAATCCGCTGGATCATGGAGAAAGGAATGATGAAAAAGACAAAAACGATCGGGGCCCTGGTGACGCTGGCGCTCCTGCTCCTGGCAACCCCGGGCGCCATGGGACGGAGCGGCGGGGAGGGGCTGTCCACGAACGAGATCGTCGGCAGGGCCTGGAAGGCCATGTTCGGCGAAAGGAGCCGTGACAGCATCCGCTCGATCTGCGCCGAGGGGTACTTTCACGGCGCCACCGTGCCCAACCGCCAGACCGTCCGGCGGCCGAACCTCTTCCGCAATGAAACCAGGGCGGGAGTGCTGGTCTTCGACGGCAAGCGCGCCGCCTGGGCCAGCCGCACTCCAGACGACAAGGGCAATCCCCGCGGCCCCGAGCTGATCGAGGCCAAGTACTGGCGGCATTTCGAGGTGGACATCGCCATCGTGTTCCCGGCGTTCTTTGACCACCCCACCGAACTCAGGGGCATCGAGGCGGTGAACGGCTCCGAGGCCTACAAGCTTTTCGTCTCCCTGCCGCTGGGCGGGAACGTGACCTACTTCGTCGACGCCGGGAGCTTCCTGGTCACGAAAAGGCTGGTCGACTGGGACGGCAACGGCGAGGAATGGGAGAACCGGATCGAGAACCACCTGGACTACGGCGGCATCCGCTACCCCGACGGCTACAGCTACCCGGGGCGGGAAGGAACGGAAAAGGGCTTCTACAAGAACGTGCGCTTCAACGTCGAGGCGCCGGACGAGCTGTTCCGGGTCCCGGAGGGGCTGATGCCATGATCCTGCGAAGTCTTTCGCGGCCGCTCAGAGCACGGCGGCCATGATCTTTTCCAGGTAGTCCGCCGAGGGCCGGTCCAGGGTGTGCTGGCCGATGAGCTTGAAGCGGACGACGCCCTCGCTGTCGAGGAGGAAGACCGCGGGAATATTCTGGTCGCCCTTGCCGCCACTCCATTCCTCGCGGAAGAGGTCGAGCCCCCGCGAAAGCTCCCGCTTCTCGTCCAGCAGGATCGGGAAGGGCATGGGGACGGCCCCGGCCGCGAAGGCGTACTGCTTCGGATAGGCCTGACGCGCGATCTCCATCCAGCGCTTGACCTGCTCGTTCTTCAGGTCCTCTTGCTTGGGGTTCTTCCATTCCTCGACCGCCGCCAGCATCGCCGGAACGCGCGAGATCCAGCTGCGGGTCACCTCGGCCGAAAAGGGAAAGACAACCAGCACGTCCAGGTTGAATTTCTCCCGCCACTTGCCCGCCTGGCAGCGGTCGGCCAGCTCGGCGTACTGGTAGCCGCAGATCGAGCAGTCGCCGTCGACGGCGTAGAAGACGCGCGGAAAGACGAGCAGCACGTTGCGGCCCTTCAGCGCCGAGAGTTTCACCGTCTTGCCGTCGAGGGCCGGCAGCTCGAAATCGGACATGGGCTGCCCGAGGTAAGCCTTCCTGATCGCCGGGGCCTGGGCGGCCAGCAGGCCGGACAAGACCAGCAGCGCGAGCACCGTTCTAAAAAAACAGTCTTTCATGCTACCTCCAATTAATCTTGCCTTCGAAATGTCTCGAAACAATTTATATTTCCTCGCCGCAAATAAAACAAGATTTTTATTTTATTTTAATATTATTCATTTTTCTGAATTCCACTGCCAAAACCCCGCTGCGAACCCCGGCCGCCTTCGCCGTCGAACTTGTCCGCCAGGGATCGAGCGCCGGGCGGCAGAAGTTGCCATGGATGCCGTTCGCCATCACCATATCCGCAACCCGGCGCGCCGCATCGGGATCAGGCTTCCCCAGGACGGAAATAGGGGCAGATCTAGAATAAACCGGCTGATCATTGATTTTTTCGCAAACAAAGCCTTCATTTCAAGACATTGCACTCAAGTCCACTTGGTTTTTTTGAAGTTCGCCAGTTAATTTTGTGTGGGTTTCGCCTAAATGAATTGGAGAAAGCACATGTTTTTTCAGAAATCCTCATGCTTGCTATCTCGCGCCGAAACAGCAATGCCGGAACGCTCTCACTATCCCAGGCGATGGCCCAAAGGCAAAAAATATTTGCACGGTCCTCGAATAGCCTTCAATAAGGTCTTGTCCGGATATTCGCTAGGCCCAGGCTCCGGCTTATCCTTTCCAGCCGCTCAGCCTCGCCAGCAGCCACCAGGCGGCAGATCCCTGGCTGGCCAGGTTCCCCTGGCTCTGCATCCCCTGGCTCATGCGCTTGGCCGGGTGGCGCACCGGGATTTCCTTCACCAGGGTTTGCTCGCCGCCAGACCAGCTCTCGATGTCGGCGGCGTCGAGCAGCATGCCCCTGTTCCGCAGCACCGACTCCCGCACCTGGCGGTTGAACTTGGACAGGATATCGTCCGGCTCGTCCATGCCGACCGTCGCGCATACCAGTTTGATGTCAGGCAGCCTGGCAGCCAGCTCGGCCAGAGTCGCCAGGTAGCCCTCGGCGTTCAGCCTGCCGGTCAGCAGTGCCCCCTCGTCGGGCCGGATCACCGCCACCGTGGCCTGGCTCTCCAGTATGGCCTTCTCCAGGGCCCAGCGCCACTCCATCGCATCGAGCGCCGCACCCTGCGGCAGCCAGCTCCCTTCATTCACCGCCAGCCCCATAGCGGTGGCCGTTTGCGCAATCGCCAGTCGGACGTCACTGTTCCCCAGCAGCCTCAGCCCAAGGGTGACCGGATCATTGCCCAGGGCGCTGAGCACCAGCAGCTTGTGCCGACTGGCCTGCTCCAGCCACTCGCCGGGGATGGCGTCCAACGCCGTATGTTGGTGGTTGACGATCAGCGCTTCGTTTTCGATCAGCGTCAGCGGGCCGTCGCTGAAGTCCTCCTGCGATCCGTCCCCGGCCAGCAGGCGGATCGAGTAGTTGATGCCCGCCAGCGCCGTGCCGGCCTGGTGCGTGCCCACCGTCCAGGCGTAGCTGCCCTGGTCGGCCGGCAGGCTCCCCACGATCTGGCCCACCTTGCCCGCCTTCTGGAATAGGATCAGGCGCACGGTGCCGGCGTAGCCGTTGGCGTTCCAGGTGATGTTCTGGGTCGTGCCCAGTTCCCAGCTCTCGCCGCCGTTGGGCGAGGTCATCTCCAATTGCGCCGGCTCGATCAGCCCCAGCCGGTAGTCGCTGGGATCGACGATGGTGTTGTCGGTGCTGCGCAGGTACAGGCGGTAATCAGAGCCCTTGGGCGCCATGCCGCTGTCGAGGGTCTGGCCCACGGTCCAGGCGTAGGAGCCGGCCGCTGCCGGGATATTGGCAGCGATGTTACCAAAGCGGACGCCGTTCTTGAACAGCACCAGGCGCACCGTTCCCGTGTAGTTGACCGCGTTCCAGGTGATGGCCTTGGTCGTGCCCAGGGTCCAGTGCTCCCAGCCGTTGGGCGTGGTGAGCTGCAGGGAGGGGGCCGGGGCGGCCGCGTAATCCTGGCTGGTCTGGTCGGAAGCAATATTGGCATAGGTGCGGCTGGCCGGGGTGAAGGCGTAGCCGGCCAGGGTGGGGGTGACGGTGCCCGACCAGTCGTAGTCGACGGTGGAGGTGTAGAACCCGGAACCGTTGGTGGCCGGGTTGCCCGGCAGGCCGCTCATGACCACGCCGGCCAGGGGCGAGCTGTCAATCAGGATGGTGCCGGAGATGGCCAGTGAACTGAGCGTGAAATTGGCGGTTACGGTCATGCCGGTGGTGACGTTGGCGATGGTCAGGGGGTTGGCGGTACCCGTATGATCTCCGGTCCAGTTGACGAAGCTGTAGCCGGTGTTGGGAACCGCGGTCACTTCGCTGGTGGAATCGCCGTGATTCACTGTTTGTACCTTGGTTCCGGTGATGGTGCCGCCGGCTCCTTCAATAAACGTCACGGTGTACTGATTGACGGCGAAGTTGGCCGTGACGGTCATGTCAGCAATGACATTGGTCACGGTCAACGGGTTCTCGGTACCGGAATAATCTCCGGTCCAGTCGACAAAATGATAGCCAATGCTGGGCTCGGCCGTTACCGGCGTGCAGCTGGAACCGTGCTCGACCACCTGGGTGGTCTCGCCGCTCAAGGTGCCGCCGCTGCCGGCGATGAAAGTGACCGTGTACGCGGGGATGGTCGTCGCCGTCGGCTCGCTGCTGTACTCGCTTTCGACAACGTTCTGGTTGTTGTCGTGAGTGTCCGTACGGGTCTGTATCACGAAGTAATAGGGAGTGCCCGGGTTCAGGCCGGTCACGGGCATGGAAGTTATGGTCTTATCACTGGTCTGCTGGAAGAAAGTATAAGGGCCTCCGGAAGTGGTCCCGACAAAAATGCGGGAACCGCCGGTGTCACCGGTATAGGGAATGGCGTCCCAGGTCAGGTTGATGGTGGTCGAGTTGACCGGAGTGGCCGCCATGTTGCCGGGCGCGATGGTCTGGGTTGCGGCCCAGTCGGGATCCTTCAATTCGAGGAATGTAATTAGATCGGAGTCGTTTGAAAACAGGGCATTGTAACCTATATCTGCGGATTCCAGATTCACGAGATTGGCAACTTCGCTCGGAATGCTCCCCGAAAAACGGTTGCCGGCAAGTTCCAAGGAAGTCAATTGAACTAAATTACTGAGTTGAGACGGGATAATCCCCGAAAATTGGTTGTCGCTGATTCCCAGATAGACCAGTTTCGTGAGATTCCCGATTTCGACCGGAATACTTCCAGATAGCTGATTATTGTACAAAAACAGCCATTCAAGATCGGTCAGACTGCCAATCTGAGCGGGAATTTCCCCTGAGAGCTGATTGCTTCTAAGGTCAAGTTGGCGCAAGCCGGTTATATTTGTGATTTCAGTGGGAATACTTCCAGTGAGCTGGTTGTAGCCAAGAAATAGACGATCGAGATTTGTCAAATTGCCAATTTCTGCGGGAATATTTCCCGCTAGTTGATTATTCTCTATCGAAAGCCCTGCAAGGTTTGTCAAATTTCCAATCTCAATTGGAATGCTTTCTACGAATTGATTATCAGACAAATTGATGATCCAAAGATTCGACATATCCCCAATCTCACCTGGAATGTTCCCGGAAAGGGCATTCATTCCCAGGATTAATTCGCTCACGCTGGTCAAATTCCCGATTTGAGTCGGCAATACTCCCGTTAGGTTATTGTTGAATAAGGTGATCTTCTTGGCATGGCTATTCTCTACTGTGATCCCAAACCATATCCCCTCTGTCCCCGGCATGGAAAACCCGTCGGTATGCAGGGGGGGGGTCTTCCAGCCGGAGTTGTCTGTCCAGCCGTCGCCGTTGGTCGAGTTGTAGAGAGCAATCAGGGCCTCGCGCTCCAGTGTTGGAAGAGCCGAAGTCGAAACCGCGGCATAGTCCTGGCCCGTGGCATTGTCGGTAACATTCGCGTAGTCCGCATGATCCGGGGTGAAAGCGTAGCCGTCCAGGGTCGGAGTCGCCGTTCCCGTAAAGCCGTAGTTAACCGTGGCACTGTAATTGCCCGAGGCATCCGTCACCGGTTCTCCGGGCAATCCGGACAGGGTCACGCCCGCCAATGCGAAACCGTATGCGCTCACCGTGCCGGAGATGGAGTAGGTCAGCGGCGCCGCCGCATAGTTTTGGCCCGTGCGGCTGAAGGAAACCGAAGTGTAGGTTCGCGTTGCCGGGTCAAAGACATGGCCGGCCAGGGTCGGAGTAACGGTCCCTGACCAGCCAAAGAACACGTCGGCGCTATAGAATCCCGATTCATCGGTGACCGGGTTGCCGGGCAGGCCATCGAGCACGACGCCAGCCAGCGCCGAAGCGCCGGAAGTAACGGTGCCCGATATGGAGTATGAGGGAAGCAGGACAGCCGAATAATCCTGGGCGTCGTGGTCGGCCGTGACGGCGCTGTAGACCCGGTTGCCCGGGCTGAAGGCGTAACCGGTCAAAGTCGGCGTGACCGTTCCCGACCAGCCGTTATTCACTATTGCGGTATAGTTCCCGGAGGAGTCGGAGGCAGGATTGCCGGGCAATCCGTTCATCACCACTCCGGCCAAAAAGGAACCGCTGCAGGTGAGGGTGCCGGAGATCGTTGGCAGCGGCATGATTTTTGCATATTGAACATCGTTCAGAACATTTCCATCGCTATCGTTCCCGCCCATCACATAAAGATAGCCATTGCTCGCGACACTCGCATGACTGTGCCGGGCGGCACTGAGCGATGTCAGCTCTTGCCAGGTCCCCAGACTTCCATCCGCGTTGACTTCCGCATATTTCACGTCTTCCAGCACTCCGCTGGGAATATTCAGCCCCCCAGTCAGGATCAGGTGACCGTCATGCTCTGCGAGGCCATGAGCTACCAGGGACGGATTGAGCGTTGTTGAATTTTGCCAACTATCCAGGCTGCCATTTGCGTTTATCGCAGTGTATTTCACGTCACCCAGGGTATAATAGCTGCCGTTCCATCCACTTCCCCCCAGGGTGTAGATGCGCCCAGCGCAGGCCACGCTCGTATTTCCATATCGCGCAGGGCTGAAGGATGTCGTGCTCTGCCAGGCTCCGAGGCTTCCATCCGCATTGATGGGCGCGTATTGAACATCGGTCAAGGGGGAGGCGGCACTGTAGTAAAAGCCTTGAATCACATAGAGATATCCATTATAGGCCACGCTTGAAAACGCAAGACGGCCCGGGCTGAAGCTGGTCGCATACTGCCAGGCGCCAAGGCTTCCATCCGCATTGATCGGTGCGTATTGAACATCGTTGAGCACTCCGCCACCGGTGGGTGCCCCCCCCAGCACATAAAGATATCCGTTATACGCCACACTGGCATGACTTCTTCGACCCGTATTGAATGATGTGGTGCTCTGCCAGGCACCCAGACTTCCATCGGCATTGATCGGCGCGAACTGGACATCGTTGAAGCGAGTCACATCATCCGCAGTGCCACCCAGCACATAGAGGTATCCATTGTAGGCCACTCCGGAATGAGAGCCCCGAGGAATCGCAAAAGAAGTCGCTGTATTCCAGGCCGCCAACTCGATTGGAGCCTGCGCCCGGATTGTTTGAGCCAGAAGCAATAACAAGAAGAATGCACCGGCTATCTTTTTCATTTTGTATCTCCTGTGAATCAAATCGGCCAATCACTACAATCCATTGCCTCGGCAACGGCCTCAATAGAGGAAGTGGAATGAAAAAAGCGCTTGATTGCTTCGCTGTTCAAGGTTTTTTCGGCAAAATCCGGACAATAAAGAGGTCCCCTGAATTGGCTCCTCCATTGAACTGGATAAATATTAAAAATACCTTCTCCTTGTGATGACGCCCCAAAATGTGAAGGAACATTAAACAGAACTGAAGCTCAAATGTCAATACAGGTGCTTACATGGAACAATCGGGAAAAAAGAGCCTACGTGACATCGTGACCGGCTTCCGAACGGAAGCCGGGACAGTCCGTGCAAATTTGGAAATTTCGCGCCAAAGGAAGGAATTGCCTCCTTTTGCCTTTTATCCCCTAATCGCCTATCGCCTCCAGCCTATTGCCTTTCCATCCGCTGAGTGCCTTCCATACACCCATGCATTCCTGCATCCATGCTGTTGTCTTTTCCTGCACCGTCATCCGTACACTGCCAGCCAAGTTCATTCCTACATCTGCCACGAATAACTGACCTTCATGAAGACGGTCCGGTCGCTGCGGGTCAGGCGGTAGTCCTGGCTGCCCAGGGCGTTGTCGCTGTAGCCCAGGAACAGGACGGTGCGCGGGTTCAGCTTGTAGGAAAAGAGGAACTGGCTAAAGAAGTGCTTGAACTCCGGGTCGACGGGGAAGGAGTAGTTGGCGACGTTGTAGCGGTAGTCTACGTACTGGGCGACGGCGCGCAGGAACATGCGCAGATTGAGGTGGTAGATGACCTTGCCCTGGGTGATGTTGGCCGTGTACAGCTCGGCGCCGTTCACCTTCATGCGTACGTAATTATGGTCGGCCTCGAAGGCCAGGCGCCGGCCGACGTTGAGCGTGATCGTCGGGTTGGCCTGTACCTGCCAGCCGGGGCGGACATTCTCGTAGTCGATGCGGTCGCCCAGGTTGCCGTAGAAGGCCAGCCGCACGGCGGCGTGGGGCGACAGCCCCAGGAGAGCTTCGGCCGCCCACAGGGGGAAGGTCCGGCCCCGGTAGTCCTCGTGCATGCGGTAGCCGTAGAGATTGAAATAGCTCTGCATGGCGCCGCGGAAGACGAAGTTCAGGCTGTTCATCTCGAAGAGGAACCGCCCCTGATGGTCCTCGGAGCGCTCCCAGTTGCTGCCCAGCATGATCCGTGACCACCAGCCGCGGTCGCGGAGCCAGCCGTAACTAACGCCGCCCTCCAGCTCGCGGTAGTCGACCCTGGGCATGAAGCCCAGGTCGGCGCGAAACTCCGGTCCCACGTCGTCGTACTCAACCCAGTATTGCAGGTTGCGCCCCTGGTGCTCGAACTGGGCGCCGAAGGCGCGGTCGCCCAGCGTGCCCAGCGGCTGACCGAAGTCGAGGGCGACCTCCCCGGGATAACGGGTCGAGGAGCCGAGGAACTGGAAGGTCACCTTGTCGCGGCGGCTGAAGCGCGCCGCGCCGTCGAAGCCGAAGACACGGTTGAAATAATCATCGCCGCTGCGGTTGGTGAACAGGGCGCCCAGCGTGTAGCGGCTGCCGAAGTCGCGCTTGGTGCGCAGCACCAGCGCCGACGAGAGCTGGTCGAGCGAGGCGGCGCCCGACCCCTGGCTGCCCGGGAAAATGAGGTTGGTCAGTTCGTCCTGGACGAAGTAGGCGCCGATGGTATTCCGTCCCTCCTTGCCCGACAGCTTCAGCCCCCAGCGCGGATCGCGCAGCGTGCGGGTGTAGATGGCCCGGAACGGCGAGGCGAAGAAGTCGGCCCCCTCGGTGAAGAAGGGGCGCTTCTCCTGGTAGTACAGGGCGAAGGGCTGGTTGACGTCCAGCTGGCGCGCATCGGCCTCCACCTGGGAGAAGTCAGGGTTGACCGTGGCGTTCAGCGTAAGGTTGGAGGTGACCCCCCACTTGGCGGTCAGGCCGGGATCGAGGTCCCTGGACACGCTCGCGAAATCGCCGCCGGGCATCTCCCCGCGGGCGTCGGTGCGGATGCCGGTCAGGGTAGGGACGAGCTCGATGCGCCGGCCGGGCTTGATGCCGGCGAAGCCGCGGATCTTCATGAACTGGCACTGGTAGCAGTTGTTGTCGCGGCCGATCGGCACCAGTCCCAGGCGATGACGCTGCGAACGCGGGTACCAGCGTGAGATGTCCAGCCCCCACACCTGGGCGCCGGCCGTGCGCTGGAACTGCAGCGAGGAGAAGGGGATGGCCATCTCGATGGTATAGCCCTTGTCGTGGATGCGACCGGCCGAGTCCCAGATGGCGTCCCACGACATGTCGCCGCCGACGGTCTCCATTCCGTCGCGCTGCACGCCCAGCGGGTTGCAGCCGAAGAAATAATTGCGTCGCTCGTCGTTGAAGGTGTCGAGGTTGATGTTGATCAGGTCGTCGGCGTCGAAGGAATCGCGCTCGGCGTAGCGGGCGCGGATCGCGCCCGGCTCGGGATCGAAGCATTCCAGGCCGAAGTAGATGGCGTCCTTGTCGTAGAAGACGCGCACCTCGGTGCGCAACGACGCGGGGATGTTCTCGCCCGGCTCGGTCTCGAACGGCAGGTCGAGCGGCAGCGACCGCTGCCAGGCCGGTTCGTCGAGGCGGCCGTCGACGGAGATCTTTTCCTCGATGCGCGGCAAATCGACCGGCTGGGGCGGAGGAGGCTTGGGGGCCTCCTGGGCGCCCAGGCCGGGTTGCGCCGCCAGGAACAACGCTAGGCAGCCCAAAAATAGTTCAATTTTTTGAATTTTCCTCATGGTCTTCCTCGCCCCTGTCAATGCCATGATTATAAATACGCATTCCATCGCCCTTTCGGTTTTTTTCACGCTCTTCCTCTTGCTGCCATCTAGCGTCTAACTTCTGTCGTCTGTCCTCTGTCGTCTATCATCTGTCGTCTAACGTCTTTCTTCTTTACTTGGATACCTCGATCCCCAGCCCCGCCAGCGTCGACGCGATCATGATCCCTCCTCTCCTTGCCGTCGCCAGCCAGCGGATTCCGCGCTGCTTCAGGCGCCCGAGGACCTCGCGATGGGGAAAGCCGTAGGAACTGTGGGCCGGGGCCGAGATCACCGCGACTCCGGGCTTGACCGCGTCGAGGAACGCCGCGGAAGAAGATGTGCGCGAGCCGTGGTGGGGAACTTTGAGGACGGTTGACGCGAGCCCCGGGCCGAATTCGTTGTCGAGCCCGGCTTCGACCCCCTTCTCGATATCGCCGCAGAGGAGGAAAGATGCGCCGCCGTCGGAAACGCGCAGGACCATGGAGTGATCGTTGTGGGCGCTGCCGCTGTCGATGAACCGGGGCGGGAACAGGCATATGATCGAACCATCACCGACCTGTTGGCTGAAACCGCGAGTTACCTTGCGGAGAAGTGTTTTCGCGGGCCGGGCGCCCAGCAACTGTTGAAAATAAGCATCATCGGCCGCGGTGGATGAGATCCATAGTTCTTCGGGCTTCAGGACGCCGATGATCTCGCTCATGCCTTCGGCATGGTCGGGATGGCAGTGGCTCACCGCCGCCCAGCGGACGCGGATGCGCTTCTGAATAAGGAAGGGCAGGACCAGGCGCCGGCCGACCTGGAAGTCGGAGAAGCTGGAGCCGCCGCCGTCGACCAGCAGGGCGTCGCCGTTGGCAAAGGCGGCGACGACGGCGTCGCCGTGGCCGACGTCCAGGAAGTATATTTCCAGGTTCCGCGGGCGGTAGCGCCGCGGCGGCAGGGAGATGAAGACGAAAATGGCGGCGAGCAGCAGCGCCGCCAGGGCCCGCCCGCGGGTCTTCAGCCGTTCCAGGGAGACGGCGTAAAAAAGCAGGCCGGCGGCGGCCAGCAGCCAGAGCGGCGGCGGCGGACGGAAAACGGTCAGGGAGAGATGATCGTAGATCCAGGCGCTGACCGCGAAAAACGCGTCCAGGGCGATCCCGGCCGGCAGCAGCGCCAGGGCGGCGGCCGTTGCCGGCAGCCAGGCCAGGAACAGGAGCAGCACGCCGCAGACGGTAACGACAGCCGCCAGCGGCGCCAGCAACAGGCCGCTAAAAAAACCGGAAAAGGCGTAGCGCTGAAAAAAATAGAGCGAGAGCGGCAGCGCCATCAGGGCGGCGGAAAAATTGGCCGAGACCAGCTCGGCGGCCCAGCGCGGCAGCGCACTCAGGCGCGGCAGGAAAATGCCGCGCCCGGCAAGGATGGCCGCGGTGAGGGCGAAGGTGAGGACGAAGCCGGGATCGAGGAACTGCGCCGGGTTGACGGCCAGCAGCAGCAGGCCGCAGAAGGAGATGATGTTGGACGGCTCCACGTCCATGAACCACACCCGGCCGGCGAACACCAGCAGCGCCATCAGCACCGCCCGCTCGGCCGAGACATCGAAGCCGGAAAGGGCCAGGAAGAGCAGCAGCAGCAGGGCGGTGATCCCGTAGCGCGTCCTGAGGGCGAGGCGCAGCCAGCGGCAGGCCAGGAGCGAGACCAGGGCCAGGATGGCGATGTTGCCGCCCGAGATGGCCAGCAGGTGGAAGACGCCGCTGCCGATGAGCACCTCCTGCTCGCCGTTCTCCAGCCGGCCGCGGTCGCCCAGCAGCGTGGCTTCCAGGAAGACCCCCGGCGGTTGCAGCGCGCCGTCCCGCAGGTAGCGGGCCTCGATGGCCCGGCGCACGCGGTCGCGCCAGGCGCCGATGAAGCGCCAGAATGGGTGCGCCGTCCTCACCACCCGCACCAGCTGGGCCGACTTGCTGAAGGCCGACAGCTGGATCCCCTTGTACAAGAGGTAGGTCTCGTAGGGATTGGCGAAGAAATTGCGGTTGGGACGGCGCGCCTCGACGCGGGCGTCGACCTCGATGCGGTCGCCGCGGTTCAGCTGGCGCAGGTCGCCGTTGCAGGCGACGCGGACGGTCATCCCGGCCCGGCCGCTGCCGGGCCGGGACCGGCCGATCGCGTGCGCGCGCAGCAGCAGCAGCGAGCGCCCGGCGCCGATCTCGGGAAAGGCCAGCAGCTCACCGCTCACGGTGACGTACTCGTCGGCCGGGAACGGCAGGTCCCGCCCTTCATGGAAGGCGTCGCGCCGGCGCAGGTAGGCGCCGGCCAGGAGCAGCGCCAGCGCCAGCGCGACGAGCGCGTGGGCGGAGCGGTATTTCCCCAGCGCGAAAACACCCAGGAACAGGGCGAAAACGGCCAGCGCCAGGATGGGGAAAGCGTACGGCGCCGGGGCCAGCCCGTGGACCAGGAAAAGGAGGGCCAGGCTGGAGAGGAAAACAGGGGTGAAAATATCGCGCATGCCCGATACTACGCGCAGCGGGCACGAAAAAGCAACCGCCCGCCGGAAAAAGCGCGGCCGTGGTTGAAATCGTGACGAATTTGGTATATTATTGATGATCCTGTCGATGATTGCGGCGAAAGAGGAAAAATGAAACGCAGAGAATTCATTATAAGCGGCGGCACCCTGGCCGCCACTGCCCCGTTCATGAACTTCGGGGCGGGGAAACCGCTGGGGAAAAAACTGCTGGTGCTGGGCTTCGACGGCATGGACCCCGGCAAGGTCAACCAGCTGATGCGCCGCGGCGAGCTGCCCAACATGCAGCGCCTCGGCGAGCGCGGCGCCTTCACCATGATGCGCTCCACCATCCCCCCCCAGAGCCCGGTGGCCTGGGGCAGCTTCATCTCCGGCTCCGACCCCGGCACCTACGGCATCTATGACTTTCTGCACCGCGACCCCGAGACCTACCTGCCCATGTTCGCCCAGAGCGAGACGACGCCCTCGCGCATGCTGGTCAGCCTGGGCAACTACCGCATCCCTCTCAAGCCGGGCAAGGTGGTTCTCAAGCGCGAGGGGCCGGCGTTCTGGGACCATCTGCAGGAGCGCGGCATCCCGGCCACCATCTTCAAGGTGCCGACCAACTACCCGCCCTCGGACAGCCGCCAGCGCACGCTGGCCGGCATGGGCACCCCCGACATCCAGGGCACCTACGGCATCTACTCGCTGTTCACCTCCGACGAGCGCGAATCGCAGAGCGAGCTGTCCGCGGCCAACGTCTACTATGCCTACATCGACGAGAACCACGTCATGGAGGGGCAGATCGACGGGCCGAAGAACGACCTGCTCAGGGAGAGCGAGCCGGTCGTCGTGCCCTTCAAGGTCTATGTCGACGACCGGCACAGGACGGCACGCATCGACGTCCAGGGCAAGGAGATCCTCATCGCCGAGAAGGAGTACTCCGACTGGGTGGAGATCGAGTTCTCGCTGATCTCCGGCCTGGCCGGCATCACCGGCATGGTCAAGTTCTACCTGATGGAGATGGGCAAGCGCTTCCGCCTCTACGTCTCCCCCATCCACATCAGCCCGCGCCACCCCGCCGTGCCCATCAGCACGCCGGCGGGTTACAGCCGGGAGCTGGCCGACAAGGTCGGCCTGTTCCACACCATCGGCCTGCCGGCCGACACCAAGGCCCTGAGCAACGGCACCTTCTCCATGGAGAACTACATCGTCCAGTCGCTGTCGGTCTTCGAGGAGAGCCGCCGGCTGTTCGACTACGAATTGCGGCGCTTCCTCGGCCAGAAGGAGGGGCTGCTGTTCTTCTACTTCTCCTCCCTGGACCAGGGGCAGCACATGTTCTGGGCCCTGAACGACAGGGAGCACCCCTTTTACCACCCGGAAGAGAGCCGGAAATTCGGCTTCATCACCGACGAGATGTACCGCAAGTTCGACCGCGTGCTGGGCAAGGCGCTGCAGGCCGTCGGCCCCGACGTGCCGGTGATGGTCATGTCCGACCACGGCTTCGCCCCCTTCCGCCGCGAGGTCAACATCAACAACTGGCTGGCGCGCGAGGGCTACCTGAAGCTGGGCTACAGCGATCCGGGCGCGTCGATATTCGACGCCGCCGACTGGGGCGCCTCCAAGGCCTACGCCCTGGGCCTGAACGGCTTCTACCTGAACCTGGCCGGCAGGGAAAGCCAGGGCATCGTGAGCGCCGGCGAGAAGCGGCGGCTGCTGGAGGAGATCAAGGGCAAGCTCGAGGCCCTGGTCGATCCCCAGGACGGCGCCCAGGTGGTCACCTGCGCCTACATTTCCGAGGACCATTTCTCGAAGGATTTCCTGCATCGCGCCCCGGACATCATCCTGGGCTTCAACCGCGGCTACCGCATCAGCGACGACTCGGCCCTGGGCACCATCAGCCGCGACCTGATCAGCGACAACATGGGCTGGTGGTCGGGCGACCACTGCGTCGACCCCCTGAAAGTGCCGGCCTCGTTCATCTCCAGCTTCAAGATCGCCAAGCCGGTGCCCGACATGCAGGATATGGCCCCCACCATATTGAAATATTTCGGCATCGACACGCCGTCGACCATGAAGGGAAAAGCGGTCATCTAGGAGGAACATACCATGGCAAGCAAAGTCAAGCTCAGCAAGGAAGCCGACCAGAAGGCCGAGGCCATCATCGCTTTCCACGGCTATTCGTCGCTGGAGGAACTGGTCGAGGACCTGATCGGCAAGGAGTACGAGAAGATCAAGAGCGGCGACGACAAAGAGGAGCTGGCCAACAAGCTCAGCGGCCTGGGCTACATCTCCTAGGATGATTCACAAGCTCAATTATCTCGCCACCCGGGCCTGCGACCTGCTGCTGGCGCCGCTGGCCGGCCTGCCCCCCTTCTGGGGCATCCTCTTTCTCAGCGTGCTGACCTCGCTGTTCGTCCTGGTGATCTACCGCTGGATCTCCAGCCCGGGCAAGGTCAGGGAGACCAAGAACCAGATCAAGGCCAACATCCTGGCCATCCGCCTATACCGCGATTTCTGGAAGGCGATCGTCAGCTCGTTCTTCAAGAGCCTCTACTACACCGGCAAGTACTTCGTGCTCAACCTGGCGCCGCTGCTGGCGGTGCTGCCGCTGCTCTTCCTGCTGTTCGTGCAGATGGACGTGCGCTACGGCATGCGCCCCTTCCGGCCCGGCGAGAGCATCGCGGTCAAGGCCCGCTTCGCCGGCGACATCGCCGGAATCGACGCCGCCGTCGGCGCCAGTCCCCATTATCGGGCGGTCATGAACCCGGTGTTCGTCGACGCGCTGCGCGAGGTCAACTGGAAGCTGCAGGCCGGCACCCCCGGCACCGCATCGATCGCCGTCACCGCCGGCGGCGTCACGGTGAACAAGAACCTGGTCATCGGCGGCAACCTGACGGCGCTGTCCAACAGGAAGCTGGCCGCCTCCTCGCTGGAGCATTTCATCTACCCGGTGGAGAGGCTCCTCCAGGCGCCGGCGCCCATCCGCTCCGTCGCCATCCAGTACCCCGCGCGCAGCATCTCCTTCCTGGGCCTGCGCACCCATTGGCTGGTCTGGTACCTGCTGCTGACTTTCGCCATCGCCCTGGCGCTGAAGAACAGGTTTGGAGTCGAGTTCTAGAACCGGACACCAGCTGCACAAATCCTTTTTATGTGCTCGTTGAAGAGTTGAAGGGTTCAAGGGTCAAGATCAAGAGCACAGTTCGCTGTCAGGGCTGTTGTCCCATCAACCCTTTTACCTTTCAACGGCCCTGCAGCCAGCCAAGATGCAACTATCCCACGCCATTTCCCGTAGAATCCCCTTAAGGAGCCCATCAATGAAACGAATCCTTTTCGCCCTGGTGATCGGCCTGCTGTTCCTGGCCCTGCTGCCCGCGCAGGAGAAGCCGGACCCCGCCGCCGAGATGATGAAGAACCTGCAGACGGTGGAAAAAATCGCCGCCGTGCCGGCGCGGCTGCAGGCCGGTTTTGCCAGCATAAACGCCCGCGACCTGATGACCCTGATGACCTTCCTATCGCACGACGTGCTCGAGGGGCGCGAGGTCGCCAGCCCCGGCCACGACATCGCCGCCGGGTACGCGCGCTCGCTCTTCGCCCTGTGGGGCCTGAAGCCGGGGGGCGACGTGCCCAACGCCGCGCCCGCCGCCTTCGGCAGCGATCCCGGCCGGCCGGCGCCCGGGCCCGAGCGCGGCTTCCTGCAGGAGTTCGCCATGAAGGAGGCGCTGGAGACGACCGCCGCCGCCGTGCTGGAATCGGGGCGCGGCGCCGCCGGCGTCGCGCGGGCGTTCACGCCCGACGTCGACTTCGTCTTCAGCTCGCTCCTGCCCCTGGAGCTGAGCGCGCCGGTGGTCTTTGCCGGCTACGGCATCCGCGAGAAGGCGGCGGGCTACGACGATCTCGCCGGCATCGACGTCAGGGACAAGGCGGTGATGATCCTGAGCGAAGCCCCGGGCAAGGACGACCCGGCCTCGCCCTTCCGTAAGCAGGAGCTGAAGGACAGGTATTTCCCGGCCATGCCCGCCCGGCGCGGCGGCGGCGCCGACTTCGCCAAGGCGGCGGAGCTCTTCCGCCGCGGCGCCCTGGCCGTGCTGGTCGTCAAGGACTCGATCGCCGCCGGGGACATCCACGCCGAGCTCCTCGCCCGCATGGAGGTGCGCGACGACAAGCCCCTCCTGCCCGACGACCGCAAGAAGCTGCTCATCCCCGGCTCCCAGGGCATGCCCTGGGAGGGACGCGCCGTCGTGCGCGTCTCGCGCGAGATGGCCGACGCCATCCTGGAGGGATCGGGCGAGACGGTCGAAGGACTGCGCCGAAAGATCGCCGCCAGGTACCGGCCCCATTCGCTCGCCCTGTCCAGCACCCGCCTGCGCTTGAGCAACCAAGTGCGCTACCGTCTGGTGAAGAGCGCCAATGTCGTCGCCTGGATCGAGGGCAGCGATCCGCAGCTGAACGACGAGGCGCTGGTCATCGGCGCCCACCTCGACCACCTGGGACGCCGCGGCGACTACATCTTCAACGGCGCCGAGGACAACGCCTCGGGCGCCTGCAGCGTCCTGGCCATGGCCCGCGCCCTGGCCCTGAACCCCGAGAAGCCCAGGCGCAGCGTGGTCTTCTGCCTGTGGACCGGGGAGGAGGCGGGGCTGCTCGGCTCGCGCTGGTACGTGCAGCACCCGCTGTTCCCGATGGCGAAGACCGTGGCGTACGTCAACCTGGATATGGTCGCCCGGCCCTGGGACGAAAAGGGGCTGCAGCGCATGATGCGCATGCTGCGCATCAGCGCCGACGAATTGCTGAAAAAGATCACGCCGGCCAATTTTCTCCCCCTGTCGCTCTCGGAGGGGTCGCCTGACCTGCGCGACGCCCTGCAGGCGGCCAACCGCCACGTCGGCTTCGACATCCTCTATCGCGAGACGCCGAGCCGCATGGACCGCATGTCGGGTGGCAGCGACCACGCGCCGTTCGCCTGGGCCGGTCGGCCCTGGGCCTTCTTCATCACCGGCATGAGCGACGTCTACCACACGCCGGGCGACAGCATGGATAAATTCGACGGCGCGACCATGGAAAAAGTGAGCCGCCTGGTCTACCTGGCGGCGTTCCTGCTGGCTGACAAATAGGACGACGGATTACTTGCTGACCCTTTCGATGTAGGAGCCGTCGCGGGTGTCGATTTTGATGACGCTGCCGGCCTCGATGAACGGCGGCACCGTCACCTCCAGGCCGCCCTCGAGCTTGGCCGGCTTGTAGGAGGCCTGCACCGTCGAGCCCTTCATGACCTTCTCGGTCTCGACCACCGTGAACTCCATCGACAGCGGCGGCACGATGTTGATCGGCCGGCCCTGGAAGAATTCCATCTGGTAGGTCTCGTTCTCCTTCAGGTAGTAGACGTTGTCGCCGATGAATTCCTCGTCCAGGCTGATCTGGTCGTAGGTGGCGGTGTCCATGAAGATGTAGTGCGTGCCGTCGTGGTAGGAATAGCTGACCTCCTTGGTATCCAGGGTCACCTTCTCCACGCGGTCGGAAGAGCCGAAGCGGAACGGTGAGCGCACATTGCTCTCCAGGTCGCGCATCTTGACGTGGATGGTCGACTTGTAGCGCCCCGGGGTGACGTGGTCCATCTCCTCGACGCGGTACAGCTTGTTATCCATCAGGATGATCATCCCCTTTCGTATCTGGGTGGCGTTAATCATATATTCCTCCGCTGATTAGCTCGTTGATCAGGTCACGGTCGTTGCTGCGGGCGTAGAACAGGCGGGCCTCGTCGCGCCGCAGGAAGAAAAAGCCGTCGGTGGAGCGCCCGGCGAGGAATTCCCTTCCCGCCTCCCGCCCCTTGTCGAAGTTCACGCGGAACCGCCGCTCCAGGAAGCGGCGGAAGTCGGCCAGGAAGCGTGAGCCGTCCTCGGGCGTGTCCCAGTGGGATTCCCAGAGCAGCAGCCGCGCCTCACCGTCGCGGTAGAGGGTGAAGAGGTCGCCGCCCCAGCCGGCGGCGGTGTCGGCGACCTCCAGCCCCTGCTGGAGCAGGACGTTCAGGTAGTATTCGCCCACGACGCCGGAGTGGAAGACCTCGCCGCGCGCGGGACGGAAGCGGGTGAATACGGCCTGCGGCCGCTCGCCGGCGATGTACTTGCGCGGGTGCAGGATCTGTTCCGAGGAGAGCGGCTTCTGCTCCAGGACGCGGTTCAGCCCCTTCCAGGCGCGCTCCTTGACGATGGCCCGGCTGAACTTCATCCCCTGCAAATAGGGCATGAGCAGCTGGTGCTTGACGATCCCGGGCGCGGACGCCAGGGTGGTGGCGCCGGCCATGGCCGAGTAGGAGAGGATGCTCTCCGGGCTGAGGGCGCCGCCAACCAGGTCGGGGTCGAAGCCCATCTGCCGGACCATCACCAGGGTGGCATCGCCCTCGACCGCCGCCAGCGCGGCCAGCTTGCGGTCATCGAAGTCGGAGAGGTCGCCCAGCACGGCGGCCAGGTCGAAGTGCTGGTCCTGCACGGCGTGGCGCAACTCGTGGGCCAGCGCCGGGGCGTTGAGCATGTCCACCTTGCGGAACTCCTCAACGGCCAGCAGCTCGTCGGTCTTCTCGTTGTACATGCCGCCGACGTTCTCCAGGATGATGCGCCGGCGCAGAGACTTCAGGTCGAGGCGCTCGCGGGTGAAGCCCATCCAGTAGAGGAACTCCTCCTCGCGGTCGGCCAGTTCGTCAGGGTAGTCCTCCTCGAAGAGGCGCTCGATGTACTCCTTGAGCTGGGCGCGGTCCAGGTAGCGCACCGGGACGTCGCGCTTGAACTGCAGGCGGCCGATCTCCGCCACTTGGCGCTTCAGTTCGGCGATGTCGGCGGCGAGACCCGTGCCGACGGCAAGGCAGAGCAAGACAACCAGCGTCAAAAGGGATTTGCGGAGCTTCATCGCCTATCTTATAACATATTCCGGCTTGCCCGTAAATACCAGCCATCCGAAATCATCGATAACAAACAACTATTTTCTTTTTTTCGCCGAGATTATTCCTGTTGGCACACGAAATGAAGGCGACAGGTTTTGCATGAATCATGCAGTATTAGAATCATTGCCACGATCATGCAATAGGGAAAACAATGCGTTTTCATCGCACTTTCCGGAATGAACGATGCAGAAATCAAGCCGCTGGCAATAATGCGGAGATGTTCAAAAGGAGTTCGCAGCTGGCGCCTTAGTTGACCTTGCCCAGCACCGCCGGCGGCCAGTAGCGGAAGAAGGCCTTGCCATAGATGTACTTCTGCGGCACCGGCCCGAAGAGTCGCGAATCGAAGCTGATCGAGCGGTTGTCGCCCATGACGAAGTAGGTGCCGCGCGGGATGAGCAGCGCCTTCATGTCGGAGGGCGAAGGGGCGTCGGCGCCGGCGAATGGCTGCTTCAGGGGCTTGTCGTTGATCAGCACCTCGCCGCCGCGGATCCCGATGACCTCTCCCGGCATGCCGATGATGCGCTTAATCAGCGACTTTTCCGGCTCATCGGGCTTGTACAGCACCACGATGTCGAAGCGGCGCAGGTTGCCCTTGCGCACCGCCAGCTTGGAGATGAGGACCCGCTCGCCGGCGCACAGCAGCGGCTTCATGGAATCCCCATCGATGAGGAACGCCGAGACGACGTAGTTGATGAGGAAAAAGGAGATCAGCGCCGCCAGCAGGATGTCGAGCAGCACGTACTTGACGAAGTGCCTGAACCTGGATTCTGCCATAATGCGCGCATTCTATGCCAGAAGCTCCGGCCAAGTCAAGCATTTATTTCAGGATCCAGTCAGACTCATCCGACCGGCCGGACGCTGCCGCGGCTCTTGACCGGCGGCAATTTTCATCCTATAATATGATCTCTGGGCGATTAACTCAGCGGCTAGAGTATTACCTTCACACGGTAGGAGTCGCAGGTTCGAATCCTGCATCGCCCATTGTTTCCACCATGAAGCCAGCGCCGTTCCGTCCGAGCCTGCCCGCGATCCGTTCTCCCCGAACCCTGGCGGGCGAAATACTATCCCTTGACGAGGTGAAGCGACCATGAAGAAAGTCATCCTGGCGCACCGTTACCACGAAGAGGCCGTCGCTGCGCTGAGCCGCGAATTCGACCTGGTTATCGCCGGCGGGAAGGACGGCGGCCTGCGCGCCTGCCTGCGGCGTCACGCCGATGCCGAAGCCCTGATCAGTTTCCTTTCCGACCCGGTCGACCGCTCCATGATCCAGGGCATGAGGAAGCTGAGGATCATCGCCAACTTCGCCGTCGGCTACAACAACATCGACATCGCCGCCGCCCTGCAAAAGAGCATTCTGGTCACCCACACCCCCGACGTCCTGACCCGGGCCACCGCCGACCTGGCCATGGCCCTGATCCTCGCCGCCTCGCGGCGCCTGGTCGAGGGCGACGCCATGGTGCGCGCCGGAGAGTTCCACGGCTGGCAGGCCGGCCTGCTGCTGGGCAAGGAGCTGAACGGCGCCCTCCTGGGCATCGTGGGCATGGGGCGCATCGGCCTGGCCGTCGCCCTGCGCGCCCGCGCCTTCGGCATGAAGGTCGTGTTCTATTCCCGCAGCGCCAAGCCGCGGATCGAAAAACAATTCGGCTTCGCCCGCGTCACATTTCTGGAACTCATCCGCAGCGCCGATGTCGTCTCGCTGCACCTGCCCTACTCCCCCGGCGTTCACCACTTGTTCAACCGCGACGTCTTCGCCGTGATGAAAAAGGACGCCGTTTTCGTCAACACCGCGCGCGGGGCGCTGATGGACGAGGCGGCGCTGGCCGATGCCCTCGAAAAAAGCGAGATCTTCGCCGCCGGCCTCGACGTCTACGAGAACGAGCCGGCGGTGAACCCCAGGCTGAAGAAACTGAAGAACGCCGTGCTGCTGCCGCACCTGGGCAGCGCCACCGAGGCGACGCGGCGGCAGATGGCGATGATGACCGTGCAGGCGGTGCGCCAGGCGCTTAGCGGGCGCAAGCCCAGGCACCTGATCCCAGAATGGAAGGAACGGCTCAAGAAATAGAACGAACCTTCGTAACGCGTAACGTGTAACGCGTGACGCGGAAAAACAATATTCCTGGATTCCCTCCCTTGAGGGGGGCTTATACTCAAATGAATACCGCATTTAACTACTGCATTTGAACAAATAGTTGCATCAATAACTTGTCCATGACGAGGGCTTCTAGTTTTCTCCTTCCTTACGCCGAGCCCTTTCCCCTCAGATTCCGTTCTGGAATAATCAGTTTCGCAAGGATATAATGCTTCTATGGCGAAATCCGCGAAATTGGGCCAGAATTTCCTGCACGACGCGAACATCGCCCGTCGCATCGTGGCCCTGGTGACGCCCGGTCCCGGGCCGCTGCTGGAGATCGGCCCCGGCAAGGGGATCCTGAGCCGGCTGCTGGCCGAAGGGTTTCCCGACCGGCGGCTCATTCTGGTCGAGGTCGATCCGCTCCTGGCGGCGGACCTCGAACAACGCTTCGCGGGAACGGAAGGTTCCCGGCGCGGGGGCGGAGTCGAGATCATCGGCATGGACATCCTGCAGCTGGACCTGGCCGGCCGTATCGCCGCCGGGACGGTGACGGTGATCGGCAACCTGCCCTACCACATCTCCAAGCCGCTGATCGACTGGTTCATCGCCCGGCGCCCGCTGATCGGCGAGGCGGTGCTGATGCTGCAGAAGGATTTCGTCGACAAGCTGCTGGCCTCCCCCGGCGGCAAAAAGTACAACGCCCAGTCGGTCGTGTTCCAGCTGCTGTTCCAGGCCCGCCGCTGTTTCGACGTACCGGCGGGCGCCTTCGCCCCCAAGCCGAAGATCGTCTCCACGGTGATCACGGCCCGGCCGCACGCGACCGCCCCGGGCGCCGGCCCGGGGTTCTACCCTTTCGTCAGGCAGTGCTTCACCGAGCGGCGCAAGACGCTGTGGAACAACCTGTCCCCGCGTTACGCCGCCGCCGCTTTGCAGGCCGCCTTCGCCGTGGCCGCCATTCCCCCGCAGGCGCGCGCCGAGCAGCTGTCTCCTCCGCTCTTCGCCGATCTTTGGAACACGCTGGCACAGGCGGGCCTGGAGCGTGTCCAATGAAAAAGCGCCTGCTGCTGAGCATGATCGCTGCCTGCGGGCTGTGCCTTTCCCTGCCCGCCGCGGCTGCCGAGCTCAAGAGCCAGCTGAGCGGCTGGCTCTCGCTGAATGACATTTCTCCCATCACCCCCCGCCTTGGCCTGCGCTGGCAGCCCGCCCTCTCGCTGGGACAGGCCCTGGGCAAGGGCTGGTCGCTCGACGGCGAGCTTTCCCTGGATATTGCCGCCGGCGGCGCGGCCCCCGGCTGGAGCGACCCGGTTTTCGACGGCGAGTTCCAGCTCTACCGGCTGTGGCTGCGCCTCTCCTCGCGGCGCTTCGAGGCGCGCCTGGGACTGCAGAAGATCAACTTCGGCTCGGCGACGGTCTTCCGTCCCCTGATGTGGTTCGACGCGCTGGACCCCCGCGACCCGCTGCAGATCACCGCCGGCGCCCGCGGCCTGCTGCTGCGCTATTATTTCAAGAACAACGCCAATGCCTGGCTGTGGGGGCTCTACGGCAACACGGATGCCAAGGGCTGGGAGACAATGCCGACGGCGCGGCGCGTCCCTGAATTCGGCGGCCGCCTGCAGGTGCCTTTCCTGGCCGGGGAGGCGGCGGCCACGGCCCATTTCCGGCGCAGCGCCGCCATGGGCGATCCCGCCGGCCCGGCCGTCGACGAAAGCCGCTTCGCTTTCGACGGCAAATGGGACCTCGGCTTCGGGTTCTGGATCGAGGGGGCGTTCACGCACCGCGAGGACCCGGCCCCGAGGTTCCCCGCCGAGGGGACCTCGACGCATCCCTGGCAGCGCTCCCTGTGCCTGGGCGTCGACTATACCTTCGCCCTGGGCAACGGCCTCTACCTGCTGGCCGAGCAGTTCTTTTCCCATGGGTCCGCGTCGCCGCTGGGGACCGCAGCCAGAGGGCCGTCCTTCTCGGCCCTGCTGGCCCGCTACCCGCTCGGCTTGCTGGACAGCCTGACCGCGGTCTTCTATTTTGACTGGCTCGGCAAGCAGGCGTACAATTTCGCCAGCTGGCAGCGGACGACCGACCACTGGCAGTTCCACGTGATGGCTTTCTGGAACCCCGCGCGCCCCCTGGCCGTTCAGGAGCCTTCCGGCCGCAACCTGTTCGCCGGCAGGGGATTCCAGCTGCTGGCGGTTTGGAACATATGAGCGCAAGGCAATGGAGGCGGGAATGGCCGACGATAAACTGATCCGCGCGGAGAACCTGGTCAAGATCTTTCCCATGGGCTCATCGCAGGTCACGGCGCTGAGCCAGGTGACCCTGAGCTTCCAGACCGGCGAATTCGCCGGGCTGGTCGGGCCCAGCGGCTCGGGTAAGACCACCTTCCTGAACATCGTCGGCACGCTGGACGCGCCCAGCTCCGGAAGCGCCTTCGTTCTTGGCCGCGAGGTGGAGAGCCTCTCGCACCGCGAAGCCGCCGGGCTGCGCAACCGCTCCATCGGCTTCATCTTCCAGACCTTCAACCTGCTGCCGGTCTACACGGCCTACGAGAACGTGGAATTCCCGCTGCTGCTGCTGAAGACACCGGCGGCTCAGCGCAGGAAAATGGTCATGGACGCCCTGGACTGGGTCGGGCTGGCCGACCGGGCGCGATCGCGGCCGCCGCAGCTATCCGGCGGCGAAAGCCAGCGCGTGGCCATCGCCCGCGCCATGGTCAAGCGGCCGCCGCTGCTGCTGGCCGACGAGCCCACCGCCAACCTGGACGCCGAGAACTCCCACCACATCCTGCAGACGATGGAGAAGCTGAACCGCCAGCTGGCCACATCCTTCCTGTTCGCCACCCACGACGAGAAGGTGATCGGCTACCTGCGGCGCAAGATCACCCTGGTCGACGGCCGGGTCACCCGGGACGAGAACTGCCGCCCGCGCGGCGCAGAGGGGACGGAGCCGTGCTGACCCTGCGCCTGGCCCTGCGCAACGTGCTGGGCACCGGCATCCGTGCCTGGCTCAACGCCCTGATCATCTCCCTGGCCCTGGTGGTCGCGACCTGGAACCAGGGCCTGGTCTCGGGCATGGACGAGCAGGCCGCCCAGGCCGCGCAGGCCATCGAGTTCGGCGGCGGCCAGTATTGGCAGGAGAAGTACGACCCGTTCGACCCGCTGACACTGGACGAGGCGCACGCGCCGCTGCCCCCCGCCCTGCAGGCGCTGGTCGACGACGGCCGGGCCGCCGCCGTACTGGTGCTGCAGGGGAGCATCTACCCGCGCGGCCGCATGCGCTCCATCCTGCTCAAGGGGATCGATCCCGGGCAGCCTATCCTGGATTTTCCGACCGCGAAAATAACCGCCGACGGCGGCGAGCTGCCGGCCCTGATCGGCGGCCGCTTCGCCAAGGCCGTCGGGCTGGCCCGGGGTGATTCGGTCACGCTGCGCTGGCGCGAGCCGGGCGGTGCCTTCAACGCCCAGGACGCCGCCGTCGCCCACGTAATGAGCACCACCGTCGCTTCGATCGACAGCAACCAGCTCTGGCTGCCGCTGGCCAAACTGCAGGAGATGGCGCGGCTGCCGGGCGAGGCCACGCTGGTGGTGCTGGCCCGGGGCACGCCGCCGCCCGCGGCGCCGCCGGGGTGGACCTTCCGCGACGCCGACTACCTGCTGCGCGACCTGCGCGAGCTGGTCAAGGCCAAGAGCTATGGCCGCACGATCTTCCTGGTCATCTTTCTTTCGCTGGGCATGCTGGCCATCTTCGACACCCAGGTGCTGGCCATCTTTCGCCGCCGCCGCGAGATCGGCACCCTGGTCGCCCTGGGCTTCACCCGCGGCCAGGTCATCCGCCTCTTCACCCTGGAAGGAGCCCTGTACGGCGTCCTGGCCGTCATCCTGGGGGCGCTGTACGGCCTGCCGCTGCTGTGGCTGCAGGCCCGGGCCGGCTTTCCCGTTCCCGCCGGCACCGAGGACATGGGGATCTCCATCGGCGAAAGGATCTACCCGGCTTACAGCGCCGGGCTCATCCTGGGGATCGTACTGGTCTCCCTGCTGGTGACGACCGTGGTCAGCCTGCTGCCCACCCGGCGCATCGCCCGCCTCAAGCCCACCGACGCCCTGCGCGGGAGGATGTCGTGATCCGCTTCCTGTGCCTGGGGCTGTGGCGCGACCGCTCGCGCAGCCTGTTCCCGCTGCTCACCGTGGTCTTCGGCGTCATGCTGACCGTGGTCATGTTCACCTGGATCAAGGGCTTCGAGGTCGGTTTCCTGGCGACCAGCGCCCGCCTCGGCTCGGGGCACGTGGCGGTCATGAGCCGGGCCTACGCCGACGAGAGGGACCAGCTGCCCAACGACGCGGCCCTGGTCGGGAGCGCCGGGATCATGGAGCGGCTGCGCCGGGATTTTCCCCTTTTCTCATGGACGCCGCGCATCCATTTCGCCGGCCTGCTCGACGTGCCCGACGAAAAAGGCGAAACCCGGGCCCAGGGCCCGGCCGGGGGCCTGGCCGTCGACCTGTTTTCCGCCGGATCGCCCGAGCCGGCCATCCTCGACCTGGAGCCGGCGCTGGTCAGGGGCGCATTGCCGCGCCGGGCGGGGGAGATCCTGCTGGCCGACGAATTCGCCGCCAACCTGGGGATCGCTCCCGGCGCAACCGTCACCCTGATCGCCGGCACCATGCATGGCGGCATGGCCACGGCCAACTTCACCGTCGCCGGCACCTTCCGCTTCGGCGCGCCGGCCATGGACCGCGGCATGATGATCGTGGATCTCGCCGACGCCCGCGCCGCGCTGGACATGGACGACGCCGCCGGCGAGATCGTCGGCTTCTTTCGCGCCGGCTTCTACGACCGGGAGCAGGCCGAGACCGAGGCGCAACGCTTCAACAGCCTTTTCGCCGCGTCGCAGGATCCCTTCGCCCCGCGCATGGAAACACTGATCGCCATGAGCGGCATGAGCCAGATGCTGGGCTGGATGGACGCCATGCTGGGCATCATCGTCGTCGTCTTCCTGGCCGCCATGTTCATCGTGCTGTGGAACACCGGCCTGATGGGCAATATCCGCCGCTACGGCGAGATCGGCGTGCGCCTGGCCATGGGCGAGACCAAGGGGCGG
>DCVK01000068.1 GCA_002335385.1 Candidatus Aminicenantes bacterium UBA2190
GTGGTCACCGTCATGGGCCACGTCGACCACGGCAAGACGACGCTGCTCGACACGCTGCGCAAGACGCGCGTGGCCGAGAAGGAAGCCGGCGGCATCACCCAGAAGATCGGCGCCTACAAACTGCGCACCAAGGACGGCGCCATCGTCTTCATCGATACGCCGGGGCACGAGGCCTTCACCAACCTGCGCGCCCGCGGCGCCAAGGTCACCGACCTGGTCATCCTGGTCGTGGCCGCCAACGACGGCGTGCAGCCGCAGACGGTCGAGGCCATCCACCATGCCCAGGCCGCCCAGGTGCCGATGATCGTGGCCATCAACAAGATCGACATCGCCGGCGCCGACCTGGACCGGGTCAAGACCGACCTGAACAAGCACGGCATCCTGGTCGAGGATTGGGGCGGCAAGACCGTCTCGGTGGAGATCTCGGCCAAGAACAACCAGAACCTCGACCAGCTGCTGGAGATGATCCAGCTGGTGTCCCAGATGCAGGAGCTCAAGGCCTACGCCGACATCCCCGCCCGCGGCACGATCATCGAGTCGCGCCTCGACCCCCAGCTGGGCCCGATCGGCACGGTGCTGATCCAGCACGGCCGGCTGAAAAAGGGCGACTACTTCATTTGCGGCAGCTCCCTGGGCAAGATCAAGTCCATCTACGGCGACAGCGGCGCCATGCTGGACGCCGCCCAGGTTCCCGACCCCATCGAGATCATGGGCTTCGAGGCCGTTCCCCAGGCCGGCGACGTCTTCCAGGTCGTCGACGACCTGGACAAGGCGAAAAAGGTCATCGCCATGCGCCAGGCGACCCAGAAGGCCGCCAAGAACAAGGACTTCATGGCCGAGAAGAAGATCAGCCTGCAGAACCTGTTCCAGCTGGTCGAGCAGGACAAGGTCAAGACCTTCCCGGTGATCGTCAAGGCCGACAACTTCGGCAGCGCCGAGGTCCTGGAGCAGGTGCTGGCCGGCCTCAGCCAGGAAAAGCTCAAGATCGAGGTCTTGCACGGAGGTCTGGGCAACATCACCGAGGGCGACATCCTGCTGGCCTCGACCGCCGGGGCGGTCATCCTCGGCTTCAACGTCAAGACGCCGCAGAAGATACTGGCCATGGCCAAGATGGAGAAGGTGGAGATCCGCCTCTACAGCGTGATCTACCACCTGGTCGAGGACATCGAGAAGGCCGTCAAGGGCAAGATCGGTCCGCAGTACCAGGAGACGCGCATCGGCGAGGTGGAGATCCTGCAGAAGTTCAAGATCTCCGACGTGGGCATCGTGGCCGGCTGCGTCGTCCGCGACGGCAAGGTCACGCGCAAGTCCAAGGTCAAGATCATGCGCGGCGAGGACCTGGTCTTCGAGGGCGAGATCGAGTCGCTGAAGCGCATCAAGGACGAGGTATCGGAGGTGCGCGCCGGGACCGAGTGCGGCATCCGCATCCGCAACTTCAACAACATCGAGCCCGGCGACATCCTGGAGATCTACGAAACGTCCGTCATCTCATGATGATCGGCCAACTGGAGATCGACCTGTTCGCTGAGGGCTTCCATAGCCTGAAGGAGAAGCGCCGGCTGCTCTCCAGCCTGAAGGAGCGGCTGCGGCGCCAGTTCAACATCGCCGTCGCCGAGAGCGCCTTCCAGGACCTGTGGCAGAAGGCTCAGCTGACGGTAGTGACGCTCGCCCCCGGCCGCGCGGGGCTGGAGAGCGTGTTCCGGCAGGTCGAAGCGTTCATCGACCGCAACTACGCCGTCGAGATCAGCCGCATCCAGGCGCGCTTCTTCTGACATGGCCTACCGCCTGGAGAAGTTCGCCAGCACGCTGCAGCAGGCGCTGGGCGAGATCCTCCACCGCGAGAGCCTGAACCCGGAATTCCGGCTCGTCACCGTCGTGCGCGTCCTGCCCGCCGCCGACCTGAAGCGGGCCACCGTGTTCGTCGCCTGTCCCGCCGGCGCCGAAAAAGCCTTATTGAGGCAGCTGGCCGGCGCCGCGGGATTCATCAAGAAGCTGCTGGGGCGGAAGATGATCCTGCGCAGCATGCCCGAGCTCGACTTCGCGCTGGACACGGCCCTGGAGCTGGAGCGGCTGCTGGCCCCCCGCGGGGACGGCGCCCTGCCGGCTGGCCAGGGCGCGGTGGAGAACAGGGATGAAAAAACGGATCGCTGACCGGGTCCGCGCCGCCGGCACCATCGCCATCTGCTCCCACGTGCGCCCCGACGCCGACTCCATCGGCAGCGGCCTGGCCCTGCTGCTCATGCTGCGCCGGCTGGGCAAGCAGGCGGACTTCATCAACGCCGACCGCTCCCCCTCCCCCGTGAACCGCCTTCCCGGCCACGAGCATATCATCAACGGGCAGATCCGGCCGCGGCCTTTCGACCTGGTCATCCTCATCGAGGGCGGCGGCGAGGAGCGCACCGGGCAGAAGGACCTGGCCGGCTATGAGCGCATCATCATCGACCACCATCTGCCTTCCGGCGGCGACGGACCGGGACTCAGCTGGGTGGTCCCCGAAGCCGCCGCCGTGGGCGAGCTCGTCTACGAGCTGGGGCTGGAGCTGGGCGCGGAATTCAGCCGCGACATCGCCTTCAACCTCTACGCGGCCATCGCTTCCGACACCGGGTCGTTCAAGTATTCCAACACCACGGCGCGCTCGCTGGCCATCGCCGCCGACCTGGCCCGGCGCGGCGGCTTCTCCCCTTTCGAGGTCAGCAACCTGCTGTTCAACTCCAACCCCCCGGAGAAGATCCGCATGATGACCCGCGTCCTTTCCACGCTGGAGACCGCCCTGGACGGCCGCGTGGCCATGATCCATTTCCGCCGCGAGTTCCTGGACCGCCTCGAGCTGAAGGACATCGAGACCGAGGACATCATCGCCGTGGCTCGCTCCATCGACGGCGTGCGGGTGCTGCTGTTCTTCAAGGAGATCGGCGAGGACTACTACCGCGTCTCTATCCGCTCGCGCAACGAGTTCTCCGCGCGCCGCGTCGCCCAGGCCTTCCAGGGCGACGGCCACCACCACGCGGCGGGATTCTTCTACCGCGGCGACCTGCCCGGGGCCAAGAAGGAGATCCTGGGGCTGATCGCCGGGCAGATGTCATGATCCACGGCCTGATCGCCGTCGACAAGGAGAAGGGCATCAGCTCCCATGACGCCGTGGCCCGCGTGCGCGGCATTTTTCACACCCGGAAAGCCGGCCATTTCGGCACCCTCGACCCCAATGCCACCGGCCTGCTGCTCATCGCCCTGGGCCAGGCCACCCGCTTTTTCGACTTCTACGTCAAGCAGGAAAAGCTCTATACCGGCCTCATCCGCTTCGGCGTCGCCACCAGCACCTATGACGCGGAAGGGGCGCCGGCCGGACCGCTGCGGCCGGTCGACCTGGCCGCGGTCGACATCGAGTCCCTGCTGGCCGGCTTCCGCGGCAGGCTGCTGCAGGTGCCGCCGGCGTTCTCCGCCAAGAAATTCAAGGGCAAGCCGCTCTACACCTACGCCCGCCGCCGGGAGCCGGTCCGCGTCGATGCCGTCGAGGTCACCATCCACGAGCTGGCCGGGCGGGCGGTCGACGCCGCCACGCTGGAGTTCAGGGCGCTGACCTCGTCGGGGACCTACATCCGCTCCCTGGCCCATGACCTCGGCCAGAAGCTCGGCTGCGGCGCCTATCTGCTGGAACTGAAGCGGGAGAGGATCGGCCGCTTCACCCTGGAGCAGGCGGTCACTCTTGACCAGGCGGCGGAGCTGGCCGGCGCGGGCCGGGCGCTGCAGGCGGTCATCCCCATCGAGAAGCTGCTGGAGGAGTACCCGAAGATGATCGTCAACCAGGCCGGCCGCCGCTGCGTCTGCAACGGCATGGCGCTGAAGGCCTCGGACGTGCTCAGGATATTCCCCGCCGCCAGCAATGACTTCTTCCGCATCTTCGACGACGAGGGCAAGCTCCTGGCCATCGCCGAAAAGGAGCCGCACAATCTCAGCTTCAAGCCGTATCTGGTGATTCCTTCAGAAGAATAGACGACAGAAGACTGAGGTCAGAGGTCAGAGGTCAGACGGCAGACGGTAGACGTTAGACGTTAGCAAGACATAAGAAAGGCCATGATTCCAGGCTGTCTTTCTTGCTGACCACCAACGTCTGACATCTAACGTCTATAGCTTTTTGGACTTCCTTTCTTATAGCTGTTCGCAGCACTTGAAGCCCCGGTCTTGACCCGCACCGCCGACCAGGTGCCGCTGACGGCGCTGCTCTCCACCTGGGAGCGCTGGCATTTCCCGCTCATGGTGTCGGCATCGCTGAACTCGCCGTCGCTGTACTTGTAGGTGACGTCGGGGAACACCAGGGTGAAGTCGAGGGTGTCATCCGCGTAGTCGTACGTTCCGGTGCCGCCCTCGCTGTCGCTCACCGTGCCGGAAAAGAGCGTGCCGCTGAAGGTGACGGTGACGGTGAACGAGCTGCCATCGCTGTAGCTCTCGCTCAGGATCCAGGAGCCGCGGACGTCCTGCTTCACCGCGGCGCCGACATAGAGGACGCAGTCCTGGCTCATGGTGACGCTGCCGCTGGCGGCGACGTCGCTGCCGTTCAGCTTCACGTTAAACCCCTTGTAGCCTTCGGCCATGGCGTAGGCGTAGGGGACCACGGTGCCCGCCTTGTAGTAATAGGTGCCGGCCGCCGGCGACCCGGTCACGCCCTCGGTCATCTGCACGGTCAGCTTGTACTCCAGGTTGTCGTCGGAGTAGGCCTTGAGGAAATGGCTGCCGCTGATGGTCAGCGTGCCGAAGGCGGCGACCGGCTGCTCATTCAGCAGCACGGTCAGCCGGCTGAAGCCGGGCTCCAGTTCGTAGCTGTAGGAAACGGTTTCGCCCACGTTCAGGGTGTAGCTCCCGGCGGCCGGGGTGCCGCTGACGCCGGCGGAGAGCTGCACCGACAGCGACCCGGTCTCCACCTCGGCTTTTTTGCATGCCTGGAACGGCAGGACCAGCAGGGCGACCGCGGCCCAACTCCAGATGACTGTTCTTTTCATTCTGCTCTCCCGCGACTAAAGTTGAATGCCGAGGCCCAGCGCCAGGTGTAAGCCGCCCAGGTTGCTGCGCACGCCGTCGATCTTGTCGGAGGCGTACATGTAGCCCGCCGATGCTTCCGCGAAAATGCTGCGGAAAAGGCCGTAGGTCACGGCCAGGCCGCCGCGGGCGCCGATGCCCCGCTGCCGGCCCTCCACGCTGCGGATGAACTGCCCCGTGGCGATCGAGCTCACGGCCGCGTCGATGTCGTTGGCGATGTGGCAGACCCCGGCCTCGGCGCGCACCGCGAAATAGCCCGGCTCGAAATAGCCGATAAACAGGCCGCCGCCGCCGGCGATGACCCGCTTGCCCAGTTTGCGCTCAACGAGCGCGTCGGGGGCGAACGAGCTTTTCCTTTCCCAGCTCTGCCAGGAGTCGCGGAGGGGGAATTGACCGTGGCTGGCCCACAGGTAGAGGTTGCCGGAGACGGCATAGGCGGCTTTGACCTCAAAATAGATCTTGTTGCCGCCTTCCTGCCCGGTGAACTTGTTCTCGGCCACGTTCAGGGCGGTGCCGTAGAGGTTGAGGATCGCCCGGCCGCCGGCTGCGGAAAGGGTGCCGGCGCTCAAGAGCGCTATGAATACCAGGGCTGTCAGCTTTTTCATTCCTGCCTCCTGTGCAAGGGGAACATGATGTTGCGGCTGCGCGAAGAGCTTATTTTACCATACTTCGGGTCAATTCCATAAGGAACATGGCGATCAGTGTCAGTGACAGTGTCAGCAAGAGGCCTTACGGGCATTAGTGGTAGTGATAGTGGTAGTGGTAGTGCCAGCAAGGAATGGAAGCAATCGGTTGACGGTCGACGGTAGACGGTAAGAAAAGAAGCAATCGGAAGACTTAAATTCCAAATCCCAAGCACCAAATTCCAAACAAATTCCAAGCTCCAAATTCCAATTTCCAAAACGAAAGCTCCTTGGAGATATGATCGAAAGTTGTGTAT
>DCVK01000040.1 GCA_002335385.1 Candidatus Aminicenantes bacterium UBA2190
GAATTTGGAATTTGGATATTGTTTGTTATTTGGAATTTGGGATTTGGAGTTTAATTCTTCGTATTGCATCTTCTCTTCCCGTAAACCCTACACCGTCTACCGTCAGCCGATTTCTATTCATGGTAGTTGTCGTATACCACAAAACAGGCCAATTTCGTCCAAGCTCCATATTATGTTATATTGGCCGCAATGAAACCGACGCGAACGATTCTCCTGACCGTCGTGCTGGTCATCGCTGTGCTGCATGTGGGCTGCGAGCCGGAGAAAAAGATCTACGTCGCGCCGCCGGTGGCGCTGCCGCCGGCGACGATCGAGCCGCCGGCGAAGCCTCCATTACCGGTGATCGAGCAGCTGCCGCTGCCGGCGGCATGGACGGCGGAGAACGCGCTGCGCCTGGCACCGGGCGCTCCCTGGCTGCGGGACGACCTGCCGGCACAGAGCCTTCTCGATGCCCTCGACCTCAGCCTGGGGAAATTCGCCGCCATGGACCCCGACGCCCTGCTGCGCTTCGGCGCCAACGCCGTCACCGTCGCCCGCCTGGTCGCCGGCATGAACGATTTCCGCGCCAAGCTGGCCGAGCTGGGCCTGAGCGACGCTTTCTTCCGCTACCTGCAGGAGAATTTCGTCTTCTATTCCAGCGCCGCGCCGCAGGTGACGTTCACCGGTTACTACGAGCCGCTGCTGCGCGGCTCACTGCGCCAATCCCCGCAATACCCCTACCCGCTCTACGGCCGCCCCGACGACCTGGTGGCCGTCGACCTGCCGCAGTTCTATTTTTTCAGGGAACAGGGCAACCTGCCCCAGATCCGCGGCCGCGTCGACGGCAGCCGCCTCGTCCCCTACCATACCCGGGAGGAGATCGACTTCCAGAGCCGCCTGGCCGGGCGCAACCTGGAGATCGCCTGGATCGACAGCCTGGTCGACATCTTTTTCCTTCATATCCAGGGCTCGGGCGTGGTACAGCTCGAGGACGGCCGCCGCGTCTTCGTGGGCTACGCCGACCAGAACGGCCACCCTTTCCGCTCCCTGGGCAACTACCTGCTCGAAAAGCGACTGATCGGCCGCGGCCAGTTATCGCTGCAGGGCATGAAGGCCTTCCTGAAAGAGCACCCCGAAATCATCCCCAAGGCCCTGAGCGCCAACCCCAGCTACATCTTCTTCAAGATCAGCGAACAGAGCGCCACCGGCACCTTCGGCACGCGCCTCACCCCCTGGCGCAGCGTCGCCAGCGACCCGCGCCTTTTCCCGCTGGGCGCCCTGGCCTGGATCGAGTGCGAGAAGCCGGTCCTCGACGCGCAGAAGCGCATCAGAGGCTGGGAGAAGTTCGGACGCTTCGTCCTCAACCAGGATACCGGCGGCGCCATCCGCGGCGCCGACCGCGCCGACCTGTTCACCGGCCACGGCGAGCTGAGCGAGCTCGTCGCCGGCGGCATGAAGCAGCCGGGGGCAATCTACTTCCTTTTGAAGAAGGAACCGCCGCTTCAGTGACCCGCGGCGCCCAGGCCGGCCAGCCAGCCCGACGACCACGCCCACTGCAGGTTGAAGCCGCCGCAGTCGCCGTCGACGTCGAGGATCTCTCCGCAGAAGAACAGCCCCGGGACGATCCGTGATTCCAGCGTCTCCGGGTTCACGTCGCGCAGGTCGACGCCCCCGGCGGTGACATGGGCCTCGGGCCAGGGCATCGTGCCCGAGACCTCCAGCGACCAGCTCTTCAGCAGCCGGGCCAGCGCGTTCCGCGCCGCGGCGGATATCTCGGCGCAGGGAACGGCATGATAATCGATCCCCGCCTCGGAGAGGACGATTGGGATCAGCCGCTTGTTCAGCAGCCCCACCAACCCGTCGGCCAGCGTCTTGTGCCCCTGGCGGCGGAAGCGGACCCTCAGGGCGGAATCCAATTCCTCCAGGCTCGAGGCGGGGAACAGGTCGAGGACGAGGCGCGGCGTTCGGCCCTGCTTCAGGGCGACGGAGGCGGAACGGCTCAGCTGCAGGACGGGCGGCCCGCTGATGCCGCTGTCGGTGAAGAGGAATTCCCCCGACTCGCCGCGCAGCACCTCGTCCTGGCAGCGCACCTCGCCGCGGCCGGTGAAGCTCACCCCCTTCAGCTTGCGCAGGAAGCCGGCGCGCAGGCGCAAGGGGACCAGCGTGGCCACGGGATCGACCAAGCGGTGGCCCAGCGCGGCGGCCAGGCGCAGCCCCGAGCCGTCGCTGCCGAACTGCGGCCCGGCCAGGCCGCCGCAGGCCAGGACGACCCGCTCCGCCTGCAGTTTCCCGCCGGCGGCCAGCGCCAGGGCGAAACCCTCTCGCCGGCGTTCAAGCGCCTCGACCTCGTAGCCGGTGCGCACGTCGACCTGCAGCCGCTCCAGCTCCCAGCGCAGCACATCGAGCACCGCCGACGCCTGCCGCGGCCGGGGATAGATCCTCCCCCCGCCCTCGTCATCGCAGGCGACGCCGAGCTCCTCGAAGAAATCGACGGCACTGGACGCGGAGAAGCGCGCCAGCACCGCGGCGATGAAGGCGCGGTCGCCGCCGTGGAAGCGGGAAAGCGAGCCGTCGAGGTTGGTGAGGTTGCAGCGGCCGTTGCCGGTGGCCAGCAGCTTCTTGCCGACGCGATCCTTGCGCTCGAGCAGGACCACCGCGGCGCCGCGCCGGGCGGCGCTGACCGCGGCCATCAATCCCGAACTGCCGCCGCCGATCACGTGTACCCTGTTCGCCGCCGGCATGGCCATGGGATCACTCCGCGGCGAAAAAATGGTCGATCACCCGCGTTCCCGGTTTCAGGGCGTGGGCATGGGCCAGGCTGCCGGCGATGTACGCCTTGGCCGCGGCCACGGACGACCGCAAGCCGCTTCCCCGGGCGAGATGGGCGGTGATCGCCGCCGAGAAGGTGCAGCCCGACCCGTGGCTGTTGACGCCCTTGACCATCCCGGCCTCAAAAACCTCCCCCCCGTTTTCCTCCAGCAGCAGGTCGATGGCGGCGCCGGGCAGGTGCCCGCCCTTCATGAGAAAAGGGACGCCGTAATAGCGGCAGAGCATCTCGCCGGCTTCGCGCAGGTCGGCGAGGGAGCGGATCGCGCCGCGGCACAGGAATTCGGCCTCGGGAACATTGGGGGTGACCAGGGCGGCGAGCGGAAAAAGGTTCTCCACCAGCGCGGCGACCGCCCCGGGGCGGATCAGGCGGCCGCCCGAGGTGGCGGCGAACACAGGGTCGACCACGAGCGGGATGCGCGGGTGGTCCCTGAGCACGGCGGCGACCGCCGTGATGATGGCGCGGCTGAACAGCATCCCCGTCTTGACGGCCCTGACCGGGTAGCCCTCCAGCACCGCCCGCAACTGCGCCTCGACCACGGCGGGGCGCACGGACTGGATGGCGCGCACCCCCTCCAGGTTCTGGGCGGTGACGGCGGTGATGACCGAGGCACCGTAGACGCCGCAGGCGGAGAAGGTTTTCAGGTCGGCCTGGATGCCGGCGCCGCCGCCCGAATCGGAGCCGGCGACGGTCAGCGCGACCGCGTGCTTCAGCACGGCCAGCTTACTTGTTGACCTGGAACGTCTTGTCGCCCTTTTCGAAGAAGGCCACGATCTGGCGCGCGGCGGCCAGCCCCGAGTTGACGTTGGCCTCCTCGGTCTGCGCCCCCATCTTCTTGGCGGTGAAGACGAAGCGGCCGGCGTACTTCCCGGCGATCTCGGCGGCGCAGGCCGGGGCGACGTCGGCGCCGTACTTGAAGTCAGGGCGCTCGGCGAACATCTTCAGCAGCGACGGCTCGTCGACCACCTCGGCGCGGGCGGTGTTGATCAGCACCCCCCCTTTCTTCATCTTGGACAGCAGGTCAAAGTTGATGGAATTGACGGTCTCCTTGGTCTTGGGAATATGGACCGACACGTAGTCGCAGCTTTTGTAGAGTTCGTCCAGCGAAGTGACCGCGATGACGCCGTCCTTCTGCATGGCATCGGCCGGGATGAACGGGTCGAAGGCGAAGACCTCCATGCCGAAGCCCCTGGCGATGGGCGTCACGCAGCGGCCGACGGCGCCGTAGGCCTGCAGCCCCAGCTTCTTGCCGCGCAGCTCGCTTCCCGACTTGCCGGAAAAGGCGCCGCGCGCCAGGTACAGCATCAAGGCGAAAACCAGCTCGGCGACGGCGTTGGAGTTCTGGCCGGGCGTGTTCATGGCCACGACGCCCCTGGCGCTGGCGGCCTTGAGATCGATGTTGTCGTAGCCGGCGCCGGCGCGCACCACGATCTTCAGTTGGGCGGCGGCGTTGAGCACCGCCTCGTCGGCGATGTCGCTGCGGATGATCATGCCGTCAATGTCGGCGACGGCCTTGAGCAGGTCTTCCTTGGCCTTGTAGCCTTCCAGGGGGAGCAGCTCGTAGCCCGCCTTGACGAAGATGTCCCTGATCCCCTCCACCGCGATCTTGGCGAAGGGCTTCTCGGTCGCCAGCAGAATCTTCTTTCCCATATCGGTCCTCCTTGAATGGTTTTCCATGGAGATTCTAATGGGGTTCGGGCGCATTGTCAAATGAGCGGCCGGCGCGAATTCCGGTTATTTGCCCAGCACCATTTCCCGCGCCCGCTCGGTGATGGAGCGGAAGTCGATCTTGCCGCTGCCGTGCTTGGGCATCTCGGGGATGACCACGAAGCGGCTGGGCAGGGCGATCTTGGGCAGCTGCTCGGCCATCTCCCTCAGGATGGCCTTCTCGTCGACCTGCTGGGTGACGGCGGCGACGATGCGCGCCCCGCGCAGCGGGTCGGGGATCTCGACCACGCAGCATTCGACGTCGCCGGGCAGCAGCTTCTCCAGCACGTCCTCGACCTTGACCAGCGAGACCATCTCGCCGCCGATCTTCAGGAAGCGCTTCAGCCGGCCGACGTGCCAGAAATAGCCGTCCTCGTCCATGTAGCCCATGTCGCCGGTGTCGTACCAACCGTGGCGGATGCTCAGCGAGGTCTGCTCGAAGTCGTCGAAATAGCCCTTCATCACGTTGTCGCCCTTGACCAGGATCTTGCCGATCTCGCCCACGGCGCAGGTCTCGCCGGTCTCGTAATGCTCGATGCGCACCTCGACGCCGTCCAGCGGCCGGCCCACGCTGCCGGGGCGGTTGTGGGCCAGCGTGTTGACCGTGATGCCCGGGCTGGTCTCGGTGGCCCCGTAGGCCTCGAGCAGCGTCTTGGCGTGCTTCTTCAGGAAGCCGTCGCGCAGGGCCTGCGGGCATTTGTCGGCGCCGCTGAGCAGGATGCGGGCGCTGGCGAAATCGCCGGGGTTGGAATTGCGCAGGTAGCCCCAGAAGAACGTCGGCGTCCCGGCCATCAGCGTCACCTTCTCCTCGCGCACGATGGCGCTGATGGCCTTGAAGTCGAGGGGATTGGCGTAGGTGACCAGGGTCATTCCCTCCAGCAGCGGCACCCAGAGGTTCGCCGTCTGGCCGAAGACATGAAAATACGGCAGGTTGGCCAGGAAGATGTCCTCCCCGGCGAAATCGTAGGCCTTTTTCAGGCTCTGATAGTTAGCGCTGATATTGCGGTGGGTCAGCTGCACCCCCTTGGGCTCCTTCTCGCTGCCGCTGGTGAACAGGATGAGCAGGGTGTCGTTCTCGTCGCCGGCGTGGATCGATTTCAGCAGCCGTTCCACGGGGCGCCCGGCCTTCAGGGCGGCCCGGACCTTGTCGAGGATCGAGACCGTTTTCATGATGTCTTCCAGGTAGACCATGCCGTCGACATGCGGGCAGTTGATCTTCTGGCACAGCGCCCGCGAGGTGATGATCGTCCTGAAGGCGCATTTCTTCTGGGCGTACTCGCAATTGGCGGCCGCCCCGGTGGAATAGTTGATCATCACCGGCACGCGGCCGCCCATGAGCGTCGCCAGGATGGCCAGCACCGAACCGGCCGAGTTGGGCATCATGATGCCCAGGAAGCCCGGGTCGAAGCCGGCGAACTTCCTGACCAGCACCAGCGAGCCGATCAGCGCCCGCTTGTAGGTGATGCGGCGGTCCAGGGTGCGGTCGATGATGGCCAGCTTGGCCTCGTTCTGCCTGGCGACGCGCACGAACTGCTGATGAAGGATCATGGGAACTCCCCGGCCTTCCGATCGGGCTGGGCCGTGATATCGTTTATTTTTAACTCGGAAATGATACCGGCATTTCCGGCCCATGTCAATAGAGAGAGCCTTAGGGAAAAGAGAGGGAAGAATGAGGGGAGAGAAAGGGAAGAGGGAGTGGGAAAAGCATTCGCTGAACTTGTTTTCCACTTTGCCTTCTCTCTCTCTTCCCTCTGTCTTTCCCTTTTTCTTCACTTGATTTCCTCCTATTGACACGCGCATGGCTCCGGCCTATTCTGTCCCCCGGAATGAAGATCGACCGCGTCATTGAATTCAAGCACGTCTGCGAGCGCTCGCGCTTCTTCGCCGTCCTCTTCCCCGCCGCCGGCGAGGAGGACGTGCTGCAGATGGTGCGGCTGAAAAAGGGCGAGCAGCGCAAGGCCAACCACCACTGCTGGGCGTTCCGCGGCGGCAATGGCGAGCGGTCTCGCGACGACGGCGAGGTCGGACACCCGGGGCGGGTGCTGCTCGAGCTCCTGCGCCGCGAGGACCTGGAGGGCGGGTTGCTGGTCTCTCGCGTCTTCGGCGGCGTCAAGCTCGGCGTCGGCGGAGTGTCCAGGGCGTTCCGGGAGGCGGGCGAGGGAGCAATTGCAGAATTCAAGAAAGACGTCAGACGATAGACGCCAGACGTTAGCAAGACACAGGACAAATTCCAGGAATTGGATGGCGGATTTCAGTGAAGCCAAGGACCCAGTATGAAAAGTTCCAGGAAATGTCTTTTCTTGCTAACGTCTAACGTCTAACATCTGACGTCTAATACAATTGACACCCGGATTGGTTAAGGTTACTATTACGCCAGAGGCCATGATGAAACGCGGACTGCTCCCGCTCCTTCTTTCCCTCGCTCTTTTCGCTTCCGCAAAAGACGTCCGGCCTTTTCTGCAGACCGGCCCATGGTATCCTTCCGACCCGGCGCAGCTGCAACGGATGCTCGACGGTTTTTTCGACGAGCTGCCGCCGCCTGAACAAGGGGTCGCCGTGAGCGCCATCGTCGCCCCCCACGCCGGCTTCCAATACTCGGGGCGCTGCGCCGCCAAGGCGTACAGAGCCATTCCTCCAGCACAGGATATTCGCCGCGTCATCCTCCTGGGCAGCTCGCACCGCGCCGGGTTCTACGGCGCCAGCGTCGACGATCACGATGCCTGGGCCACGCCCCTGGGCGCGGTCGCGGTGGACGGGGATGCGTGCCGCGCCCTGGCCAGGGACCGCCTGTTCAAGATTGACCGCAGCGTCATGGGCCACGAGCACGCGCTGGAGAACCAGCTTCCCTTCCTGCAGCAGGCGCTGGCCGGCAGGGATTTCCGCATCGTCCCCATCCTCTTCGGCTCGCTGAACAAACGCGATTTCGCGCGGATGGCATCCGCCATTCGCCCCCTCATTGACGGCCGCACCCTGGTCGTGGCCAGCAGCGACCTGACCCATTACGGGGCCGACTTCGGTTACACGCCGTTCCGCCGCGACCTGGCCGCCAACCTCGAAAAGCTGGACAAGGGCTTCATCGAGCCGGTGCTGGACCTCGACTTTGAGCGTTATTTCTCCTACCGCGAGAAAACGGGGATCACGGCCTGCGGCTTCGTCCCCATCGGCGTGCTGATCCGCCTGTTCGAGAAACAGGGCTGCCGAACATCGCTGGCCGCGTATTACCGCTCGGGCGACCTGAGCGGCGACTACTCGACCAGCGTCAGCTACGCCTCGCTCCTGTTCACCGGGACGGCGGCGGCAGCGGAGGTTTCCGATTCGCTGGATCGCAGCGAGCAGCGGCTGCTGCTGGAACTGGCCCGCTCCGTCCTGCGCGACCGCTTCCAGGGCAAGCCGGCTCCCGCCGGCCTGGAGGAACGGTTCTCCGGCCGCCCCCGGCTGCTGCGGAAATCGGGAGTGTTCGTTACGCTGCGCAAGCGGGGCGAGCTGCGCGGCTGCATCGGCAGCATCGTCGGCGTCGAGCCGCTTTGCCGCGGCGTGGCGGCCAACGCCCTGAACGCCGCCTTCGCCGACCCGCGCTTCCCGCCGCTCGCGGAGCGGGAGCTCGACGGCGTGGAGATCGAGATCTCGGTGATGACGCCTCTGCTGCCCGTCACGGACTACCGCGCCATCCGCCTGGGGACCGACGGCGTGGTCATCCGCGACGGCAACGCCCAGGCCGTCTTTTTGCCCCAGGTGGCGACCGAGACCGGCTGGACCCTGGACGAGTTCATGGCCCAGCTCTGCCGGAAGGCCGGGCTGGCGCGCGACGCCTACCGCCGCTCGCCCTCCATGAAGTTCCATGCGTTCCAGGCCCAGGTTTTCAGCGAGAGAGAGGCCGGGAAATGACCCTTTCGCGCCGCAGTTTCGCCAGGCTCCTGGCCTGCTCGAGCGCCGCCCTGCTGCCGCTCCCCGCCCGCGGCCAGGCCAAGGCGAGGAAACTTCGGGCGCGCGAGGCCGCCTACTACGACAAGCTGGGCGGCAACCGGGTCGCCTGCCGCTTGTGCCCCCACCAATGCCGGGTCGCCGACCGCGGGCGCGGCCTCTGCAACGTGCGCGAGAACCGGGGCGGAACCTATCACACCCTGGTCTACGGCCAGCCCTGCTCGGTCCACGTCGACCCGATCGAGAAGAAGCCCCTGTTCCACTACCTGCCCGGCAGCCAGGCGTTTTCGCTGGCCACGGCCGGCTGCAACTTCACCTGCCGCTTCTGCCAGAACTGGGAGATCTCCCAGCGCCGGCCCGAGGACGTGGAGACCATCGACCTGATGCCCGAGGCGGTCATCCGCCAGGCGCGGAGCAACCGCTGCCAGGTCGTCGCCCATACCTACGGCGAGCCCGTCGTCTTCTACGAGTACATGCGCGACTGCGCCGCGCTGGGAAGGGAACGCGGCGTGCCCAACGTCATGATCAGCAACGGCTTCATCGAGAAGCAGCCGATGCGCGAGCTGTGCCGTCACCTGGGGGCGGTCAAGATCGACCTGAAGGCGTTCACCAAGGCGTTCTACATCGAGCAGTGCGGCGGCGAGCTGAAGCCGGTCCTGGACACGCTGCTGACCGTCCGCGCCGAGAAGACCTGGCTGGAGGTGGTGGTGCTGCTCATTCCCGGGCTGAACGATTCGCCGCGCGAGATCGAGGGCATGTGCCGCTGGCTGGCGCGCGAGCTGGGCCCCGACGTGCCCCTGCACTTCTCGCGCTTCGCGCCCACCTACATGCTGAAGAACGTGCCGCCCACGCCGCCGGCGACGCTGCACGGGGCAAGGAGCATCGCCCTGGACGCCGGCATCCGCTTCTGCTACGTCGGCAACCTGCTCTCCGACGCCGAGCACACCTATTGCCCTTCCTGCGGCAAGGTGCTGCTGCGCCGCCTGATGTACAGCCTGGAGAACGAGGGTCTCAAGGACGGAATCTGCCGCTTCTGCAAAACCCCCATTCCCGGCGTCTTCGCCTGAACGCCGGCGCCTCGCGCCCCGGTCGGACACGCCGCCGCGGTCTTTTATTTTCGCCGCATTTGTAATATAATCTGCCCTTAACGATGCCGTTAATCAGCGGCGCCACGATCCCAGGGAGACCCCGATGGCACAAAAGATCCTTGTCCGCGACCTGACGCTCCGCGACGGGCAGCAGTCGCAGTTCGCCACGCGCATGAACCAGGCCCAGGTTGACCGCCTCCTGCCCCATTACCGGAAGGCGGGGTTTTACGCCATGGAGGTCTGGGGCGGCGCCGTCCCCGACTCGGTCATGCGCTTTCTCAACGAGAACCCCTGGGAGCGGCTGGAGAAGATCAAGGCCGCCGTCGGCACGGCCTCCAAGCTCACCGCCCTGTCGCGCGGCCGCAACCTGTTCGGCTACAACCCCTACCCCGACGAGGTGATCGAGGGCTTCTGCCGCAACGCCGTGGGCTCGGGCATCGACATCATGCGCATCTTCGACGCCCTGAACGACATCGACAACATGAAGTCGACCATCCGCCACGTCAAGCGCAACGGCGGCATCGCCGACTGCGCCGTCTGCTACACCGTCGACCCCAGGTTCACCCTCGCCGACCGGGCCCGGGCCTTCCTGCGCGGCCGGCCGTTGCCCAAAAGGATCTTCGACATCGAGTATTTCGTCACCAAGGCCGAGCAGCTGGCCGGCCTGGGCGCCGACATGATCACCATCAAGGACATGGCCGGGCTCATCGATCCCGCGACCTCGGGCCGGCTGATCCGCGCCCTGAAGAGGAACGTGGGCATTGCCATCGACATGCACACCCACTGCACCCCGGGCTTCGGCCTGGCGTCGGTACTGATGGCCATGGTCAACGGCGTGGATATCGTCGACACCGTCATCCTGAATTTTTCCGGCGGCCCGGCGGCGCCGGCATTCGAGCTGGTGCAAATCTTCGCCGACAAGCTCGGCCTTGAGACCGGCGTCGACCGCGAGTCGGTGGCGGCCATCAACCGGGCGCTGCTGGAAGTGCGCGGCGAGCTGGCGCAGTTCGACCAGTACAAGCTGACACCGCTGGCCTTTGACATCGCCAGGGACAAGCTCCCCGCCGAGATCGACGCCCTGTTCGACCGCTCCATCGCGGCGGCGCGGGACGAACGCATCGCGGAGCTGCTGCAGGCCACCCAGGCCATCGAGAAATACTTCAACTTCCCGGCCCCCGACGACATCGTGCGCGTGGCCCAGATCCCGGGCGGCATGTACACCAACATGCTGGCCCAGCTGCAGCAGTCCAAGCTGGAGCATTTGAAGGACAAGGTGCTGCGCACCGTGCCGCGCGTACGCCTGGACGCCGGCGTGCCGCCCCTGGTCACCCCCACCAGCCAGATCGTGGGCGTGCAGGCGGTCAACTGCGTCATCGACGAAGCCAACGGCAGGCCCTTCTACACCTCGAAGTCCACCCAGTTCGTCAACCTGGTCAAGGGCACCTACGGCAAGACCCCCGTTCCCGTCGACCCCGCCTTCCGCCTGAAGATCGCCGGCACGCGCGAGGAGACCCCCTACGACACCTCCAGCCACAAGAAACAGGACAACCCGCTGCTGCCCGGGCTGGGCAACGTGCGCCTGGCGCGCAACGAGAAGGAGGAGCTGCTGCTCGAGCTCTTCCCCAACGTCGCCGCCACTTTCCTGAAGAACCTGCGCGAGAAGGAATTCCAGGCCGCCGGCGGCAAGGCGATCAGGCACGAGGAGCCCAGCGCCGCCGATCTGATGTGGGAGAGCCTTTCAGAGTACGCCTGAACATCAGGCGTTCGATGTTCGACGTTCGAGGTTCGATGTTAAAAATTTCGGAAAGGATTTTTCACGGAATTATAGTCGATCGATTCAATAGCTCCTGAAAATCTCTATTCTCTTCAACGTCGAACTTCGAACCCTCTTCAGAATTATTCTTCCTTCTTCTTGTATATTACTCGGCTCCCGGCAAGCTCCTGAGATTCTCTTCTCATCAACGTCGAACTTCGAACCTTCTTCAGATCTTCTTGCTCTTCACCTGCATTCTTTTTTTCTTCAACATCGAACATCGAACATCGAACTTCGAACCTTCTTCAGATCTTCTCGAACTTATGCTTGTATATCACGCCCCTCTCGGCCAGCTCCTTCAGCATGAACTCCACGCACCTGGGCTCCTCGCCGACATACTCGGGGGCGATGATCCCCTGGCGCGAGTACAGGCCGCCGGCGATCATCCTCACGGCGGCGGTGGCGGTGAAGCCGGTGGTGCGGGCCATGGAGTGGACGTTGCGGGCCACGTCGAAGCGGTCGAGCAGGTCATAGGTGTGGCGAACCTTTTCCCCGTCCTTCTCGCCCTCGACGATGACCTGCATGACGGTCAGGTCGGTCTCGCCCGGCTGCAGCTTCCAGATGGGGAAGAGCAGCCTGGCGGTCAGGTCGATGGGGCGGACGCGGGCGCCGTGGACGTCGATGGGCTCCTGGCTGAAGAAGCCGCTCTCGCGCAGCACGGCGATCTTCTCGATGTGGCCGGGGTAGCGCAGGGTCTTCTCCTTCATGTTGGGGATGTCCAGGGTGCGCACCAGGGTGCGCAGGCCGTCACTGTTGAAGGCCACCAGCGAGCTGACCCCGGGGAGGTTCATGTACTCGGGATCGGAAAGCGCCGGCCGCACGACCAGCTTGCCGTTCTCCACGTAGCGCGCCGGCCGGATGTACTCCTCGATCACGTCGATGGGCGAAAAGACCGCCTTGTATTCATAGGGCCAGACGCGCACTTCGGGCAGGCCGCCGACGTAGATCAGCGCCGAATGGGTCCTGTCCAGCAGGTGGTGGACATGGCCGACCAGCAGGTTGCTCATCCCCGGCGCCACGCCGCAGTCGACGATGGCCGTGACCCCTTTCTTCTTCGCCATCTCGTCGAGCATGAAGGCGTCCTCGGGGAAGAAGGCGATATCCACCGCGTTCTTCCCGGCATCGATCACCGCCCTCAGGGTCTGGTATCCCAGGAAACCGGGGACGGCGCTGAGCACCACGTCATGACCGGCGACCAGCCCCCTGACCTTGTCCGGATCGGCCAGGTCGGCCTGGACGGGGCGGATCGCCCGGCTCGCATGGCATTTCTGCAGCGACTCGGCGCTGATATCGGCCACGGTGACCTCGAATTTCGGGTCCTGCGCCAGGTCGAGGGCCATCGGCGCTCCCACCAGCCCCGAGCCGAGAACGATTATTTTTTGCTTTTTCATTTTGTTCTCCTTTTTTTTGCAACTCCGGGATGATTCCAGGCGGAGAAGCCGATCAGAGACCGCTGAAGCGGTTGAGGAAGGCGACCAGGCGGTGCCGCGCGCGAGCCTGGCCCCCGCAACGGGTCGATTTCAAGACCGGCATCATGGGCAGATGGTAGCGCACGGCTGCGGTTTTGTAAAGTGCCCTTCGCCGCATCACGTCCGCCATTGACGCTGCGCCGGAATTATATTAAAATGTCGCCGGCTGGCATCCGCGGGCCGAAGTAGCTCAGCTGGTAGAGCAATTGATTCGTAATCAGTAGGTCGGGGGTTCGAATCCCCCCTTCGGCTTTCAAATTTCACCTCGCTTTCCCTTTATTATCAATGGTTTCAAGGAATATTTACTCATTGCCAGGACATGACCGGAATTGCCAAAATCATGCCGAAATTGAAAATAAGAGATGTGCTTTACGGACTGCGCCAGCCGGCCCAGGGCTTCCCGGTCTTCCTTTGGCACTACCGCGCCACGATGAACCGGGAATCCCGACTGTACGGTCCCCCGGCCGTCACATGGATTTTAGATTTTTGTTCAGTCTATCTACGATTTTTTCGAAATCGCGTTGCCGGGCTTCCTCTGTCTTGAATGAAAGGTATCGTCTCGTGTACGTGGTCCGAACGGACAATGGCATGGCCTTGAAATTCTCATAAGCCGGCGCGATGCCGACCAACCGTTCCGTGAACGCTTCTACCTGCTCCGCAGTGATCGATCCGCCCTTCGGAGCTTCCCACATGCCATTTCGTTTTGCGTTTTCAACCGCTTTTTCGCCCAATTCGGTTATTAAGCCTTTTTCGCGCAGCCTTTCCACCGTTTTCTTGTTTTTTTCGGACCAGGGACTCTTGGGGCGCCGCCGGCAAAAGTACTTTTTATATTTTGTGTGGTCGATGCTCTTCATCTGACCGTCTATCCACCCGAAGCAAAGGGCTTCCTCCAGAGCGTCGCTTGCAGAGACGGTAATCAAGGCTTGATTCTTGCCGAATAGAAGCCAGACGCCGTTCCGCGTCTCCGCGTTTTTTTTCAGCCATGCGCGAAAATCGCCGCGCGAAACAAACAACAATTCAGGGATATCCATTTTCATCATGACAACTCCTGTGCACGGGGCGAGAGAAAGCGGTGATGTTGCCTACATGCCGCCAGCGGGGCGTTCTCCGCCAATTATCGACCAATGGGTGTGGACGATGCGCCATTGCCCTTCCCGGCGATGATAGACCTCGGTGCAGTTCCAGGCAGAGCGTGCCGTGACGGTGCCGTCGGCGTCCAGCCCGGCCCAGAGGTAACGGTAGGTAAGCAGGGCCGCATCGCCCACGACATCGACGCGCGGATCGACGTATTCCACCGCGGCGGCGCCCCCGCCCGTCCCGCGCATGCCGTTGTAGAATTCCGTGAGACTGGCGATTCCCGTGAGCCGTTCCGGAAGGATCGGGTCGAAATAGGTGACCTGGGGCACTGAGAGGGTCAGGAAACCTTCGGGGTCGCCCTGGCGCCAGCGATTCATGGCTGCTTTCTCCAGGGCCAGGATTTCGCTGGCAGCGGCGGAAAGTTGGGCTGCCTTGACCGTGATCGGGAGCGGCACATTGACCTCGACGGGCTGGCTGTGCCCGATATGGGACCAGTGCGAGTGGAGGATCTTCCAGGCGCCGGCGCGGCGGGCATAGACTTGGGTGGTGTTCCAAAAGGAGGCGCGCTTCATCTTCCGGTCAGCGCCGCGGCGCAGCGAGTGGTAGTTGTAAGTAAGAACGGCCAGGTCGCCCAGCAGGGCCACCCGCGGATTCACGAATTCGGAGGCGTCATAACGGACTTTTCCCAGGATCGGAGCCAGGTATTCCCGGTAGGCTATGGCTCCGATCACCGGGGCGGCGAGAGTCGGATCGACATAGGTGACATCGTCGGCGCTGATCTCGACCCAGCGCAGCGGATTGCCCTGGCGCCACTGTTCCATGGCCTCGTTCTCCAGCCGGAAGATCGTATTGGCGGGGGTAACGGGGCCATTCAGGTATGGGGTGATGAGCTCATTGCTAAATGGGGGTCCGCCGCCGACATCCCTTGCCTGATACAGAACAGATGCAGCAAAAACAAGCAGGAAAAGAATGGACTGAGCCATATGTCACCTCCGGAATTGCATATTGACGGATAGGAAATTCAAGCATGAGATGGTCTTGCCTGTCAAGAACGGCAAGCGACGCCGCATAAGGTGGATTTCCTGATCGTTCGCAATCAGATTGAGTGTGCCAGTCTTAAAAGATATGACCGGATCAAGATGATTTCTGAATGGCAAGTTCCAGTTCCTGGATTCTTCGGCTATTGGCAATCTTCTGATAATAATCATCAGTAACAGGAATTTTCCTGTCGCGTATCAGCTTGAGATTCTCCAGGTTGCGCCTCCATCGCTTCAGCACGGCATCAGGCACTTTGAAGTCATTGCCGGATTCAAACAGGCGTTCCGGCACCTTCGGTTCAACCCCCAGATCCTTCAATTGTCTCCGGATTTGGGGAATGTGATCGCTTCCAAAGACAAAAACAATCCTCTTTGCCCCTTTTGCAGCCGCCAGGCCATTCTCCACGATGCGCCGGTTGCGTTCATGCCAGTTCCCGTGGGCCGTTTCAGCAACGGGGTCTGCACCAATGATCTTCTCGAACACTGAATCTATGACCGCAATGTTCAACTCGCTATGGATATCATCATATACCGATTGGCTGCCGGATTCTTTCATCCGCGCGAAATAGGTGCCGGCAAATGACGCGACCTGCTCCTTCACGGGCTCAGGATAGGAACTGTCGGCCTTTGCCTGCGTGGCATAATCCAGCCTCCAGTCGACAGCAACAAACCGGTAGTTTGCTAAGGACGCCATTTCCGCAAGAAAGGCTGCCTCGGGAGGAAAGTATCCCTCCGTTGCCCGGTCAAAGGCTTCGGGTACGATCTCTCCGCAGACCACATCCGGTTTCAAGGCAATGATTTGCGCCAGGAGATCGTTGATGGAGTAATGGTAGTCGGGATTGAAATGCATCGAGTGGATCGTGCCGATAATGAAAATCTCCTGCCTGTCGGCGGATTCTTTTTGTCCGGTTTCTTGCGGGAAAATGGCAGCAGCCAACAAGCCAAGAAAACAAAAAATGGCTGTTACGGACATATGCCTTGCGTTTTTTGTCTTTGAAGCAAAGCACCCATTCATTTCAGTAAATGGGGTCATACCCTTTCCCAACCCGATCTCATTAGCGGATGATTCATTGCATCCAGTTCAATTTTCGCATTCCAGGCATAACTCTTTGGCCACTTTTTAAAAACCTTGACCATCAGGAACAATAATTTGAGGATCCATCTCTTTTCATTCGGCTCCCAGCCTTTAGCCGGGTGAAGTCTCATCTCAACCTCATTCCCGCTTCTCTTTACAAGAAATTCCCCGCGTATGGTACCCGGGGATTTATCCGTTGTAATGGCAAAAGCTCCATCCACGATCAGGTGGTCCCGCAAACATACAAAATCAGGAATCGGGGGGCAGAAGTCAATGTTCATCTGATGTCTGCTGTTTGCGACGCTCATGCCCTTTATTTCGCAGTGGCCCTGGTTATCGACAATCTCGTACATTACCCCTCTATCCCCAACCCTGTTATTTGCTCCCGGCTGAAGCGGCATTAACCGACCATGATAGTTTTTATTCCAATCCACATTGAATGTATCGGCCGAATACCGGGTGAAGTAGTTTTTTGCGCAGTCAATCGGCAGAGGGAAAGTGTCCGGCTTGTGTTTCACCCCATCGATCTCAATTCTAATATCAGCATGCTTCTGCTTTGTGAATGACATCTCGTACAACGAATATACCGGAAAGGATTGCGGATTCCTTGCAACCGTTCCGATGGGTGCGAGCAGGAAGAAAGGTTTACCTTTTGTCGTTCTGTTCTCAATTACTTTCACTTCTATTTCACGGGCAAATTCGTCCTTAAAAGCAAAGTATACATCCAGGCGACCGGCATTCACTTCGAATCTCGCGCCCTCCAGCGGGCAAGCAGTGAAGCCGGCATCATTCAAAAGACTGGCTTGAGAGGCAAAAGGATATCCTGGCTGATGGTACACATCAGCTCCTCCATCATTCCGATAGGCGATGACCAGCAATATCTTTCTGCCATTATCATCACGTGCCTGCTGTAATTCAAAGGTATGATAAAACTCGTCCGGATCTTTCTCGAAATTGACCAGGATGAGATGCTCCATGTCGTCCACGCTCAGGCTGAAGGGCGAATAAAATCTTCCGTCTGAACTCCGGGAATAGATTTCCCGCTTCAAGCCATCCCGGTATTTTCCCTGGCGAAAGACAGTTTTCATTTTATGATATTTTTTACTGCGTTTCGCTTACCTGATGATTGTCCGGAAATAATTCTCTGTCATCCAGGAAATCGCCGCTCTTTATGATCTCGAGGAACTGGTTCATGAACCTTGCGGCAGAAGCCGCGTCAACCACAGCAAAATTTATAGGAAATTCGATTTTTCTCATAGTCTGATTCTAAGAATGCATGTTGAAAAAGTCAAGAAAATGCATTACCGCCATTTATCATGAATATCAAAACGAGCTCGTATCAGCAGGTCCGGGTTCGAATCCCCCCTTCGGCTTTCCCTGGTCACGACCTCAGAGGCGGAACTCCAGGCCGGCCTGCAGCCTCACATAATCGGCATGCCTGGCCTTGCCGTAGCTGTACATCACGTGATGGAGCAGCGCGCCCAAATTGACCTTGGTCGACGAGCCGGGCTTGAGCCTGAGCTTGCCCCCGATCCCGCCGCAGACCTGGAAGAGGGCGCCGAGGTTCTCGAAGGAACTACTCAAAAAACCAAGGCCGGCCAAAAAGTAGAATTCGCTCATGGCCGACCTGGCCGCCGTGAGGACGCCGTTCAGGCTGACGGATACGCCGCCCAGCGAATCCTTTCCAGACTCGGCGCGGTCGAAATAATGGAAATCCCATTCATTGGAGAAACGCTGGCATGCGACGCTCAGCTGCAGGCCGAACTCATCGGAAAAGTCATGCTGACCGTACAGGCCCAGGACAAAACCGGGCTGGTAATGGTTGTCCTTATGGCCACCCGAAGTCATGTCGATGAACTCTTTCCCGATGCCGAACGACGATCCCAGATAGACGCCGAAAATCAATTCCGATTTCGGAGTGGCCCCGGCCATCAGGCTGGATAATGCCAGCACCCCAATGAACAGGGCAACTTTTCGATTGCGCATGAATCCCTCCCCGGTCCTTTCCGGGCTTCAGGTTAGCACAAAGCGAAATTTCCGGCAATGAGCGGTCCGCCCCGGCCACATTGGGTTGAAAATATAAGGCCGGGAACTACTACCTGATTTTCCTCGTTAATAACAGTGTTAGCTTAAATAACGCTGTTGGAGACGCCAATGAGCATCAAAGACAGGAAGGAAAGAGAAGCGACCCGGATGAGGAAAAAGATCCTGGCTGCCGCCCTGCGGGTGTTCGCCGAGCAGGGGTACGGCAAGGTGTCGATGCGGAAGATCGCGGCCCTGATCGACTATTCGCCCACGACGATCTACCGGTTCTTCAAAAACAAGGAGGAGCTTCTGCAGACGATCGCCGCCGGGACCTTTGGCGGTTTGACGGCGAAGTTCGAAACGGTCAAGGCGAAAGGCGGCGATGATCCGCGCATTGCGCTTCAATAAAAATCTCTCCCTGGCGGCCTTGGCTAAAAAAAAAGGCGGGAGAAAGGTTCTCCCGCCTCTGCAGAAATCAGGTGCTTACAGGTTGAACGTGTAGCCGATGCCGGCCGCCAGGCGCATGCCGCTCAGATCGACCTCGATGTCCAGGGGTTTGACCTTCAGGGGCACGTACTTGATCTCGGCGGACAGGAACAGCCCCTTGACCGGGTAGAACTTGGCGCCGCCGGCCAGAGTAACGGACGATTTCTTCTCGTCCACCTTGCTCGCGCCGCTGACCGTCTGCTGGTAGGCGTAGCTGCCCAGGCCCAATTTCACGTACGGAGAGACCTTGCCCAGGTCGAAGCGGTAGCCGGCGAAGAACTCCAGCCCCGTCACCTTCAGGTTCGTCTCCTCCTGGTAGAGGCCGATCCTGCCGTCGCGGTCGTAGCCGAACTCATAGCCCAGGCCGGCGAACACCCCTTTCCAGATCTCCACCGAGACATAGGGGAAAAAGGCGGTACCGTTGCCGTAGACGTCCCGGATCTGGTCGTCGGCGACCGAGCGCGTGCCGAAGCCAAGGCCCAGGTCGAGATCGACCGCCCGCAGGCCCCAGGTCAGCAGGCCGAGCAGGATGAGGAATAAAGTTGCTTTTTTCATGATGGTATCCCCTAGTTGCCGACCACGACCGGATCGCTTTCCGCGCCGCGGCTGTTGACCGAAGTGATGCGGTAGGTGAACAGCTGTTCCTGGGCCAGCGCCTTGTCGTCATACCCGGTGGCCGAGGCCGCCAGCGAAGCCAGCAGCGCGTAGCCGGCGTCGCCGGCCCCCTTCTGCTTGCGATAGATCCTGACGGCCGTGATGGTGGACAGGTTTTCAGGATTGGCGGTCCAGGTCAGGCGGTTGACGTATTCCTTGTAGAAGATGAAGTTGTTTTCCAGGCGCTGCAGCAGGACGCCGGCGGGGGCCAGCACCGGGGCGAAGCGGGCGGACACGGAAGCCGTGGCCATCTCGCTGTCGAGAACGCCGTCATTGACCACCAGCCCTACCTGGTAGGTGCCTTCTCTGTCGGGGTCGGGGGTCAGGATCGCGGTCGCTCCGTCCGGGGCCAGGGTGGCGGAGGCGCCGGCGGGAGACGAGACCAGGCTCCAGGCGTAGGTCAGCGGCTTTTCCTCCGGATCATAAGAAGCACTGCCGTCGAAGGTCGCGATCTGGCCGGCATCCACGAGGATCTCCGTCTTGTCGACGGTGACCACGGCGACCGGTCGCCGGTTGAGCGGAGTCTTGGGGAAAGCGATGCCCGCCGGCAGGACCCATTCAATGTAATCACCCGGATTACCGGGATCGGGAGGGTCGGGGGGATCGGGGTAGTTGCGCAAGGGATCGGGATACCAGGTGGGGGTGCCGATCTGCTTGACATGGGCCAGGGTGCGGAGATTGAAGACGTCGATGACCGGGCTGGCACCGGAAATGGTGGGGTTGGTGGCATACAGGAAGCCGCCGTCCGGGGTGATGGCCAGGTTGTCGACTCCAAAGAGCTGGCTGGTGCCGCGCACCGTGGGCGCGCGCATGGAGCCGATGTGGCTCACCTGGCCGGGTCCGCTGATCGCCAGGACCTGGACTTCGGAATACCACCAATAAAGGTCGTCCTCATACGGGTCCGGTTCGTCGTCCCAGTAGTTGGTATGAAGATAGGCCCGGCGCCCGTCTGGGGAAAAGACCAGCGACTGGCCGCCGCTGATCCGGTTGGGCAGAACGACGTCGGATCGGCGGGTGATGTGCCCCGGGGAGTCGATGGTGAAAACGGGGATGTTGCTGCCCTCGAAGAAGGCATCCGGGTCGGGATCCTCGGGATAGGCGCTGCGAACGCAGTTGACGCCCATGACGGTCCGGCCGTCGGGGGAGATGGCGACGTTGACCGGGCGGTACAGGAAGGGGAACGGCGAATTTTCATCGGTCCCCTGCTTCCACAGCTGCGCCGACGACTCCGAGTAGGTCAGGCCGCCGGTGGCGGGATCGAGCAGGACGACATGGAGGTAGCCGTAGAAATAGTCGGCTACGATCACGGTGCGGCCGTCGGGGGCGATCTCCACGGCATTGGCATAGGCGTACATGTCGTCGTATGGATCGGCGGGATCCCCCTCGTCGATGACCAGGGACAGGCTGTAGGGATCGCCCGTCACTTCGTCGTAGCCGGCCGGGATCCAGCTCCGGGTGGGGATATGCAGCACGGCGAGCCGCGGAGAGAAGCCGCCGTCAGCCACGATGGCCCAGGTGTTGCTGGGATCGATGGCGATGTCCTCGGCGAAGAAATCGATCTGGACCATGCCGGTCACCACGGGCGTGCCCGAGGTCAGGCTGACGAAAAAAACCTTTCCGTCGCCGAAGTTCGAGATCAGGGCCTGGCGGCCGTCGCTGGTCATGGCCACATCGAAGCGCCCGCCACCCTCGGAGCCGAGCGGGCCGCCGATGGGCCCCCCGGTCTCGGGATCGATCGTGTAATCGAACTCGTTGAGCAGAACGGGCGAGATGGTCTGGGTGCGCGGGTTGATCATGGCGACGCCGTTGGTATTGTTGTATACCACCAGGCCGGTGCTGCCGATGCTGGCCGTCATCGGCACCGGAGCATAGGGAGGGATGGGGGGTATGGGCAGGGCGGCGTCGGGACCATTGGGCAGGATCGGGTTGCCCCCGTTGTCGGGACTGCCCTTCAGCTGTGCCGCTGCCTGGGGGTCTTGCCCTTTCTTTCGCTTCTGCTGCGGGGCGTCGGCAAAGGTCACCATGACCCCCAGCAGGAACAGGCAAAACACCCGACAAGAAACCTTATAGATGTTTTTGTTTTTTTGTAGTTCCATAGTCCGCATTCTAGCACACTTTCACACATGTCAATAGTAATTAGCAAAATTTTCGCGTCATCGCTTCGGGAGTTGTTTCTATTGCAATATCGGAACATTCCGACTATTTTTCTTGACCTGATATCCCGCTGGCGCCTGAAGGGCCGGAACCGCCGCCCAGTGATCACAGCCTGGCTCGTGCCGCAGCGGGACGGCGATGAACCAGGGCAGCGGAAGAGGAAAAGGCTCAGGCGGTCCGGATGAAATTGCGGAAAAAATCGCTTGCCGGGAGGCCGGGGGTGAAGCTCAGCTCATAAGCCGGCACCCTGGCCGCGAGGCGCTTGGCAAAGCCGATGATCGGCGCTGACGTACCGGGGTCGTACCAGGGGATCGAGGCCATGGGCAGCAGGCGGTCGGCGGCAGCGGCAGCGTCGAGTTTCTCGATGCGGTTGCGTTTCCCGTGCTTCAGGAAAAATATCCCGGCCAGCGGCGCGCTGGCGTTGCGGGCGAGGCCGGCCGTCCCCGCCCAGGGCGTGCCGAACGCCTGCATCACCCCAGCGATCTCGCGGACGATGATGCGCTCGTCGCTCAGCATCTTGCCACATCGCGCCTGGACCAGCAACCCGGAGAATGTGCTCTTCCCCGCCCCGGAAACGCCGGGGAAAATGAAGGCCTTCCCTCCCCTGGCCATGCCGGCCGCGTGGGTCAGGATCCCCTTGCGCCTGGCAAGGAAATACATTAAGAGCAGCTGGTCGAGGGGGTAGGTTAGCGGCAGGCTGACCACCCTTTGGCCATGAATGCCCTGCGCTTCGGGAAGGCAGTACAGGTCAACACGCCTTGCCCCGTGATCGAAGCGAGCGCTCCAGAGCGATCTGGCGCTCCGAGCCGGGGTCAGGTCCAGCCAATAGTTCTTGCCGTCACGATAAAGCGACCAGGAATCCCGGGTATCGAATACCTTCTCCAGGTCCCGCCGCAGCGGCCCGGGCCCGCATATCACGCGGACGGCCATGAGGGGGGCGCAGGCTTCGCCGCGGCAGCGCCGCAGGAAGGGCCGATAAAGGAGATTGGAAACGCGCAACTTCGTCGCGCGAGGGGCGGAGATCAGGATCTCGATGCCGCCGATGCGCAGATTCCCGCCCTCAGGCAGGAATAACGCGCCGCTCAACTTCCCGGGGCTCCGGCGCAAGCGCGGGCCACGCAAGGCTGGTCGTAACTCACGCCGGAGTCGACCAGTTTGCAGCCAATGCCCAGAGTCTGCATGCCCGGCGCGATATTCACGACGCGCAGCAGCGGCTTGGCGTATTTTTTCTTCATCGCCTTTTTCTCTTTCTTCATTTTCGTCTATCCTCCGCAGGCTTCGGAATTGAGCTTCGCGAACCGGTGCTGGCCGATCGCGCACATGTATTCGGAAGGGCTGGTTTCGCTGCCGTTCTCCATCTCGAAAAACCCCGGGCAATATCCGCAAAGCAGTTTTTTCTCACAGCCCCGGCAGGAAGACCGGGCATCCGGCATCGCCTTCCTGAAATCATGGAAGGCCTGGCCCCAGCCGTCCTGGAAACGGCCCGGGCAGAGATCATAGCCGGCATTTCTCACCATCAGGCAGGGGAACAAACGGCCCCGGGGATCAATATGGAACGTGTTCACGCCGGAGCCGCAATTGAACAAGCCGTCTCCCGTGGGCTCCTCACGGAATGACCGGTAGAATTCCCGCCATTCCCGTGTCCGGTCCGGATCGGCCATTTCCAGGTCCACAGCCCGGCCTGGCGGAACCCGCAGATCGAGCGGGCCGCGGTCGCCGGCCAGGGAGGGAAAGATCGCCGGGTCGAAGCGGAACTTGATGCCGCGGCTCCGGGCCAGGTCCTCGATGGCAGGGAAATCATCGTCATTCAGCGTCATCAGGACGCTCTTGAGCCGCACGGGGATGCCCTCGGACTGCAGAGCCTCGATCCCCTCCATGGCCCTGGCGAACGAACCCGGGATGCCGGTGATGCGGTCGTGGGTCCCGGCGGAAGCCCCGTAAATGCTGACCTCGACCAGGCGCGGAGGGAGATCGCGGAAAAGGCTGAGGATGCTGTCGCCGACCAGCGTGGCGTTCGTGAACAGGGTCACCAGGAAGCCGTTTCGCCGGGCGAAGGAGTAGATCTCCGGGAAATCATCGCGCCGCAGCGGCTCGCCGCCGGTCAACAGCAGGAACAAGCAGCCTGCTTCCTTGATGTCGGCGATGATCTCCAGCCATTGGCCGGCAGTCAGCTCCGGGCGGGCGGCATCCCGATCCGAACGCTCCCTGGCATAGCAGTGAACGCACTCGAGATTGCAGCGATGGGTCAGCGCCAGGCTCCCCGAAAAGGGGACGCGCTGGCTGGCGATCTTCGCCGACAGTACGCGCCAGAAATGCCGGTCGTCCCCTCCGGTCCAATGTTCGCAATTCGGGTTCATGCCACTTTTTCCGCCAGGCCCCTCTCCAGCAACTGCCCGATGAATTCGCTCGCGTCGGCCTCGGCCTGTTCCGGCGCCACAGCGAATTCGGCGGCGATCCCGGCGACGATCGCCGCCAGCGTCCGTTCACCATCCAGGCGCTCCCAGATATAATCCGCCAGGGGGTTCAAGACAAAGATGTTCTCCAGGTCGACCGGGGTGCCGACGACCGGTATCAGGAAGGATTCGCCGGCGATCCGGCGCCCGGCGATCCCCTCCTTGCGGCGGTATCTGGCCTCCGGCTTCATTTCAGCAGCATGCCCGGGTCGCCGAGCCAGTTGTAGACGTTCAACAGCGAGAGCTTTCCGCCCAGCAGCACGTAGTTCTTCAACGCCGCCAGCCAGGCCTCGCCGGCACGCGCCGCCTTGGCCTGGTAGACCGCCTTGTAGAACTGCTCGCCCAGCTTCATCGAGTCGGAGTGGTACGGCGCCCCGGAGGGCAGCATGCCCCCGGCCATCCCGCCGTTGGCGTTGGCCAACAGCGCCTCCCCCAGCGACATGAACCCGGGCAGTTCGAACCGCCCGGCGGCGCACGTGTACATCGTCACCAGCGGCAGCTTCTCCCCGTTCCCCAGCCCCAGCACGGCCGAGACGTCCAGCAGATTCTCCGTGGCCAGCTGGTCGATGCCGGCATGGCCGCAATAGTTGACCAGCCCGGCCCCGGCGTTCCAGGCGGCGATGATCCCTGCCCGCGTCTCCGCCGGCGAGCCGGCCAGGTAGATCTTTTCCGCCTGCGTGCCGACGGCCAGCCCGGCCAGCTCGTCGCAGCCGGCGGCGAAATCGCCCCCGCTGTCGGCGTTGTCGGCGATCAGCAGCGCCTTGTCCAGCCAGACGCCCTGGCCGCTCTCGTAAGCCTTGATCTTGTCGATCATCCCCTTCAACTCGGCTTGGGTCACCGCCGGCAGCCTCCCGATGGCGATCTCCGCCACCCCGTCCTGGCCCTCCAGGTCCCCGTAGATCCGGTCGGCGGCGCACAGCCCCTCCGGCGTCTTGCCCAGCAACGCCGGCACCATGTTGTCCCCGTAACCCCGGCAGTCCTTGTAGTCATAGGTCCCCTTTCCCGCCAGCACGGCGTACTTCACCTTGCCTCCGCTCCAATTCTGCCGGGCGTACAAGAGAAATTTCCGGATCACTCTGGGGTTGGCCTCCCCAAAGTTGAATGCGTCATAGATTTCCTCCAGCGTCACCACCAGCGAATTCAGGCCGCCCTTCTTGCGGTGCGCCGCCAGCTCGGCCGCCGTCTCCCGGAACTCCCGGGGAGCGATGATCACGTGCTCGGCCGACCGGCTCCCGTCCTTCAGCCGCGACGGTTGGTCGCCGACCACCGACTCCGGACGCAACGCCGCGTTCAGCCCGCTCACCAGGTACGGCGTCTCCGCGCTCCGCGGCGCAAACGACAGCCGCCCGCTCAGTTCTTCCATCCACCCGGCCACCAGCTGCGGCTGCTCGGGCGTAGTCACATCCAGCACCACCACCTGCCTCTCGGTCAGCCCGCTCACCGTGATCACCCGGTTGCCGTCCCCGCGGCAGATCAGCTGGTTGTTCACCGCCTGGTAATATCTCGGATAACTCAGATCCAGCGACTCCAGGTAGAACACGCTGTAGGGCGCCCCGGTGTCCAGCTGTCCGGCCAAGGTGATGGCGTTGCCCCCGTCCTGGAGCAGCGAGGCGTCGAACTCCGCCTCGAAGGCGTGGGCCCTGGTCCCGTCCCACAGGGCCTCCCCCACCTGCCGGCCGTTGACGCTCACCACCGCGTGGTGGTCCTGGCTGGCCGCCGTTTCGGTCGCCCCCTGCAGGCTCACCTTCAGCTTCGCCCGCCCCGGGGCCACCCCCGGCACCTCGACCGCAAACGCCTTGGACCCGCCCCCGGACACGTAGTCCCAGAACCAGAGGTCGCCGGCCGGATCCATGGATGAGATCAGCAGCGGGTATCGGTCCTGCTCGAAGTGGCGGGAGTCGAGGAACGATTGGCCTCCGGCTGACCCCGAACTGCCCGCGCCGACCCGGCCCATCGCCCGCCCGGTTCCCGGCTCCAGGTAATACACGTTCCGGTCGCTGTAGATCGTCTCCTGCCCCTCGTTGTAGAAGAACAGCCCGGCCCCATTGTCGTCGGCCAGCCAGGCGATGTCCTGCCCCCTCCGCGTCAGCTTCAGGTCCTGCCGGGCGATCAGCGTCCGCGCCGCGTCCTCCGACATCCCGAGCGCCCGCGCCGCCTGCGCCGCCTGCACGTAGAACAGCCCCTGCCCTTTCACCGTCACCCGCGCCCGCTCGCCGCCGCCAACCGCCTGCAGCTCTCCCCGCTGCAGCTCCTGCCGCCGCTCCTCCAGCCGCTCCAGTTCGTACAGCGACTGCTCCCGCGGGTAGCGCTGGTACCCGTGCACGTCGCCCGCCTCCTCCCTGCCGATGCGGACGCCGGGATCGATCGCCTCCCGATCCCGGGCGCCGAAGTTCAGCATGAAGGGACCGTAGCTTTTCACGATGCCCTGGGAGTCCAACTCGTCCAGGCGGTAGACTTGCGGCTCGCCCGGGTAGGCGCCGGGGTCGGCCAGCCTGTAGACGCCGCCCCGCGGCGAACCGGCCAGCGCCGGGAGGAATTGAGCCGAAACCGGCAGGAACTCCCGCGTCCGGCCGTCCTGGCGGAAGAGGGCGAAGCCGGCGCTTCCCATCTCCGCCGCCGTGTGCCATTCGACCGTGGGCAGCGGCTCGGACGGCGATACGCCGAAATGGGAGACCGCGGCGAAGGTCGGGGTGTCGCCCAGGTCGACCGCCAGCGCCGCCGACCAGGCGGACTGCACGTAATGTGTGGAACAGCGGGCCATGGCCCGGACACTGTAGGTGCCGGACGCCGTCCAGCTGTGCGAGGCGCTCGTAGTTCCCACCGGCAGCCAAAGGGAATAGGTCCCGTCGCCCCAGTCGAAGCGGTACTCGATGCTATGTCCGGAGGAGGAGGTAGAACCTCCAGTGGAATACGTGTACGTCGTCCCCACCATGCCTGAGGTCGGCCCGGTTGGCATCGTGGGCGTGGACACCGTCTCCGTGGTGGTTGCGATGATGGAAAAGACCGCGTCGCTGGTGTCGGACGGCTCGCGATCCGAGTTCTCCCAAATACGGATCAGGCAATTCGTTGATGGCGTTACTGAGGGGATGGTCCATGAATGGGTGCCGTCGTTGGCCGTGTTGGTGACGATGCTCGTCCAGCTCGCGCCGCTGTTGAGCGAATAATAAATATCGACGGTGCCCACGGTCCCGATCGTGGTCCAGGTGATGGGGTAGCTCGTGCCAATCATCCACACCTCGCCGCCGTTGGGCGAGGTGACGGTGATCGAGGGACCCGATGCAGGCGTAAAGTTATACGCACCGTACAGGTTCAGGCGCCTGCCGGTGACGGTTATGCCGCTCAAGGAAGTCTTGGAGTCACCACCATAGAGGATTCGCTGCTTGCGCTGGGCTACTGTCTCGTTGGGGAAGATCGACGCCAGATATGCCACGGCGCCGGCGACGTGTGGCGTAGCCATCGATGTACCGTCCCAGGAATCATAATAGGTGTTCACCAGCCCGATGCCGACATCGTCGATCAACCAACCGATCCAGTTCCCAGAGCTGTTGCTCGCAAGACGGAACCTCATTCTAAATTGGCTGGTTTTATATGAGTCAGGGATCAGCCAAGACCAATTGCTCCAATACCATCCTTCATCGGTGAAATCATGGATCACGGTCCAGGTCGAACCGCCGTTGTTAGAGAATTCCACATAGGCATGATCCGAAACATCAACCGCCACTGCGGAACCGATGCCCAGATAAACATTTTGGCCAATGTAACCAGAAAGATCGATGTTGGTGTTGTATGCCAGCCAGGTGTTCGAATTGTCCGCATAATTTGCGCCGGGGCGGTCGCTCCAGAAATCGGGCGGGCTGGGCACGGGGAAATTCGCGTTTGCGAAACCTTCCTGGTCGGTCGTGATCTGCCAAAAATCGGTGCCCGAGATTGCACCATGCGTCCAATTGACTGCCCCATTGTTCACATTGTCGAAAAAAATATCACCACCAGCCCCGGGGACATAGATGGACGGGATCGTACTCAGTATGGCAACCCCCGGAGCCCCCAAATCGATCGAAGTGGCGCCATAGTTGGAGAAGGTTCCAAGGGCGTCGTTATGGTTGGTAGCGGCCACGGCGATGATCCCGGGCAATGTGTAATCCGAAGGATAATGATGGTTCCGGCCGTTTTGCTGATCGTTGTTGTCGCTCACGCCATCACTGCCGCCGTTTCCGGCCGCCGCGCAAAAGACGATGCCGGCGTTGTTTACGATCTCGATGGCATCGCGCAATGGCCCGGAGTCCTGTGTTCGGCCGGGCACACCTCCCCAGGAGGCGTTGATGGCAACCACGTTCTGACCGTGTGTTTTTTGATACACGGCATATTGCATGCACTCGATGGCGTCGGCGTCCCAGCCGCCGCCGTCATAATCTCCGAAAAACTTCAAAGCCATGATCTTGACGTCCCAGTTGACGCCGACGACGCCCAGAGAGTTGTTCCCCCTGGCGCCGATCGTCCCCGAGCAATGGGTCCCATGGCCGATGCCGTCCATGGGATCGGTGTCACCGGGATTTGTCGAGGAACCGTCGGCTCCGGCGGGGTCGATGCCGTAGATGTCGTCGATATAGCCGTTGCCGTCGTCGTCGACGCCGTTGCCGGCGATCTCGCCCGGGTTCTTCCACAGATTGGGGATCAGATCGGGGTGGTTGTAGTCAATGCCGCTGTCGATGACGGCGACCACTATATTCGAGGAGCCGGTGCTGATGTCCCAGGCCTCGGGGGCATCGATGTCGGCATCGGACGTGCCCCCGGTTTGCCCGGTGTTGTGCATCCCCCAGAGGGAGCTGTAATTCGTGTCATTCGGTGTGGCGGCCAGCTCGCGGCGATAGTTGGGGTGGGCGTATACTACGCTTGGATCGCTCGACAACGCCTTGGCCAGTACCAGGGCATCGATTTTTTTCGTTGACTTCAAGTGCACTATCTGCTGCCCCTTCATCCTGGACAAAAGACCGAATTGCTTCTTCATGACCAGTGATTGAGCGGAGAGAAATTTGTTGATCGCGGCCAGGTCGACCCCCTCCTTGAACTTGACCAGCACCTCGCTGTCGGCGTAAGGCTGCGGGGCGGCTGTGCCCGGGAGGGGGATCCTACGCTTCGGTCCGCCGGCGAAAACCAGTGCCCCGACAAAGAAAAAGATCGCCAAGGCCAGGATTATCTTGTTTTTTCTAAACATGATCCCTCCGAGTATATATTCATCCTTATAATTCAATTTTTTGAATACTATAAATAATTGTTGCTGTCAATAAGGATCAGCAACAATTTGAAGTGGAATAATGCGAAATCTTCCTGTTTTTCATAAGTTGATTTCGTTTTGGCCCGGATTCCGCATAAAAATCAAGTGATCAACGGAATTGAGTTGCCACATGATGGCCGGGAGTAATTATGCGATCATTATTGGAGATTGATGAAATGAAAACGGAAAGAACTGATTATTCAGGAACTTATCACTGCAACACTCGATATTTCAACGAAAAACCCGTCCGGGCCCGCCGCACGGGCGGGCCCGGACAGGGTGAAAACGATGTTCCGGACGCTACAGGTTCGTGATGATCGTGAAGGGAGAGTCGCTGTAATCCTCCTGCGAGCCGTCTCCGGCCAGCAGGCGGATGGAATAGTTGGCGCCCAGCGGGGCCGTGCCGCCCTGGTGCTGGCCGACCGTCCAGGAATACGTACCCTGGGAGGCCGGGATATTGGCCACGATCTGTCCGATCTTGGTTGCCTTGTTGAACAGGATCAGGCGCACCGTCCCCGTGTAGCCGTTGGCGTTCCAGGTGATGTTGTGGGTCGAGCCCAGTTCCAGTTCGCCGCCGCTGGGAGAGGTCAGCTCGAGCTGGGTCGGGGCGGTGACCAGCGCGAAGCGCATGTCGCTGGGATCGATGATGGTGTTGTCGGTGCTGCGCAGGTACATGCGGAAATCAGTGCCGGCCGTGGCCATGCCGCTGTCATAGGTCGAGCCCACGGTCCAGTCGTAGGAGCCGGTCGCTGCGTCGACGCCATTGATGATGTTGCCGAAGCGGACGCCGTTCTTGAACAGGACCAGGCGCACCGTGCCGGTGTAGTTTTCGGCAGTCCAGGTGATGGTCTTGGTCGTTCCCAGGTTCCAGTGTTCCCAGCCGTTGGGGCTGGTGAGGGTCAGGGTCGGAGCGGCCTCGTCGGCATAGGCCTTGATGTTGCAATTCAACGCCACGCCGTAATCGTGAAGGTCCTCCCAGACCGCGCCGTCATCGCTGTAGAAGCTCTCCCCGGCGTTGGAGGTACACGCCGATGAGAACCCGCTGACCACGCCGTCGCAGGGAACGGGATAGGTATAGGTGGTGTTTATGAACTTGACCACGACCGAGAACAGCTCGCCGTCGGCGATGGAGACCGGGGTGTCCAGCTGGACGGTATAAAAGCCGGAATAGACATTCGAACCGGTCTTGGTGGCTGCCAGGGTGCCGCTGACCGGAGCGCCGGCGGTCACGCCCTTATACACATAGATTTCATAGCCGGCGTTGACGTCGTTGGCGAAGAAGCCGACAGACTTGAGCGACAGGGGGTCGGTGGCGGTGAAGATATTCGCGCCCCAGGCCGTCTCATGACCCGCCGAACCCCAGCCGAAACCGTAGATATAGCCAAAGTGGTCGTACTGGTAGTTGTAATCGTAATTGGCGGCCGACTCGGCGTTGTTGAAGCTGGCGAAGTTGCGCACCGAGGTGTCGTAGTACGACATGTAGAAGTAGCCGCCGTCGCCCCAGCCGCTGCCCCAGCTGTTGCGGACGATGAAGGCGCCGTCGCCGGGGGCGGTGGTGTTGAAGTTGGCCGCCGGGTAATTGTCATTCCAGCCGACGACCGCCACGGCGTGGTTGGTGCTGGAGCTCGACGTGTTCTTGTAATAGCTCGTGTAGGTCGCATTGTAGAAGGTGTTGCTGTGGTAATAGGAAACCTGGACCGCGCCGTAAGTGGTGATGAAGTACTTGAGCGTGTCGTTGTCGGTGGAGGAAGCGCGGGCCGGCAGGTAATTGAGCTTCTGGACGTGCTTCAGCGGCGTGAACCCCAACAATTCATCCCAGGGATGATCATAAGGGACGTCCGATTCGTTCAGCGGGCCGCTCCAGCGGAGCAGGTAGGCCATGGACATGGTGCGGTTGCCGCCGGCGCATTCGGCGTAGTCGAAGCCGTGGTTGGCGTTCAAGTCCTGCTCGGCGAAATCGTACGTTTCGCCGGGCAGCAGCCACGATTCCAGGGACGCAAAGCTGGCGAAGGCCCAGCAGGCGCCGCAGTTGGCCTGGTCGCGCACGGCGGTAAGCTTGCCCAGGGTGCGCAGGTCGTACGAGGCGTCGTAGGTGTCTCGCAGCCGCGGGTCGACCACGCCCTTCATGTGGGACAGGTCGGCCGGGTCGGGACGGTAGCCCAGCGGATGGCCGTCATCCGTCTTCATGTCGGGGTTGACGGGGTAATTGACGAATTCCTTGCTCAGGGGGGACACCTTGCGCTCGGCTTGGAGCGTGCCGGCCGCGAAGGCGAACACCAGGATCAGGCAAATAGTGAAAAAGAAATTTTTACGCATGTAATCCTCCTTGGCTTTCATCCATACATAAATGGCGGAAAAATGTCAATAGGGAGTTTGGGAAATAAATGATTGCCAGAGCAGCCGGACCGGATTTCCGCTGCCGCTCATCGAGGCTGCGGACAGGAATGGCCGGCCCTCAATCCGCGCTGATGGTGAACGGGCCGTCGCCGTAATCCGACTGCGAGCCGTCGGCGGCGATCACGCGGATGGAATAGAGAATATCGGGCGGAGCCGTGCCGTTGGCGTGCTCGCCCACCGTCCACAGGTAGGTGCCCTGCGCCGCCGGGATGCCGGTCGCGATCTGGCCGATCTTGGCCGCGTTGCGGAACAGGATCAGCCGCACGTTGCCGCCGTAGCCGTTGGCGTTCCAGGTGATCGCGCGCTGCGAGCCGCTGGCCCAGCTCTCGCCGCCGTTGGGAGAGGTCACCTGGATCTGGGCCGGGTCGACCAGGGAGAAACGGCAGTCGGAAGGATCGACGATCGTGTTGTCGCCGCTGCGCAGGTAGAGGCGGTAATCGGAGCCCGCCGCCGCCGTCCCTTCGATGCACTCGCCCACCGTCCAGGCGAAGGAGCCCGCGGCGGCGTCGACGCCCTTGGCGATATTGCCGAAGCGGATACCGCCCTTGAAGAGGACCAGGCGCACCGTGCCCGTGTAGGCGCTGGTCGTCCAGGCGATATTCCTGACCGCCCCCAGCGTCCAGTGCTCGCCGCCGTTGGGCGCGGTGAGCGTCAAGGCGGGGCCGACACCGTCCCAGCCGGCCAGCCGCGCCCAGAGCCACCAGGCAGCGTAAGCCTTGCGGTTGCCGTTCAGCGGCTGGGTATGCTGGGCGGTGCAGGCGAACCAGTCCACATTCAGCGTGTGGCTGTCCTGCCAGGTGATGGCCCAGTTGCCGGCGTCGGTATAATCGATGTTTCCGTCGCCGTCCACGTCGTAATAGCAGCCGTCTTCGGCCAGCAGGGGCATGTAATGGGTGAAGCCGTCGGGGTCGTAGCTCTCGATGTCGGCGAAATCGTACAGGATCTTGTCGTTGACCCGGCAATACTCGCGGATCTGCTCGTTGCGTTGGTTCAGGTTGCCGTCGGTGCCGCTGCCGTCCAGGTGGCTGGTCATGTAGACGAACTTCACCCCCCAGTACTCGCTCTCCAGGGCGCTCATCGGCGCCAGGTACTCGTTGACGATCTCCTGCGCGGTCAGCCAAGACACCTGGCCGCACCAGGACCAGACGATGACATTCACGTCGGGGTTGGCGCTGCCGCGGCCGGTCGTCGGGTTGACCGCCCCGAGATAGGCGTGCGTGTTGTTCACCCAGGCGGGATAATAGCCCACGTCGCCGTCCATGGCGTAATCGTGCAGGTCGAGGGCGCCGCCGCTGCCGCCGTTGTTCCAGGCATAGAGGTCTTCCGGGTAGCCCAGGCCGTTCATGAAGCCCACCAGGGCGGTCATGCCGTCGGTCAGCTGGCTGCCGTGCGACGTGTGGCCGTAGGCGATGTGCAGGTTCGCCTTCGCCGCCAGGATGGCCGACTCGGGGATCATCCTGATATCGGTGCAGCCATGGTCGACCAGCACCGGCTGCGCCGGGAACAGGCCGGCACCCGGGATCAGAAAAAGCATGACGGCACAAGCCGCGACCCGGCCTGCCGGCGAAATTCGGCCGTTCCCGGAACGCCTACTGAGAGCGGCTCCGTTTACCTGAATGTCCTTTTTCATTGCGACCGTCCTTTCTGGCATAAAATTCCCTGTTTCAGGATAGATCATCTTCCCTTTAAATGCAAGAAAAGCGCAATTATCTCATCGACCCGCCATAGCACCCGAGGAAGGTCGATCCAACGTAAGCAAGGACCCGCCGCCGCCGCCGGGGAACTCCCGGCGGGGTCAGTCAGATCCCTTCGCGGAACTCAACCCATTTTCTCTTGGACAGGCCGATGGCCAGGATGGAGTCGGCGCGGGCGATGATCTCACCCTTTTCGAAAGCGATGAAGGCGGGGACGGCATGGAGTTGATAGCGGTCCCACAGGGGATCCCGCGGGTCGTCGAGCCTGACGCGAACGAACTCCAGGTCGGGGCGATCGGCGGCCAGCTCGGCGAAGCGGGCCTTGTAGGGGATGCAATAGGGGCAGCCGCTCATCTCGAAGAACACGACCGTCCTCTTTTCGCCGGCGAGAAGCGCTCCCAGGTCGCCGGAATCGTTCAGCTCGCGCATCAGAATGTCAATCCCAGCTTGTAGAAGAAGCGCAACTCGTGATTTTTGCAGCTGATCTCGTGGAATTGGCCCCGGCGGTCGATCCCCTGCAGGTTCAGGGAGAGGAAGAGGGGCGAGCGCGGCAGGGCGACGGAGATGCCGGCATGATAGCTGAAAAGCGAATCGCGCAGCATGGAATCGTCCAGGACCTGGTCCTGGTAGCGGTCAAGCCCCTGGATCGAGCGGAAGCGCTGGTAGCGTGCCCCGGCCTCGGCGCGCATGGCGCCGCGGCGCACGTCGAGGCGGCCGCCGAGCGTGTAGCCCAGGGAATAGTAATAGCCCCAGTTGTGCAGGGTCGTCTTCACCCCCCAGGGATCGTGCAGGGCCGTATAGTCGTTATAGGCCAGTGAATTGACCATGCCGAAATCGAGCGTGGCGTCGATGCCGACCCGGGCGCTCAGCCGGCCGGCATAGCCCGTCCAGTCGAAGGCCGGACCGATCAGATGCAGGGTCGAGAATTTATCGGTGTAGCGCGTCGGCCGTTCGCGCTCGAACCAGCGCTCGGTCATCCCCAGGTCGTTGCCGTCGTAGGCGGCGACCGGCTTCTTCTGGAAGAAGTCCCAGGCCGTGACCGCACCCAGCCACGACTCCGAGCCCCGCATGCCGCCGCGGCCGTCGTCGCGCACGTCGCGCCGCCACCAGCCGAACAGGACGCAGCGGGTGGAGAATTCCAGTTCCTCGACCAGGCGCCGGTTGAAGCTGGCGGCCAGCCGGTATTCGTTGTCGATCGGCAGGCGGGAGTATCCCGAGCCGGAGCCGGGGCGGCCGTAGCCCGGGAGGGTGACCAGGCGCAGGTCGAGGTCGAGCACGGCATGGCTGCCGGAGCCGTCGGCGGGGGAAACGGGGCCGTCCTTGAGGCCGAAGTCCAGGCGGAAGTCGCTGCGGTCCTGCTGCGGCAACCGGGGCGGCCGGTTACGGCCGTCCAGCAGATCATTGATCGCCAGCGGCGGGTTGACGAGCGTCTCGGCCAGGCGGCTGAACAGGCCGGGGCGGCGGCGGAAATGATCGGCGATCTGGAACAGGGGCTCACCGATGGCCGGGCCGCCCATCCAGGTATAAACATGGTCGTTGATCGAGGAGATCTCCCGCCATTCGGCAAAGTACTCCCACAGCAGCGACCCGCCCGAGGAGAACAGGAAGGAGACGAAGGGGCTGAGGCGGTTGCTGCGCGCCCAGTTGTAATACAGGGCTCCGGACCAGGCGTGGGTCCAGTTCAGGCGCAGGTTGTTCGAATCCAGGCGCAGCCCCTCGGAAGTGAAGAACTTACGCTTCTGGTCCTTCCAGGTCAGCTCGAACTGCCAGTCCTCGATGAACTTCGAGTATTTGAGATTGTAGTTGACCGCCGAGACCCCCCAGTTGATGCCCATCTCGATGAACGCCCGGCCGGTCTTCGCCCTCGGCTTCGCCGCTTGGTCAGCTGCGGTCACGGCCTCTTCCTGGCCGGCCAGGGATCCGCAGTGAAAAAGCATGAGCAGAACGAGGAGGATTTTCACTGTTTTCACCTGGATTCCTTCGGGAGAAAGACCGTTCAAAGAAAGGAAAATACCACATCGGCGCCCGGGTGTCAAACGTTCCATGACACTGCAACACCTGCGCTTCCCCTGAAAGTCACCCGCACCGGGCGGGATTGTTTCCCCCGCCCGGCTGTGCTATATTCCGGGCATGAAGGTCAGAGCCGTACAGTTCGGCCCGGCGCTGGGTGATGTCGGGAAGAACCTGGAATTCCATGCCGCCCAGGTCGCCCGTGCCGTCAAGGACAAGCGTGAGCTGATCGTCTTCCCGGAACTGAGCCTCAGCGGCTACCAGTTGAAGGACCTGGCCGCCGAGGTGGCCCTGCGCCCGGGCGGCCGCGAATGGCGGCAGCTGGAGAAGCTGAGCCGCGCCATCGACATCATCGCCGGCGCCCCGCTGGAAGAGGAGCCGGGCATCCTCCGCAACGCGGCCGTTTATTTTTCCCGCGGCCAGGCCCGCCACGTGCACCGCAAGGCGCAACTGCCCAACTACGGCATGTTCGAGGAGGGCATGGTCTTCAAGCCCGGCGACGGGTTCCACGCTTTCCGGATCGGCCCGTTCAGCGCCGGCATCCTCATCTGCCGCGAGATCCTGTTCCCCATGCTGGCCTACCTGTACTTCCTGCAGAAGACCGACCTGCTGATCGGCATCTCCAACAGCCCGCAGCGCGGTATCGGCCGCGACGGCATCTCCTCGTTCCAGCTCTGGGAGACCATGGGCTATGTCTTCTCCCAGTTCTATCAGCAGAATTATCTCTTTGTGAACCGCGTGGGCTTTGAGGACGGCATCGGCTTCGGCGGCGGCTCCTTTTTCGCCCGCGCCGGCCGGGGCATCGTCCAGAAGGCCGCGTACGTCGACGAGGACATCCTCGATGCCGAGGTGCGTGCCGCCGATGTGCGCCGCGCCCGCATCGCCTCGTCCTACCTGCGCGACGACCAGCCCGCCCTGGTCCTGAAAGAAATGAGGAGGATCCTTCATGCTTAAGATCGACTGCCGCATGGTGGAAAAGATCCTGACGGCCTTCATCAAGGACAGCGTGCTCAAGAACGGCTTCCGCAACGCCATCGTCGGCGTTTCTGGCGGCCTGGACTCGGCCGTGGTGCTGGCGCTGTGCAAAAAGGCGCTGGGCGCCGCCCATGCCTTCGCCCTCATCCTCCCCTACCGCGCCTCGGACCCCGACAGCCTGCGCCACGGCAAGATGGCCTGCCGGAAGTTCAGGGTGCCCTTCGAGGTGATCGACATCTCGCCGTCGGTCGACGCCTACTTCGAGCGCTTCCCGACCGAGAGCAGGCTCCAGGTCGGCAACAAGTGCGCCCGCGAACGCATGGCGGTACTCTACGACCATTCGGCGCGCCAGCAGGCGCTGGTGGCCGGCACCTCGAACAAGAGCGAGCTGCTCATCGGCTACTCCACCCAGTTCGGCGACTCGGCCTGCGCCTTCCAGCCCATCGGCGACCTGTACAAGACGCAGGTGTTCGAGCTGGCGCGCCACCTGGGGGTTCCGGCGGAGATCGTGGCCAAAAAACCCAGCGCCGACCTGTGGCCCGGACAGACCGACGAGGGCGAGATCGGCATCGCCTACAAGGACCTCGACGTGCTGCTGCACCTGATGGTCGACATGCGCTGGGACGAGGGGGAGATCATCGAGCGCGGCTTCAAGCTGCCGCTCATCCGCCGCGTGCGGCGCATGATCGTCAACTCGCAGTTCAAGCGCACCATGCCGCCCGTGGCCAAGCTGCATGCCCGCACGATCGGCATCGATTTCAGGTATCTCAGGGACTGGAACAAGTGAAATATCGAACAAACGTGACGCGTAACGCGTGACGCGTGACGCGCGAAGAGGAAGATAAAATGAGGCTCGCCGTTCGACCTTCGAAGAGGACTTTAACCCAATGATCGAAACATTGGCAAGAGCAAATGACTGCCTGGGCTTTCGTTTGGGTCATTGGAATTTTGAATTTGGAATTTGTTTGGGATTTGGGATTTGTGATTTGGAATTTAAGTCTTCCGAGAGAATTTTGTAATGGCACTCTACATTGTTCCTACTCCCATCGGCAACCTGGGCGACATCACCCGGCGCGCCGTCGAGGTCCTCTCGCGCGTCGCTTTCATCATCGCCGAGGACAGCCGCTACACGCTCAAGCTGCTGAATCACCTGGGGATCAAGAAGCGGATCGTCAGCCACTATCGCCCCAAGGAGGAGGAGCAGGCGGAGAAGATCGTCGCCATGCTGGCCGCCGGGGAGGACGCCGCCCTGGTCACCGACTCGGGGACGCCGGCCATCTCCGACCCCGGGGCACTGCTGGTGCGCCGGGCCATCCAGGCCGGCATTGCGGTGGTGCCGCTGCCCGGCCCGACCGCTTTCGTTCCCGCCCTGGTCGCCTCGGGTATCGACCCGCGCCGCTTTTTGTTCCTCGGCTTCCCGCCCCGAACGCGGGGCGAATTGCGGCGCTTCCTTGCCGAGGTCTCCACCCTGCCCTATACCCTCGTGCTCTATGAGTCGCCCCGGCGCCTGGAGAAGTTCCTCGCCGCCGCCGCCGAGGTCCTGGGCGACCGCGAGTTCGCCCTGGCCAAGGAAGTGAGCAAGAAACATGAAAAGATCGTGCGGTCGTCGCTCGGGCACTGGCAGGCCGCGCTGGAGGCGGAAACCATCCTGGGCGAGATAGTCGTGGTCGTCGCCGGCGCCGCCGGGGGCGGGCGCGAGGAGAGCGCCCCGGCATTCGCGACCATCGACGATCTCTACGCCTACTTCCAGCAGCGCTTCGGCATGGGCAAGAACGAGCTGAAAAAGGTGCTGATGAAGAGAAAGGCGCAGGACGCCCCCGGCCGTGGCCGCTGAGCGATCACAACGCCGGCCGCTCGCGGGCGCCATCATGCTGCTGTCGGCCCTGCTCGTCCCGGCCCTGCGCGGCGAAGCCGGCAAGCCCGAAGCAACCCCGGCCCGCAGCGGCTTCGTCATCGCCCCGGTCGTCTATTACACCCCCGAAACCAGCCTGGCCTGGGGGCTGGTCGGCATCCATCATTTCCGCCTGGGCCGCGCCCTCCAGGCGTCACGGCTCTCCCATTACCGTTTCAATTTCGTCCGCACCCGAAACCGGCAGTCTGTCGCCCAGGTCGACTACGAGTTGTATCTTGCCGACGGCAAGTTCCTGGTCGACGGCGTAGCCAAGTATTCCTACTACCCCGACCGCTTTTACGGCATCGGCAACCGCGCCCTGGAGGAGGACCGCGAGGATTTCACCTCGAGCAACTGGCGGCTGCAGCTGAACCTGCAGCGCCGCTTCGGCGATAACCTGTTCGCCGGCCTGCATGTGGAAACCTACGACGTTTCCATGCGCGCCCGCCAGAGCGACGGCCAGCTCGCCGGCGGCTCCATCGCCGGCGGCGACGGCGGGACCGTGACCGGCCTGGGCCTGTTCGCCAAGTGGGACAGCCGCGACAACACCTTTTCGCCGGCCGCGGGGACCTATCTTTCCCTCTTTTTCAACCGCTTCTTCCGAGCCTTCGGCGGCGATTTCTCCTTCGGCCAGGTTACCTTCGACGCCCGCGGCTACTTCGGGCTTGGGGAAAACCAGGTCATCGCCCTACAGGGGCTGCTGCGCGCGGTGCAAGGTGAAGCCCCGTTCCTGATGCTGCCGAAATTCGGAGGCCTCAACCTGCTGCGCGGCTACTACGACGGCCGCTATTGCGACCGCGGCCTGCTGGCCCTGCAGGCCGAGTATCGCCGGCCGTTGGCGGGACGCTTCGGGGCCTGCGTCTTCGCCGGCATCGCCCAGGTGCAGCCGCGCTTCTCCCTGCTGGAGCTGTCCGGCTTCCACCTGGCCGCCGGCGCCGGCCTGCGCTACAAGTTCAACCGCCGCGAGAACCTGAACGTCCGCCTCGACGTCGGCTTCGCCGGCGCCAAGCCCGCGTTCTACCTCACCTTCGCTGAAGCGTTCTGAAGAACGAGCCATCGTGACGCGTATCGCGCACGAAGGTCCCCGCATGGGGATGACGCGTGACATGTGAAGAATTAAATTCCAAGCACCAAATTCCGCATCCCAAATAAATTCCAAATTCCAATTACCCAATGACCAAAACGAAGAAAATGCCATTCCAAAGGGCTTTTGTTTTGGTCATTGGAATTTGGAGCTTGGAATTTGTTTGGAACTTGGTGCTTGGGATTTGGAATTTAAGTCTTCCTATTGCCTCTTTTCTTCCCGAAAACCGTCTGCCGTAAACCGCTTTCATCTATTCTCTCGTTATTCATTAGGCACCGCGTCACGCGTCACGCGTTACGCGTCACGGCAGATCTTTCAATGAAAGAGGCACCGGCAGGACGCGGACTGTAAGCCGGATCCTGTCGCGAAGAATCATTTATCTAGCCCCGCCGTTGCCGGCGGAGTCCAGCGGCTAACCCAGGGCATCGGCCGGGAAAGCCTTGGCGCCCCTTGTTCAGCCTTGCTCCGGATGGGGTTTGTCTCAGTCCCGGAACGTCGCCGCCCGGGACGGTGAGCTCTTACCTCACCTTTTCACCCTTACCTGGCCGTGCGAACACGGCCGGGCGGTCTGTTCTCTGTGACACTGTCCTGCCCCCCCGACCGTGCGGGGGAGAATCCCTGTTGGGGATCATCCTTCCCTGCGGAGTCCGGACTTTCCTCCCCTCCCTTACGGTTGGGGCGATTCTTCATCCGCGTCCTGCTGGTGCCCCACCATTATACCAAGAGATTCGATCTTTTGGTAGAGGTTGCTGCGCGGCAGGCCGATCTCGCGCGCCGTGCGCGCCACGTTGAAGGAGAACTCCTCCAGTTTTCTCTCCAGGAAGGCTTTCTCCGAGCAGGCCTTGAACTCCTTCCATTTCCCCAGCTGCAGCAGCGAAGGCGCCTCTTCGCCGCCGCGGCGGCTGATGTAGTCGGGCAGGTCGCTTGGGGTGATCGTGTCGTTGCGGCACATGATCAGCAGCCGCTCGACCAGGTTGCGCAGCTCGCGCACGTTGCCCTTCCAGGGATGCTCGCGCAGCAGCTGCAGCGCCTCGGCCGAGAACGCCTTGCGGCGGTAGTTGTTCTCCTCGGAGAAGTAGGCGATGAAATGCTCGATCAGCAGTCGGATGTCCTCCCGGCGCTCGCGCAGCGCGGGAGAGCGGATGGGCACCACGTTCAGGCGGAAATAAAGGTCCTCGCGGAAATGGCCTTTCTGAAGCTCTTCTTCCAGGTTCTTGTTGGTGGCGGCGATGACGCGCACGTTGACCTTCTTGATCTCCGGCGAGCCCACCGGCTGCACTTCGCCCTCCTCGAGCACGCGCAGGACCTTGGCCTGGGCCTTCAGGCTGAGGTCGCCGATCTCGTCCAGGAAGATGCTGCCGCGGTGGGCGCTTTCGAACTTGCCGATCTTCTTCTCATAGGCGCCGGTGAACGACCCCTTTTCGTGGCCGAACAGCTCGCTCTCGATCAGCTCGTCGGGGATGGCGGCGCAATTGACCTGCACGAAGCGGTTCTGGCTGCGCGCCGACTGCCGGTGCACCAGGCGGGCGATCAGCTCCTTGCCGGTGCCGCTGTCCCCCGAGATCAGCACCGTGGAGTCGCTGCGCGCCACGCGGCGGATGGTCTCCTGCAGCGCCTTCATGACCGGCGATTCGCCCACCAGCTCGTATTTTTTCTCGGTCAGGTGGCGCAGGTTGAAGTTTTCCTTGAGCAGCGATATCTTTTCGGCGGCGTTGCGCACCGTCAGCACGAGCTTGTCGCGGGAAATGGGCTTCTCCAGGAAATCGAAGGCGCCCAGGCGCGAGGCCTCCACCGCCTCCTCGATCCCCGAATGCCCGGAGATCATGATGACCTCGGCGGTCGGGTTCAGATCCTTGAAGGTGCGCAGCACCTTCAGGCCGTCCAGGCCGGGCATCTTCACGTCGAGCAGCACGATGTCGGGCAGGGATCTCTTGAAGATATCGATGGCCTCCACGCCGTCCCGGGCGACCTGGACGCCGTACTTCTCGTAATTCAAGACCATCTTCACCGATTCCAGGATGTTCTTCTCGTCATCGACGACCAGGACCTTTACATTTTCCATACGGGTTTTATAGCAAATCGGCGGGCTTTTGACAAATGCCGCGGCCGCCGGCGCCGGTGCTACTCACCCAGCTTGAACGTGGCGATTTCCGAGGTCGTCAGCACCCGCCGGTTTTCTCCCAGCAGCCGAACCTGCCAGTATATCCAGTCCCCGGGCTTGAAGGGGGCGGGGTCGAAGCGGTGGCCGGCTTCGCCCTTGACCGGCAGCCACTCCACCTGCTTGTCATCGAGGAACTCGAAGGGCACTCCGGAAACGGCGATCTCGAACTGCGGGTCCTTCCTCTGGATCGCCCAGCGCAGATCGATCTTCTCCCGGGCCGGCACCTTGGCGTCGATGGCGGGAGAGACGATCTGGATGACGCCGGCGGCCGTCACGAAGTACTTGATGCCCGGGATGCGGCGGTTGAAGGAGTAGTTGTTGAATTTCAGCGTCAGCTTGTGCAGTCCCAGGTCGACCGCCGGCAGCGCCGGCATCTGGGCCTTGGGCAGGACCGCCGCCTGGTTCTCCTGGATGACCAGCTGGAAGAGGCCGAGGCTCATGTTGTCCAGCATGAACTGGCCGGTGAGCACGCCGCGGCCCTTGGCCCTGACGCGCAGCTGGTAGGCGGGGGCGGGGCTGTTCTTGGCGATGACCCGGTAATACTTGCCGTTGTCAAAGGTGAATTCCAGGGCGCTGATCTCGAAGCCGGGGGTCATCTCCGCCACCACCACGTCGACGCCGAATTCCTTGCTGCTGCGGCCGTTGAAGTCGACGGCCTTGACCCGGTAGCGTCCCAGCGCCGGGAAGACGTGCTTCTCCTCCCGCTGGCCGTTCTCCTTGACCGTGCCGTCGCCGAAGTCCCAGCGGACGCCGGGGCCCTTGAAATTGCCGGCCGTGAAGGTCACGGCCTCCCTGGGCAGGATGAAGGAGGATGAGCCTTTCAGTGAACGGCTGTCGGGGATCACCTGCACCGTTTTTTCCAGCGGCGGGAATTTTCCGCTGCTGTCGATGACCGTGATTTTGTGGGGTCCCGGGGTGCGGAAGGCCTTGGCGCTGATCTCCGGGCCGCTGCGGTTGTCGCCGTCGGAAAACCTCCAGGCAAAGCTGCCGGAACCGGCGTTCTGCAGCTGCATGGCGATCTCCTCGCCGGCGATGATCTCCGCGGGCATGAGGATGAGGCGCGGGTCGTTCTCCACCTGGATGATCTTCTCGATGAACTTGCCGTCGCGGCCGGCGAAATCGACCGCGCGCACGCGGAACTGCCCGCTGCGGGCGTAGCGGTGCTTCATCCGCCGCGCACCGGTCTGCACCGGCCCGTCGCCGAAATCCCAGCTGACCTGGCTGCCGCGGAAGTTCTGGGCTTCGATCTCGAACTCGCTGCCGGCAAAGACCGCATCGGTCTTCAGAACCAGGGCGCGGTTATCGTTCAGCACCTGGACCCTTTTCTCCAGCGGCAGGTTGCCGCTGTCGCTCTCCACCACCCGGACCTGGAATGTGCCCGGCCGCTGGAAGCGGTGCGGCTGGCGTAAACCGGCGCTCTCGACCGTCCCGTCGCCGAAGTCCCACTGCAGGCTGGAGCCGGCGAAATTGCGCCCTTCGAACACCACCTCGGTCCCGGCGAAAATGTCCGGCGGCCCGGCGATCGTTACCTGGCGGATGTCGGGCTGCACGGCGAGGGCCATTTTCACGGCGCTCTCCGGGCCCTGGCCGGCCTCCCAGGCCTGGACCTGGAAGTTGCCCGCGGCCGCATAGACGTGGGCCATGACCGGGCCGCCGTTCTCGGTCCTGCCGTCGCCGTAGCTCCAGCGCAGGTCGCTGCCGGAGAAATTTCCGGCCGTGAGCTGAACGGCCGCGCCGGCGCGCGGCAGGGAGGGCACGGCGCTCAGCTGGCGGTTGTCGGGGGCCACCGCCAGGGACAGGCTGACCGCATCGTCGGCCGTCCCCGAGCTCTCCCAGACCCGCACCTGGAAGTTGCCCGGCTGGCTGAAGACATGGCTCTGGCTGGGGCCGCCGTTGTCGCTCCTGCCGTCGCCGTACTCCCAGTGCAGGCCGCCGCCGGCAAAGTTTTGCGCGGTGAAGGCGACGGCCTGGTTGGCGCGCGGCGAGGAGGGCGCGGCGCTCAGCTGGCGGTTGTCGGGCGCCACCGTGACCTGGCACTGGCTGAAGGTCGGACTCTCGCCGTTGGCGTCATAGGCCTTGACCGTGTAATTCCCCGCGCTGGCGTAAACATGGCCGTGGTTGCGCGGCCCCGATTCGACCGTGCCGTCACCGAAATCCCAGCGCAGGCTGGAGCTGGCGAAATTATCCGCCTGGAAACTCACCCGCTTGCCCTGGCGAAAACCGCCGCCCTGGGGGGAGATGCGGCGGTTGTCGACGACGACGATCCTGGTGTTCCCGGTGATCAGCGCCGAAGATGTCTGCAGGACGCAGGTCACCAGGTAGATGCCCGCCGCCGCGTACGTATGATGCCCCTGGTTGTTGCCCGTGTTTTCGACGCTGCCGTCGCCGTAATTCCAGCTGAAGCTGCCCCCGCCGCCGCCTTCGTGGTCGAAGCGGAAATGGACCTCGGTGCCCGCCTGGATCTGGCCCGGCGTGACGACGACGACGACGTTCTCGCCCTGAAGACAGCCGCAGAATGGGCCGCAAAGCAGAGTTCCCAAGCCAATGAGCACCAGCGGCCAAGATATTTTTTTCATGACGGACCTCGCTTGTTTTCTAGTTAAATAGGTCCCCTTTGGGAATATCTCACTGTCATATGAAAAAATTCCCGTCCGGGTCGCGCCGTCCCTGCAGGAGGAGGTAGGGCGAGCCGATATTGGCGCGGCGATGGAAAAAACGCAGCTCGCGCGAAACCTCGACGACGTGCAGCAGGTAGGAGCGCATGGAAGTGGCCAGGCGGAACCGCACCGGCCTGGTGACCTCGCCGCCCTCGAAGAGGAAGCCATGGGCGGCGAAGGCCGCCTCGGCCGGCAGGCGCCCGGGTCCCTGCTGCTTGACCAGGTAGACCAGGGCGCCGCGGCCCGCCCGTCCCAGCAGCTGGGCCAGCGAGGCGTTGGACGGCCTGAAGAACAGGTTGGTGAACTGCACGCGGGGAAAGACCCCCTGCTCGCCGCGGAAGCCGTTGCCGGTGGAGACGCCGCCTTTCTCGAAGGCCGTGCGGATGTCCGCGGCCGCAGCCGCCGCCACTCCCTTGTTGAGAAGGTACTTCTCCGCCGCCGGCGTCCCCTCGTCGTCGAAGGGGACCGAGCCCGGCTGCTCATCCAGCGCCGGGTTGTCCAGAATGCTCACGCGGCTCGAGGCAGCGACAGGGCGCTCGCGCCGGCCGGGGCGGTCCAGCTTCAGCCCGGGAGAGAATTCCCTGAGCAGCTGGGCCGAAGCCTCGGGGGACACGATGACGAACTCCAGGGCGGCGGGCAGCGTCTCCAGGTCCGCGTCCAGGGAACCCAGGAGGTTCGCCCCCCTGGCGACCAGGCGCTGCGGGTCGAAATTGCGGAAATGGGTCCGGCTCTCGGCCAGCTCGAGCTGGTGGTCACGGGACTGGAAGCAGGCCTGGACCTGGAACAGCGTCTTCTTGTACTTGGCCATGAAGCCCCGCGAGTTGGCCAGGTAGACCTTTTTCAGCGCCCGCGAGAATCGGAAGCCCTTCAGCTTCAGCCCCGGGAAGGTCACGAGGCACTCGCGCAGCCTCTCCCGCAGGTCGGAGGCCTGCGTCTCGTCCCAGGCTTCGATGCCCGGATCGAAGATGTCCAGCCTGGACCGAGCCGCGGCACGGGGCAGCAGCTGGGCGAAATTCTTCTTGCGATCGACCGCCGATCCGCAGGCGAGCTCGGCGAAGCAGCGCTTGACCTGGCGGGAATCGGGCGCGGAGAGGCTGAAGCCGAGCGGATCGCCGGTATCCCGGAATGCCCGCGCCGCCAGGCGGTCCCCATGCGCCTCGTGGATCGAGAGCGGCCCGTCGGCACCGGCGATCTCCTGGCGCACGACCTTTTCCGCATAGGCCTCGACGGTCGAGAAGCCGGTCTCGTGCCCTGTCTTCAGGACCGTTTCAAGCATCCGGCCCTCCCCGGACCCAGAGCTTGCCGATCTTGACGGTGGGCTGGCCGACGCGCACCGGAAGCACCTGGCCGTTCTTCAGGCAATAGCTATTGCCGCGGTCGTACTTGAAGTCGTCGCCGACCATGGCGATGTCGCCCAGGATCTCGCGTATGCCGCCGCTGACCGTCAGGGGGGCGATGGGCGCGGCCAGGCGCCCCTTTTCGATCAGGTAAGGTTGGCGGATGCGGAAATAGAAGCGGCCCGAAGCCAGGTCGATGCCGCCGTCGCCGAATTCCCTGGCATAGACGCCGAAGGGCGTGGAGGCGATGATCTCGGCCTGCGGCACGCCGCCGGGCTGGACATAGGTGGCGAACATGCGCGGCTGGGGGATGCGGCCAAAGTCTTCCAGGCGGGCATGCCCGCGGTCACGGAGGCGCAGCAGCTTCTGGTGGGCATAGTCGCTGATGAAGCAGCGCAGCACCCCCTGCTCGACCAGCAGCGGGCCGGCCCGGGGCTCGCCCTCGTCATCGACGGCCACGTCACGGAAAAACGGATCGCGCTCGTCGCGGCAAAGGATGGTGATCGTCTCCGGGACGATCGCCCGGTCCAGGTCGGCCCGGGTGAACGGCGACACCCCCTGAAGCACGTAGTCGGCTTCCAGGGCATGCCCGAGGATCTCATGGAACAGGATGGCCCCCTCGCCGGCCTGGAGGACGACCGGGACCGGGCCGGCGAAGACGGCGCGGCGGCGGTGCTTCTGGTCCTCCACCGCCCCGGCGATGCGCTGCGCCAGCCCGTCCAGATTGAATTTCAACTCCTCCGCGCTCCCCTCGCCGACCTCCAGTTCCTCGGCCTGGCCGCGGACCTTGATCCTGGCCGTGACGCTGAAATGGCGGAAGGAGCTCTGGACGTCCTGGAGGCGGGTATTGCGGATCAGCCGGCGCGTGCAGCCGGCACGGAAAAGGAGCTTCCATTCCTGCGGGTCGAGCCGCTGCAGGAACTTGGTCAGGAAGCCGTTGGCGTCAAGGATCTCTCCGGCATCGATCGGCAGTCCGAGTGGTTCCGCCGCCAGCCGGCCGCCGCTTTTCCAGGACAAGGCCCGGGCCGCCTCCTCGCGCGACCCGGTCTCCGCGGCCCGGCTGCTCCAGCTGCCGTCGAAGCTCCGCGTCTGCGTCCCCGACCGCTTCCTGATGGAGAATTCGCGGCCGCCGCGGCTGTCCAGCGTGAACTGCATCACCTGGCTCTCTTCATACAGCTGCATTTTGAACTTGTCCATAAGGAGCCATTCTAACAGAAACTCGAAATCGGCGTAAGGCGGTGACGGAAGGAGGATAGGCAATCGGCGTAGGGCGCAGGGTTCAGGGTGCAAGGAGGAAGAAAGCAATTCGCAGGAATAAAATTCCCAATCCCAAATTCCAAATTCAAAATTCAAATGACCAAAACAAAGAACATTCCATGCAAGGAGCTTTCGTTTGGGAAATTGGAATTTGGAATTTGTTTGTTATTTGGTGCTTGGGATTTGGAATTTAAGTCCTATGAATACCTTTCTTCCACCGTCCACTGTCCGCCGTCCGCCGAGTTCCCGCCGTTCGCGACTTGTGGTATAATGCCCTTTCACCATCCAGCCACGGAGGCCCAATTGGAAAACCAAGCGAGCGAGAAAAAGGAAATCCGCCCCATCGTCCTGAAGAACGGCATCTTCGTCGTCGGCCACCCGCGCAGCGGCACCTCGCTGGCCTGCCAGCTGCTGCAGAGCGCCGGCGTCGAGTTCCCCTCCGACTTCGGCGGCGACGAGTACAACAAGTCGGGCTACTTCGAGCTGGAGTCCGGCAAGGAACTGGAAAAGAAGCTGATCGACAAGGCCATGACCGAGGAGAACGTCGTCGAGCTGAACAAGATCGTCGAGCGCCTCAACAGCAGCACGGGGCTGACCGGTCTGAAGATCGTCCACGTGCCGGCGCTGTTCTTCTTCCGCCATATCGCCAAGGACAAGAAGATCCGCGCGATCTTCATCTTCCGCAACCCGGCCGATGTCCGGTCCAGCATGTTCAAGCGCGGCATCTCCCAGTTCAAGCTCAGCTGGTTCGACAACAACAACGCCCTGGTCGCCGCCCACGAGAACATGCCCAAGAGCATCGTCATCAGCTACGAGGCCCTGCTCGCCGGCCGCCCCGGCGTCAAGAGGGCGTTCAAGAAGATCGGCTTCAACGTCGACATGGGCGTGATCCGCAAGGACGAGCAGACCCAGAAGAACAGCCGCGTCATGCTGACCGCCGACGAAAAGCGGCTGTACAAGGTCCTGTTGAAGCTGGAAAGGGAAAGCTGCCGCTGAGGGCGGGCGCGGGGAGGCGCGACATGGAAAAGAAAGAGGAAAAGATCGAGATCACCGACCTGCATGCCCAGCACGTGTACGCCAATCTGGTGTCCTTCAACGTCAATCCCGAGGAGATCTGCCTGGGACTGGGCATCCGCGACGTCAAGGAGCCGGCCCGCGTGGCCATCCACACCTACGCCCACCTGACCATCCCCCATTTCCTGCGCTTTGCCGACATGGTCAACAAGCAGGTCGAGCTCCTGATCGAAAAGGGGGTCATCGCCCGCGAGCCCGAGCAGTAAGCCGTTCTTTCAGGGCCGGATTCAGGGTTTCCGTTCCAGGAAATAAGCGCCGAGGATGTATTCCGGCCCGTACGATCTCTTGGCCTGGCGCAGCCCCTCAATCCCCAGGTCCTGCTCGCGGTTGACGTACTTGTAACTCCCGACCAGCGTTTTGGCGGTCTCCCAGTTGATCATCTGGCCTGCCCCCTTGACCTCGGGATCGAACTTCTCGAAATGGACGTCGGCCATATTGCCGCTGAGCGGCGAGAAGATGGAAAAAGCGATGAATTCGTCGCCCAGGGAAATCTTCACTCCCTGCAACCCCAGTTCATCGTAATGGAGCATGGCCTTCTTCAGGGCCGACGTTTCATGGGTGAAATCAAGCTCCAGGCAGGTGCGCAGCCGGCACCACTTTTCAGCGAGGGCGAAGCATGGCTCCAGGTCTTCTTTCTTCAGGGCTTGACTGGAATAGCCCGGGTACATGGCCATGAACTGGTTGACCTGGTTGCGCTTCTTGTTCAGCTTGTTGCCCCGCAGGTCGACCAGTTTGCGGGTGGAATAGATATAGTCACCGTTGTCCGGGTCGAGTTCGATGCGGAAATGGCGCCCCAGTTCGGGATTGGCCTGGACATAGTCGGGATCGACCAGCACGAAGTTGCCGCTCTTGCCGGCGCGGCGCAGGCCGTCGGAAACAGCCAGCAGCCCGGCCGCATCCAGGTCCGTTCCAACCGGCATCAGCATCAGGTCGTCATGCCCGTTGTAGATCCAAAGACGATCCTCGCTCAGCAGCCAGCGCGTCTGGTAGATCTCCCCCCACATGAAGAGATTGGCGAAGTTGTATTCGCAGAAGCAGGGATCGTCGGCCAGCAGCCGCGGCCGGATGACGTCGCGGTCGGCCAGCGTCACCGGAGAGAACTCCTCCAGGCGCAGCGGCTTCACGACCCGCCCTCCCCTTTCTTCAGCAGCATCGGGGCATGGCCTTCCATGTCCGCGAAGCCCAGCCGGCGGTAGAATGCCTGCGTCCCCGGCTCGGCCACCAGGCCGATCCAGCCGATGCGGCGGTAGCGCAGCTCGCGGCAGAGGCGGCGGATGATCTCCGCGCCGATGCCGCGGCCGCGGAACGCGCGCAGCACGGTGACATCCTGGATGTAGGCGTCGCTGACGCCGTCGGATATGGCGCGGCCCATGCCGATCATCTCGCCGGCGGCGAAAGCGCCGGCGAAGCAGAAAGATCCCCGCACCAAGGCATCGATCCAGGCATTGTCGTCGGCGGTCGCATCGTTCTCGTGCCACCAGCCGGCCTGGCGGTAAAGAGTTTCTACGGCGGCGCGATCCACGGCGCCGATGATCTTTATTTCTACAGCCTCTTCATCCATCAATTCAAGAAAAGCCCTTCTTATGAACTTTACCAGAACCGGCCTTTCCTGTCAACGCGGCGGCAGACGGGAGACCTTTTGCGGCTACCTGGCAGTACCGTTTATGATCTCCAGCTGCACGGCATGCTGCTGCAGTATCTTGCCCTTGGCGGAGAGGATGTGAACTTCGAACCCGGGCTGGCGGTTCCTGATCAGGCCAACGTGCTGCCGTTCGAGGGTGATCTTGACGGAGCCCGGCAGCGCCAGGCCGGCACCAAAGCGGCCCAGCTTGGCGACCGTGCGACCGTTGCGGACGATCAGGATGGTGACCGGTTCCATGAAGTCCCGGGAATCGACCCCCAGCTCGTTCGGGTCGAGACGGAAACACATAGGGCAATCGGGGATTTTATGGAGTGGGATCTTCCTGAAAAAGCGTTTGCCGGGGATCTTGAAGGCCAGGACCTTGATAGTGATGTTCGGACCGCCCAGGGCGTCGTAATCGTCGCTCTCCAGCGTGATCGGGTAGGTGCCTGCGGCGAAGTAACTGCCGTCGTCCTTCTTGCCCACCGTCCAGGTGTACTCGCGATCGAGGACCGGCACGGGCGGAGAGATGAAGCTGTCGGCACAAAAGATCCGGCACGTCTGGGGCACGACCTGAAAATAGGAACTGTGCGTCCAGCGGATCGTGTATGAACTGCCCCTTGTCAGCGTCGTGCCGGTGACCGGGGCGGTGATGGTGATCAGCGGCCTTTCATCGGAGATGATGACGGTCGGACCATTCAGCGCGTCAAAATCGGGGCTTTCAATGGTGATTTTATAGATCCCCTGCGGCAGGTAGTTCCCGTCGGCTTTCCTGCCCACGGTCCAGGCGAACGAATCGCCGGTCACCGGCACGGGGGAAGAGATGACATGGCCTCCGCAGTAGATCTCGCAGTTCTGAGGGTGGGCATCGAAAAAGCCCGAATGGGTCCAGTGGATGACCTCCGTCTCATTCTTGAAAAGCGGATAATGGCCGTTCGGTGAAACGATGGTGATCAGCGGTGCATCGGCCCAGGAGGCCAGCGCCTTAAGCAGCAGAACAGCCAGGAAAAAGATGGTTCGTTTCATTGCGTTCCTCCCTGAAAAACCTCAAAGAGCCGTGCCCTTTGCGATCTTCCACATCATTTAAATTATATGAAATCGGCGCAATTATCTCAGCGCTGCGGAAAGACGCGCTCTTGGCTGCTGGAAAAAAGGGGAGGCATGATGTCCTTCAGCGCTCGGCACGGCGCCGCAGGCAGCATGGACTCCGGCACGAAAGCCCCGCTTTTCCCAACCCTTGCCTTGGCCCGCTTTTTGCGGTAATATGGGGCCTTGATCTTGGAGGTCAACCCATGGCATTCAACCTGAAAGGAAGACATTTTCTGTCCATGAAGGACAACACCCCCGAGGAGATCGATTTCCTCCTGCAGCTCTCCATCAAGCTGAAACAGGACAAGTACGCCGGATTGCGCGGCAGAAACCTGGAGGGGAAGAACATCGCCCTGATATTCGAAAAGCCGTCGACGCGCACCCGCTGCGCCTTCGTCGTGGCCTGCGTCGACGAGGGCGCCCATCCCGAATACCTGGGCAAGGACGACATCCAGCTTGGGAAAAAGGAGACGGTCAAGGACACGGCTCGCGTATTGGGCCGCATGTTCGACGGCATCCAGTTCCGCGGCTTTCAGCACGAGACGGTGGAGGGCCTGGCGCAGTGGGCCGGCGTGCCGGTCTGGAACGGGTTGACAGACCTCTACCATCCCACCCAGGTCCTGGCCGATTTCATGACCGTGCTCGAGGTCAAGGGCCGGCTCAAGGGCATCACTTTCGCCTATGTCGGCGACGGCCGCAACAACATGGCCAACTCGCTGATGATCGGCGCCGCCAAGATGGGCATGGACTTCCGCATCGTGGCCCCGAAGTCGCTCTTTCCGGCCGGGGAATTGGTCACCGAATGCAACGAGTTCGCCCGGGAGCGAAGCGCCCGCATCCTGGTTACCGATGATATCGCCGCCGGCGTCAAGGGCGCCGACGTCATCTACACCGACGTCTGGGCCTCGATGGGCGAGGAAGAACAGATCCCCGAGCGCATCCGGCTGCTCAAGCCCTTCCAGGTCAACCGTTCCCTGTTCGACAAGACGGGCAACCCCGATTGCACATTCCTGCACTGCCTCCCCGCCTTCCATACCACGGAGACGAAGCTGGCCGCCCAGTTCCCCGACATCTGCGAGGTCAGCGACGAGATCTTCGAAAGCAGGCATTCGCAGGTTTTCCCCCAGGCCGAGAACCGCGTCCATACGATCAAGGCGGTCATGGTGGCGACCTTAGGCAAATAGCTAAGCCTCAAGGATAGTAAGGTTCGAAGTTCGACGTTCGAAGTTCGATGTTTGGCGTAAGAGGATTGTGCGAACTCGGTTGACGGTTCACGGTAGACGGTTGACGGTTTTCCAGGAAGAGAAGAAGTAATAGTAAGACTAAAATTCCAAGCTCCAAGCACCAAATTCCAAACAAATCCCAAATCCCAAATTCCAATTTCCAAAACGAAAGCATCTTGAAATGGCATTTTCTTTGTTTGGGTCAAAGTCCCCGCAAGGGGATTTGGTCATTGGAATTTGGAATTTGTTTGTTATTTGGAATTTGGGATTTGGAATTTAATTCCGATGAATCCCTAATGCTTCCGCCTTTCACCTTAAGCCTTACACCCTGCGCCCTACGCCGATTACCTTTCCTTCTTCCGTCCCAGCCTTGCACTCTACGCCTTACGCCCAATGCCGATTTCTGGAAGCTCTTCAACTTGGAACGTGGAACTTGGAACGTGGAACCTGGTACGTGGAACCTCTGGCTTCGCAGCTAGATCTTGTGCGGCGTGGGCTGGCGCAGGCGGATGACGGATTTCTCGTCCCCGAAGACGCAAAGGCAGTTCTTGCCGGCGCTCTTGCCGGCATACATGGCGCGATCGGCCTTGGCCACCAGGTCCAGGGCGTCCCCGGCATTCTCGGGGAACGAGGCGATGCCGATGGTCACGCTGATGGGGCCGATCTCCTTGAACTCCGGCGAGCTGAACTCGTGCAGGCTGATGGAGTGCATGATGCGCCGCCCGACCACCACCGCGGCCTTCTCGGAGATCTCGGGCAGTATGACGGTGAATTCGTCGCCGCCGTAACGGGCGACGAAATCGAAGCCGCGCACCTCGTCCCGCAGCAGCGAGGCGATCTTGATCAGCACCATGTCGCCGATCAGGTGGCCGAAGCGGTCGTTGGTCCTCTTGAAGTCGTCGATATCGATCATCAGCAGCGTCAGCGGCCGGTGGTAGCGCTTCTGGCGGTCGATCTCCAGCCGCAGCACGTGGTTGAAATGGCGGTAATTGCCGATCTGGGTCAGGCCGTCGCTGTTGGAAAGGTCCTTGTAATACTCCCTTTCCCGGGCCATCTGGCGCAGCGCCGCCGTCTCGAGCACGCGGTTGACGATCAGCATGACGTGGTCGAATTTCAGGGGCTTGGTGATGAAATCGGTGGCCCCGGCCTTCATCGACTCCACGGCGTACTCGATCGAGGCGAAGCCGGTCATGACCAGCAGCGGGACGTCTTTTCCCGCCTCGCGGATGGCTTTGATCAGCGCGATGCCGTCCATCTTGGGCATGACCAGGTCGGAGATCACCAGGTCGAAATCGTCCGCGGCGATGCGCTCCATGGCCTGGGCGCCGCCGTCCACTGCCGTCACCGTGAAATCGTGGAATTCCAGGAAATCCTTCAGCGCTTCGCGCACGGTATCGTCGTCGTCGACGACCAGGATCTTCCTGGCCAGCGGCGCGCTGGAGCCGGGACGAGGTGAGGTCTCGGGACGGGCCCGGTCTTCTTCCTCAGTCACTGGGACACCCTGTTCCGGGGAACGTGCCCTGTCCAAAAACAACCATGCTCCTTCCTCCGCCGTTGATCCCATTGTAAAGAATATTTTTTTATTTTCAATACCGGTGCCAGGGAAAGGGAAAATTATTCTCCCGGCCCTGTCCCCGACTCGCGGATGAAGCCCTGCAGGCCGTGAGCGGAGAGCTTTTTAAGAACCTGCCCGCAGGCGGCCGGGTCCAACGGCGGCGAGATCAGCTTGAAAAGGCCGTCCTCGGAGGCGACGCGGAAGCCCAGGCCGGGAAAGATCTCCTCCAGGGTCAGGAGCAGTTCCTCGGCGTTCTCCCGGACCGCGAAGGCGCCGGCCTGGACGAAGCCGCCCCGCACCCCTTCCGCCTCCCAGGCGGCGGCGCCGACCCCTTGGGCCTGCTGCGGCTGGCCGCCCCGGCGCAGCACGCGCAGATTGACCGCGGCCGTGCCTTTCTCGGCCATTTCCAGGCGCTGCGCCGCCTTCAGGGACAAATCGATGATCCGCCCCTTGAGGAACGGCCCGCGATCATTGATGCGCACCAGCACGCGCCGGCCGTTCTCCAGGTTCTCCACTTCCACCAGGGTGTGAAACGGCAGCTCCGGGTGGGCCGCGGTCAGCTTGCGCATGTCGTAGATCTCGCCGTTGGCGGTGGCCCGGCCTTGAAAATCATCGCCGTACCACGAGGCGACGCCGGTTTGGAAGACGCCGCCGCCCGCGGGAGCGGCCAGGGCCGGTGCGAGAACGGGCCCGGCCGCCGCGCGGGGAGAACGGGCGCAGGCGGCCAGGGAAAGGAGCAGGGCGCAGGCGGCCAGGGACGGGAGTGCCTTCATGTCCGCAATTATATCATTTTCTTGTAAGTCGGTCGCCGGCTGTTGTATAATGGGGCGACGGAGGAGCGGAAAATGAACATTGACGATTTGCTGAAGATCAGCGTGGAAAGGACGGCATCGGACCTGCACCTGAAGGTGGGCAACCACCCGGTGATCCGCATCAACGGCTCCCTGCACCCCCTGGTGGAGCTGAAGCGCCTGATGCCCGAGGACACCATTGCCATGGCATTCGCCATGATGAACAGCGAGCAGAAGGACCGCTTCAAGCGCGACCATGAGATCGACATGGCCTACAGCATCCCCGGCCTGGGCCGCTTCCGCTGCAACGTCTTCTACCAGCGGGGGGCGGTGGGCATGGTGCTGCGCGTCATCCCCACCCAGATCAAGAGCATCTCCGACCTGAACCTGCCGATGGTCCTGGAAAAGATCTCCCAGGAGATGCGCGGTTTGGTGCTGGTCACCGGCACCACCGGCAGCGGCAAGTCCACCTCCCTGGCGGCCATGATCGACTACATCAACATCCACCGCGTCGAGCATATCGTCACCATCGAGGACCCGATCGAGTACCTGCACCGCGACAAGAAGAGCATCATCAACCAGCGCGAGGTGGGCTCGGATACCAACGACTTCGCCAAGGCCCTGCGCAGCGCCCTGCGCCAGGACCCCGACGTCATCCTCGTCGGCGAAATGCGCGATCTGGAGACCATCGAGACCGCCCTGCTGGCCGCCGAGACCGGCCACCTGGTCCTGTCCACCCTGCACACCCTCGACGCCCCCGAAACGGTCAACCGCATCATCTCCATGTTCCCTCCCCACCACCAGAAGCAGATCCGCATCCAGCTGGCCTCGGTCCTCAAGGCCATCATCTCCATGAGGCTGCTGCCGCGCTCCGATGACAAGGGCCGCGTGCCGGCCGTGGAGATCCTGATCAACACGCCGTTCATCCAGGACTGCATCGTCACCCAGGAAAAAACCAAGCTGATCAAGGAGGCCATCTCCCAGGGCATCTCGCAGTACGGCATGCAGACGTTCGACCAATCGCTCTACTACCTGTACCAGAGGAACTTCATCTCCTTCGACGAGGCGCTGAAATGGGCCAGCAACCCCGACGAGTTCAAGCTCAAGAAGATCGGCGTGCAGAGCGCCAAGGACATGTCCATGGAAGAGATGGAGCGGCGCATGTCGGAAATCGGCGGCGGCGCCCCGGACCAGATGCCGGAGGACACCACTCGCGACCATCACCTGCTGGAACTCGACTGATGATCGCCAACGCCGAGATCCGCCGCGTCTTCTACGATTATTTCCAGAGACAGGGGCACCGGCGCGTCCTCTCCTCGCCGCTGGTCCCGGCCAAGGACCCCACCCTACTCTTCACCAACGCCGGCATGAACCAGTTCAAGGGCGTCTTCCTGCAGGAGGAGAAGCGCGACTACCGCCGCGCCGTCACCATCCAGAAGTGCATGCGCGTCTCGGGCAAGCACAACGACTTCGACGAGGTCGGCCGCACCGACTTCCACCACACCTTCTTCGAGATGCT
>DCVK01000022.1:0-43695 GCA_002335385.1 Candidatus Aminicenantes bacterium UBA2190
GGAAAGGCCGGTCCGTCCCATTCAGGACCAGCCGCTCGCGGCCGGCCATGGGCGAGGTGGCCGATGTCCTGAACTCGATGTTCTTCTGCTCCCTCTCCTTCAGCAGCTCCAGTTCCCAGGCGTCTTCGCCGGCCGCCGGTAGCGAGATCGCGGCAGCGAGGGATCCCAGCGCCAGCCACCACGACGCGAACATGGCGGAGCGGATCTTCTTGGGCATGCGTTTCTCCTTATCGGCTTTCCGCCACGACCAGCAGGTCCTGCAGGACGCCCGAGGCGGTGTCGGTCAGGTCGGGGCTCTCCTCCATGACCCACAGCGGCCCCAGCATGTCGCACTCCAGGCGCAGGGCGGCGGCGCGGCCGTTGACCGCGGCGAAATAATGGTCCAGGGACACTTCGGTCGGCCGTACCTCGGCCCGCACTCCGCCCCCTTCGCGCCAGCCCCGGCAGATCAACTTGATCCTTTTTCCCGCGGCTCTCGCCCGGGCGACGTCCCGCGGCGTGACGCCGGTGATGCCCCGGCGCTCGACCCGCAGGGGGTCGATGCCGGCGTCAAGGAAGAAGTTGGCCAGTATGGCCGTCTTGGCCGCCGCGTCCCAGCCGTCGAGGTCCAGGCCGGGGTCGGCCTCGGCAAAGCCGAGCTGCTGGGCCGTTTGGACAGCCGTCTCCATGCTCTCGCCGGCTTCCAGGCGCGAGAGGACGAAGTTGGTGGTGGTGTTGAAGATGCCGGAGAACCCGGTCACGCGGACGCCTTTCAGCGCCCGTCCCAGGCAGAAGATCGGGGTGCCGTCCATCACCGCGCTCTCGAAAAGGAAGCGCACGCCCTGCACCGCGGCCAGTCCAGCCAGCTCGCGGTAGGCGAAGGCCGCCGGCCCCTTGTTGGCCGTGACCGCGTGCCTGCCCCGCTGCAGCGCGGCTCGTACATGGCTGATCGCTGGCTCTCCCCTGCGCCCGATATCCAGAGTCGACAGTTCCACCAGCACGTCGTAGTCCAGCGATTCCAGGGCTTGCAGGGCCGTCATGGGCGCGGCCGGGAACGAGCCGTTCTCGCGGAATCGTTTGAGCGCTTCGCCCAGTCCGATCCCATCCGGCTCGACCCATCCGCCGTGCCGGCCGGTAAAAATGGCCACCGGTTCCAGGTCAAGGCCTTCCAGGCCGGGATACTTCTCCCTCTCTTCGCTCAGCATCGCCGCCATTTTTTGGCCGACGTTGCCGAAGCCGATGAGTATCGCGCGCAATGGCTTTTTCTTCATGCCGCCATTGTAGCGGGTTCAGAAATTGAAGTAAACTAATGAAATAAGTGAATGCGCACTTGACTTCTCTACCCGCTTGTTGTATTAATTATACAACATTAAATGAAGGAGGAGATCGTGAAGAAATCGATCAAATTTGGGGGCTATTTTGAGCAGCTTCGTCAGGGCCAGGGGCTGACTCTGCGTATGTTCTGCAAGAAAGCCGCTTGCGATCCGGCCAATATCAGCCGCATGGAGCGGGGATTGATCTCACCCCCCAAAGGGCGGGAAATCCTTGAAAAATATGCCGAAGCGCTCAATCTGATCGAAGGCTCTGATGAATGGTATCAATTTTTTGACCTGGCTGCCGCTGACCAGGGAATTGTGCCCCAGGATATCATGGCCGACGCGGAGCTGGTCAAGGTTCTGCCCGCCTTTTTCCGCACTCTGCGGGGTCAGAAGCCTACAGATGAAGAGATGACGAAACTGGCCGAGAAGATCCGCAAAGGGATGAAATGACTACCGATCCGACAAAGTTCAAAGCTCCCTTTATCACGAAAGAGGATGCATGGAAGAAAGCTGATCAGATCAGGCAAAAGCATTGGCCATCAGGAGACCTGCCGATTGAAGTTGAAATGCTCCTCTGGCCACTTGGGCTCAAACTCGTCCCCTTTCCATCGCTTAGAGATGCCGGCGATGTTGATGCACTTCTTTTAGGAGATTTAAAGACCATTATTGTCGACAACCAGGATTACTTTAATGATAAAAAGCAGAATCGCATTCGTTTTTCTATCGCTCACGAGCTTGGACACTTTGTCCTACACAGCGACATCTTCAAAAACTTGGCCCACAAAACAATCAAGGAGTGGATCAAATTCATCCATCTTATTCCGGAAACGGAATATTCATTCATCGAATACCAAGCATACGAATTTGCAGGAAGGCTGCTAGTCCCATCCGAGAGACTTGAAAAGGAGTTTAAGCAATCAATTCGGAAAGCAAAGGATGCCAGTTTCTTTAGTTGGGATAAAACCGGCGATGCGGCCTTGGGAATCATCTCCACCCCCATTTCGCGCATTTTCGGCGTTTCATCTGAAGTAATCGAGAAACGCCTCAGGCGCGAAGGCTTCTGGCCTGTAAAACAATAAAACACACAGGGCTCCGTCCATTTCAAATCAGCATCCTTCAATCCACTAATTATTTTGCAGTTCCCAGAAAATCCGTCGTGAAATACCAGGATGAATCGTTATGCCGCAAGCACCACATGTCTCCTTTCATTGATCGCAAATCAGATCGCTGTTTTGCATTGAGCTCGGCCGGAGGATTCTTTTTATCCACCAGTTTAAACGTCATCAGTATTATTCCATAACGGTCGGCAGCCGCTTTGGCTCCCTGTTGGAATCCACTTTTTGTGATGAAAACTCCCTTATCCGCGCCAACATCTTCAAGTTTGGAATGAAAAGCCTCGATCTTTTCAATGGAGATTGAGGTGGAGTAGTCTTTGCATTCAACGGCGACGACATGCCGAGGTGAAGATTTTTCCAGCCAAACATCAATCTGTCTCGGTGATCTGGAGATTCCACCTTGGATCCGGGCATCAAAATCAACCTTATCGACTTTTATCCCGCCCGATTCCAGCCAAATTCCGACTGCTTTTGCCGCCATGATTTCAAAGCGCTTCCATTTTTTTGTCTTGATCAAGGTGCCAATAAATGATTCTCCGGCTACTGCTCGATCGGCGATCTTCTTTGCTACTGCGTCAATCGGGATCTGTCGCCGTCTTGCTTCATTCAGACAAAGCTCGATCGAATTCTCAGGAGCACCGTTTTTTAATTTTCTCTCAATAATTAAATTGCCGTCTTTTAAATCCGCACGCTCTTCTGTTGCAAGTACAAAGGCATCGATAAATTCTTCATCCGAAAGTTTCTCCAGTCTCTCATTATCCCACACACTGATCCTTCTAATTCTTGTTTTCGTTTTCTTCTTTTTCAAATATCTCGGCTCCGTTTTTACGTCGCTTCTGCCATGGTTCTTGCATTTTTCATTTTTTCCATCAAGGTCAAGCGGGATCCCTGCATGCTGACCCCGGGGGCATGGACGATCGGGCCAATCGACTTGGCCCGGCCGCGCAGTTTGACCATATACTTACCGCTGTCCTGGTAGGGCTTGATCGAGGCGATCCGGCCATAATGAGTGATGCGATGTTCCGGGGAGGTTACATAGATGGCGATATACTTGAGATTGGCCATCACTTTTTTAGACAAGCGGATGGCATACCAGCGATTATTCCCAAGAAATTCACGTTCGAACCCCTCAGGGTGGCCGGGGCAGACGATTGTGTCGTACTCCCCCAGTTTCCGGCGTTCAGCTCGATCCTTGGAAACCTCTAGAATCTCATCGCCCGTAATTTCGAAAAGTTCTCGACGCTGCATGAGTTGGACTTTTTGCTTGAACAGCTTGACGAGGTCTCGCGATTCCATGAATTTTCCTGTCACCCGATTACCCTTCGGCATGGCGATTCTCAGCACGAGTGATTCAAGTTCTTTCAGGTGTTCATCGTTTTGCGTCAGATAAATACTGAAGCGATCCCATTCCCTCGCATGACGGTCCTTCAAATGATCGCGTAAGCGCGTTCTGAGATTTTTTGCCAGCCCGACATAATATAATAAATCCCCATTAAACAATGCGTAAACGCCGCTCTTTTTTCGCGCAAATTCAGTGACTATTTCCGGATATTTTCTTATTGCTGATTTTGATATTCCTTCAAGATGCTCAATGACCAGCGGGCCCGTTTTTGGTTTTTTCTTCATTTTGATTTCCCAGCCTCAACAATCTTAATTTCATCGTCCGTCAACCCATACAATTCATAAACCAGCCGATCGATCTCGTGATCGGTAGCCTCGATCTGCCGCTGAGTCACTGTCCTATGAGCCTCCGATTTCGCAGTGAAAAGTTCCTTATGTAATTTCAATATTTGCTCAACGAGCATTACTATACGACTGTGGATGTAATTATCGGAAGGATTGGAAATATTAATGGTACGGATAGGGAGCTGCTCAATAAACTTAGTCCAAAAACGTATATAGCCACCTCGCAAAGAAGTTCCGATTGATTTTAAATATTGAAACAGTAAAAGTGAATTAAGAAGACCCAATATATAAAATGGAGATAACAATTCATCCTTCAGAAGAATACCATAGCCGGTTTTGTAGAAATGTCCACCCGAATCAAATGCGAACGATGCAGTGTTGTTATAGTCAGGAACAATAATCTTAGATTTTTGGAACAAGGGCATACTCTTGGGATATCCGTAAGCATACCAACTCGGACCCTTAAACTTGCCTTTTTCACGTGCTATAAGGATGTTTTTATTAGCCTCAAGATAAGCTAGTGTTAAAGGAAACTTATTAGACATTTCTGAAGCAGTAAGTAACCTACAACTACTTTCGGATATTTCGTAAGGGCAGATGAGATAAGCGGCTGAAATTGGGGGCTCGTATCTTCGAATTTCTTTGCCTCTCAAGAATGGAACAACACAGTTGCTTTCGACTTTCACTTCTTTACCTAATGATTTGGAAATGCCAAGAGTGAATCTACTGAACTGCTTGCATTCGTTCAAAACAAAAACATCATCGGCACTGGTCTGGGTTCCCACAAAAGTGTGCGCCACATCTCCTAATTTAATCGGCATACGATTTAATCGTTCAAACAAAGCTGTACCTTTGCCTATAGAAAAGCTCCAATCCCTTGCGTTGATGTTTATTGCTGGGATTCTTCCCTCTGAGGCTTGACCATTAATGCTCCATGCAACTAAGTCATCCACTTTGAGATATTTACATTCGTCAGAGCCCGCTTTATCGAGGAATAACAGGCATGTGTAGGTTGTTGCTCCATCAAAAACCTGCTTGTCGCCAAAATGAACGATTTGCGAAAGATACTTTCCCTTTGACAAAGAAGTGCGCAAAGCTTCACCGTATTCCGAATTAAAGAATTTATGGGGTAAAATGAAGCCCAGTTTCCCTCTAGTATTTATCAGATTCAGTCCTTTTTCGACAAAGACAACATAGATGTCATAATTCCCAGCACTAGCCGCACTAAAGAGTTGTTTGTAGATTTCGACTTCGAGAGGAGCCCATTCCTTCATTGTTTGTATACGTATATACGGCGGATTGCCTATGACACAATCGAAACCGCCTGATTTCATGGCTTCGGGGAACTCGCGGTTCCAGTCGAAAGGATTGACCCGCTTCATTTCATCGGGATCGGGAATGAGGCGGCCCGAGAAATAGTCGGGGCCAATCAGGGAATTGCCGCATTTGATGTTATTGGAGAGATTCGGCAGAGCCCTTTCGTGGAATAGTTGTCGGGATTTGCCGACCGTTTCGTCGGTTTCGCCTTCCAGGACTTTAAGAAGTAAAGAGAGTTTGGAAACCTCGACCGCCTGGGCGTCGATATCCACGCCGAAGATATGAGTGGTAAGGATGCGCTTCTTTTCGGCTATGGTCAGCCGCCATTCGTCGCGGCGGTTCTTGAATACTTCATTCTTGAACTTTTCGGGCTGGTGCTCCATGTACCACTTGAGACAATGGTCAAGCAGGTATTTAAAAGCGCCCAGAAGAAATGAACCAGAACCGCAGGCCATGTCCAGCACGCGCAGCGGCTGGCCGTTCTTGCCGCCGCTGAGCTGCGCCGGGCTCTTGCCCTCGATCATCTTGCCGACGGTGTTCTTGACGATGTAATCGACTATGTAGGACGGCGTATAGTAAACTCCACCCGCCTTGCGCACCTCGGGTTTCTCCTCGATCTTGGCTCGGTGCTCGGGAGTCAGGCGGATCACCTTGCCCAGGAAGCGCTCATAGACCGTGCCCAGGATCTCCACCGGCAGGACGCCGAAATGGTAGGGCGAGCCGTGCTCAAAATAGAGGCTCTGCAGGATGGGCTTGAACACCTTGTCGTCCACATGGAGTCTCGGGGTGACCGAATCGAGCGATTCGGCTGTACCTTCTTCCTTCCGGAAATGGAAAAGACCGGAGTTGTATTTCTCATCGGCGCTTTTGCACGATTTGCTCATGAAGCGGGAATAAATATTGGGCTGCTCGCAAAGCTTGAGCAGTTGGCCGTAGGACTCGCTGCCACGGTCCTCAGCCATGCGCAGAAAAATGATGCGGTCGATGGTGCGCTGCACCGCGGCGTTGAGGTCGTCGGGAGCCAGGTAAAGATTGCGCAGGGCAATATTGCGCGCCAGCGAGTCGCGCCAGCCTTCGATCTCCTTCAGGAACTCGCCGTCCACCTCGGAGGTGCCGCGCTTGCGCTTGGAGGCCGCATAGCGGTCGTATGCCCCCGCCCACACCGCCTCGCGCGAAAAAATATCCCACAGCTCCCGCCAGCAATCGGGATATTGCTCGCTTTTATAATACTGTACCCGGGCAAAACTCGCTTTCTCCGTTGGTTTCGGCCTGAGTGAACAGTCATAAACTCCCAGCTCCTCGAAATCGGTCAGAATGGAGAGCGGAACCTTAGCACTCCAGCCATAGCGGCGCAGCTGGTAGGCCGGACCGGGGTCGGCGTTGATGTTGATGCCGCACTTCTTGGCCTCGGTGTAAAACTTGGAAAGGGTGCCAACGCGAAACGCGTAGTCCGGCGCTTTCTGCGAACCCTCGATCTCCAGGCTGTCCTCGGTGATAACCTCGCGATACTGCGGCGCGATCATTGCCACATTGCGCAGATCCCAGCCCAGGGCTTCGAAAAAGGGATCGATGAGGTTCTGGCGGACATGGGCCTCTTTTATCCCGGGAATAAGGAACTGCTGCCGGTTCGCGGCGAAATACTTGCACAATCTGGCTATTTCTTCTCTTCCCTGATCATAGGTTTTGCTCATAATCGTATTCTCTAAAACCTACCTGATAACGGGATTCTTGTCAATAAATACATACCATCACGTGCCGGTCAATGCCCGAATTTGAATAAAGGGGACGGGAAAAAGCGAACGAAACGGAGGGCCAGGGCACCAACTCAGAGAGGCGGGACGGGCCGCCAGGCAAAATGGCCACTGTTTGAGTCCCGCGCCAGCGGGACGAGTTGGCCATTTTAGTCCCGCCGATCTGTTGTTGGTCTGGCCCGGAGTGGTGAGCGTTCTCGTCCCCTTTATTCTATTCCAAGGAGATCCCGCTGAAAATTAATTTTTGGGAAATTTCGGGGATTTATTAATGGGCCAGACGAACGATCCCGATTTCTTTGTTTGGGTCATTAGGATTTGGTGCTTGGAATTTATTTGGAATTTGGTGCTTGTGATTTGGAATGTTTTTTTCTTACTTTTGCCTTTTGCCCTTGTCCTTCTCTTACCGTCCGCCGTACACCGTCTGCCGTCCGCCGGCTTCTTCTTTCATTCAGCGCCTCATTTTGCTATAATTACCAGGAAAAAATGGCAAGAACACCAGCTCAGTCGACCATCGCCGGGCACTCATGACTTTCGCCTATCCCCACGCCCTCTTCCTGCTGCTGCTGCTCGTCCCGTTCACCATCCTGGTCATTTATAATTACCGCAAGAAGCGGCGCATCCTGAGCGAGTTCATCGCCGAGCCGGCGCAGGCGGCGACGGTGGTACGCTCGGGGCGCGAGATCGACTTCTTCAAGTCGGCGCTGCTGCTGGCGTCGTTCGCGTTCCTGATCCTGGCCCTGGCCCGGCCGCAATGGGGCGAGCGCTTCGTGAGCATGGACATCCGCGGGCTGGAGATCGTCTTCCTGCTCGACACCTCGGCCTCGATGAACGCTGAGGACCTGAAGCCCTCGCGCCTGGAGGTGGCCAGGAACCTGGTGGCGGCCATCGTCGACGCCCTGCGCAGCGACATGGTCAGCCAGGTCAACTTCGCCGGCGCCGCCTACGTGCAGTGCCCGCCCACGCTGGACTACGAGGCCTTCAAGCTCCTGGCGCTCGCTTCGCCCGTCAGCCCGCCCGGGGAGCAGGGGACCGACTTTGCCAAGGCCTTCACCCTGGGCCTGAGCCTGTTTCGCTCTTCCCGCTCCAGCCAGAAGGTCATGATCCTGGTCACCGACGGCGAGGACCAGGAGCGGAACTGGCCCGGGGCGGTGAAAGAGCTGCAGAAGCAGCGGATCACGGTGTTCACCGTCGGGGTCGGGGCCGCCGGCGGGGCGCCCATCCCCATCCGCGACAGGGACGGCAGGACCACGGGCTGGAAAAAGGACCCGCAGGGCAACATCGTCAAGTCGCGGCTGGACGATGAGACCCTGGCGCGCATCGCCGCCGACGGCGGCGGCCAGTACTACCGCCTGGGCGACGCCGCCGGCATCGCGCCCATGGTCGGCATCCTGCGCACCTACGAGCGCCAGCAACTGGCGCGCAAGGTGAAGAGCCGCAAGATCGACCGTTTTTACTACCCCCTGCTGCTGGCCGTACTGCTGCTGGCCGTCGAGATGGCCCTCAGCGACCGGAGGATCGCATGGCGAAAAGGCTGATCCCCCTGCTGCTGGGCTTCCTGCTTTCGGCGGCCTGGCCGGCGGACCTGTGGAGCTGGCACTGGTTCGAGCCGGCCGCGCGCCGCAACCAGAAGGGGATCGAGGCCTACCGCAAGGGCGACTACGCCGCCGCCCTGGAGCAGTTCCTCTCGGCCAAGGGGCTGAAGGACGGCGCCCCGCAGCTGAAGAACAACACCGCCGCCGCCCTCTACGAGCTGAAAAAATACCGCGAGGCGCTCGACGAGCTGTCCGGCATCGACGCCGCCAAGTTCGGCCCGGCCCGGGCCGCCCTGCACTACAACCAGGGCAACATCCACTACCGCCTGGAACAGTACCCGCAGGCGCTGGAGAGCTACAAACAAAGCCTGAAGATCGACCCCGACGACGTCCAGGCCAAGAAAAACCTCGAGTTGACCCTGAAGAAGATCCGGGAGCAGCAACAGCAGCCGCAGCAGCAGCCGGACGACCGGGCCGACAACGAAAAGCAGCAGCAGAAATACGAGGCCATGATGCAGTTCCTGGACCAGAACGAGAAGCAGCAGATGGAGAAGCGCAAGCGCAAGGCCAGCGCCGCCCGGAATGAGAAGGACTGGTAGTTTTTTCCAAGCCGCCCTGCTGGCCCTGCTGGTCGCCTTTTCCCCGGCGCTGTTCGCCGCGGACGCCAAAGTGGAAGCCCGGATCTCCGCCGAAAGGATCGGCCTGGACGACACCCTGCTCTATACCCTGACCTTCAGCAACATCGACAACCCCGCCCAGCCCGACCTCTCCTATCTCGACGATTTCAAGGTGCTGCAGACATCTCGCAGTTCCGAGTTCCAGTTTCGCGACGGCGCCAGCTCCACCAGCACCCGCTTCACCTACTACCTGATGCCGACGCGCACCGGCCGGCTCTCCCTGCCTGAAGTGCGCTACCGCCACCAGGGCGGCGAATTCAGCACCGAGGCCTTCATCGTGGAAGTGGTCAAGGGCAGCCTGGTGCAGGGCGGCGCGCCGCCCGCCGCCCCCCCATCGCTGTTCGACGACGATTTCTTCTCCTCGCCGTTCAGTACCGGCCGGCCCAGGAAGGTCGACGCCTACCTGCGCGCCATCGTCTCCAAGACCGCCTGCCTCAAGGGCGAGCAGCTGCTCTTCCGCATCCTGCTCTACACCCGCAACCGCATCGAGGCGGTGAACATGCTCTCCAGCGCCTCATTCGCCGGTTTCTGGCAGGAATGGTTCCCGGTACAGCAATCGATCCCGCCGACAAACGAGAACATCAACGGTGTCAGCTACCAGGTCTACGAGATCCGCAAGGCGGCATTGTTCGCCAACGAGAGCGGCACCCTGACCATTCCGCCGCTGCAGTTCGAGCTGCAGCTGGCCGATCCCGGCTCGGCGTTCCTCGCCGCCCAGGCGCTGCGCCGCTCCACCCAGGAGATCAAGATCAGGGTCAGCGAGCCCCCCGCGGCCGCCGCCGGGCTGCCGCTGGGGCAGTTCTCCTTCGCACTGGAAGCGCCGCGCCGCGAAGCCGACGTCAACGAGATCATCACGCTGCGCATGCGCATCGAAGGCAGCGGCAATACCAAGGCCGTCATCCCGCCGGCGCTGCCCGGCGGCGACATGGCCCTGGTCTACCCGGCCAAGATCACCCACCAGGCCGACTTCGCCGCCGCCGCCATGACCGGCACCCTGCTGGCCGAGATCCCGGTCTCCTTCCGGCGCAGCGGCGAGGCCGTTTTCCCGTCCGTCGAGTTCCGCTACTTCGACCCGGTCCAGGGCGCCGTGGTCGGCCTGCGCAGCGATCCCATCCGCCTGCGCGTCAGCGGCGAGAAGCAGGCTACGGCCCTTTCGCGCACCCTGCCCGGCAGTTCCGTCGTGCAGGAGGGCGAGGACATCGATTTCATCAAGAGCGCTCCGCTGCGGGGGCTGTCACTCCCCATCCACCGCCGGCCCTGGTTCGCGCTCCTGTTCGCCGCCCTCTTCGCCGCCAACCTGCTGGTCCTGCTCAAGGTCACCGCCTGGGACCGCGGCATCGCCGCCAGCTCCGGCATGCGCCACCGCCGCATCCTCGCCCGGGCGCTGAAGCAGCTGGATGCCGCGCGCCGTCCCGAGGACGTCGCCCCGGTCATGGAAAGCTACTTCTGCGCCAAAAGCGGGCTGGGGTTCTGCGAGGTCAGCGACCGGCGCATCGCCGCAGTACTGGAGGAGAAGGGCGTGTCCAAGGGCGCCATCGACCGCTTCCTCTTCATCAAGGGGCAATCGGAGCTGGCGCGCTTCTCGCCGGGCAAGCGATCGGCGCTGGAGCTCAAGAAGGACCGGCAGGCCCTGCGCGGGCTGTTCCGCGAGATCGACGGGAAGATGAAATGAAGGCGAAAAAAACGATCCTGTTCTGCGCGGCCTTGGCGCTGCTCGCCGGGAGCATGTTCGCCGCTGCCCGGGAGGATTTCGCGGCAGCCAACCGCCAGTACGAGCAGGGCCGCTACGACGAAGCCCTGCCCCTGTACCTGGCGGTTGCCCGGCAGGCGCGCGACTGGCAGGTGCTCTACAACATCGGCAATTGCCATTACAAGCTGGGAGACTACCTTTCGGCCAAGATCTATTACCTGAAAGCGCGCAAGTTGCGCCCGCTGGAGCCCGCCATCGCCCGCAACATCGCCATGACCAACCGCCATTTCCTTGACGACGCGCAACTGTCCGAGCCCGATTTCGTCACCCGCGCCGTGCAGATGCTCGAAAGCCGGGTCAGCATGGACGCGCTGAGCATCATGCTGCTGCTGGCGGCGCTGCTGTTCAACGCCTTCCTGTTCCTGCTGCTGACCCGCGGCCGCAGCCGCCAGCGCCTCTACGCCCTGGGCTTCTCGCTGCTGCTCGTCGCCGGCCTGGGCGCCTGCCACATCGGCCGCGCCGCCGCCCTGGGCCGCAGCGACACCGCCGTGATCCAGGAGGAGGGCTCGCCGTTGCACAGCGGTCCCGGCGAGGACAACACCGTCCTGTTCAAGGTCAACCCCGGCCTGGAGGTGCGCATCGTCGACCGTTCCGGCGACTGGGTCCAGGTGACGGCATCGGAGCGCATCGCCGGCTGGATCGAAGCGAAACGCCTGGTCCTGATTTGAACCAGGCCGGCCTCTACATCCATTTCCCCTTCTGCCGCCGCGCCTGTTTCTATTGCCATTTCTTCAAGAAAAAATTCAAGCCGGACCCGGTCGACGAGTGCCTGCGCCATATCAAGCTGGAGATGGAACTGCGCCGCGATCCCGGCCTGGCGGTGGACTCGGTCTATATCGGCGGCGGCTCGCCCTCGCTGCTGAACGCCGGCCAGGTGTCCGGGCTCCTGGAGGGCGCGGCGAGAAGCTTTTCCGTCGACGGGAAGAGCGAGATCACCATGGAAGCAAACCCCGAGGACCTTGAGATCGCGTTGCTGAAAGAGCTCCGCGCCGCCGGCGTCAACCGCCTGAGCATCGGCGCGCAATCATTCCATGACCGGGACCTGCGGTTCCTCAGGCGGACGCACGACGCAGCCCGGGCGATCCAGGCTTTTGACATGGCCGACGCGGCCGGTTTCACCAACATCAGCATCGACCTGATCATCGGCCTGCCGACGCAGACGGAGCGGAGCATGGAACTCAATTTCCGCATGGTGGAAGCGCTGCGGCCTTCCCATGTTTCGCTCTATATCCTGGAGAACGTGCCGCGGTCCGAGGACGGAGAGCGCGACGCCCGGCTCTATTTCCAGGCCCGCCAGTCCTTGCTGGATCTGCGATTCCGGCATTACGAGGTTTCCAACTTCTGCCGCCCCGGCAGGGCGTCGCGCCACAACCTGAAGTATTGGCGCATGGAGCCCTATGTCGGCCACGGCCCCTCGGCCGCCGGCTTCCTGGGCGGTCGCGACTACCGCAATGCCAGCAACCTGAGCCGCTACGGCGCCGCCATTCGCGGCGGAAAACTGCCGCAGGTAAAGACCCGGCAGCTGGATCCCGGCAAAAGGCGCATCATCACCGGCCTGCGCCTGCTCGAGGGCATCCCCTCTCCGGCTTTCGCCGCATTCCCCTCCGCGACCGCCTTCCTGCTGCGCGAAGGTTTCCTCGTCCGCCGGGGAAAAAACATCGCCGTTCCGCCGGAGAAGATCCTGCTGTTGAACGAGATCCTGGGGTACTTCATTTGAACGGAATTAGAAGCTACCAGTGTCAGTGACAGTGTCAGCAAGACATGAAAGCAATCGGTTGACGGTAGACGGTTTGCGGTTGACGGGAAGAAAAGAGGCAATCGGAAGACTTAAATTCCAAATTCCAAGCACCAAATAACAAACAAATCCCAAATTCCAAATTCCAATTTCCAAAACAAAGACCTTTCAGCCTGAGGGCGGACCCTCCCAAGTAAAAGTTTAAAGTTTAAAGTAAAAAGTTTAAAGTAAGAAAAAGCACTTCACAGAGAAAATGCCTTCTTCACTATCACTACCACTGATAACTCATTGAGCTTCTTGCTGACACTGACACTGAAATTCGTCTCTGGGCTCTGCTAACACAAACACTAACACTTTGCCTCTGGCGCCTTACGCCGAGATCCATTCTTCCGCGTCACGCGTTACGCGTCACGCGTCACGACAGGCCGTCTCTTTGTTACTCCGGCTGCTTGATCTCGACGCTGCTATCGACCTCGAAGAAGCGGTATTTCGAGTAATCCTGGCGCAGGCGGTAGAACTCGATCTCGTGGCGCTTCTGCTCCAGCTTGGGCAGGGTGATGATGGTCCATCCCGAGGAATAATTCTCGCCGGCCCAGGGGATCTCGATGGTCTGCTCGGAGACCGCCTTCTCCACGACGTAGGCTTCGCGGAACATGGTCATCGACGGCAGGCGCAGGCCGCCGCGGGTCGCGAAGTACTGGTGGGTCACCTCGAGCAGCAGCCGCGCCTGCGAGGCCCTGGCCGCCTTCTCCAGCGCCTCCGCGCCGGCCACCCCGCGCGGGTTCATCTCGATCTTGAGCACCGAGCCGTCCTTCTCATCGATCCACGCCCGGCCCTGGGCGATGCCGCCCCCCTCTGCCCGGTGCGGCGTCACCTCGACGACGACGCAGCGGCTCCTGCCGACACGTTCGCTCCCGGCAAGGCGGTAGGAGTACGTCGCCCGGTTCTCCAGCGCCAGCAGGGTCACAGGCAGGAACACCGAGTAATGGGAGGAGAAGCGCGTCGCCAGGGCGACGTTCTCCTTTTCGACCTTGCGTGTCCCCTTGCGGAGCAGATGGCGCCGTTCCCGGATCCGGCCGCCGGCGCCGGTGATCTGGTAGTCGTATTCCCAGCGCCGCTCGACCGGCTCCGTCCGCTTGGTCAGGGGGTTGCGTTCCAGCGTCCGCTCCACCACCTTCTCGATGCAGAAGAAGCGGAAGGCCGCCTCCTTCAGCCGGCGGCAATAGTCGGCGGCCCTGGCCATGACCGGCTCCAGCTCGGCCGGCAATTCGACCGCGGCCTCAGGCGCCGGGGCCGGCGCGGGGGGGGCGGGCGGCGGGGCGACTTCGATCTCCTTGCCTTCCCGGGCCCGGTTGCCGGTCAGCAGGTCGCTCACCTCGACCTCGACGAAATAGCGCCCCGGGGTGGGAAAGCTCAGGGCCAGTTCCACGTCCGCGGCCGGCTCGTCCGGGGCGACTTCCCGCTCGGCCGAAAGGGGCGCGCCGCCGTGCACGCCGGCGCTGACCGCCACGCGCAACCGTCCGGCCAGCCCCTGTTCGCCGTACGCCCTCTGGTAATCGGCCAGGGAGACGGCCAGCCTGCCGTCCCGCCACTCCAGGGCCTGGATCTTCAGCGGGAACAGCTCGCCCAGCTTCAGCTTGCGCGAAAAGACCGTCTTCAGCCCCGGGCGCTTCACCTCGATCCGCAGCCGGCGCTGCCGTTCCCCACCGGCGGCGGGCTTGAAGGTTAGGACGTAATAGACGTCCTCCCTCTCGGCTGCCCTCTGCAGCGCCGCGCCCAGGCGCGTGGTGTTGCTGACCTGGCCGCCGGTATCGGCGCTGATCTGGCGGAAGGCCCCCTCCCAGGAGGAGAAGACCGGCTTCCATTGCAGGTTGTCGCCGGGCAGCACCTCCTCGGTCGGATCACTGAGGAAGAGGTGGTAGGTGGCGTTGGCGCCGACGAACAACGGCCGCAGGTCGCGCAGGTAACTGATCACCTCGCCCCGGAAGCGGAACTGGCGCTCGATCTCCTCCATGAAGCGCCGCAGCTCGGTCACGGTCTCCTGCTTCATCGGCGCCTCGCGGAAGATGCGGCCGTGGCGGTCGAGCAGCGGCAGCCGCTCATTCTGCAGGAACAGCAGGACCCACTTCTCCCCCTCCACCGCCTTGAGCGCCGCGGCCAGCCGTTCCAGCCGGTCGGGCTGCCCTTTCAGCCGCGTCAGCCGGTACTCGTTGATCGCCGCCTGGTAACGATCCTTGAAGTCCTGCAGAGTGACCTTTTCGAAGTCGTATTCCGTGCGCCGGGTGGGAGCGTTGGGATCGTTGCTCCGGTCACTGGTCCGTTTGACCATGCTGTCGAGGAAATCGGCGGCGCTCTTCTCCATTTCCCGGACCAGGCGCTGCTTTTCCAGCCATTTCCAGCGCAGGTCGGCAGCCAGGTCGGCGAAGAAGGCTTCGATCTTCTCTTTATCATCCGCAAGGGAGCGGACCTCCAGGGCGCGGTTCTCGTCACTGAGCACGACCCGGTCGCCGGGACGGTAGATCTCCCTGACAAAATAATCCCAGGCCTTGGGCCAATCGCGGCTCTCCTCGTTTTGCCAGAACATGAACAGGAACAGGCGCGGCTTGGCCGCGTCCGAACGCGGCGGCGCGCCGGCGGGCTCGGTCTCCGGTCGGGCCAGCGAGCGCCGCAGCTCGCGGCAATAGCTGACCTTGACCGGCTGGCCGTCCTCGTACAGCGTAAAATCACCGGCCTGGAGCCCCGGCACCGGCCTGGAGCCAGCGAACACCCGCACCAGGATCTCCTGGTAGATCACTTCGACCCGCTCGTGAATCCGCTCCTGGCCCGCCAGCAGGGCGAACAGGGACAGGAGCATGAACAGCAGCATCCCTTGCCCCGGCCTTTGCTGTTTTCCCTTGATCATTCGCCCATTCTGCCCCAGGGTGGGTGAAAAAGCAACAGCCCCCAAGACAGTGACAGTGACAGTGTCAGCAAGACATGAAAGCAATCGGTTGACGGTAGACGGTTTAGGGTTTACGGTTGACGGTCAGAAAAAGCAATAGGAAGACTTAAATTCCAAATCCCAAGCACCAAATCCCAAACAAATTCCAAACTCCAAATTCCAATTTCCAAAACAAAGACCTTTCAGTGCTATTCTCCGTGAAGCGCCTTCTTCTTACTTTTGCCTTTTGCCTTTTCTTACCGTTTACCGTAAACCGATTTCGTTCAATTCTCCTACGTCGAACATCGAACGTCGAACTTGGTCATAACTTTTGCCTTTCTCTACCTCTATACCCCTTTACCTCTTGTCTCTTCCCTCTCGCCCCTCGCCCCCAGCCTCTCGCCTGGCATCACTTTCTTTCCCTCCGCCTTACGCCGAGTGGTTTTTATTGCTTGTGCCTTTTCCGCAAATGCTACTTCAGCGGCTCGTAAGCGGGGTTGGAGCGGGGCACGGCGCGGTCGCAGCAGTCGGCCACCAGGCGCAGGTAGTCGGCGGGCGGGCGCGGGATGTAGATGCCGAGTTCGTGGGGCTTGGCCTCGAGCGCGCCGCCATACTCGTGGGCCCAGCGCACCTCGCCGTCGAGGAAGATCGAATCGCTGGCCACCGCCAGGGCGATGCGCACCCGGCGGTTGAGGACCGGGCGCTGCATGGTCTGGATGCCGATGCCGTGCTGCGACACGTCCTGGGTGAAGCCCGGATGCATCTCGTCGCCGCACTTGCAGATGATCAATTTGCGGAAAGATACGCGCTTTTCCTCTCTTTTCTTGATCATGGGGCTCCCCGCTTGCCTACAGACTTATATATTCAAAAAGCGCGATTTTTCAATCAGGAAAATCGTCAGTGGATGCCCAGGTCGCGGCCGTCGATGAAGGCGGGCTTGCCGATGCCGAAGGCGGCCAGGACGGTCGGCGAAATGTCGATCAGACCGGGGTCCTTCTCCTTCATGCGGCGGTTGCAGAAGAAGATCCCCGGCACCTGGTCGCGGGTGAAGGCATGGTCGCCGCTCCACATGCGCGTGTTGTCGGAGAACAGCTCCTCGCCGACGTAGTTCACCGCCGATTCCCAGGAGACGCGATAGCCGGCCTCGTAGCCGACCACGACATCGGGGGCGTTGACCGTGTAGGGGCCGCGGTAGATCTCCTCGCGGGCGAAGGCCTTGCGGATCGGCTTCCTGCCGTGCTTCTCGTCCACCAGACGCAGCAGCTTCTCCTTGATCTCCTTCTTCAGTTTCTCGGCCTCAGCGCCGGGGGCGACAATGCCCTGGCTCTCCCTGCCCTTCATGTTGAGGAAGATGCCGTTCAGTCCCTGGCCGTAAGCGCGCGAGCGGCTCCAGTCGACGTCGGCATACCACTTGCCGCTGGTCTGCTTGCCCTCGTTCAGCACCAGATATCCCTCCCGGTGCAGCCAGGTGTTCAGGTTGAAGCCGCGGTTGAAGGCGCTGAAACCGTGGTCGGAGACGATCATCAGCAGGTCGCTCGGCCGCATCTTGCGGAACAGCTTCTCCAGGAAGGCGTCCATGGCCTGGTAGCTTTTCAGGATCGCCCCGGTCACTTCGGGGTCCGTGCTGGGGAGGTCGGCCGGCGAGCCCGAGCCGGGCAGGTAGCGCCAGAACATGTGCTGGATGCGGTCGGTGGTCTCGAAAACCTGGACGATCAGCCCGTCCTTGATCTTTCCCAGGGTATTGAAGAAGATCCCCTCCCTCTCCTCCTGCGTGCGGTAGACCTGCTCGATGAAGTTGGCCTCGGAGAGGACGCGCTCGTTCAGCGACCAGGTATCCTCGGCCATGCCCAGGGTGGCGTAGGAGCCCAGGAGCTTGGCCAGGTAGACCGAGAAGATCTTGGGGTGGGAGACGGGCATGGAGGGCTTTTCCGGGTCGATGTTGATCGGCGAGAGATAAAGCTTCAGGGGCTCGACGTCCTCCAGCACCCACTGGGCGATGCCGCAGACGGTGACCAGCCCGGCCTTGAACTCCAGCTTCACCCACCGGGAGAGGCGATTACGCTCCAAGGTGATTTTTTCCCTGCCCACGGCAATCTCGACGCGCTGCGCCGCGCGGTCCAGCTTCAGGGTGAAGGGGATCTCCAGGGGCGGGTTGCCCTTGCGGAAGGGGTGGCCCGGGCCCTTGATCCTGCCGGTGAAGCGGCCGTCACCCAGGGGCTGCAGCGCCTCGAAGACGCCGTCGGAAATATCGAAGTTCCCGGCGGCGCCGTCGGAATAGAAGCTGAAGCTCCCCTGCGTGCCGCGCAGGTCGGGGGTGCCCAGGCCGGCCAGCATGGAGCCGTAGAACTTCTCGGGCGGGAAGGTGAAGGGCATGCGCAGCACCGAGGCATAGATTCCCTTGGAACTGATGATCTTCCAGAAGCTCTGGCTCTTGCGCTTCAGCTCGATCTTGGGGCTGCCCAGCGGGATCTCAAAGCTGCCGAACCTCAGGCTGCGGCGCGGCGGGATGATGTCGGAGCCGGCCATCTTGGGCATGTAGGTGGCGCGGTCGGTGGTCAGGAAGTCGAAGATGTTGTGCTTGCCGGGATTGACGCCGGTGGTGAAGGTCGACCAGGCCACCGGCGATATCGGCGGCTCGGTGCTCCACAGCGGCGAGAAAGCCCCCTCCACGGCCAGCTTCTCGAAATGGGGGAACCGGTGCCCCTGCTCCTGGAAGCGGCGGAACAGGTTGTAGTCCATGCCGTCGAAGCCGATCAGCAGGACGCGCTTGAACTTGGCCTTCTTCATGATGCGCGCCCGCTTGATGAAGCGCAGCAGGGCGCGCACCGGGAAGGTCAGGAAGTTGAAGACGGCCAGGAAGAAGGCGGCGAAAATGAAGAAGAACGAGCCGACGAAGGCGAAACCGGCCCCCGGTCCCACGTAACTCAGCAGGGACGCCGTGGACAGTATGGTCAAGAGGAGGAAAATTCTTGTTTTTTTCATGGGTCATTTTACCATAGTTGCCGCCCGGCGCAAAACCCGGAGCCACAGTGACAGTGTCAGTGACAGTGTCAGCAAGAGCGTTTATAGTGCCTATAAGAATAGGATATTTTTAAAATCAAACCACAACCAAAACGGTGTTGTTTTTTCGATCAACGCCCGGCTCGACACATTGCCGGCATCGACCCGGACAGCGCCGCCGCCGGGGAGGCGGCTCAATAATGTTAACGAGTAAATTTTTCCTGTTGATTTTCGGGGAAAAAGCGTTATAATTAAAATTAAAAATTCGGCAGCAGAGAGGGTGCAATGAAAATTCTGGTCATCAATTGCGGCAGTTCCTCGATCAAATTTCAGCTCATCAACATGGAAACGGACATCGTGCTGGCCAAGGGTCTTCTGGAGCGCATCGGCATCAAGGGCTCGGTGCTGAACTACTACCAGGGCGAAACAAAGCACGTCATCACCCGCGACGTCGCCAACCACGAGAACGGCATCCAGCTGATCGTCAGCTACCTGACCGACGCAACGACCGGCGTCATCAAGGACAAGAGCGAGATCTTCGCCGTCGGCCACCGCGTCGTGCACGCCGGCGAGAAGTTCAACGGCACCGTGCCCGTCACCCCGGCCGTGCTCGCCGCCCTCAAGGAGTGCATCCCCCTGGCGCCGCTGCACAACCCGCCCAACATCACCGGCATCGAGGCCTGCCAGAAGATCCTGCCCGGTATCCCCATGGCCGGCACCTTCGACACCGCCTTCCACCAGACCATGCCCGAGAAGGCCTACATCTACCCCCTGCCCTACGAATACTACCGCCGACACAAGATCCGCCGCTACGGATTCCACGGCACCTCCCATTTCTACGTGGCCAAGCAGGGGGCCAAGGCCATGGAGCGGAAGCTGGAAGAACTGAAGATCATCACCTGCCACCTGGGCAACGGCTCCTCGATGGCCGCCATCCGCAACGGCATCTCCGTCGACACCACCATGGGCTACACGCCGCTGGAGGGCCTGGCCATGGGCACGCGCTGCGGCGACATCGACCCGGCCATCCCCCTGGTGCTGCAGCGCACGCTTGGGCTGAGCCATGAGCAGGTCGACGCCGTGCTCAACCGCCAGAGCGGCATCCTGGGGATCTCCGAGGTCTCCTCGGACATGCGCGACATCAACGAGAAGGCCGCCGCCGGCCATGCCCAGGCCAAGCTGGCGCTGGAGATCTTCGCCTACCGCATCAAGAAATACATCGGCGCCTATATCGCCGCCATGAACGGCGTCGACCTGGTCATCTTCACCGCCGGCATCGGCGAGCGCGGCCGCGAGGAGCGGCAGATGATCCTGGAGGACATGGAATCCCTGGGCATCGAGTTTGACGCCCAGGCCAACCAGGAGGCCTTCGGCAAGGTCGGGACCATCACCAAGACCGGTTCCCGCGTCCGCGTCATGGTCATCCCGACCAACGAGGAGCTGGAGATCGCCGAGCAGACACTGAAGGTCATCCAGAACAACCGGAAAGCCGATTAGGATCCAGGACGCCGGGCGGGAACCGGCGCAGCGTTGCGCATTCCCGGCTTTCTCGGCCTGCTCACCGCAGGAAATTTGCCTGTACCGGCCCTTATTGCTATAATCATGCCATGGAGACGCGGCCCGGCCCGCCGGCGATAAAATGAAAAAAGCCCTGGTTATCCTGCTGCTGGCCACGCTGCTGCTGCTGGGCGTCCCGCAGGCCTTCAAGGTCACGGCCCAGGAGCTGAACCCCGACGGCGCTTCGCCCCGGGACAACCCCGCCTCGCGCCGGGCCGACCGCTACCCCGAGAGCGAGGACGACATCTTCTCCAGCTCCTATGAGCGCGAGATGCTGGCGCGCCGCTTCTTTCAGAAGACGCTGCCCCCGCTCAGCCGCAAGGAGAAGGTCGCCTGGGCCTTCAGGACCTCGCGGGCCGGCATCCTGTTATGATCAAAAAATACCTCGGGAACCTCCTCGCCGCGGTTTTTCACGCCGTCAGGAAGTACCTGTGGCACTTCATCTTCGCCGCCTTCATCCTGGTCACCCTGGCCAACATATTCCAGAAGCTGAAGTGGAGCTCGGTCACCGACCACGTGGCATGGGAAACCACCGCCCAGGGGCTGGTCTGCCGCTCGGCCCCGGCCGACAGCCAGGTGCAGCCGGGAGACATCCTGCTGGCCGTGAACAAGTACCTGGTCGGCAACCGCATCGACCTGCTGCGCTCCATCGCGGGCCGCAACTACTGCCGCTACGAGATCGAGCGCGAGGGCATACTGAAGAACGTCGGCGTCGATATCGACCCGGTGTTCACCCCCTTTTCCTACTACATCCTCGTCTTCGTCGGCATCCTGGCGGTGCTGCTCACCCTGGGCATCCTCAACGTCTACGTCAGGCAGTCGACACTGTTCCCGCCGCCGCAGAGCTTCTTCCTCCTCAGCCTGACCCTGTCGGGCTTCCTGATCTTCTCCCCCACCGGCGACTACGGCCCCGCCGACTTCCTCTTCCTAACCCTGGATACGCTGGCGTTCATCTTTTTTCCGGCCGTCCTGCTGCAGTACGCGCTGCAGTACCCGCTGCGCGCCCGGGCTTTCAAGAAGATCAGCGCCAGGCTGCGCGGCCTGCTGATCTACCTGCCGCCGCTGGCCCTGCTGGCCATCAACCTGTATTTCGTCCTGCGCAACCTTCTGCAGCCGGACCCGGAGGTCCTGGTCGATGCCATCAACCACTTCCGCTCGCTGGGGCAGAAGTACTTCGCCCTCTACACCGTCCTGGCCTGGGCCGCCATCCTCGTGTCGTCGCTGACCCTGATCCTGAAAAAGAAGCAGAAGCGCTATGTCTTTCCCCTGGCCGGCATCTCACTGAGCTTCATTTCCCTGCTGCTGCTGAACTTCTCCCGGCAGGCGCCCGAATCCGGCGCCGGGGCGGGGATCTACGTGAGCATGCTCTTCCTGCCCTTCCTGCCCCTGAGCCTGGTCTACTTCCTCTCGCCGCGGCGGGTGACCGACATCGAGAACACCATCAAGAAGACGCTCTCGGTGTCGTCGCTGTTCATCTTCATCTTCGGCGTCTACCTGTTCCTGGGCCTGAACATCGAACAGAACAAGCTGCTGGGCATATTCTGGTCCCTGGCCGCCATCCTCATGGCCGGGCTGCTGTTCAAGCCGCTGGAAGGGACCATCCAGCGGCTCGTCGAAAAAATGTTCTACCGCGACACCTTCAACTTCAAGCGCAAGCTGAAGGAACTGGAGGGCTCGATCAGCGCCCAGCGCGACCTCGCCTCGCTGTCGCAGAACTTCCTGGAGATCATCAGCCGCGGCTTCCAGCTGCAAGCGGCCTCGCTGCTGATCCATTCCCGCAATAACCTCTTCTACTCCCTGCCCGGCCGGCGGCGTCTCTTCCTGACCCGCAACTTCCTCGACGCCCTGGAGGGCCGGGAGCATCTCGTATTCCTCTCCGAGCAGGAGTTTTCCACCAAGTTCCCCAGCGACCAGGCCGCCATGCCCGCCCCCAAGTTGTTCCAGTTCCAGCCGCTGAAGATCGGCGAGCGCCTGGTCGGCATCGTGGCCATGGGCCGCAAGACCGACCACTCCTACCTGACGGTCGAGGACTGGGACCTGGTGGCCAGCATCGCCTCGCCGCTGGCCCTGTCGGTGGAGAACGCCTTCCTCTACTCGCGGCTGGAGGAGCAGCTGGCCGAGCTCAACCTGCTGAAGGAATTCAACGAGAACATCATCGAGAACATCAACCTGGGCATCTTGGTCGTCTCGCGCCTGAACCAGGTGCAGACCTGGAACTCCTTCATGGAGGACCGCTTCCGCATCCGCCGCGAGCAGGCGCTGCGCAAGCGGGCGCCGCAGGTCCTGGGCAAGAGGTTCTGGGAGGCGCTGCGGCCGGGCCAGGCGGGCACCCACACCCTGCGCAATATCAAGGCGGTGCTGGGCGAGGCGGAAACCTTCTTCGACGTCTACGTTTCGCCGCTGAAGAACGAGGGTGGCAGCGTCTCCGGCCGCATCTTCGTGTTCGAGGACGTGACCGAGAAGAACCTCATCCAGAACCAGTTGATCACCTCGGAAAAGATGGCCTCGCTGGGCCTGTTGTCGGCCGGCATCGCCCACGAGATCAACACCCCCCTGACCGGCATCTCCTCCTACTGCCAGTTCCTGCTCGACAATCCCGGCGGCAAGGATAACCGCGAGCTGGTCGCCAAGATGCAGGACCAGGTGCTGCGCGCCAACAAGATCGTCCGCACCCTGCTCGATTTCTCGCGCCAGAAGGGGCAGCAGGCGCTTCCGGTCGACCTGAACCAGGTCCTCGACGAGAGCCTGGCCCTGGTCGAGCACAAGCTGAAAAAAAAGAGAATCACCTTGCGCCGCGAGAGCGAATTCGCGCGCCGTTTCCACGGCTTCCCCACCCGGCTGCAGCAGTTGTTCATCAACCTGTTCATCAACGCCATCGACGCCATCGACGACGAGGGCTGGATCGCGATCAGCGGCGAGGAGACCGACGAACAGGTCACCGTCCGCTTCAAGGACAACGGCCGCGGCATCCCCGAGAAGGAGTTGGAAAAGATCTTCGACCCGTTCTTCACCACCAAGGAGGTCGGCCAGGGGACCGGCCTGGGGCTGGCCATCGTCTACAACATCGTCAAGGAGCATTACGGCGACATCGAGGTGCACAGCAAGGTCGATCGCGGCACCACCTTCATCATCACCTTCCCGCTGCGGAGCCCGCTGAGGAGCATGAGCCTATGAAAAAAAAGATCATCCACCTGGTGGATGACGAGATCGTCATCCACGACATTTTCAAGCGCATCTTCCTGGAGCCCGAATACGAGCTGCGCATCTCCGAGAACAAGGCGCAGGCCAAAGCCAACCATTCGCCCGACGTGGACGTGGTGATCATGGACCAGATGATCCCCGGCAGCTCGGGATTGGAGATTTTCAAGGAGCTGAAAAAGGACGACCCGCCGGTGCGCGTCATCTTCCTCACCGCCTTCGGCACCATCGAATCGGCCATCGAGGCCATCCAGCAGGGAGCGCTGGACTACCTGCAGAAGCCCTTCAACAACATCGAGCTGCGCCACAAGGTCGACCGGGTGATCAAGGAAAGACGGCTGAACCAGGAGAACGTCCGGCTCAAGCGGACGCTCGGCGACCGCTTCGCCTTCGACAACATCATCGGCCGCAGCCCGCTGCTGAAGAAGGTCCTGGGCATCATCGAGAGCGTGGCCGACTCCAATTCCACCGTGCTGATCACCGGCGAGAGCGGCACCGGCAAAGAGCTGATCGCCAAGGCCATCCATTCCAACTCCAACCGCCGCCACCTGCCGTTCTCGCCCTTCAACTCGAGCAACATCCCGGCGAACCTGTTCGAGAGCCTGCTGTTCGGCTACAAAAAGGGGGCCTACACCGGCGCCGTCGCCGACAAGAAGGGCATCTTCGAGGAGGCCGACGGCGGCACCATCTTTTTCGACGAGATCGCCAACCTCAGCGACGAGACCCAGTCCAAGATCCTGCGCGTCCTGCAGGAAAAGGAGATCCAGCCCCTGGGCGGCAACCAGATCAAGAAGGTCGACGTGCGCGTCCTGGCCGCCACCAACATCGACCTGATGGACCGGGTGAAAAGCGGCGATTTCCGCGAGGACCTGTACTACCGCCTGCACATCATCAACATCCACCTGCCGCCCCTGCGCGAGCGCAAGGAGGATATCCCGCTGCTGGCCGACGCTTTCCTGAAGACATTCTCCCGCGAGAACAAGAAAGTGATCAAGGGCATGAGTCCCAAGTTCCTGCGCCAACTGATGGACTATAGCTGGCCGGGGAACATCCGCGAGCTGCAGAACGCCATGCTGCGTGCCGTGCTGCTGTCCAATTCCCCTGTCCTGGACCCGGAGGCGCTGCCCCCCGAGATCCTGGGCCGGCACAGCCAGCATGCGCCGGGAAACGGCTTCAACGTCAAGGTGGACGCCTACAAGCGGCAGCTGATCGTCGAGACGCTGGAAAGGCACAACTGGGTGCAGAAGAAGGCCGCCGAGGAACTGCTGCTGAAGCCCTCCACGCTCTACGAGCTGATCAAGCGCCTGGGGATCGAAAAATGAAAGAAATGAAGCTGCAGAAATACCTGCAGGAATGCGGCGTGGCCAGCCGCCGCGACATCCGCCAATGGATCCATGAGGGCCGTTTCCAGGTCAAGGGCCGCATCGTCAGCGACCCCAATCATCCCGTGCGCTTCCCCGGCGACGCCGTGCATCTCAACGGCAGGCTGCTGAAGCTTTCCCCGCAGGGGAAAAGCTATTTCATCCTCAACAAGCCGGTGGGCGTCGTCTCCACCCTGGCCGACCCCGAGGGACGGTCGACGGTCGCCGCCTACATCCGCCGCATCCGCGAACGCGTCTTCCCGGTCGGGCGCCTGGACTTCAACTCCGACGGGCTCATGCTGCTGACCAATGACGGCGAGCTGGCCAACTTCATCCTGGCGGCGCGCAACTGCGTGCCCAAGACCTACCTGCTCAAGGTCAAGGGGACGCTGGGCGAGGCCACGCGCAAGAAGCTGGAAAAGGGCATCTTTCTCGAGGGCGAGCGGCTGAACCCGTTCGCGATCGAAGAGGTGAAGACGACCGCCGCGGGCAACTCCTGGCTGCGGGTGACCATCACCGAGGGCAAGAAGCACATCCTGCGCAACGCCTTCAAGTACTCGGGCCACCCGGTGGAAAAGCTCCGGCGCGTGGCCATCGGCAGCATCACGCTGGGCAAGCTGCCGCTGGGCGAATGGCGCGAGTTGCGCGCGGAGGAGATCGAGGCGTTCAAGCGCGAGTATGGCTACGGCGCGCCGGTCGCAGGGAAGAAAGAGGGAAGAAAAAGGGAAGAGAAAGGGAAGAGATAGTGAGAAAACCCCGGAAGGGATCCTTTCCCACTCTGTTTTCTCTCTGCCTTTCCCTCTCTCTACCCTCTGTCTTCCCTTGGAAAAGGCACTGCAGGCTTCGCCGCTTCCATGCCGGGCGAACCAATCCCCCGCGGATCTCGTATCATGTCATATCCTAACCCAAGGAGTCCTATCATGACCCGTCACATCGTGCTGGTTCTGCTGGTTGCCCTGGCCGCAACGGCGGCGCCGGCCGGGACCGCTCCGGCGACAGCGGTCGCCCCGCGCAACCTCATCGTCTTTTTCGAGTTCCTGGACAACGCCAACGGGGTGGAGGAAGCGGTGGAGTTCGTTTTCGAGCGCATGATCCGGCCCGGCGATCAGCTGATCATCCAGTCGCCGACGCGCTCCTACGGCTACTCCCCGGCCTCCTTGTCGCAGCCGAAGGCGAAGCTGATCGCCTTGACCGGAAAAAGGCTGCGCCACGACATCGCGCGCGCCGCGATCGGCTACAAGCAGGTCCTGCGGGACCTGGAAACCGCCGCCGCCGAGATCGCCGAGCACGCCTACCCGACGGGCACGGTGGACACGAACAAGGACATGAACGAGCTGTTCATCTTCTACCGCCAGGAGCTGGGCAACCTGAACCAGCTGCGCAAGGTGAACGCGGCCTCGCTGCGCGAGCTGGTCGGCGCCTTCCGCGGCCACGAGGGAGAAAACCACCTCATCATGCTGTTCGAGCGCGAATTCCGCCCCATTCCCAGGCGCGAGGCGCTGAACGTGCTGGCCGAAATGCCCGTGTTCGCCGTCCAGGCCAACGAGCTGTTCGCCACCGTCAACCTGAATGAGGTCTTCGACGTCGCCGCCATGGCCGAGCACTTCATCGAGGTGCCCCTGACCCAGCACTTCGTCTATGTCACTTCCAAGCACATCTCCGCCGGCGGCAACCTATTCGAGAACTCGGGCGACATCTACTCCGCCTTCAGCCGCCTGGCCCAGGCCAGCGGCGGCGTCACCGTTACGACCGCCGAGCCGGAGGAAGGGCTGAAAGCGATCCTGAAAACCTGGGAATAGCCGGCCATTGTTGCAGGGAAGACAGAGGGAAGAAAGAGAGAAGAGAAAGGGAAGAGAGAGTGGGAAAAGCCCTTTCGGAATTTTCTTCCCACTTTTTCTTCCCTCTGCCTTTCCCTTTGTCTTCCCTTGAGATTCATTGTTCCAAGGTGTAAGATGGTCCCGGCAACTTTTTCGAGGAGGAGCCCATGCGTCGCACATTGAACGGCTTGATTCTGATGATTTCCCTGGCCTGGCTGGCAACGGGGCTTTCCGGCCCGCTGCCGGCGGCGGATAGCCCGCGCAACCTGGTCGTTTTCTTCGATCTCCACGAGAGCACCGACGGCCTGGAAGACGCCGTGGCGTTCATTTTCAACAAGATGGTCGGTTCAAACGACCAGCTGATCATCCGCTCGCCCTCGGGGCTGTACGGCTTCTCCCGCGCCAAGCTGGCGCAGCCGAAGGCGGAGCTGATCGCCCTGATGCGCGACAAGCTGCGCAGCGACATCACCAAGGCGGCCCAGAGCTACAAGCAGGTCATCAGCGAGCTGGAGCTCGCCCTGCGCAACCTGGAGGGTTTCGTCCTGCCAACGGACGTACCGTCGGACGGTTCTCCCGAGACCCGCGACATGGGCGAGTTGTTCAACTTCTACCGCCAGGGACTGGCCAACCTGAACCAGCTGCGCAAGGTCAACGACGCCTCGCTGCGCCAGCTCGCTGACGCCTTCCGCAACCAGCAGGGGGAGAACCACATCGTCGTGCTGTTCGAGCGAGAGTACCGCCCGATCCCCCGGCGCGAGGCGCTGAACATCCTGGCCGACATGCCCAAGTTCGCCTTCCTGTCCAACGAAATATTCCTCACCGGCAACGTGAATGAACCCTTCGACGCCGGCGCCCTCGCCGAATACTTCAAGCAGATGTCACTGACCCAGCACTTCGTCTACGTCACCGCCAAGAAAACGTCGGCCACCGGCAACCTGCTGGAGAACTCGGGCGACATCTACTCCGCCTTCAGCAAGATCGCCAAGGAAACGGGCGGATCCTGGCTGGCGACCTCCGAGCCCGTGGACGGGCTGAAAGCAATCGAAAAAAGTTGGAAGAAAGCGAAGTAAGGCCGCTCCAGGGAAGACAAAGGGAAAGTCGGAGGGAAGGCAGAGGGAAGACAAAGTGGAAAGAGACACCCAAAAAAGCTTTTTCCACTCGCTCTTCCCTTTCTCTTCCCTCGTTCTTCCCTTTGTCTTCCCTTGAGATTCACAGTTCCAAGATGTAAGATAATCCCGGCTACATTTCAAGGAGGATCCAATGCTTCGCAGAAACCTGTTCACCATCGCGGCGATCGCCCTGACCCTGCTGGCCGCCGCCGGCCCGGGGGACCTGGCTGCCGCAACCCCGCGCAACCTGATCGTCTTCTTCGAGTTCATCGAGCCCGGCGTCGGCGTGGAAAGCGCGGTGGAGTTCATCTTCAACAGGATGCTCGGCCCCAGCGACCAGCTGATCATCCAGTCGCCGCTGCGAGTGTACGGCTTCTCCCCGAAGACCCTGTCACGGCCCAAGGCCGAACTGATCGCCATGATGAGCGAGAAACTGCGCGGCGACATTTCCCAGGGGGCGCAGGGCTACCAACAGGTCATCAGGGACCTGGAAGGCGCCGTCCGCAACCTGGAAGGATTCGTCATGCCGTCGGGCATACCCACGGATGAGGGCATGACCGGCGCCCCCGAGACCCGCGACCTGAGCGAGCTGTTCAATTACTACCGCCAGGGGCTGGCCAACCTGGCCCAGTTGCGCAAGGTCAACGATGCCTCGCTGCGCCAGCTGTCCGGGGCCTTCCGCGGCCAGAAGGGGGAGAATCACATCGTTGTTTTCTTCGAACGCGAGTTCCGCCCTGTCCCCCGGCGCGAGGCGCTGAACATCCTGGGCGACATGCCCAAGTTCGCCTTTCAAGCCAACGAGCTGTTCACCATCGGCAACCTGAAAGAGCCCGTCGATGCCGCCGCCCTGGCCGATTTTTTCAAGCAGGTGCCGCTGACCCAGCACTTCATCTACGTCACGGGCAAGAGCGCCTCGGCCAGCGGCAACCTGCTCGAGAACTCGGGAGACATCTACTCCGCCTTCAGCAAGGTCGCCCGTGCCACCGGCGGTGTCTGCGAGACGGTCGCCGAGCCCGTGGACGGGCTGAAAGCGGTGGTGAAGGCCTGGAAGCATTAGACGTTAGACGCTAGACGCCAGACGTTAGTAAGACAAGATCGCGTTGTGACAAAAAAATAGGGGATTGCTTTTTTCTTGCGGGCTACTAATGTCGAATGTCACGATATTCGTGGTCGTTCCCTTTCTTGCTAACCATTAACGTCTAATGTCTCGATATTCGAGGTCGTGATGTTAGACGTTAGACGTCAGACGTTAGCCAGGCGCTCGTTGACCAAGAAACATCAGCTGCCAGGCGTTGAACATCAGCAAGATCAAGGCCGGGGTAGAACAGCAGATCGAAAAAGTGCTGTTTTCTTGCTAACCACTAACGTCTAGCATCTAACGTCTGACGTCTTTCCCCTGTTTCCCGGCGCCAATCATCTTCGGCAATCCGTCCTGTTATGCTATAATGACGATGAGGTTTTGAACCATGCCATCACCCGCAATCGTTCCGCCTTCCGGCGCCGGCGCGCGCGCCAGGCGCCGCGCATCCTTCATCCTGGGATCCGTGCTCATCGTCTCCAGCCTGCTCTCCGGCGCCGATGCCAAGAGCCCGCCGCTGGCGGAGAAATACCGCCAGTGGCTCGAGCTGGTCGATTACATCATCACCCCGACCGAGCGCAAGATCTTCATGGACCTGGCCAACGACCGCGACCGCGAGGCCTTCGTCAACATCTTCTGGAACCAGCGCGACCCCAACCGCGGCACCCCGGAGAACGAGTTCAAGGACGAGCACAGCCGGCGTTTCCAGTATGCCAACCGCTATTACGGTTTCACTTCGCCCCTGCCCGGCTGGAAGACCGACCGCGGCCGCATCCACATCCTGCTGGGTCCTCCGGTCAACCGCAGCGAGGTGTTCAACAGCTACCTCTACCCCATCGAGATCTGGGAGTATTTCGGCGACCCGGGCAAGGGGTTGCCGACGATGTTCAATGTCGTGTTCTACCGCAAGGGGGGGGCGGGCGACTTCAAGCTCTACATTCCCGCCGTGGACGGCCCCGACCAGCTGTTGGTCACCCAGGTCGGGGAATTCAGTTCGCAGGACTACCGGGCCATCTACCAGAAGATCCTCGAGATCAAGCCCGAGGTCGCCGACGTCGCCCTGACGCTGATCCCCGGCGAGCGCACTAGCAACTTCGCCCCCTCCATGCGCGACATGACCCTGATGGCCAAGATCAGCGACCTGCCCAAGGAAAACATCAACACCACCTACGCCAGCCAGTTCCTGCGCTTCAAATCCTATGTCGACATCCAGCAATCGGTCGACTACCTCGGCAGCCGCCACGAGATCCTGCTGTTGCGCGATCCGGTCTCGGGGCTGAATCTCCTCCATTTCGCCATCTGGCCGGAGCGGGTCTCGGTCGACTACTCCGCGGACACCAAGAGATATACCTGCTCCTACAAGCTGGTCATCGACCTGCGCCAGGACGAGCGCATCATCTACCAGCATACCAAGAACCTGCCCTTCGCGTATGACAAGGACGAGATGGAAAAGACCCTGGCCAACGGACTTATCCTGGCCGACGTCCTGCCGGTGATCGACGGCGACCTCGAGATCACCGTGCTCGTACAGAACTCGGTCAACCGCGAATTCGCCTCCTTCAGCGAAAAGATCCGCGTCCCGGCACCGGGAGAGGCGGCGCTCTTCGGCCCGCTGGTCTCCTACCGCATCCAACGCGACGCCCGGGCGACGATTGGAGCCTACTCTTTGCAGAACATCCACGCCAGCCCCGATCCCCAGCGCACCTTCGGGGAAAAGGAGCCGCTGCAGGTCCTGCTGGCCGTCGACCACGGCGCTGCCGCGGCCACGCCCGCCCCTGAGCTCGAGCTGATCAGCGTGCCCGCCGCCGGCGCCGACCCGGTTTCCAGGCGCCTGACCCCACGCGCCGAGGGCGGCCAGGCCATCCAGGCGTACACCGCCGACCTGGGCACCCTGCCCGCCGGCTATTATCGCCTGCGGGCCAGCCTGCGCGATCCCGCCGGCAGGGGGGAGAGCCTCGGCAGCGAGACGAACTTCACCGTGTCCCGGCTGCCGGTGCTGGAACACCCCACGTTCGCGGCGCCGACCCTGGCCGTCGAGCGCGGCTACCTGCTGCTCGGCATGCTGGCCGTGCAGTACGAAGCCAGCGGCCGCATGGAGGACGCGGCTCTCGCTTACGAGCAGGCACTGCGCCAGGGCGGCGGCAATCCCGCGCTGCGCATCGCCTACGCCCGTTTTCTGCTGGGGCGGGAAAAGTTCGAACAACTGCTCGCGGTGCTGGCGCCCGTTCAGGAGCAGGAGCGGACCACCTTCGAATTCCAGGCGCTGCGCGGCAAGGCCCTGTACCGGCTCAGCCGCTGGCAGGAGGCCGTCGACGCGCTGCTCAAGGCCAACACCCTGTATGACAGCGACATCACGGTGCTGAATGCCCTGGGCTTCTCCTTCCTGCGCCTGGGCAACCCCCAGGAAGCCAGGAAGGCCTTGTCCGCTTCGCTGAAGATCAAGGCCGGGCAGCCCGATATCGCCGACCTGCTGAAACAAACGGAGGCCAGATGAAACATCGTGACCGCACCGTGCTCGCCTGGCCGACGCTGTTCCTGGCGCTGTTTGCGCTCGCCGTGCCTACGGCAGCGGCGGCGAAGCTCGATCCCGACAGCGAAGAATTCTTCCGCATGGCGCGCCATTTCATGACCCGCGACGAGGAGAAGGCGTTCGGCAACCTCGCCAGCCCGGAACTGCGCCGGGAATTCATCGACGCCTTCTGGGAGATCCGTGACCCCTCGCCCGGCAGCGAAGAAAACGAATTCCGCGCCGAACTGGAGGAGCGCTTCGAGTTCGTCAACAGGTACCTGCGCGAAGCCAACCGCCCGGGCTGGGATACGGCACGCGGAATGGTCTACATGGTGCTGGGACCGCCCAGCATCATGAACGCGGGCACGACGCCGTATCCCTCGGGATCCCCCATGTCCCAGCTGAGCGACATGGAGGCGGGCAAGGGCGTCATCGTATGGCCTTACCAGAACCTGAATTTTTACGTGATCTTCATCGACCGCCAGGGGTATGGCGTATATGAGCTGGATATGCAGCGCACCGCGCCGCGGCTGCTGGACCTTCTGAAATCGGCCAAGACCCGTTTCATCCACGGCGACAAGGGGGCCGAGGAACGCATACTGGAGTTCACGGCCAGGATCGAGCCGGAGCGGGGCCTGGTGCTCATCTCCATCCCGGTCAAGGACCTGCGCTATGAGATCGATGCCGACGGCAGGTACACGGCCCGCATCCACCTGGCGGCCAACCTCTACCTGCCCGACGGTTCGATTCTCACCCACAAGGACAACCGGCGCATCGCCCTCGACCCGGAGACACAGGATAAGGGACGGCTGGCGATCGAGTGGACGATCCCGCTGAAAAAGGGCAAGACCCAGGTCGACCTGCTGGTGCTGGACCAGGTCGGCGGAGTGTCGAACCGGCGCCTGTTAACGGTGAAAAAAAAGTGATCGATAGATCCGAAGCGGATCAAAGGAGGATGTCCATGCGTATCAATATCCATCGTATTTTGGCCGCGGCCCTGCTGCTGACCGCGGCCATCGCACTCCAGGCCCAGGAAGGAAGGGGCGGCGGCCGCCTGACCGGAACCATCGTCGACGAGAACGGCAACCCGCTGGAGAACGCGACCATCACCCTGAAGTACATGGAATTCAACAACACCCGCCAGACCCAGTCCAATTCCAAGGGGCAATGGGGTTTTCTCGGCCTGGGCAAGGGAACGGTCCAGGTCACCGGCGAAATGGCGGGCTTCCCGCCCAGCACCACCCAGCAGCCGGTCAGCGGCGTCGCCAAGAACCCGGAGATCCATATCGTCCTCAAAAAGACCCCCGCCGTCGTGGCCGACCCCAACCGCGACGCCATCCTGAAGGCGCACGAAAAGTTCGACCAGCGCCAGTATGACGAGGCGCTGGCCCTGTACGAGGAGTTCGCCCAGAAGAACCCGGCCAACTACCAGGTCGGCATTTACATCGCCAACTGCAAGAATGAGCTGGGCGAATACCAGGAGGCCCTGGCTGGCTTCGAGAAAGTGCTCGCCGAGGTCACCAAAGAAACTCCCGACCTGAAGGGCAATGCCACCGCCGCCCTGGCCTATGCCGGCATCGGCGACGTCTACCTGCGCCAGGAGAAATTCAAGGAGGCCGTGGAGAACTTCCAGCGCTCGATGGACATCCAGCCCCGCGACCCGGCCCTGCCCTACAACGTCGCCGAGATCATGTTCGCCCGCAACAAGCCCGAAGAAGCCGATAAGTACTACCGCATGGCCATCCAGATCAAGCCCGAATGGCCCAAGCCTTATCTGAAGCTGGCCTATGTGGCCATGAACCGCGGTGAGATGGACAAGGCCGTGGAGCACCTGAAGAAATTCGTCGAGATCGGCGCGGCCGAACCGAACTTCGAGGAAGGCAAGGCGCTGCTCGACCTGCTGAACAAGAAGTAGTTCCCCGGCATGTGCGGCAAGCGGAACAATGCCGGCGCGGCACTGCGCCTGGGTGGTATGGCGGCATGGCTCGCCCTGCTGCTGCTCGGCGGCGCCTGCAAGAAAGGGGGCCGTCCCCCCGACGCCGGCAGCAGCGGCGGCACCAACCTGCTGCTGATCACCCTCGATACCACACGCGCCGACCGCATCGGCGCCTACGGCGACGCCCGTGCCGCCACCCCGCACCTGGACCGGCTGGCCCGGGAAGGGGTGCGCTTCGACCGCGCCTACACCTCGGCGCCGCTGACCCTGCCGGCCCATGTCACCCTGATGACCGGGCGCGAACCACAGGCCCACCAGGTGCGCAACAACGGCACCTATGCGCTGCGCCCCGAGGAGATCACCCTGGCCGAAGTGTTCCGCCAGGCCGGTTTCTCCACCATGGCCATGATCGCCGCGTATGTCCTGGAGAGGAAGTTCGGCCTGGCGCAGGGGTTCGCCGGCTACGACGATACCCTGGACAAGCCGGAGGGCGATACCACCTACCGCTCGGAAATATCCGCCGACAAGGTATTCGCCAAGTTCAGCCGCTGGCTCGACCGCTCCCCTTCCTTGCCATTTTTCTGCTGGGTGCACCTCTATGACCCCCATGCCCCCTACGAGCCGCCGGCGCCGTTCCGCGAGCGTTTCGCCGACGACCCGTACCGCGGCGAGATCGCCTTCATGGACGAGACCATCGGCCGCATGCTGCAGGAACTCGACCGCCGCGGCCTGCTGAAGAACACGCTGGTGGTGGCCGCCGGCGACCATGGCGAGGGCTTCGGCGAGCACGAAGAAAGCGGCCATGGGGTATTCTGCTACGAGGAGACGCTGCGCGTGCCGCTCATTTTCCACCAGCCGCGTCTCTTCCGCGCCGGCCGGGTGGTCGCGCAGCCCGTGGGGCTGGTCGACGTGCTGCCCACCCTGCTGGAACTGTACCGCCAGCCGCTTCCCGCCGGCGTCCAGGGCCGCAGCCTCGCCCCGCTGTTGGCCGGCGACGAAAATCCCGCGCGGCCGGCGCCCGCCCTTTACTTCGAAAGCCTGTACGGGATGGAGGAGATGGGCTGGGCCCCGCTCTCGGGTCTGTTGAGCGGCCGGCTCAAGTACATTTCCCTGCCCCGCCCCGAATTGTACGACCTGGCATCCGACCCCCTGGAGAAGGACAACCTCTACCTGAAAAGGAACGCCCAGGCCAAGCAGTTGGCCCGCGACCTGGACCGTCACCTTGAGCGGACGGTGCCTGCCGACAAGGCGGCGCTGCGTTCGCAGCAGACCCGCCAGGACCAGGCCCGCCTTCGCACCCTGGGGTATTTCGCCTCGAGCGACCGCCCGTTCCTGAAGGGAGCCAACGAGGACCCCAAGGAAGGGATCGGACCGATGAACCGGCTGCTGAAAACCCGGGAGGCGATCCGCGCCGGGAACCTGGAAGGCGCGGAGCAGCGGCTCGACGAGCTGCGGGCCAGCGGACTCGACCGCAAGCTGCCGCAGTTCCACGATACGGCGTACGAGCTGGCGCTGGCGCGCAAGGACCCGGCAGCCATCCAGGCGGTCCTGCGCGAAGCCATCGCGCGCTTTCCGGAAACGTCGCGCTTTGCCCTGCTGCTGGCGACCTTCTACCGCAATCACGGCGACGAGCGGCGGACCGAGGAGACGGCGCAGCTCACCCTGGCCATGGATGCGCGCTCCGTGGAAGCCCACCTGATGCTGGGCGAGCTCTACCACGGCCAGAAAAAGATCGACCTGGCCATCGGCCATTTCCAGAAAGCCTGGGACCTGGAGCCCGGAGACCGCAAGCTGGCGATCGCCCTGGCCGACCTGCAGTGCGAAGCGGGCCGGCCCGACCAGGCCCTGGCCACGCTGCGCCGGCTGCTGGATGCCGCCGCCCCCGACGCCAAGACCATCCCGGCCGACGTCCGCGGCCAGGCGGCCAAGCTGCTGGTCAAGCTGGGCCGGCCGGAGATGGCCGAAGGCCTGCTGCAGGAGCTGGTCGGCGATCAGGGAGGCCATCCCGCCCACTGGACCCAGCTCGGCCTGGCCCAGCTCGACCGCGGCCGCGGCGACGATGCACTGCGCTCGTTCCAGCGCGCCCTGGAGATCGACCCCCGGCAGGCCCTGGCCCTGAGCGGCCTCGGCACCCTGCACCTGACCCTCTTCCGCCAGCGCCATGACCGGCAAAGCCTGCGCCGGGCCGAGGAATTCTTCTCCGGGGCGCTGGCCGTTGATGAAAAGCTGATCACCGCGCTGAACGGACTGGGAGTGGTCAGGCTGTATCTCGGGGACAGCGAGGAGGCCATCCGCCATTTTCGCCGGGCGCTCGCCAGCGATCCGGAGTTCGTCAACACCTATTTCAACCTGGCCATCGCCCAGCTGCGCAGCGGCCGCAAGGGCGCGGCCCGGCAGACGCTGGCAACGCTGCGGCGGAACCACGTCGATCGGCTTTCCCCCTCCGAGCGCGACCAGCTCGTCTCCCTGGAGCGCGAAGCCGGTTCCTGATTTTCGTGACGCGTGACGCGTAACGCGTGACGCGGAAGAATGGAACTCGGCGTAAGGGGTAGAGAGGTAAAGAGATAAAAAAGGCAAAAGGCAAAAGTAAAAAGGCAAAAGTGAAAAAAAGGCGCTTCACTGAAAAAAGCACTGAAAGGTCTTCGTTTGGGTAATTGGAATTTGGAATTTGGGATTTATTTGGAATTTGGTGCTTGTGATTTGAAATTTAAGTCTTCGTATTGCTTTTGCCGACCGTCAACCGTACACCGCCTACCATAAACCGATTGCTTTAATTTCTTACTGACACTGACACTGTCACTGACACTGTCTTCTGGGCTGTTGCTAATTCACTCCTGCAGGAACAAAATATAGGGATGAGAAAGAGAATAAAGCCAAGCCATCAGTGGGTCATTTCACTCGCGGCGCTATTGGCCCTGTTCGCCCTGCTGGCGGGCCAGGAGAGGGTCCATGAGCGGGTTGAGGTGATCTACCAGGAGATCCTGGTGCGGGTGTTCGACGGCGGCAAGCCGGTGCCCGGGCTCCGGACCGAGGATTTTGTCCTGCACGAGGAGGGCCGGCCGGTAAAGGTCGCCTACTGCCGCGAGCTGCGGCGCTCGCTGGCCTGTCCCGAGGTCGATGCCGGTATCACGGCGGCCAAGCCCAAGCCGCGCCTGTTCCTGTTCATGTTCTGGCTCAACGAGGAGAGCCGCGAATGGCCCAAGGCCTGGGACTATTTCGTCAGGGAGATCTACCGCCCCGGCGACCGGGTCGTGCTAAGCGACGCCAGCCGGGCCGTGGAGATCCGCTCCCTGGAGGGGGAGAAGGAAAAGGTCGATGCCTTCTTCGCCGACCTGGCCGAAGACCTGAAGCGAAAGCAACTCGGCAAGAACAAGCTGGTGAGCGATCTTCAGCGTAGCGCCGGCGAATTCTACGACGACCTCGTCACCTACAGTGGCATGAAGACCGCGCCACCGGAGGGCGTTTTCCTGGAGCGGTTCAAAACGAGCTATCTCGGAGCCCTCAACGAGTACCGCCTGGAGCGGCTGAAGGGAGACCCGGCCTGGCTGGAACGGCTGGCCACGGCGCTGAAAGCGGTGGAGGCCGAGAAGTGGGCGTTGCTGTTCCTGCAGAACGAGCGGCTGCCGCTGCTGCACCGCGACTCGCGGCTGCTGCGCGACGCACCTATGTCGCAGGATACGATCACGAAACTCAAGGGGTTCATGGATGAGACCGAGAGGCAGGTCAAGCTGGGCAGCGACGTGACGAGCTACCTGCGCGACCTGCGGCCGCTGTTCATCGGCGCCAACACCACCTACCATGTCTTTTTAAGCGACGCCGCCGGTGAGATGCGGTCCAATGAGCATCTTCAATGGCAGCCGGTATTTTCCTCGTGGGAGGGGGCGTTCCGCCAGATCAGCGCCGACACCGGCGGCCGGGTGAGCAACACCACCCGGCTGGGCGAGGCGCTGCGACAGGCGGCCGAGAAGGAGGACATCTATTACATCCTGACCTTCAAGCCGGGGCCGGGAGAAGACCGCCGGCGCCGGCTGCGGGTCGAGGTGAAGCGCCCGGGGCTGAAGGTGGTCTTCTCGCGCAAGCTGGAATTGGGCGAGGTGTTCCCGCTCAAGATCCAGGCGTTGGAGTGGCGGGAGGGGAAGCTGACCGTGTCGCTGACCGATTACCAGAGAGCCTACGGCGATGCGGGCCTGAAAGGCCGGCTGCGGGTCGGCGTCCGCGCCCATGTGCGCGGCGGCGATCCCCTGGCCGTCGAGAAGGAGATCCTAGCGGGCGAAACCGCCGTCGATGTCGAGATGGCCCTCCATTTCCCCGAGCCGGGGAGTTACCAGGTCCACATCGAGGTGCAGGACCTGCTGACCGGCAACCGGGCCACCGCTGAAAAGGAGATCGCCGCGCTGCCGCCCCCGGTTTCGGTTCCCGTTCTGGAGCCGGAGGTCGATGCGCCGCCCCTGCCCGAGGAGTTGGAACCGGTCATGGCCAGGGCCGCGGACTATTGCCGGCGGCTTAAGGAGGCGGCGTTCCGCTTCTACTGCCTGGAGAAGGTAAAGGAGCGGGTGCTGGAGCGCAATCCTCTTACGAAACGGACTGAGTCGGTGGAGCGGCGCTGGGAGTACGACTACCAGATCACCGGCGCCGGCGGCACGATCAGCGAACACCGGCGATTGGTCCATGAGGGGACGCGGAAAATGGACAAAGAGAACGCCACCCTGGAGACCCGCTTCTCCTCCCACTACTCGGTATTCATGCCCGTGACCCTGCTGGCGATGGAGAACCGGGCGGCGTATGCCTACCGCCTTGCCGGGCGCGACCGCATCGGCAGGAGCCGCTGCGTCGTCGTCGAGGTGACGCCGCTCCGGGCCGAGGGAGTGGGCATCGCCCAGGGCAGGGCGTGGATCGATGAGAAGGACGGCTCGGTGCTCAAGATCGAGATGAACCCGCGCGGGGTGGCCGGCGCTGAGGAGTTGGAGAAAGCGGCCAAGGCGTCGCAGGCCCGGATGCTGCTCGAGGTGACCCACCAATACTTCGTGGTCCGCGGCGGCCTGCGCTTCCCATCCATGACCATGTTCCGCGAGGCCTACGTCCTGGAAAAGGTGGTGACGGAGAAGAGCCGTGAGATGGTCGGCGGGGACCTCACTGGGAGTGGGATGATCATCACCTTGCCCCAACTCGAGGGGAGAAGGCGCGAGATCGAGTTCTACCGCCTGCGGCAGGACTATGGGAAGTACCGCTTCTTCGAGGTCGATAGCAGTGTTGAGATCAAGCAGCCATGAGTAGGAAAGAAACGGCCTATCGTGACGCGTGACATGTGAAGAATTGAATTCCAAGCAAGAAATCCCAAATAATTTCCAATTTTCAATTACCAAATGACCACAAAAAGGAGAATTCGATGTAAGGAGCTTTCGTTTTGGTAATTGGAATTTGGAATTTGGGATTTATTTGGAATTTGGTGCTTGTGATTTGAAATTTAAGTCTTCGTATTTCTTATGCTGACCGTCAACCGTATACCGCCTACCGTCAACCGGTTGCTTTAATTTCTTGCTGACACTGACACTTATTTCTTTTCCAGCGCGGCGATCAGCTTTTCTCCCTCGCGGGTATAGAAATCGCGGCGCTCGGCATTGCCCAGCACGGCGTACAGATTGGTCAGCACGTAGTAGCCGAACAGCGTGTCGCGGTCGCGCGGCAAGCGCTCGATCCCGTCCAGGCACAGGGCGGCGGCCTGCTCCAGGTCACGGCCTTCGCGCAGCATGATCTCGGCCAGGTGGAAGCGGGGCATCTTCAACGCGTCGTTGGCGTCGATGGCCATGCGATAATAACGGGCCGCCTCGTCGAACCGCCCCACCTGCTTCAGCAGGTTGGCGAGGTTGACTGCCGCCTGGAATTTTTCCGGGTTGATCTCCAGCTCCTTGTGGTAGAGGTCGATGGCCTGGTCGGGCCGCGCCAGCGCCTCCTGGACCTGCGCCAGCAGATAGTGGCTGTTGCGCGTGCGCGGATTCTCGCGCAATCCGCGGTTCAGGATCTCCTCCGCCCCGGCATGGTCGCCCTTGCGGATCAGCGCCTCGGCGATCAGGTTGGCCAACTGCGGGGCCGTCGGGTCGAGGGCCAGCGCCCGGTTCAGGATCTTCAGCGCCTCGTCGGTCCGGTCCTGTAACAGGCGAATATAGCCCAGCTGCTCCAGCAGCGCCGGGTCGTCGGGGAAGGACTTCAGGAAACGGAGGTTCTCCTCGGCGGCCGCCTCGACCTCCCCCGATCCCGCCAGGGTCTTCACGATATTCAGCATGAGGAAATTGTTGTCGGGCTTCAGGGCCAGGGCGCGACGGAAGGAATCGAGCGCCTGTTGCTTGCGGCCCCGCTTCAGGTTGACGTTGCCCAGCAGGCTCCAGGCGTCGGCGAGTTCCGGTTCCTCGCGGGTGAGGTTCTCGAGCAAGTCGGCCGCTTCCTGGGGTTGCTTCTCCTCGAGCAGGTAGGTCGCCCTGGTCAGCATGTTGCTGGCGGCGATCTTGTCCTTGGGGTCGGCCAGCGGCCGCGTTTCGTCGACCTTCACGGTCCCGGTCAGGTAGCCCAGGGCGGCCAGCCGCCGCTGGTCGTCGGGGCTCATCTGCCGGCTGGAAAGGTGGCTCAGCGCCCCGCGCGAGCTGCGGCTGACGAAGTCCATCAGCCGCCCGCGCAGGTCGCGGCGCCGCGGGTCACCGGCCAGTTCCTGGCTTTCGTGGGGATCGCGGGCCAGGTCGTACAGTTCATCGCGCGGGGCCAGGATGTACTTCAGCCTGTCGCTGCTGAACGACTGCAGGCTCGACCAGCCGTAGTGGAAACGGGGATAGAAGGTCTCGCTGTAAGCCCGCCCCGCCCCTTCGTCGGCCTTGCCGCTCAGCAGCGGCCAGAGAGAGCGACCCTGCCACTCCCTGGGGACGGGGACGCCGAGCAGGTCGAGAACGGTCGGCGCCACGTCGATCAGCTCCACCGTCTCCGCCACCGTGCGGCGGGCGAAGGGCCGCGGGGCGCGGATGATCAGGGGCACATGGATCGTCGTTTCATAAAGGAACATGCCATGGCCGTCCTCGTCGTGATCGCCCAGTCCCTCGCCGTGGTCGGCGGCGACGACGATCAGCGAGTTGTCATACAGCCCTTTTTCCTTCAGGAAGGAGATGAAGCGGCCCAGCTCGCCGTCGGTATATTCCACCTCGCCGCGATAGGCGGCGCGGGGAGTGCTGCGGTCGAAGGGCTCGGGAGGATCGTAGGGGGAGTGGGGGTCGTAGAGGTGGATCCAGGCAAAGAACCGCTGCCCGCCGATCGCTCCCAGCCACTGCCGGGCATCGCCCAGCACTTCGTCGGCCCGCTTCTCGTTCTCCAGCAGGATCCTGCCGTAGCGGGCCGGATCGAAGCGGTCCGAGTAGACGTCGAACCCCTGGTTGAGCCCCCATTTGCCGTGCAGCACGAAGGCGCCGATGAAGGCGGCGGTTGCCGCTCCCCCTTGCTTCAGGACCTCGCTGATCAGGTTCAGCTGCGCCGGCACCTGGAAACCGCCGTTGTCCCGCACCTGGTTGAACTGCGGGTAGGTGGAAGAGAGCAACGAGGCGTGGGAAGGCAGGGTGAGCGGCACCTGGGCGATGCAATGGTCGAAACGCGCCCCCTCGGCGGCCAGGGAGTCGAGGACCGGTGTCCGGGCCTGATCGCCACCGTAGGCGCTGACATGGTCGGCGCGCAGGGTATCGATGGTGATCAGGATGACGTTGAGATCCGGCGAGCGCCGGAAAGATTCCGTCCGGCCCAAGAAGCCAACGGCCAGCCAGGTGGCCGCCGTCAGAAAAAGCAGGACCCCAATGGCGATCCACCAGCGCCGGGCGCGGGATGATGATGAAAAGAAGGCTGCCATTTGTTGATATTACCACAGCCACGGGGTGTGAGGCAATCCGCCGTCTGGGGAACGGTCAGCGTCGATCCAGTTTCGCGATCAGCTTCTCGCCCTGGCGGGTATAGAAATCGCGGCGCTCGCTGTCGCCCAGGGCGGCGTAAAGGTTGGTCAGGACGAAGTAGCCGAACAGGGTGTCGCGGTCCTGCGGCGCGATCCCGATCCCCTGCAGGCAGAGGTCGACGGCGCCGGTAAGATCGACTCCCCGGCGCAGCATGATCTCGGCCAGGTGAAAGCGGGGCATCTTCAGCAGGGCGTTGGCGTCGACGGCCACGCGGTAATAGCGGGCCGCTTCGTCGAGCTGTCCCGCCTGTTTCAGCAGGTTGGCCAGGTTGACCGCCGCCTGGTAATGCCGGCCATCGATCTCCAGTTCGCGGCGATAGGATGCCATGGCCGCTCCCTGCTGCTGGCGGCCCTCCGCGATCTGCCCCAGCAGGTAGTGGCTGCCCGCCGCCCGCGGCTGGGCGGTCAGGATTCCCTGAATGAGTTGTTGGGCCGTGGAGAAGGCTTGGCGGGCGATCAGGACCTCGGCGGCCCGGTTGAGGCGGGGATAGACCCCAGGGTCGGCCGCCAGGGCCTGCTGCAGGACGTGCAGCCCCTCCTCGTCCTTCTTTTGCGCCAGGAGGATGCGCCCCAGGGCGGCCAGCAGCGTGGAATCGCCGGGGGCGTCGCGAAGAAAGCGGCGGGCCTCGGCGGCGGCCTCCTCGTGCCGCCCCAATTTTTCCAGGGTTTTCAGCAGGTCGAGGCGATTGTTGGCATCCTCGGGCTTGAGCGCCAGGGCGCGGCGGAACGCCTCCAGGGCCTGCGCATGGCGCCCGCCCGCGAACAGGGCGTTACCCTCCAGGTTCAGCGCATCGGCGAACCCCGGATTGCGCTCGACAATGCCGCGGGCGGCGTCCAGCGCCTCCGGCCAGCGGTCTTCGCCCAGCAGCGCCACGGCCTTGCCGAAGGCGATGTAATCGGGCAGCTTGTCCTTGGGGTCGGCCAGCGGGGCGTCATCGTCCGCCAGCGGCAGCGTGCCGCCCAGATAGCCGAGGGCCGCCAGCCGGCGCCGGTCTTCCGCGTCCATCACCTGGATGCTCCCGGGGGTCAGGGCACCGCGCCCTGCCGCCTGCATGAAAGCCAGCGCGCGCCCACGCAGGTCGGCGCGCCGGCGCGGCCGCTCACCGGCCAGGTTGCGCTCCTCGTTCGCGTCCCGGCGCAGGTCGTACAACTCGTCGCGGGGAGCGAAGATGTATTTTTCCCCGCCGGCATAGAAGGCCCGCAGCTGCGACCAGCCGTAATGCAGGCGCGGGTACCAGGTCTCGCAGTAGGCGGTCCCGAAGCGCTCGTCCGCCTTCCCCGCCAGCAGCCGCCCCATCGTCTTCCCCTGCCAGCCCCGTGGCGCGCTGATGCCCAGCAGGTCGAGAATGGTCGGCGCCACGTCGATGAGCTGCACCGTCTGGGCGACGGTCTTGGCGGCAAGGGGAGCCGGGGAGCGAAAAATGAGCGGCACGTGCATGGTCGTTTCATACAGGAAGTAGCCGTGCTTCTGCTCGCCGTGGTCGTCCAATCCCTCGCCATGGTCGGCGGTGACCACCACCAGGGTGTGGTCGTACCAGCCCTTCTGCCGCAGGTAATCGAAAAACATCCCCAGTTCATGATCGGCGTATTCCACCTCGCCCCGGTAGGGCTCGCCGGCGCAGCGTTGGTCGAAGGGCGCGGGCGGTTCATAGGGGAAATGGGGATCGTAGAGGTGGATCCAGGTGAAGAACCTGTTGCCGCCGTTCTCCTCCAGCCAGGCGCGGGCGTCGGCGAGCACCTCGCCGGCCGGCTTCTTGGCCAGCAGCACCAGGTCGCGCCCCGGGCCGGGCTCGAAGCGGTCGGAATAATGGTCGAATCCCTGGTTCAGCCCCCACTTGCCGTGCAGGACGTAGCCGCCGATGAAGGCGGCGGTGGCAAAACCGTTTTCCTTCAGCACTTCGCTGATCAGGTCCAGCTCCGGCGGCACGCGAAAGGTCCCATTGTCGCGGACGCGGTGGAACAACGGCTGGGTGGCCGACAGCAGAGACGCGTGCGAGGGCAAGGTGAGCGGCGCCTGGGCAACGCAGTGCTCAAAACGCACGCCGTCGCCGGCCAGGGCGTCAAGCGCCGGCGTGAGCGCCCGGCCCGCCCCGTAGGCGCCGACGTGATCGGCGCGCAGCGTATCGATGGTCACCAGCACCACGTTCCAGCGCTCGGGGCTGCCGGCGCCGGTATGGACCGGCGAGCCTGGGCGCAACAGCCAGAAGGCCAGCGCCGCCAGCAGCGCCACGCCGCCGGCGGCCAGCCACCAGCGGCGATGTCCGGCTACGAGAGAGCGATCGGACGCGGAGTTCACACCCGGATTATTCCATAGAACGGGATTGCCGGCAAGCAAAAAAAAGGGGGGCACCGCAGTGCCCCCCCGAAGAGCAGTTAA